>CALCID010000115.1 GCA_937907535.1 uncultured bacterium | reverse complement strand
TCGCGAACCTGCTGTGGCTCGAGATGGGCGGCGTGTACGCGCAGCCGAACCTGCGGGGCGGCGGCGAGTACGGCGAGGAGTGGCACCGGGCGGGGACGAAGGAGCGGAAGCAGAACGTGTTCGACGATTTCATCGCCGCGGCCGAGTACCTGATCCGCGAGGGCTACACCAGCCCGCAGAAGCTCGCGATCGGCGGCGGGTCGAACGGCGGGCTGCTCGTCGGCGCGGTGATGACGCAGCGGCCGGAGCTGTTCGCGGTGGCGCACCCGGCCGTGGGCGTCATGGACATGCTCCGCTTCCACAAGTTCACCATCGGCTGGGCGTGGGTCTCGGACTACGGCTCGCCGGACGACCCGGAGGCGTTCCGTTACCTGTACGCCTACTCGCCGCTCCACAACCTGAAGCCGGGCACCTGCTACCCGGCCACGCTGGTGACCACCGCGGACCACGACGACCGCGTCGTCCCGGGCCACTCGTTCAAGTTCACGGCGCGGCTCCAGGAGGTGCAGGCGTGCGACAAGCCGGTGTTGATCCGCGTGGAGACGCGGGCGGGCCACGGCGCCGGCAAGCCGACCTCGAAGCAGATCGAGGAGGCGGCGGACGTGCTGGCGTTCCGGGTGAAGCACCTGGGGATGAGGGCGACGTTGCCGTGAGGGTGGGGGGCTGGAGGGTGGCGGCCGCTCTCGCCGACGATCGCCCCCCTCCACCTGCGGGGTGAAGCCCGAAAGTCCAACGGTCCGGTGCCCAGGCAGCCGATGAACGAGCTGTCGGCGGCTGACGGATTCCCGAGCGTACCTTGCGCTCGGCCCACCATTGCGGAGTACCACCCGTCCCGCCGGCCGACGAGGGAGTACGAGGCCGGCATGGCACGGGCCCCGGCCTGCCGGCCAGCCAACGGACCCGCCGCTGAAATCAATTCGGCGGTTCGCGCGTTCGCGTTGCCCGGGCGACCGGGCGGGCCGTGGTTACGCAAGCCATAGGCGACGTCGAGCCCCGCACGCCCGGCGCGTACCCAGCCTGAAACGCTGCCGCCGACTCCACCGCAACCCGCCGATCGGCATCGGCAGCCGGCCAACGGCCGCGTGTCCGAGCTGGAACCCGTGCCCTCGCCAGGGCGAACGGCCCGCAATACCGGATGAGACTCGGGGACGTGGGAAATGGGGCCGCCGATGCCCCCTCCGCGGGTCACCGCCTGGGCACCGCCACGACGGCGGCTCGCTCCACCCGGCGGAACGAACCGATCGTGATGACATTCGGGCCCGTCAGGTTCTCGCCGTTCGGGCCGTACAACTCCGCCACGTGCGCGGGCTGACCGGCCCCGGGGCCCATCTGGAACGCGGCCCAGATCTCCACGGCATCCCCCCAACCCCGCACCGACCGGCGGATCGCGAACCGACCGTCCGCCACCGTCACCTGGCCCGCGTCGGTCGAATCGGGAATCATGCCCCCACCCGTGCCCCCCCAGGCCACCAGGGCGCCGTCCGGCAGGTCCGTCTTCCCTTCCACCACGAGCGTGTTAGCCTCGACGCGCGCCTCATGACCGAACTCGACGGTCCTTGGCGAATCGTCCTTCGCGGCCGCCGGCTCCTCACCGGCTGCCTCGACGGCATCGGGGGCATCGCTCGCCGCGACGGGGGCCTCCTCAGCCTCCTCGGGTGGTTCGGCAAACGTGCCGATAACCAGCAACGCCAGGATGGTGGCGCCAATCCACAGGACCAGCTTCCGCGACTTTCTCCTCATTTCATTTGCTGCGGCGCGTGGGGTCGGCTGAACCTGGTCTTCGTCCCTCGGTGCCCGCTCACCCGGGGCGGATCTCGTGTCGTTGGCGACCAGGTCCGCCGCGGTGCGGCACGACACCGCGCGACGGTCGAGCGAATCAGAATCGGGCGGGCCCGCGTTGCCGCTGTGCGCCGCCGGCGACCGGCCGGATCGAACGGGACCGCGACCGTGCCCACGGAGGCAGCCGCGTGCGCAGGAGACACCGCGCCGACGTCGCACCCGTCTACTGCCGTGTCAAAGTCAGTGTCTCGTTGTTGAAGCCGGATCCGGTGAGGCTACCGGAAATGGTGTTCTCCGTCACGAACTTGCCGGTGTAGTTCGCGTCCTGGAAACCCGAGGACCGGAGCGTCAGCGTGATGCTCGGATGCACGTGCGTGCCCGTGACCGTGAGGGACACACCTACACCGGAGCCCTGGTTGTTCCCTGCGCCCGTGATGCTCCCACCGGCCTCCTCGGCGAGCGTGAGGGTCATCGTACCGATCGTCATGACCCCCGTCCATGTGCCCGAGGCCGACGGCGTCCTGGCTTCGGTCGACGAGTCGTTGTCACGGCACCCGGCGAATACCACCGCCCGCGCCAGGATGACTGCTGCCCTGGGGATCCGCATGGTCGCCTCCCTGAGGACTCACCGATCTGGCCGCACCAGCCGTGGTCAGCGGCCAACACTCCTGGCGACGACGTTAATGCCCCCCCACCGACAGCGCTGGGATTCGCTCCTGCACGGCGCACGCGTCTGACGGCCGAACACGTTGCAATAAAGATCAGGCGCGTCCCCGAGAGAAGGCGGCCCACTCCGGGGTCACCGCGTCAGCCCACGACCGCCTCGACGGCGATCCACCTGTCCCCCGCGAGTTCGTTGGATCCGCTCACCTCGGCGGCGGGTGGACGCCCCCCGGAGGGCCGATACGCCTGCGGCGAACCATGGTGTGACCCTGGCGCTGCTGCGGCAATCCTCTGGCGCCCGATGAGCTACTGTAGTAATTTCTAAAGCGTATTTTGGTTTACCGTACGGTAGACCAAAGTAGACTTTTCTGATGCCTACAGTATGCCGCTCCTGGCCGACCCCGATACCCAGATCCTCCGCCTCAACCCCTGGTGGCGCGATCCTGCCGCCATCGAGCGCGACCCGAAGATCCGCGCCCTCGAGAAGCGCGGCTTCCGCTGGGATCCCCCCGTGCTCGACGCCATCGAGGTGAGCCCGCGAAGGATCCACACCCTGCGCGGCCCACGTCAGGTCGGGAAGTCCACAACAGCGAAAATCCTGATCCGTCGCCTCCTCGAACGGGGTGAGCGGCGAGTCCTCTACTTCCCCTTCGATCTCGGAACCAATCACTCCGAGATCGTGGACGTCATCCAACGTGCGCGGCAGCTGCATCCGGATCCGGATGGACCCTGGTACCTCTTTCTGGATGAAGTCACCACGATCCCCGACTGGCAGCTCGGCGTGAAGTACGTGGTGGACAACGGGCCGAGCGATGAGGACTTCGTCCTCTGCACCGGTTCTTCGGCGCGGAAAGTGGGGAGTGAACAACTCCCCGGGCGGAAGGGCGCCGGACGCCACTACCTCCAACTCCCCGTCTCCTTCCGGGATTTCTGTATCTCCGCCCTCGGACTCTCCCTCCCGGACGATACGCTCTCACCGGGAGAGATGTTGACTCCCGAGGGTGCGCGCGTCCTCCGGGAACTCAACCTCGCGGCTCCGGACCTGGAGCGGGCTTGGCGCGCCTACGAAGCGACAGGCGGCTTCCCGGCCGCGGTGGAGGACTGTCTCCGCGCAGGGCGGGTGAACCCGGAGACGGTCGAGAAGCTCTGGGACATCGTCGCCGGCGACGTACGGGATCTGGATCGGAGCAGTATTTCGACCTTGAAGCTGCTGGAGCGCGTCGGACGCTCCCTCGGCGCGCCCCTCGCCTGGCAGTCGCTCGCCGAGGACATGGACGTGAGCCCGCCCACGGCGCGCAGCTACATCGAGCTCCTCTCCGAGTCTTTCATGCTGCTGACCGTGTACGCC
>CALCID010000114.1 GCA_937907535.1 uncultured bacterium | reverse complement strand
CGAGGAGAATGTTGGCCGCTCAGTAGTTGTGGGCAAGATCGGTCCGGATGGACGAGCACCGAGCGCAGCGATCGGCCCGAGGATTCCCGTGCGCGACCGGCCCGTTGGGCGTTGCGAGGCGGGCCGCCGCTCTCCTCCTGCGCCCGGTGGAGCCCGGTCTGCTCCCACCGAAGATTGGGGGGACTTCGCCGTCGAGCACCCAAGTCGCGATTTCGAGGGAATCCGGAGACTGGACCACACGGGCGCGCCGGGGCCGCGCACGGCTTCCTCGCGCACACCGGCTCCGGCGCGGTCAAGGGGCTGTGGCTGAACGACGTCGAGGCAGGCGAGGGCGAGCTGAACGCGGCGTACGCGGGCGCGCTCGGCGTCCCCGTCGTCCTCGCCGCGGGCGACTCCGCGTTCGTCGCGCAGTTCGGCGCGAACGTGCCGACGGCGGAGCGGGTCGTGACCAAGGTCGCGGTACGCCGGCGTCCGCGCGGCTGCGGCACCCGGATGCCGTGCGCGCCGACCTCGCCGCGGCCACGCGCCGCGCGCTCCAGCGCCTCGACCGCGCCCGCCCGTTCGACGTCGGCTCGCCCGTGCGCGTCCGGCTGCGGCTGGCGGACGTGACCAGGCCGCAGATCCTCGAGGCGATCCCGGGCGTGCGGCAGGTCGACGGCTACACGGTCGAGTTCACCGCCGACTCGATGGACCGCGCGTATCGGCTGATCCGCCTGATGTATCGGTTCGTGTCGATCTGACGGGCGGCGCCGGCGCGGGCGATCGTCAGGAAAGGCGCGGTAATGAGGGCTACGTGGGCGCAGTCGACCGCGAGGTCGCTCCGCTCACCGGCCTTCGCAGCGCCCGCTCCCCGCGGACCAGCGCCAGCTCGAGCTACGTGCGATGGAAGTGGACGGTCGGCTCCGCGCCGGGCGCATGAGTACGCGACGTCGCGCGTCCACCCCTCCCGGCGTAAACTCCTACACGCGGACCGCGCCGCTCAGGGCGCCCCCGCCGTCACTCCGGCCTCGACGTGGCCCGTTCCGACCACAGGCACCGGTACGGCTTCCCGACCTCCGCCTTTTCCCAGGCTCCTTTCGACACGTCGCACGACGTGCCATCCGTGGCGATGAGCGTGGTCGGTTCGATCTTCGCGGCGACGACCTTGCCATGGAGCTTCACCCCGACTGATTCGCCCAGGAACCCGATGGCCGTGCTGGCGCAACCCGTGAGCACGAGCGCCGCCACGAGCACCATGACGCGCATCATGAGGACTCCTTCCTGCTACAGGGATCGCGGCCCCGGCGCCGGACGACCGGGAGGCCCACAACGTCGCCGCCCGGCACGTGGCCGATGGGAGGCCGTGGTCCGCGGCATCAGGGAGAACGTGCGCGATTCACTCCGCCCTCGCAAGTCACGGGGGTCTGCGCGTCGCGAAGCGACCGGCCGGGAGGGCGGACCTTCCCGGCCGGGCGCGGTCGGGGCCGGGGCGGGCAGGCGGCCGCCCCGTAACGTGCCCTACGCGACGTCGCCCCGAAACCTCACGGGCGCTGCTGCGCCTCCAACTGCTCCCGCAGCCGCTCCTCCTGCTCCCGGAGCTCGGGTGTGAACGCCTCGCCGAAGTCCTCGGCCTCGAAGACCGGCCGGATCTCGAGCTCGGACTCCGTGCCCGTCGGGTTCGGGCAGCACTTCGCCCACTCGATCGCCTCGTCCATCGACTTCACCTGCCAGAGCCAGTAGCCGGCGACGAGCTCCTTCGTCTCGGTGAACGGCCCGTCGACGACGGTGCGCTCGTCACCGGAGAACTTCACGCGCACGCCCTTCGAGCTCGGGTGGAGTCCCTCGCCCGCCAGCAGGATCCCGGCGTTCGCCAGCTCCTCGTTGTACTTCCCCATGGCGGCGAACATCTCCTCACTCGGCATGACCCCCGCTTCGGTCTCCGCCGTCGCCTTGACCAGAACCATGACGCGCATTGTGGGCTCCTTTCGATCTCGAGTGCATTCGGGGCGCGCTCCGGGTGCGGATACCAGGCCGCAGAGCTTGCGGCTCGGGGCCCGAGGGGGGCCGCTCCCGGTGCGCTTCTATCCCTGCGTCGAACGAGGGGCGTTGAAATCGACACGCGACGGAGCGGTGCCCCCGGTCACGGTCACAGCGCCGGCGTCGGCCGAGCAGCGGGGGCGCCCGGCCGGAGGAACGGCTCCGGGGGCGGGCCGGGCGTGGGAGTCGGATCTCGGCGGACGTAGGCGGCCCTCAGGACGTCGCCTTCTTCAGGAGTTCGGCGATCAGGGCCTCCGCGGCGGGGGTCAACTCCTTCAGGGCGAAGGAGGTCGGCCAGATCGCGCCATCGTCGAGGTTCGCGGCGTCGGTGAAGCCGAACGTGGCGTAGCGGGCCTTGAACTTCTGCGCGCTCTGGAAGAAGCAGACGACCTTGCCGTCTTTCGCGTACGCGGGCATGCCGTACCAGGTCTTCGGCGAGAGCGTCGGCGCGTTCGCCTTGACGAGGGCGTGGATCCGCTCGGCCATGGCCCGGTCCGGGCCCTCCATCTCGGCGATCTTGTCGAGGACGTCGCGCTCCCCGTCCGCAGCGCTCCCGCGCCCGCGGCGCGCTTCCTTCTGCAGCTCCCGGGCGCGCTCCTTCATCGCGGCGAGCTCTTCCTCCGAGAAGCCCTTCGATTTGCGGGCTGCCGACCGCGCGCCCTTCGCGGCCTCCCTTTCGTCCTTCGCTGGTTTCATGCGCGTCTTGCGGGTGATCGTGGGTGGTTCGTGCAGGGAACGAGGCCGGAATCTACGGGCGCGCGGGCGCTGGGGAAACCGCAGCGGGAGCCGTATGCGCCGGGGGGCGGGACCGGAACCGACGGATCCTCCGCCGGTCACTCCGTGATCTCGCGGATCACGCGGCACGGGTTGCCGGCGGCGAACACGCCGGGCGGGATGTCCCGGGTGACGACGCTCCCGGCGCCGATCACCGCCCGATCCCCGATGCGCACGCCGGGCAGGATGATGGCTCCGCCGCCGACCCAGACGTCCGAGCCGATCCAGACCGGCTTGCCGAACTCGTACTTCCGCCGCTCCTCGGCGTTCAGCGGGTGGGTGGCGGTGTAGATGTGGACCCCGGGCCCGAACAGGCAGTGGCTCCCGATCCGGACCGGGCAGATGTCCAGCACCACGCAGTTGAAGTTGAAGTAGACCCGTTCCCCGAGCTCGATGTGGGCGCCGTAGTCGCAGAAGAACGGCGGCTCGATCCAGGCGGTCTCGCCGCCGGCGCCGAGGAGCTGGGTCAGGATGCTGCGCCGGAGCTCCACGTCCGACTCCCGGGTGGCGTTGTACGTCCGGCAGAGGTCCCGGGCCCGGGCGCGCGCCGCGACCAGCTCGGGGTCCATGGGGTCGTAGGGTTCGCCCGCGAGCATCCGGGCGCGCTCGGAGTGGAAGCGTTCGTCGTTCATGTCCGTGGCGATGCAGGTGAGGCGCCGACAGGATCCCGGCGAGGACGTCGGGCGCCGCGTGCCGGGTGGGTCACGCCGGGATCGTGATCGAAGCGACGTCGCGTGCTCCAGCCCCGCGTGCAACGAACCCGCCTCGTGCCTCAGCGATCCCGGTAGGATCCGCGGCCCATGCCAGGCGGCGGTCAAGCGCCAGCGCTCTGGAAGTCTCCCGAAGTCCTCCGGGATGCCGGGGCCCCGATACGGTTCCCTCCGCCGGAGACGGGCGAGCACGGCCGGTGCTCGACGCGAATGGCGGGAGGCACTCTCGGGGAATCGCACCCGGCCGCCAGGACGAGACACGGCTGTCCAGAATATCGGTCGCGGGAGGCGTAGGAAGCAACGCTGGCGACACGGGGCCGCGGACGCCCGTCTCCCGGACTCGGCCGGGCCGGCCATGGCGGGGGTAGCGAGCCCGCGGGAAAAAAACGAGACCGCCCCCGGCGGGTTGCCGGGAGCGGTCGGTCGATCCGGGAACGGAGCCGGGCGGCTCAGGTGGCCGGCCGCGTGCGGCCCCAGTGAGCGGGCGTGCCCTCCGGCGGGATCGCCCACTGGATGAACTCGCGGATGTGATCGTTGGACGTCGCCAGGTCCTCGTCCCGGAGGTACATCATGTGGCCGCTCCGGTAGAAGTGGATGCGGAACCGGTCCTTGAGCTGACCCGACCGGTCGATGTGCCACATGGTGTACTTGGCGGAGAAGTAGTCGGTGCCGCCGTCGTAGTACCCCGCCTGGATCATGGTCTTCAGGTAGGGATTCTGCGCCATGGCCGCGCGCAGGTCCTCACCCGTCTGATCCCCGGTGCGGTCCCACGGGCGCACCGGCCCGCCGATCAGGTAGTACGGCACATCCGTCTTGAAGCCCAGGACATCGCGCAGGTAGTAGTTGATGGCCGGCGCGAAGGAGTGGTTCCACGCGGCCATGGCCGGGTCGTAGTCGTAGTTGATGCCCGCCGCGTCCCGGTCCACGCCCTGGTACCGGGCGTCCAGCCGGCCGACGGTCAGGCGCTGGTCACGCAGCAGCTCCTTCCGCCAGTGCGTGATCGGGATCGCCAGGTTGTTGTTGAGGACGAAGGTCTCCGAGACGCCCGCGTACCGCGCGACCCGGCGCGCGATCTCCCGCTTCCGGGCATCGTCGAGGAACCCGCCCATGACCAGGGCCGGGATGTACTCGTTGACGGTGAACTGCTCGACCTCGGGGAGGATCTCGTCCAGGTCCTTGCTCTGGAGGTCCGGGACCAGCTTGCCGTGGTACCAGGCGGTTGCCGCGTAGTGGGGGAGGAAGAGCGCCTCACGGACCGGCCCATTGCGTTCGATCCCGAGGTTGGTCGGCGACACCAGGATCACGCCGTTCAGGAACATCTTGTGGGTCTCCTGGAGCCGCCGCGCGAGGCCGGACACGCGCGTGGTGCCGTAGCTCTCGCCGATCAGGAACTTCGGGGAGAGCCAGCGGCCCTGCCGGGTGATGAAGAGCTCGATCCAGCGGCCGAGGTAGTCGATGTCCTGGTTGACGCCGAAGAACTGCCGGGGGTCGACGCCCTCGAGCGGCCGGGAGAACCCGACGTTCACCGGGTCGACGTAGACGATGTCCGCCACGTCGATGATCGACTCGGGGTTGTCACGGATCCCGTACGGCTGGACGGGGTTGCCCTCCGAGTCGATCTGGACGCGCTTCGGGCCGGTGTAGCCGAGGTGCATCCAGGCGGAGGAGGAGCCGGGCCCGCCGTTGAAGGAGATGAAGATCGGGCGCCGGGTCTTGTCGGTCACGTCCGAGCGCTCGTAGAAGACGTAGAAGACCGACGCGACGGGGCGCCCTTCGGTGTCATACACGGGCAGCGTCCCGGCCGTGGCGTTGTAGGGGACCCGCTTCCCCTTGACGACCACCGAATGCTGCGTCGTGACCGCGTGCTCCAGCGGGATGGTGACGGCGGAGGCCTTGGTGGCGCTCTCCCTCGACGCGTTCTGTGCGACCGCCGGCGAGCCGAGCGCCGCGAATGCCAATGTCAGCGCGCCGACGCCGAAGGCCGACCGCGCCCAGGGTGCACTGCGGGTGCGTAGCTCCATGACTTGTTCTCTCCCTTGAGTTTCGTTGTCGAAGGGACCTGGTCGGGCCGCGGGGCGGGAATCCCGGCGGGGCCGCCGGGGCCCGCGCTTGCCGCGCGGCGCACACCGACGGACCCGCCAGTCGCGATTCCTGTTCTCAGCACGCCCCTGCGGGCGCGTGGATCACGGCCAACCCTTGAGCTGGACGTTCCGCAGGTTGGGGTTGCTGTCCCGCTCCTCGCGCGAGATCGGGATGCAGGTCGCGCCCCAGCCCGGCGGGAACTCGTTCCAGCGACGCATGTCGTTGTAGCGCCGCGCCTGCAGGAACAGCTCGAAGGCGCGCTCGTTGCGCAGGTGCTCCCACGCCTGGTCCAGCGACACGTCCGTCGGGAAGGGCTCGAGCCCGGACGCCGCGCGGACCTGGTTCATGAGCTGGATCGCGCCCTCGACGTTGCTGTTCCGCAGGAGCGCCTCGGCCTCGATCAGGCGGGCCTCCTGCCAGTTCCCGATCACCCAGTCGTCGTTGCGGGTCGGGTACTTCATCTGGGCCCAGACGATGGTCCGCGTGTCCGGGCCGGGCCGGTTCTGGTTCTGCACCGGGACGCGAGGATCGCCGGTGTCCTGGAACCGCGGGCCGATGGACAGCTCGCCGCGATCCGCGTTCTGGCCCCAGAAGAAGCTCCGCTCACCCGGCGCATCGCGGAAGTGGGCGACCCACCGCAGGCCGGTCGGGACCGCGCGGGCGTTCGCGACGGCCTCCGGCCAGTTGCCGAGCCCGACGTGGACCCGGGCCAGGACCAGGCGGGCCCGGTGGACGATGGAGTCCACGCCCGCGGCCGTGGCGATGGCGATGGCCTCCTGGAGGCGGCTCTCCGCCATGCGGTAGCTCTCCTCCGGCTCGACCACCGGCCCGCCGTCGTACGCGGCCTGGCAGAAGTTGTCCGCGAAGTCCGTGATCGCCAGCCCGGCGTACAGCTTCATGAGCGCCGCGCGCGGATCGCTCGACACGTTGGGGAGCTGCTCTTCGAGCTTCCGGTACGTGTCATCGGCGAGGGCGCGGGCGCGGGCCAGCCAGCGCCAGGTGATCCACGGAATGTTGATGTGGTCGGACTCGGAGTCGAACAGGTTGATGAACCCCTCCTTGTCCGCCTGATGCCAGCCGTTCCAGCTCCCGGAGGCGATCGCCTCGTCCGAGAGCAGGGCGGTGATCATCGAGAGCCGGTCGAACGCGCCGTCGTACGAGGCGATGGCGCCGACCGTGAGGGCCGTCAGGATCGCGTCCCCCTTGATGTCGTCCTCCGTCAGCCGGGTGGGGTCGCTCACGCTGAGATCGCAGGCGGCCGCCACCGAGAGGAGCACCGCGAGCAGCAGGGCGATCGGGCCACGGTGTCGCGGAGCCGTCATGTATTCCTTCCTCCAGTGCATGGCTCAGAACCTCTAAGCTCGAGTCATTCGCGTTGAACCGGACCGATCAGAACTGCAGGCTCAGGCCGAACATGACCTGCCGGGACGGCGGCACCGTGAAGTAGTCCGCGCCGATCGACAGGTTGTTGCCGTTGCCGAAGGTCGACGAGACCTCGGGGTCCGATCCGGAGTAGCGCGTGATGGTCAGGAGATTCTGGCCGGACACGACCACGCGAGCCGAGCTGGCCCCGAACCGGGCGGCCCACTCGGACGGAAGCGTGTAGGCGGCCACGACCTCACGGACCTTGAACCAGTCGGCCGGCTCGATGAAGTCCCCGTAGATCCGGTGACGCTCGATGAACTTCCGGACCTCGATGTGGTCGGGGTCGTTGCCGTTCGCGGCCACGACGCGCCAGTACGCCTCGCCGGTCCGGTTGATCGCCATGTAGGGCTTGATGTGGTGGTTCACGTAATGCCCCATGGCGAACTGACCCGTGGCCCGCAGGCTGACGTTCCCGAAGTTCAGCGTGGTGCCGACGTTCCCCGTGTGCGGCGGGATGCTCGGCCCGATGTAGACGGCGGTGTCGCTCGCGATCGCGAAGCCGTTCTCATCGTAGCCGACGGTCACCCGCTCCCACTTCCCGGCCACCGGGTAGCCCTCGACGATCCGGGTGCCGAACCGGTCCAGGATCATGAACGGCTCGCCGGCCAGGCTCAGGACCTGGTTGTCGTTGTAGGAATACGACGCGTTGACCGACCAGCCGATCCCGGCCCGCCGCAGGAGCTGGTACTCGGCGCTGACCTCGAAACCACGGTTCCGGACCTTACCGGCGTTGACCGGCTGGGTCGACAGGATCCCCATCGACGGCGGGTTCGTCTTCTCCAGCAGCACGTCGTTCGTCTGCTGGTGGTAAGCCGTCAGGGTCAGCGAGAGCCGGTTGTCCCACAGGTTCGCGTCGAACCCGCCCTCGAGCTCATGGCTCACCTCGGGCGCGAGGTTCGCGTTGCCGTACGTGTCGGCGCGGATCCCCGGCTGCCCGTGCAGGCCGATCACGTTCGTGTACGTACGGACGTGGTCGAACGCGCCGGGCTGCGTGCCCGCGGTCCCGTAGCCGAAACGCAGCCGGAGCATGTCGAGCCCCGAGACGTGGAACCAATCCTCATCGGAGATCACGTAGGAGACGCTGGCCTTCGGGAAGACCATCAGACCGAAGTCCTCACCGAACGCGCTCGAGCCGTCCACGCGGGCGCCCACCTTGACGAACAGGAGGTTCCGCGCGGCGAGCTGGTACTCCCCGAAGAAGCCGCCCGTCTTGTAGCTCAGGTCGGACTCGTTGACCGAAGCCAGGGCGGTGGCGCCGAGGGAGCGCAGGCCGGGGCTCGCGAACTCCGACCCGCTCGCGAAGGCCCGCTGATCGCTCCGGCTGAAGAACTGCAGACCGAAGCTGAAGTCGGACTCGTAGGCGGGGCTGTGCCGCAGCTTCAGCACCGCGCCGTAGTCGATGTTGAACTGGTGGTTGTTGCGGGTGTTGACATCGCGGCTCCCCTTACGGACCGGCTGGTTCGGCTCGATCCAGTACGGGTTGTAGCTCCTCCCCTGAGCGTGGGTCCGCTCGATGCCGAACGTCACCCGCTGGCTGAAGAACTCGAACGGACGATGGTCGATCGTCAGGCTGCCGGTGAAGCGGTTCGCCTCGTCCTCGACCTCCCGCGCCAGCACCATCGGGACCGGGAAGAACGCGCCGCCCCACGGATCCGTCTCCGTCGCGCGGGTGACCGGGTTCCCGAGGTAGATGTTCGTCAGGATGCCGCTCGTGACGTTGTCGTTGACCGGGAGCGCGGCGTCCGTCACGGAGTAGGCCGTGGAGAACGTCGCCGTGAGCTTCTCGCTCGGCCGGAGATCGACGTTCAGCCGGGCGGCGGTCCGCTCGAAGTGGTTGTTCGGGAACGAGCCCTCGGTGTCGACCCGGCTCAGCCCGGCGTAGAACCCGAGCGTCTCCGTCCCGCCGCGCACGGAGGCGTTGATCTCCTTGTGCATCCCCGTCTTCAGCAGGTCGTTGGCGGACGGGTACTTCGAGTCGAAGTGCTGCTTCGGCAGGTTCTTCGGGATCCAGTTCGCCCCGATGCGGGTGTCCAGGCTGTAGCGCGTCTCACCCGGACGGCCGCGCTTCGTGAAGATCTGGATCACGCCGCTGGACGCCTCACTCCCGTACAGCGCGGTCGCGGCCGAACCCTTGATGATCTCCATGCGCTCGATGTCCTGCGGGTTCAGGTCGCTCAAGCGGCTCACGACCTGGCCGCCCAGGCCGATCATGTTCACGTTGCTCTGATCGACGCGGACGCCGTCGATGTAGATGAGCGGCTGGTTGTCCTGGGTGAGGCTGGTGACCCCGCGGAGGATCAGGGGGCCGGCGGCGCCGACCGTACCGCTCGAAGCCATGCTCATGACGCCCGCCTCACGCCCCTGGAGCAGGTCCTGGACGCGGGTGACCGGCGCATCGCGGAGCTTCGACTCGACGTCGATGGAGGCGATCCCGGTCCCGATCGCGCGGCGGCGCTGCACGCCGGCCGGCGAACCGGCGACGACCAGCTCATCGAGCGCGATCGCGGAGAGCGGGAGCTCGAAATCGACGACGACGGTCTGCCCATCGGCGACCTGGACCGTTTGGGAAACCGTCCGGTAACCGATCCCCTGGGCCTCGATCTCATAGGTCCCCGGCGGGACATTGCGCAGCAGGTACCTTCCGTTCGCCTGGGCGACGACGCCTCGCCCGATGCTCGGAATCATGATCTGCGCGCTCGGGATGGGCTGCCGGGTGTCCCGGTCTACGACCACCCCGGTGATCGTGCCCGTCTGTGCCCTGGCTTCCGCTGCTAACCACGGAGCCAGCGACGCGAGCACCACCACTGTGAACCTCGCTGCTGCATGCATGGTGTTACCTGGCCTCCTGAGACGGGTCGCGTGAAAAGCTCCTCGAAGAGGTATCCGTTACCGGGCGAATCGAGCCGCTCGCCGGCGCCGCGACGGACGCCTGGCGACCGGGGGCATCCTGCCACGGCCCCTTCACCCTCCATGCTCCCGGGATGGCCCGGGTCCCGATTCGCCGGCCGACCGTTTCCGGGGCCGGCGCGCCTCCGGCCCGGATGAGCCGACGAGCGACGCCCGGATGGTCGCCGAACGAAATCACCAGTAGCTGCAACTGCGTCCCGAACCGAACAGGCTGGACGCAGTCCTGCCTCGGCTTCGAGCGATGTTTATGGAAGTCCCGTCATCACAGGCGCATCGGGGGATGTGCCTGCGGCGAGGGCGCCAAGAGATCTATCACAAACCGACCGGTGGGTCGTGGACCCGCAGCCGGTCGGGACGGATCACGGGAAGTGAAAAAAATCGTATGGCTATTCACCGCTCCGTCACTCGCCGGGGAGAGCCGGAGCGCGGTGTCTGTACTGTCTTGGATGCAATTTGATGTGCATAATTAGACGCAGCCGGCGCCCGCGTCAAGAGTGTCGGAAGGACGCGGGGCGGCGGCAGGCCCGGACGGGCGACGAGCCGGGCCGCGCCGGCACCGGGGGAGCGGCCCGAAGGCAACACGGGGTTCCGGGCCCCGGAACCGGATCCGGTGCGGGGCGACGTCGGGTCCAGACCCCACCGGGCGTGGCACCTATGCGGCCTCGGCGGCGTCCCGGCAATGGGTCGGGCGGGGGTGGGGCGGGCCAACCTCGCGGCGCATTTGCGGGTGGTCCGCGCCGGGGGTAGCGGCGGGCACGGACGCGGGGGCGCCGGCGCCGTCGATCGTGCTGCCACGAGCCGCAGGGAGGGGCGGAAGGCTCAACGCGCGGGGTCGCCCGTGCCGATGAGTCCCGCGAGGAGGAAGGCTGCGACGCCGCACACCGCGGTTTCCCTCCGTCAGAGGTATTGCTCGCAGTAGTCAGCCAGTCGTGGCCGGAGCAAGGAGCTCGCGGCCGAGCGGCTCGCCGGCCATGAGCCGCTCCACCACGTCCGCCGCCCGCCCGGTCCCTTCCCGTGCCCGGAGCCCCACGCCGAACTCCCGGGCCGCGGCGATGGTCGCGGGCCTGCGGGCGAATTCGAGCGCGCGGGCGACGTCGGACGCCGTCGCCTTCTTCAGCGAGACGGGCGCCGCGGCAATGCCGAGCTCGGCGGCGCGCCGGGCGTGATGGAACTGGTCGCCGAGGTGAGGGACCAGGATCTGGGGGACGCCGGCCCGGGCCGCCTGGATCGTGGTCCCGTAGCCCCCGTGGTGCACGCACGCCGCGACCCGCGGGAACAGCGCGGCGTGGGGAAGGTCCTGGCAGAGGAGAACGTCCGGCCCGGCTGCCCTGGGATCCGTCGCGTGGCGCGCGATGGACTCGTGCACGATGGCGCGCATGCCCGCGAGCCGGACGCCTTCCAGCACCGCGTTCGCCAGCCGCTCGCCGTCGCGGTGGCGCATGCTGCCGAACCCCACGAAGACGGGCGGGGGACCGGCGCGGAGGAACGCTTCCACATCGTCCGGGAGGGTCGCCGGGACATGGAGGTAGACGTGCCCGGTCTGGATCACGCCCGGCTCCTCCCGGGGCGGCGGCGCGAGGACGGGGTCCGACACGAGCAGGACGGTGCCGCTCCGGGTGATGTAGCGCTCCACCGAGCGGATGGGCGGCTGGTTCCATTCCTTCCGGAGGGCGTGCAGCCAGCCGGCGCTGCGCCGATGGCGCGCGTCCTCGATGGCCAGGAGCACCCGATGGACGGTCCGGCCCGCCCGTCCCCGGAAAGCGCCCATCGGCGAGAGCTCCGGCGTGCGGAGGTGGACCGGGCTCAGCATCACGTAGACATAGGGGATGCCGAGCCTTTCGGCGATGGCCGGCGCGGCGAACTGGAGCGCGGACCCGAGGATCACGCGCGCGTCCCGGGCGAGCGGCAGCAGGACCTCGAGCTGCTCCGGCGCCACGCGGAGGGCGGCGCGGAACGTGGACAGGTTGCTCTGGCTCCCGTCGAAGAGGTGGGCCTGGGGCGGGCCGACCGGGGTGAAAGGGATCCCGGCTGTTTCGGCGATGTGTGCCAGGTCCGGCGGCGCGCAGAGCAGGACGTCGTGTCCGCGGCGGGCGAGCTCCCGCCCGATCGCGGCCACCGGCTGCACGTCACCGCGGCTGCCGTAGGGGGCCAGAAGGATCATTGCGACGACTCGACCGGCATCTACCAGGGCCCGTTCCCGTGGCTCGTCCAGAGACCGGCGCCGTGCGCATGAGGCGCTGACACCGCGTTGCCGACGACACGCGGGTGCAGGGAGACGCCAACGCTCCTGCACCGCGGCCTGGAGTCATACCCGGCGCCCGGCGGGCGCGTGCGCTCGCCACACCACTCGCGGCGCGCCGCGCGGAATCACCCGCGTCGACGAACGGCGATCCGACCCTGCGGGCGAGCCGACCGCTGCGTCGCCTGGCCGCCGGCGGCCACGAGGCACGCCATGGATCGGCCGGCGTCGCGGCGGACCCCAGCGATCTCCCGGTGGTCGGCAACGCCCCCGGGACGATCCGCCATCGGCGAATCTCTCCATGACCGCGGCCCCGGTCAACCGGACTCCCGGTCGGGTTCGACTGAGCGATGACCCTCGGCTGGCCGTGGGCGGCCGGGCCGGGCCGCGGGCGTCGCTTCGTACGTCGCGAGCCACACGGTGTGATGCCCGCAGGCGGCGTCGTCCGCTACGTACGCGCGCACGACGAATCCGTTCGCGGTCAGGAGCCGCTCGTACTCCGTCGGGTCGAGGCTCGCGTGGTACAGCGGTTCTCCACAGTACGATCCGATCGCTTCTCCCGCCTCGCTGCCGCTCGTGAACATCAACGGCGCGCCCTGCCGGGCGTGCGCGGCGAGGCGGGGGAACATGCCGCGCTGGTCCTCGGCGCCGAGGTGGAAGAGGCTGTCCCAGGCGAGGATGGCATCGAAGCGTCGCCCGAGGTCGAGCCCGCGCATGTCCGCGACGATCCACTCCGCATCCGGGAAGCGCGACCGGCACCGCTCGATCATCGATGGAGCTGCGTCCACGCCCACGACGCGGAAGCCCTGGCGCAGGAGGTAGCTCGCGATCGGCTCTCCCATCCCGCATCCCAGGTCCAGGACCGTTCCTCCGGGCGCCGCGCAGCTCAGGAACCGGTCCAGCCACGCCCGCTCCATGAGCGACCGGTCCCGATCCCGGTCGAACGCCCGGGCATGGCGCTCGTAGAGGCCGATGACCCGATCCCGGGGGTGCGACGCGCGCCCGGTCATCGCCGCCTCACCCGCTCAGCGCTCGCGGCGGGCGGACGCCCGGATCGGATGCGGTGGGCGACGAGGGTCGCCGCGCGACGTCGCCTCGAGCCGTGCCCCGGGACATGCGCCCCGCCCCGCCGACACGGATCCGCGATTCCGCGTCCGCACATGGCCGAGAAATCCCGGGGTATACGCTCATGCGCCAGGGCGCGGGAGCGTGAAATGGAAGGGCGAGTCGACCAGCACCGCGTGACAGGACGAGCACCGGGGCCTCGCCGCGAGCGAGAACGTGCCCCCACAGACGCACCGTTCGGCCGGGAGCAACGAGTCGTGGCGCAGGGCCAGGCCCTCGACCCGCGCCAGGATCGGGTCGGGGTCGGGAGACTTCGCGAAGTCCCGGGCCAGGGCGCGGAGCGTCCGGATCAGCTCGCGTTCCGCCGGGGAGCGGTCGGCGTTCAGCAGCGGTCGGTACCGATGGCACGAGTCGCAGGGGACCTCCCAGTTGGCCGCGCTCATGCCGATGGCCCTGGGCGAGATCCGTTCGACGGAGCCGCAAGCCGGGCATTCGTGCTCATGGCCGACGGTGATGAGCATGAGGTAGCGGGCGTAGCCCGGGTCCGCGTCGGCGCGTCGTTCCGTCCAGGCCTTGCCCGCAGGCGAGTTGAGGCAGTGCAGATGCAGGCGCACGTCGGGGTAGAACTCATCCGGCACGAGAGGATCGAGCGGCTGCGCCGGGCGGCCGCAGAGATCGCAGCGGTCGGACGGGTCGTTCATGGAGGATCCCGGTCGAGGGGGCGAAGCCGAGCACGGAGCGGACGTCGCGGCGAATGGCGCCATGGGCCGTGCAATGCATCGGAACGAAAGATAGCACGACGCCCGGCGCCCCGCATCGCGCCGTGGCGCCGTATGTCCGGTAGTGGGGCGAGGTCCGGCGCGTCGTGACCGGAGGTGAGGATGCGGCCCTGGTGCGGGCACGGCCCCGCGCGCCGCAGACCGACGCGGGCTGCGCCGTGATCGCCGTGAATCCTCGGAACCGGATGTTCATGGATGGCGGGAGGGCATGGACGGAGCGAAGGGAGTGGGTACGGGGATGAAGCTGGGATACTTTCGGGCGCCCTGGTGCGGGGTCTGCCACGAGAAGGCGCCGGTGGTCCGGGAGATCGCCGAGTCGCTGGGCCTGCCGCTGGAGGAATGGGACATCGAGGAACGGTCGGGCGCGGAGGAGGCCGAGCGCAGGCGCATCAGGACGGTCCCGACCCTCGCCTTGCTGGACGGCGAGCGGGTTCGGTTCCGGCTGGTGGGCCGAATGATCACGCCGGAGAACGTGCGGCATCTCATGGCGAAGGTCATCGGGTGAACGGCGCCGGGGCGCTCCCGTGGCCGTTCGGGATGGGTGCGTGGGGGCGGGTGCCGGGCCCGCGCCGCGCCGGGGTTCGGCGGCGCCGGTGGCATACGGGCCCGGCGATCCGGTGCGTCGCCCGGCCGCGGGCGCTCCGGTCCGGGAGAAAGCGTCCTACGCCGTCGTCGTCAGGACCCTGGGGAGCGCCTCGGACTGAAAGAGCGAGATCTCGTGGCCGTCCGGGTCCCTGAAGCTGGCGCTCCAGCCGCCCGGCGCCTCGGTGACGGGGGTCACGATCTCGACGCCGGCCGCGGCGAGGGACGCGACGACGGTGTCGATCCCGCCGTCGGCCAGGCCGAACACGATGCCGGGCGTGTTGCCGGGCTGGGGATCGCCCGGGAAGGCGAGTAGCTCCACCTCGCTCCCGATCCTGGCCAGGAGCCAGATCGTGCCGTCCTCCTCGACGTTCCGGTCGAAGCGGATCCCGAGGTGCTCCGTGTAGAACCGCTCCGTGGCCTCGACGTCCCGGACGATGAGGATGAACGCCATGCTGTCGAACTTCAGCTCCATCGCTTCCTCCGAATGGGTCTCGGTCCGTGGCTTTCGTGACTCGTTTCGTCTATTGGTTGCCGCGGGCGGCTGATTTGTGACCGGCGGCCACGTAGACCGGGTGGCCGTCCGGGTCCTGGAAGGCGAACCGCCCGTACGGCAGCTTCGCGAGGCCGGCCGCCAGGGACCGCCGGGGCGCGGACGCCGGGAATCCGCGCGGGAGCTCCGAGACCTCGGGCGCGCCGCCGAAGCTCCGCCACGCCCGCCGCAGCTTCGTGATGCGCTGTCGCATGGCGGCGTCGGTGATGCCGAGCAGGCGGGTGATCTCGGCCCTTCCGAGGCCGATGTTCGCCAGGAGCGCCACGGTGCGGAGCGCGGGGGGCAGGGTGTCGATGAAATCGTGGGGCAACTTCCGGGTTGTTTCGGGCGACGTCGCAACGACCGCCTCCGTCGCGTAGGACGCCTCCCTGCGCCGTCGCCGACCCTCGGTGCGTGCTATGAACGCCGCCCGGCGGCGCAGCACGCCCCGGGCCCAGGCCAGGGAGCCGGCGTCATCCCAGGCCCGCCCCTGCTCGAGGGCGGCCAGGAGCACGTCCTGTACGAGGTCGTCCGCGTCGTCGGGCGAGCCGGCGTAGCGCACCGCCATACGGCGGAGCGCCTCGAGGGTCGACGCGGTGACGGCGGGCCGGTTCATGGCGGCGCCGGTCCCATTGACCGCGGCCGGGAATGACGGAGAAGCCATAACCGGATGACGGTGGTACCGTGAGCCGCATGGCGCAAGGCCGGCGCCCGGGATTCCGGCGATCGCGGCGTTCACGGGGGCGGACCTCAATGGGATGGCCGGATGCGGGCTCTGCCCGAGAGCCTCGACCGTGGTCGTTCGTCCACGGCCGTGCCCGGCCGCGAGGCCCGGCGGCACCGGGAGGATCGGGTCGGCCTTTCGTCGGGACGTTCCCGAACCCGGCCGGAGCCGCGGGTCCGTGGCCGTTCGGGGGCGCGGGCGCGCTCCCGGTCGCTGGTGCTGGAACGAGGCGCGGGCGCGCTCGACGGTCCCGGATGTCGAGCCCGGTATACGTCGCTCGGCGTCGGCGCGACCGCGCCTCGGGGCGGCGCGGACCGACCGGTCCCTGATCGGCCGTTGTGGTGAGGAAGAGCCGGGCCGCTTCCGGCCGGGCGCTCTCGAGCGCCTCACAGAACCGTCGTGCGGCCGGGCCCGGAGCGGGGGAGGCGGCCGTGCCCCGCCGCCGACGATCGGGCGACGTCCCCGGGCGGCGACGTCGCCCGGGCCTCTCACGTCAGTCCGATCCCCCGCCCCGCGGCGCAGCGCCCGGGTTCGGCCACGTGGCCTCCAGGAGCAGGCCGTGCGGGTCGAAGAACAGCATGTTCTGGATCGGGCCGATGGTGCCGGTGGGCGTCGCTTCCACGCCGTGGGCGGCGAGCCGCGCGCGGAGCGCCTCCGCCGCGGCGGCATCGGGTAGGGTGAACGCGATGTGCTGGAGCGCGCCCGGGATGAAGCCGGCGGTGCGGAGTCCCGCCAGGCCGCCGGGGTAGCGGGGCAGCTCGACCCCGGGCTGCTCGAAGAAGTGCAGACCCCAGGTGGCCGCATCGTGCCCCGGCCGGATGAAGCAGTGCCGCGCCGGGATCACACCCCCGCCCATCCGCACCTCCCCCACCTCCATGCCGAGCACGTCCCGGTAGAACGCGATCGTGGCGTCCAGGTCCGGCGTGACGAGCGCGATGTGGTGGAAGCCGGCCCAGGGGAGGGGGGCGGAGGCAACATCAGGCAGAGCTGTCTCGTCCATGTCCGAGTTCCCGATCTGGTGACCGATCGAATCCTAGGTTTACCCGGTCTCGAGCCCGGTCCGGGGCTCCACGGCGGAATCGTCGGTCGTCCGTGGCGACGACCGGGCTGCACCGCGCATCCCGGGCGTGGAGCCCCGCAACGAAATCGCGGGCGCTGGGGGGGCGTACTCGTCCTCGCACTCGTGCACGATCTGGAAAGGTAGCCCACCGAGAAGGTCGCCCCGTACTCGTGCACGTGCACGTGCTCGTGCTCGACCCGGAAACGCAGCCCTGCCGCGATGGCTGCCCCGTACTAGCGCTCGACCCGGCGAGGTAGTCTTGCCGCGAAGGTCGCCCCGTACTCGTGC
>CALCID010000113.1 GCA_937907535.1 uncultured bacterium | reverse complement strand
GCGTGGAGAGCCCCGCCGGGTGGCCGAAGAACCTCGTGTCCCGGGTGTACTTCTCTAGCTCCATCTGGGCCTCGTTATGAACGAGCTGGGCGGCGTTCGGCTGGTCGAAAACAGAATCGTCGTCTCTTCCCATGTCAGCCTGTCCTGTGAGCGACCGGGATCGTTGGGTGAAATCTGGGGCACGGATACCCCATGACTCATCTTCCGACAGCCTCGTAAGATGAAGTGGCGCAGCCTCATCGCGAGGCGAGGAGTCGAGAGACAATCCATGGGTTTAATGCAATGTAGCGGGTTTCGGCCGAACTGCAAAGGTGTTGGTGGGGGTGGGGGCGGGCGGCCCAGGCACCGCCAGATTCCAGATTCGCACTGTAGCCCTTCCCCGATAAGGTGGGTTCCTGGCATCAGGCGGGTCCGCGAGCCACCCCTCTACCCGGAGGGCTCGAGGCTGCACATTGCCAGGGACCAGAAGTTATATCGCCCCTTACGTCGCGAAGCGATCGCGGCTTCCATCAGGGTCCCGGACAAATCAAGATAAGCGGGAACAGGTGATCGAAATGCGCCAACGAGACAGGTGGTTATCGGTTCCCCTGGTATCGGCGGTCCATCGGGGTGCGTTTCCGCAGCCAGCCGGCGCGCAGGTCAGGGGCGTCGTGCAGAACGGCGTGGGCCAGCCCATTGAGGGCGCAACCGTCGAGCTCTGGCGGCCGATGGAGCGTGCCGCCATACGGCGGACCGGCGCGGACGGAGCGTTCCGGTTCGGCGAGGCAAAGTCTGCGGGCGCCTCCGCGCTGTACGTCGCGCGGATCGGATTCGCGCCGCTACGGATTGCGATTGCGCCTGGCGCAACGGGCCTGCGTCTCGTGCTCACCGAGGAGCGCTTGCCGCTTCCGGAACTGGTGGTCGAGACGGCGAGCCACGTCTGTCCGACCGAGGAAAGCCGGGAAGCGGTGGCGCTGTGGTGCGCCGCGAGCGTGGGGCACGTGCCCGTCGAGGGGGCGACGTTCCTGAGCGGGCGGTACATCGGTGCCACGGGCAAGGTAGAGATCGGCGAGGCGGGGGGGGCAGATCGGCACCGAATCCGACCTGGGGGTATGTCGGCTCCGCCGGCTCGAAGCAAGCGGAGTGGCGGGAGCGGATCCGCGCGGAGGGCTACGCCTGGCCGATCAGTGCCAGCGGCGTGGACGGCCGCTACGAGGCATGGGAGAATCCGCGGCTCGACGCGGACCTCGCCGACCCGCTGTTCTTCGAGCTACACACGCTGAGCATGGTGCGAGCCGACGAGGATGGCTGGGTCCTCGGCTTCTGCCCCCGTTCCCGGCACGGCAACCGTCCCGTGATCGAGGGCACGGCCGCGCTCGCCCGGGACACGACGTTCGCCTCGGCCGAGTGGCCTTTTCGGACAAGGGAGCGGTTCCTGGAGAACGCGGGCGGAAAGGTCAACTTCGCTCCCCGCGACCGCGGCGCCGCGCCGTCGTACCTGCTGCCGATCGAGGGCAGGTACTGGCGCGAGACGCCGGGCCGCGGCCGGTTCTTCCAGAACGGGCGGCGGTACGAGACTTGGGAAGGGAAGCGGAGCTGAGCGGGGCGTGCGGAAGACCCCAACGGATTCACCCGTAAGAGCTCCGTGGCCGCGCGGCCGGCGCGATGCGCCGAATGGCGACGCCAGCGGAGCCACCCTCGTCGCTCGTGGACACACTTCCCGGAATCGCCGGTCCTACAGGATCTCCTTCACCCGCTCCGGCGGCCGGGCGAGGACCGCACGGTCGCCTTTGACGACGATGGGCCGCTGCACGAGCTCGGGGTGCTCGGCCATCGCATCGAGCAGCTGATCGTCCGTAAGGTCTGCCCGCCCGAGGCCGAGCTCGCGGTAAATCGGCTCCCGGGTGCGCAGCAACTCGCGGGCGGAGATCCCCATCATGTCGATCAGCCGCGCCAGCTCTTCCCGGGGGATCGGTTCCAGCAGATAGTTGACCGCCTCGTACTCGATGCCGGCCTCGCGGAGCAGCTTCGCCAGCTTCCGGCAGGTCGTGCACGTGGGCTTCTCGTAGACGATGATCCGGTCGTCGTTCGCCATGGTGCTCTCTCGTGACTGGTTCCGCCACAAGATACCCGAACCAGGCGAGGTCGGAAACGGGCGGTCGGGAACAGCCCGGCAGCGCGTCTTGTCGAGCGGCGCGAAGCCGGCGCGGACCCGCGCATGGATCGGTGCCGTGGCCGCGAGCCCGAGCGGCGTCGCTTGCCGAGCTACGGACGGGACATCCACGTGGCGGACGCGGCGTTCATGGCACCACCTGCTTCGCCTCGAGACGCCCGCCGCCCGGGTGGCGATAGGTGACCGTGATCGTGTCGCCGGGCCGGATCTGCACGATCCCGTCGCCAGGCACCGCCGCGCCCGTGTCCACCGGGACCGGGAGATGCAGGCGGGACCCGACCCCGGCTAGGCAAACCGGCGTGCTCTCCACACACGCGAGGTAATTCAGGGAAACGGGCTGCACGCCTGGCCACGACTCGGCTCGCCGCGCCGTGCGGAGGAGATCTTCGGGGTCGAGGACCTTGATCACGCCGCCGTCGCCGGTGGCGTTAACCGTGGTCAACCGCCCGCGGTTGGCTGCCACATCATCCGCGAGATCCGTTACGTGCGTGCCCTCGCGCGTCAGCGCCAGGAACGAAAAGCAATGGAACGGCCAGTCCCGCTCGCGGGGCGCGCACAGCCGGCGGTAGAGCCCCACGTCCTCACGGTCTCCGGATGTGACCTCGATCTCGACCGGCGCTCGCTGGGCCCGCTTCAATCGGAACGACGTGTCCGCGGGCGCGCCCTCGATGATGAGCACGCCGCCGTGCGGGAGGCCCGTGTCCTCGTAGCTGGCGGATAGATCCGTGAGTTCGGGCATGACAGGGGCGCCCTCGCCCGGCCCGGATGGCTCGGAGCACCCTGTCGCGCTCAGACTCATGACGAGGCATGGCCAGACCAGGTGGGAAATCAGCGGCCCGACGCACCTCCGCTTCCGTTGAGCATCCGGGTCCGGCGGCATGGCGCGCGCTCCTCGGTTGGAAGGTGTCCTGGAATTCAGGCGCCCCTGCATTCTCGGTTACGGGGAGCGAGCCTGGCGCCGCGCGAGAACGAGCTCGCGGCTACCGATTGCCACGCAGTGCCGTTGCGCCGAACCGGAGGCTCCGCACCGGGATCGACGGGCCCGGGCGTGCTGGCCGTCGGACTGCGCCGCCCTACGTTGAATGACCGGCCCGGCAAGGATGTTGTAAGCACTCGGGAGAGGGCTTCTGCGGAAGAGGGGGCCATGGCGCAGCCAAGTCGGCTGGTCGATGAGAACGCGTCGGTACAGCACCCGCTCGGTGCACGGCTCCCCGTCATCGAGCACGTGCCGGTTCGGCTCCATCCATCGGAGTTGGAGGAGGTGAGCCGCCTGGCTGCGCGGATCCGGGATGCGGCACCGCGGATCGATGCGACGTCGATGTTCGGCGAGCGCGTGCGATCCGGGTTCGGCGCGGGTCCGTCCCTCTTCGTGCACGACATGTCGCCGGTCCAGCTCGCGGGGCGGTGGACGCCGAGCCCGCTCGAGTACCGGGCGTTCATGCTGGCGGGCGAGGGGGACGTCGTGGCGCTCTGGATGCCGCGCAATCGGGCGTTCGAGGCGTACTGCCGCGATACGCTCGGCCTCGGCAAGGTCGAGGTGGTGCGGCCGTCGGGGGCGATACGGCGTGGCGCGCTGGCGGCGCGACTGGCGAGGGACCGCGGGCTGCTCACCCGGCTCGCGGACATCGCGCGTCTACGGGGCGGGCTGAACGTCCAGCCGTACATCGGTTGCGGGACCGCCTGGGCGCTGGCCGCGGCGATCGCGGAGCGGGCCGGCGTGACCGTGCATGTCGTTGCGCCGCCGCCCGGTGTGACCCGGCGGGTCAACGACAAGACCTGGTTCGCGCACCACGCCGCCGAGCTGCTGGGGGAGCGGGCCCTGCCGCCCACGACCCGGGCGCACAACCTGGCGCTTCTCGCAACGCGTGTGCGGGCGCTCGCACGGGAATACGACCGGATCGCCATCAAGGTGCCGGACGCGGCGGGCGGGGAAGGGAACGCGGTGATCGACGCGGCGTGTCTGAGGGACCTGCCGCTCGCCGGGGTTCGGGAGGCGCTTCGTCGTCTTCTCGTGCGGCTCGCCTGGCCGCGGCCGTTCCCGCTCCTCGTGAGCGTGTGGGAGTCGCCGGTCTGCGTGACGCCGTCCGTCCAGCTCTGGGTCCCGCACCCGGGGGCGGGACCGCCCGTCGTCGAAGGGATCTTCGAGCAGCGGGTGTGCGGGCCCACGGGCGTGTTCGCGGGCGCCGTGCCGGCCCGCCTCCCGGAGCACACCACGGTTCGCATAGCCCGCGAGGCCGTCCTGCTCGCGTCGCTCTTCCAGCAGCTCGGCTATTTCGGCCGCTGCAGCTTCGACGCGATCCTAGTCGGTCCGGACCCGGCCACGGCGGAGCTGCACTGGATCGAGTGCAACGGCCGCTGGGGCGGTACCTCGATCCCGATGACGCTGGTCAACCGCCTGACGGGCGACTGGGCGCAGACGCCGTTCGCGGTCGTGGTCCCGGAGCACCCCGGCCCGCCGGGGTTCGAGACGGCGTTGGAGCGGCTCGGTGATCGGCTCTTCACCGAGGGCGGGCGCAGCGGTGTGGTCTTCCTGTCGCCGGGAGACGAAGCCGGGCGCGGCGTCGCGTTCCTCGCCGTGGCACCGACGGTACGGCAGGCGTGCCGGGCAGCGGACGAGGCGTGCGCGGCACTCGTGGACAACAAGGGCTGACGGGTAGCCGGAGGCGACGCGGGTCCACCCGGGATATCGCATGCACCGACCCGGCTGGGGCGCCTACCGGGCCACGCTCACCGCTACGGGGATCGCGGACCACACCGCGACCGGCACGCGATCGTCCAGCGCGGGATGGAAGCGCATGTGCTGGGCGACGTGCACGATCTCGGCGTCCAGCCGCGGGTCGCCCGAGCTGCGGTGGATCACCACCTCACCCGGCGTGCCGTCCTCGAGGACCCTGATTCTCAACACCACCGACGCCCTCCCGCCGTAGCGGACGGCCACGCCGGCGACCATGCGGCGGATCTCCGCCCGGTTGCTCAGTTCGGGCAGGCAGACCTGCCGCCGTCCGACCGCCAGCCGTACGCCGTTGCGGAGCTCGACCCGGAGCCGCAGCGCCCGGGCCGATGGGGGTGTCACGAGGTTCGACCGGAGTGCCTCGGCTAGCCTCTGCTGCTCGGTCTCCGGCAGGTCACTCTCGATGATGGCGACCCGCTCCCAGGTGCCCGCCGTGTCGTAGACCAGCGAGAAGAGCGCGTAGCCCTCGTGGGCTTGCGCGGCGTTGGCCAGGGCCCGTTGCAGGGCCTCCCGATCGACGACCGCCGATGGCGGCGGCAGCGAGCGCGGCTCCTTGCTGACCACACAGTTCTGACCTTCGGGAGGGGCCAGTCGCTGAGGAGATGCGAACGTCCGCCACCGGTAGCGCAGGCCGCGAGCAGGCTGGCTGCGGTCGCGACGAGGGGCGTAATGCGACGTCGCCACAAGTTGCGGATCGATCGTTGCGGCCCGGCGTGGGCCAGCGCGAACGTGCCCCGATGCACCCGCCGGCCGCGGCCGGTCATCCTCGCAGTGTCCATGGGCGTGAAGGGAGTGGTTGAGGTCGTGCTCGTGCGCCGTTTACGGTACCGGTTGCAGGCGACGACGGCGTGGCGACCCGGACCTCGCGCCGCGCCACCGGCCGGTCAGCGCCGGAACTCGAGAACGAAAGTCACCACGAAACCCAGGCTCAGAGCGCCACCCAGCGTGATCGTGACCCGGTCGGTCTCGAAGCTCGCCGGGTAGCTCCGGCTCGCGATCTCGACCCGCCCCTCTGCGCGGGAATACGTTCCCTCCACAACGGTTCTGCCGTCACCTTCCATGTGACATTCCGTCCCGGGCGGGAGGTTCGTCCTGCACCGGGCCACGAACTCCCACCTCAGCGTGCCGTCGGAACGGAGGGTGGGCGTGCCCTCCACCACTTCGAAGGCGTCGATCGGCGCGATCGGGTCCGGGTACGGGCCGGCAACGGCTGCCCGTTCACCGTGGCGAGGGCGTAGACCTCTTCGTCCGGTTACGACGGGGGGTCGCCACACGCAGCGACTGCGGCCGCGGTGGCCAGAGCTGGCACGGCAGCGGTGCGGGCCTGCCGCAACAGCACGCGACACGCACCGGCAGACTGCACGGTGAACCACTGGATCGTGCGGCCGAGCCCGGTAACCCGGCCGTGCGGCGCGGCGCGCAGAGCCGCGGCGGCCCTCGGACTGGCCCATGCGCCCACCTCGAGCGACACGCACATGTCCTGGCCTCCGGGGCGAGAGGAGATCAAGCGAAAACTGAATCGTCCGGCCGTGGGTGGCCGTGCCCAACGTAGACCATCCATCGGGGCGATGATGGCGGAGAGGGCGCCACTCGTCCGCAGTGTCGGAAATGCAAATGGCTTGTCCGGCGGCCGGGACAGGGCGCCCCGGCCGTCCGATTCGCCAGGGGCTCAGCCCCAGCTCAGATCGTGCTTCGACAGCGGCAACGAGCGGATGCGCTTGCCCGTCGCCGCGAAGATCGCGTTGCACAGCGCCGGGATCACCGGCGGGAGCGGCGGCTCGCCCAGGCCCGTGGGCGGGTTGTCCGTCCTGAGGAAATGGACCTCGATCTCCGGCGGCGCCTGGGTGAGCCGGAGCAGCGGGAAATCGTGGAAGTTGCTCTGCATCGCGCGGCCGCGCTCGATGGTGATCTCCTGCCCGAGCGCCTGGGCCAGCGCGTCGATCACCGCGCCCTGCACGTTGTTCAGGGCGTTGCTCGGGTTGATGATGTGGGAGCCGACGTCGCCCGCGGCCCAGACCTTGTCTACCTTCAGCGTCCCGTCCCGGGCGACCGTCGCCTGCACGACCTCCGCGAAGTACCCGAGGTGGCTGAAGTGGAAGGCCACGCCCATGCCCGTGCCGGGCGGGAGCTCCTTCTGCCGCGTGCCCCAGCCCGACTTCTCCGCGACCAGCTCGAGCACGCCGCGCATTCGCGCCGGGTCGAAGCGCGTGCCCTCCATCGCTGCGTCGAGGATGCTGAGCCGGAACTCGAGCGGGTCCTTGCCGGCGGCGTGGGCCAGCTCGTCGATGAACGACTGGATCACGAACGCCAGGGCGTTGCTTCCCGGCGCGCGCAGCGCCCCCGTCGGGATGCCGAACGGGATGAGCGACGCCTCGAGCGCGTAATTCGGGACGAAGCGGCCCGGGAACTCGTTCTCCGCGATGTTCGCGCTCGGCGCGAACCGCCCGTCCTGACCGAACGAGACGAAGTGGTCCCGCCACGCGATGAGCCGCCCGGCCGCGTCCACGCCGCCCTTGAAGAAGTGGAACCCGGCGGGACGGTACATGTCGTGCCGCATGTCGTCCTCCCGGGACCAGAGCAGCTTGACCGGCACGCCGATCTCCTTCGCGATGGCCGCGGCCTCGACCATCACCTCGTTGTACAGGCGCCGGCCGAAGCCCCCGCCCGCGCGGAGCAGGCGGACCGTGACATCCGCCTCGTCCATCCCCAGCGTGCGCGCCACCAGCCGGCGCCCGCTCTCGGGCGTCTGCGTCGGCGCCCAGATCTCGAGCTTGCCGTCCCGGTAGTGCGCGGTGCAGTTCTGCGGCTCCAGGGGCGCGTGGGCGATGAACGGGTACGAGTACGCCGCCTCCACCACCTTCGCCGCGCTGGCCAGCGCCGCGTCCACGTCGCCGTCGCGGAGGAGCGTGAGCTGCGGCGGCTGGGCGGCCAGCGCCTCGGCCTGCCGCGCGAAGCCCTCGCTGGTCTGTTCCGCCGTCGGCCCCTCGTCCCACGTCACCCGCAGCCGCTGCCGCGCGCTCTGCGCCTGCCACCAGGTGTCCGCCACGATCGCGACACCGTCCAGGAGCCCGCTCAGGTCCGTGCCGCCCCGCACGATGAACGCGTGGCGCACGCCCGGCAGCGCCCGCACCTCGTCCAGGTTCGCATTCACCACCTTGCCGCCGAACACCGGGCACTTCTCGTACACGGCGTACAGCATGCCCGGCACCGTGAAGTCAATGCCGAACAGCGGCTTGCCCGTGACGATCGCCTCGTTGTCCACGCCCGGCACCGGCGTGCCGATGATGCGGAAGTCCTTCGGGTCCTTCAGCCGCACGGAATCCAGGTCGGGCGCCGGGACCGAGGCCGCATGCGTCGTCAGCTCGCCGTAAGTCAGCCGGCGGCCGGTGCGCGGGTGGTACACCGCGCCGGAGCGGGTCTCGCATTCGGACTCGGGCACGCCCCACACCCTCGCCGCGGCCGTAACGAGCATCATCCGCGCGGCCGCGCCGACCTGGCGCATCGGCAGCCAGTTCATGGGCGTGGCCGTGCTCCCGCCGGCCAGCTGCCGCTCGTAGCGCTCCGTGTCCAGGCTCGCCTGCTCGACGCGGACGGACTTCCAGTCCACGTCCAGCTCATCCGCGATGAGCATCGGCAGCATCGTCTTCACGCCCTGCCCGATCTCCGGGTTCTTCGCGATGATCGTCACCGCGCCATCGGGCGTGATGCGGATGTAGGCGTTCGGGATGAAGTCGCTGGCCGGCTCCGTGTCGAACGCCTCGAGCCCGGACACGCCGAGCCGCGCGCCCAGCAGCAAGCCGCCGCCGGCCAGGGCGGTGACCTTCAGGAACCGACGCCTGCTGATCACGAGCGTGCTGTCCATGCGGCCTCCTTATGGGCGTTGCCCGTTCGGCCCACCGGATCCGGCGGGGGCGGGGGAGCTCGAGTCCGCGGCGGCTTGCCGCGCGATCTCCGCGGCGCGGTGGATCGCCGCCCGGATGCGCAGGTACGTGCCGCAGCGACAGAGGTTGCCGTTCATCGCCGCGTCAATGTCCGCATCCGTCGGGTTCGGCGTGCGCGCGAGCAGCGCGGCCGCCGACATGATTTGCCCGGCCTGGCAGTAGCCGCACTGGGGCACGTCCAGCTCGAGCCACGCCTGCTGCACGGGGTGCGACGCGTCCGATGAGAGCCCCTCGATCGTCGTGACCTTCGCGTCCGCCACCGCGGACACGGGCAGCACGCACGAGCGCGTGGGCGCGCCGTTCACGTGCACCGTGCACGCGCCGCACTGCGCCATGCCGCACCCGTACTTCGTGCCCTTGAGGTCGAGGGTGTCGCGGAGCACCCAGAGGAGCGGCGTGTCCGGTGCGACGTCGACCGTGACGCGCCGGCCGTTGACCTCGAAGCTGATCGGCATGTCGGACTCCCTGGTGGATAACGGGGTTGGGCGAGGACGCGCTCGCCGCGGCCCTCGCGTAACGCGGGGCGGCCTCCCGCCGCCGCTCATGCCGGGGCGGCCGGATCAAACCAGTCCAAGCTCCGTGTCCGGCCCCCGGCGCTTCGTGCTCGTACTGCTGAAATCGGGTGCTGCGCTCGGCCTGCCGCTCGATCCCGCCGGCCCTGGCGGGTGGCAGGCCGTCCCGATTGGCTCTCAGGACAAGTGAAGCCGTGCGTCCGTCGACGCGGAGCCCGGCAACGTGCCAGCTCGTTCCCGTGGCGTCCGCTGGCGCCCGCAGCCGGCCCGGCGCAGGGGCCATGGCCACAGCCGATTCGCCTCGCGGAACGGGACCTCAGCCGCATGCCGGCCGGATGCTTCGGGCGATCCCGGGCTACGCCGCGACCCCGCCCCCAGTTCCGCGACGCCCGGCCACGCCCGACCCCTTGCCGCCGACACCCCGCGCCCCCGGGTTGGGCCGCTGGCCGTACGGCTGCACGCACGCCTCGCTGCGCTGACGATGAAAGTCATCCTAAGACCGGCAACCGGGGGTGTCCAGAGGGTCGCTTGCCGGCGTGGTCGCTCCACGGGCCGCGGGCGACCCCGGCCCGATCGGGCTGGCCGTGAAGGCGCCGCTGCCCGGCGTCGGGCGGGCACTGCCGGCGCGTCTTTCCGGAACGCGCCGCTCGGCTCGATCGTCACCGAGGCGGCGCTCGCCCGGTGCCCTTTCGTCCCCAGCCTGCGCTGCGGCGTGCCGGAGCTCGGCGGCGAGGGGTGAGCCGGGGCGTGGGCCGCCGCGTGCGACGTCCGGGATAGGAGGCGACGGCGCTCGATAGCCCCCGCGGCCGGACACCGGATGCTCCGGCCGTAACGGGATGGACGGGGGCACGACGCGTGCGACCGACGGATGCCCGGCTCTTGCGACCCGGCCACCTGGGCCGGGTGCGGCGTATCGTTAGATTTCGACGCTGCACACACGCGGTCGGCCGGGCGGCGCCCGGCTTCGAGGAAATGGGCCGCCCGGCCAACGTTCATGGGAGCATGATGCGATGAGACGAATCGGCGATTCCGACCTGGAAATCTACCCGCTCGGCCTGGGCGGGAACGTCTTCGGCAACACCGCGGACAAGGCGGCTTCCGAGCGGGTGCTCGACGCCTTCGTCGCCGTGGGCGGCAACCACATCGACACGGCGGACTCCTACTCGGCCTGGGTCCCGGGCAACAAGGGCGGCGAGTCCGAGACGATCCTCGGCGAATGGATGAAGAACCGCGGCAACCGGCAGTCGATCGTCCTGGCGACGAAGGTCGGCGCGCATCCGGAGTTCCGGGGGCTCGCGCCCGACAACATCGCCCGTGCCGCGGAGGAATCCTTGCGGCGCCTGCAGACCGACTACATCGACCTCTACTACGCGCACTACGACGACGACAGTCGGCCGATCGAGGAGATCGCCGCGGCGTTCGACCGCCTGGTCCGGGAGGGGAAGGTCCGGTACGTCGGAATCTCGAACTTCCAGCCCGAGCGCAGCGCCGCGTGGATCCGCTTCGCCCGGGAGAACGGTCTCGCCGTACCGGTGGCGCTCCAGCCGGAGTACAACCTGGTGGCGCGGCGCAACTACGAGCAGAACGTCGCGCCGCTGGCCGAAGCGGAGGGGCTCGGCGTGCTGCCGTACTTCGGGCTCGCCAGCGGTTTCCTGACCGGGAAGTACCGCTCGCCCGCGGACCTGGAGGGCCGGGCGCGCGGGCGCGCCGTTGCGAAGTATCTGAGCGACGATGGGCTGGGCGTGATCCGCGCGCTCGAAGGGATCGCGTCCGAGCGCAACGCGGCGATCGCGACCGTGGCGCTGGCGTGGCTCCTGGCGAAGCCGACCGTGACCGCGCCGCTGGCCAGCGCCACGACGGTGGAGCAGCTTGCCGAGCTCATGGCCGCTCCGCGCCTCGAACTGACTCCGGACGAGGTCGCGCGGCTGGATGAGGCGTCGGCGCCGTTCGCCTAGCGCCCGAGGCTCATCACGCGCGAGGTGAGGACAGCTTCAGAAGGGGCCGAACCAGTCTGCGGTCTCGTACAGGATCTCGTCGCCTTCCACCCGGGCCACGAGCCGGAGGTTCGCCCGGGGGTCGTCAGCCAGCCCGATGAAGTTGAGCCGATTGGACGGAGTGAACGACACGCCGGTGCCCTTCGCGTGGAAGATGCGTACGTCGCGCACCGGCCGGCCCGCGCGGGCGGCCGCCCGGGCGAGCCCGGCCCGGCTCTCCTCGCGGGAGACTTCACGGACCGGCTCGAGGCCAGCCGGCCCACCGACGCGGAGCAGGAGCAGGGACCAGTCGGATTCGCTGTGCTCGAGACGCACGCCGACGACATCCCCCGGCGTCCACGGCCCGGCCCCGGCCACGGTCAGGGCCGGAACGGAGAAGCGGCGCGTCAGCGCGGGCTCACGGATCACCCAGGGCCACACCCGCGCCGAGTCCACCACCTCGGGCGGTGCGGTGAGCGCGTCGCCTTCTAGACGGAGCCGGATTGGCCGGGCGGGTCCGAGCGCGAACGCCACGGTGAGCTGGACCGTGGCGGGATCGCGGTCGAGCAGGAGGCGGTAGGGCCGCTTCCGGATGCGGCCGCCGACGACCGCCGGTTGGATGCCCGAGATGTCCACCTCCGCGCGGAGCAGCTCGCGCACGCGCGCCTCGATGAGCCCGGTCGAATCGCTCATCGCCGCTGCCAGTTGCTCGGCGCGCGTCCGGCCCGCGGCATCGTCCCAGCCGTGAGGCGTGGCCATCGCGGCCCAGAGCGCGACGACGCTCGCCGTAGAGCCCGCTGCTGTCACGAACGCGATGCGGCCGCGCAGGACCACCGCGGCCAGGAGCCCCACCGCCGCGCCCGCAACGGGCAGGATCATCATCCACAACAGCCAGGCCATCTCCCAGTCGCCCTTGATCCACCAGGCGAGGGCGGTGGTGGCGGCGATGGCGACGACGGATGCAACGATCGTCCTCCGTTCCATGGAGGACAATTTATTCGCCCCGCGGCCACCTTGCATCATTGTGGAAGGCCTCGTGACCTCGCCGATTGGCGTGACGACCGGCGCACGGGAACGCGATGCGGCCGGCTCGCCCGTAGTGTCCGGCGATCACGAGCGCCGACGCGGCGCGCGGCGGTCTGCGCCTCGACCACTGGCGGCCAGGCGTGGGTGGGGTGCGGGCGCGCGAATGCCTGCGGACAGGCGGGTCCTGGGCAAGGCGGGCCTGGCCAGGATGCCCACCCTCCGGGCCACCTCCCACAGACGATGGGCGGTTGCCCGATTACGGGCTCATCGTGGTCGTGGAGTTCCGGACGGCTTGCCATGGTTCGCGGGAATCCCTCGGCCCCGTCGTGCACGAGTGCCGGCCGAGCGGTACATCATCGAGCAGGCGGTCAGGTAACTTCCGTGGGCCGACCAGGATCAGTGTGCCGGTGGGGAGTGGGGCAGGGGGCGCTGAGTACGAGCATGAGACTCGAGCGGCGTCATCGCCCCGCGGCGTGGCGCTGCCGTGCGGGCCATCGGAGGCATAGTCCACCGTAACCCGGTAATCCGATCGATGCAACGCCCCGGTGCAGCCGCGAAGTCCGTGGGGCAGGAACCTATTGGCCAGTGCCGTCGGACGAGGCGAGTGTGCGCGAGTCCTCGGGCAGGATCAGGTCTTCGAGGAAATAGGCCGCAAGCTCGGCGCGGTTCCCCAATCCCGCCTTCTGGTAGACGGAGGCCGCATGCTGGCGGGCGGTCCGCTCGCTGCGCCCCGTCACCCGCGCCACGTGCTTGTGGCTGTAACCTTTGAGCAGCAACAGCGCGACCTCGCGCTCGGCGGGTGTCAGTTGCCACTCGTCGAACTTCGCCGCGATCGCCTCGCCCAGGCCCGACAGCGCCTTGCGCGCGGTTTCCCTCCAGGCATCGTTCTCCGCTCTCTGCGCCTCGAGTCGCCGGCTCAGTTCTGCCACTGCGCGCTCCGCATGCCACCAACCCCACCACAGCGTCAGCGCCATCGTCGCGGCGCCACCGATCATCAGCAGCTCGTAATAGATATGCGAGCGGTGCAGGATCGCTGATTGATCGAGGATTACGTCGATCGTGCCGCCAATGAGGATCGACGCGAGCGCGATCGCCCGAACGAGCCGAAGCTGGCGGTCCGTCTTCTCATCCATGTGAATCCAAATCCGCCCGAACAGCGATGTGCCCGATTCACGAGGCACGCCCGCTGGGTCAGGGTTGTCGGTACACCGTGTCGATGCAGTCGCTTTCGGTTACCGCCATACTCGACCCACGGGCCCGAGTCCAAGATTGCCCGCGAGCAGACCGCTCGCAAGCGCGTCCTGTGCGCAGGCGGGATGTACCAGGTCGACGCTGACCGGCCGTGGGCATAGCGCCCGCGAGTCGCGATCTGATCGGTATCCGCCCGGTGCGCAAACTGTTCCGCTCGTTCGGCCCGAACGGCGAAATGCAGCTTTCAGCGGCAGGCCAATCGCCGGGTGGCACCCCCTGACCCGCACCGGCTGGCGCGTGCTCGAAGTCCGCCTGCGCACCGCCCTAAGCACTCCTCCTGCGCTTCCCGTCCAACGCACCCGGGTGGGCGTAGGCCCCTGGTGGGCGTGGGTCCGTCGCTCCGCCGCGCAAAGCCGGTGCAGAGGCGTTCCGCCGCGTGGTCGGCGTGTGTGACGCACGGCGAGGACACCCGTGCGAGGTCGCGGCAGCGGTTGAGACCGAAATCCGCAGCGCCTCACCGCCGGTCCCCGAGGGACCAACGCCCGCAGTAGCTCGGACCGGGTCCGACAAATGTCGGATCCGGCGATTTCGCGCCGGTTGGCGACATTTGCCGGATACATCGCCGATGGCTTCCGTGCGATGTTGCGGTAGAACCGCAGGAAGGAGGTGTCCTCCGTGCTGTTCGCTCCGTTGCAGTCGGCCGTGGTTCCCGCTCCTCCGGGGGCTTCGCCGGGCACTTGCCGATCTACGGCAGAAGGCCCGTCTACCGTCGGTCCGGGGCGGAGCGCGGCGTCTCCCGCCCTCTGCAGCGCAAGCCGACGAGGAAGCGGGAGGCGCGGGCACGGAACGGCCTCCCGCTCGAGGCGGCAGGCGACATCGACCTGCGGCGGTGGTCGGCTCCGTTGCGCTCCGGACGGCCTTCCGGACCCCGGTCATACCCGGCGAAGGAACGCCACGCAGGCCGGCCGGCACTGCCGCCGGGCAAGCCATGAGTCGTTAGGAGGTACCGATCAATGATCCCAAGAGTGACGATAGCCGCTGGCGCGCTGGCCATGCTGCTCGGTGCCGTCCAGACCGCCTGGGCCATACCGCCGTTCGCGCGGAAGTACGGCGTTTCCTGTTCGATGTGCCACGCACCGGCTCCGCGCCTCAACGCGTTCGGCGAGCACTTCGCGGGGAACGGATTCGAAATGGTGCCGGGCGAACCGGCCCGCGACACGATCGCGACGCCCGATCCGTTGCTCCGGCTCTCGAAGGACATCCCGCTCGGCGTGCGCTTCGACGCCTACGCCCAAGTGAACGCGCCGGTGGCCCAGGACCGTACGGCGGTGGACCTCCAGTTGCCGTACATGATCAAGGTTCTGTCGGGTGGACCGATCGCAAACAAGGTGAGCTACTACATGTACTTCTTCCTCTCCGAGCGAGGGGAGGTGAAGGGGCTCGAGGACGCGTACCTGCAGTTCACGGACATTGGCGGCAGCGGGATCACCGTGGTGGCCGGCCAGTACCAGATCTCGGATCCCCTGTTCAAACGGGAGCTCCGTCTGGAGTACGAGGACTACCAGGCCTATCGGGTTCGCGTCGGGGAGGCGCTCGCCGACCTCACGTACGACCGCGGCATCATGGCGAGCTTCTCGCCCTGGGAGGGCGGTGACGTGGCCCTGGAGGTCACCAACGGCACGGGTCTCCTCAGTGCCGGCGCGAACCGCCAGTACGACCGCGATGATTGGAAGAATCTCGTCGCTCGTTACTCGCACGACTTCGGCCGCGTACGCCTGGGCGGGTTCGGCATGTACGGCGTGGAGGAGCAGCGTGGGGTGCGGAACCACGTCCGGATCGTGGGGCCGGATCTCACCATGACCCTCAGGCCGAACGTCGAGCTCAATCTCCAGTACCTGCGCCGGTTGGATGACCGGCCGTTCTTCGACGCACCGGACGGCCCGCGAAACACAGCCGTGGACGCGGCCTTCGCGGAACTGATCTGGGCCCCCGGCGGCCCGGCCGGGCGAGTCTTCGTCACAGGCCTCTACAACCGGATCACTTCCGACGAGCCGGTGTTCACGGTGCGGCAAGGCGAGAGCGGCTTCCTGGACCGCTATGAGAGCGCGGCAGCGGGTCTCTCCTATCTCCTCAGCAGGAATCTCCGGCTCTCCGGGGAGGCGCAGTGGGACTTCGTGCGGGACCGAGCGCGCATGGTGGCCGGGATCACCGCAGCGTTCTAGGGGCTGGGCGGAAACTCGCACCTGCGTCGAGCCGGGGGCGGAGCCGAGAGCCTGCAATAGGCTCTCGGCTCCGTGCTTTCGAACCGTATCGGCGACCGGTCGGCTTCTCGGGGTGCCGGTTCGCCCACCGGTTGGGCGGTCGGCGACAATCAAGCCGTGATTTCCGGCGGCCACGCGCGGTAGAGGACCGGCGTGATGATGCGGGCGAGGAGGGTGGAGGAAATGAGCCCGCCGATGATCACCCAGGCCAGCGGCGCGTACAGGGCGTGCCCTCCGAGGGCGAGCGGGAGCAGCCCGCCGATGGCCGTCATGGTCGTCAGCAGAATGGGTAGGAAGCGGACCTCGCCCGCCTGCCGGATGGCCTGCTCGAGCGGAACACCCTGTTCGCGCAGCCGGTTCGTGTAGTCGACGATGAGGATCGTCGTCTTGATCTCGATCCCGATCAGGGCCACGGCGCCGATGGAGGCCACGAACGACAGGGTGTTCCCCGTGAGCCACAGCGCGATGATCCCTCCGGCGAGCCCGAGCGGGATGACCGAGGCGACGATGAGCGCGCTCCGGAACGTACCGAACTCCAGGACCAGGACGGCAAGGATGAGGAAGGTCGCGATGAGGGCCGCGGTCCCGGTGCCGCCGAAGCTCTCGCGGCGGCTTTCGAGCTCGCCTGCGGGGACGATGCGGTACCCCGGCGGCAGGTCGAGGGAGTCGACCGCCGCCAAAGCCTCGCGCGTCACGCGATCGGTACGGAAGCCCGTGCGGACCTGGCTCGTGACGGTGACGGCGCGCTCGCGGTCGACGCGGCGGATCTCCGGGATCTGCGCGTCGAACCGCACATCGGCGACCTGACGAAGCGGCGTGAGCTGGCCGGCGGCGGAGGCGACGTAGAGACGGTCGAGCGTTCCGGGCCGCGGGCGCGTCTCACCGGCCAGGCGGACGACGACGGGCCGGGCCTCGCCGTCGGCCTCGTGCAGCGACGCGACCGGGATACCGGCGAGCCCGAGGCGCAGCGTCCGCTGGATCTCGGAGGCGGAAACCCCGAGCAGACCCGCCTTGCTGTGGTCGATCGCGACATGCAGGTCCGTGCGTTGGAGCCGGACGGGGTTCGTCACGTACTGCGTCCCCGGCGTGCGCTCCAGGATACGTGCGACCTCGGCGGCGATGTGCCTGAGCGTATCCAGGTCCGGCCCGACGATTCGCAGGGCGATCGGGGCGTCGATCGGGGGGCCGTTCTCGAATTCGCGAACCTCGATCCGGGCGCCCGGGTAGGCCGCCAGCTCGGTGCGCAGGCCGTCGATGAGCGCCGGAGTGCGTTTCTGGTCGTACCGGTGCAGGAGCACGAAGAGCTGGCCCACCGCCGGATTCTCGCGCCTCGGCAGGACGTTGTAGTAGATGCGAGGATTGTCCCTCCCGGCGGAGGTGAAGACGGCGCGCACGTCCGGGTGTTCCCGGATCACCGAGTCGGCGAAGAGGGCGGCGGCGAGAGTGGCCGTCCGGCTCGCACCTTCCTCGGCGGTGATGTTCACGTAGAACTGCGGCGTCTCGGCCTTCGGGAACACGGAAGAGCCGATCACCGGGAGGAGGGCGATCGAACCCGCGACGAACGCAGCAGCGAGACCGAGCGCGAGCCTCGGCCGGCGGAGCGCGTGGTCGAGCAGGGGCGCGTAGAACGCGTGGATGGCCCGTTCGAGCGCCCGAAGTGGGCGCGATTCGCCTTCCGTTCTGCCGTGAGGCAGCGTGCGGCTCGCCAGCCAGGGCACGATCGTGAGCGAGACGACCAGTGAGCCGACGATCGTTCCGATGACGGACGCCGGGAGCGAACGGATGTACTGACCCGGGCCGCCGGGGAGAAAGAGCAGCGGGACGAACGCGAGGACGAGCGTCGCGGTTGCGCCGAGCACCGCGGCAGCGATCTGCCGCGTCGCCTCGATGGCGGCGGTAATGCGATCTTTGCCGGCCCGGATGAAGCGCGTGATGTTCTCGACCACGACGATCGCGTCGTCGACCAGCAGGCCCAGAGCGACGACCGCGCCGACGATGGAGAGCTGGTTGATGGTGAAACCGGCGGCGCGGAGCAAGATGATCCCGAAGGCAAGGGAGAGGGGGATCGCGACGATGACCAGCCCCGCGGCGCGCAGACCGAGCGGGAAGAGGGTGACCGACACGAGCGCGGTCGCGATCAGGAGGTCCGTGCCCAGGCGAGCGAGCCGGTTCGAGACGATGCTTGCCTGGTCGAAACCCCTCTCGAGGGTGACCCCGGCCGGGAGCTCCCGCTCGAAATCATCCAGGACGTCCCAGATCCTGTCCCGGACTGCGGTGATGTTCGCGCGCTCCTGCTGCGTGACGGTGATGAAGACCGCGCGGCGCCCGTTGTAGAAGGCCCGGTAGGTGGAGTCCGCATAGGCCCAGCGCACGCTCGCCACGTCCTGCACGCGAACGAGGCGTCCGTCCCGGGCCGAGACGATGGTCGAGGCGATCTCCTCGAGCGTTCGGTAGCCCCCGCTGGTCCGGACGTTGAAGACTCGGGTCCCCGCTTCCAGCCGACCGGCAGGTACTTCGGCCCCGCGGTCGCGGATCGCTTCCAGGACCAGCCCGGTGGGGATGCCCAGGCGAGCGAGCCGCCCGAGGTCGAGGGCGACTTCCACCTGGCGCTCGGGTGCGCCCCAGCGTTCGGCCCGTCGGACGCCGGGCAGCACGCCCAACCGGTCCGTCAGTCGCTCCGCGAGGCGATCGAGCTCGTGGTACGGCGTTGTCTCGCCGACGAGCGCGATCTGGGCAATGGCCACGTCCTGGGTGCGTGCCTGCTCGATCGTCAGCGACTGCAGGCCGGCCGGGAGGGTCGGCCGGAGCGCATCGAGCTCCCGTTGCAGCGCATCGTGCGCGTCATCCGGATCCTCGCCCATCTCGAACTCGATCCCGATGGTCGCGACGCCGTCCACGATCTGACTCTGGATCTCGTGGATATTCTCGATCGCGTCGATGCGTTCCTCGAGGTCCCGGACCACGAGACGCTCGAGGTCGGCCGCACTCGCGCCGGGGTAGACCGCCACGACGGTGAAGTACGGGATGTCGAGCGGCGGATCTTCGCTTCGCGGAATCGCGAGCCAGGATTGGATCCCCAGGGCCACGAGCGAGATGAAGGCTAGGATCGTGACCCGGTGGTGCCGGATCGGCAGCTCGAGCAGTCTCATGGCGATACCCTCAGCGGGGCACCGTCGTAGAGGTAGGCGGCGCCGTCGGTCACGACCGTGCTGACTCCATCGAGGCCGTGCGTCACCGCGACGTGTCGGTCGAGGAGGAAGCCGATCCGGATGTGGCGTCGGGTGGCATGGAGCCCGTCGGGCGAGACGACAAAGACCGTCGCGACGTCGCCGTCCGCTTCGAGCGCTGCCTCCACGGGGATGAGCGCGACGCGCTCGCCGCGCGCCGGCCGGATCTCGACCTCGCCGACGAGGCCGGCCGGCAACTGCCCGGCATCGCGGAGCTCGATATCGACGGTGTACGTGCCCGTGCCCGGATCCGCTGCCGCGCCGACCCGGCTCACCACGCCTTCGAAGGTCCGGTCCGGCCACGCGGCGAATCGCACGACCGCCGGGTCGCCGAGCTGGATGCGTACCGCGTCCCGATCCGCGAGTCCGGCCCGGACGATCCGGTCCCTCTGCCCCGCCCCCAGGAGGAGGACCGGCGAGCCCGGTGCGACCAGTTCGCCCGGATCCGCAAAGCGCCGCAGAATCGTTCCCGCCGCCGGGGCGGTGATCACCGCGTAGTCGCGGTTCACCGTCGCCGCGGCGAGCCCTGCGCGCGCTCCGGCCGCCAGCGTCTCGGCCTCTTCGAGGCGCGATGGGGCGAGCACGCTGTCGGCATAAAGCCGACGCGCCCGTTCGAGGTCCCGTTCCGCCTTGGCCGCGGCGGAGCGTGCACCGGCGAGCGCCGCCTCGAATTCCCGCAAGTCGAGCTCTGCCAGGACCTGGCCGGCCTGGACACGATCGCCGGCATCCACCGTCACCCGCGCCACCACGCCGCCGACCTTGAAGCTCAGCGCGATCTCATCTCTCGGCGCCACCGTGCCCGCCGCTACGACGGGCAAGGCGACCGTCGTGTCCACCACCTGCGCCACCCGGACGGCGATCGCGTCCGCCGACTCCGACGCCCTGGCGTCCTCGCCACCGGCCGTACAGCCGCCCAGACCGACCAGCCCGGCAAGTACCGCCGAGCCGCACGCAATGCGGAATCTGCGCTCCACCATGATATGTCCCCCGGGATCACTCGATCGGTAATTCCCGCAGCGCAGCCGCACGCTCGAGGTCGATGTAGCGAGCGGCATAGCGGTACATGGTCCGTACTCGGTTCAGTTCGGCGCTCGTGAGCGCCGCGCGCGCGTCCAGGAACTCGAACAGAGGCGCGAGCCCTTCCTCGTACCGGCGCCGCGCCAGCTCGAAGCCTCGCCGGGCCGCCTCCACCCGCGCCTCCGCCACTTCCGTGGCGGCGTGCGCATTGGCGGCCGCCTGGTACGCATCGAGGACCTCCACCCGGATTCGTCGTTCGAGCTCCTCGCGCCCCAGCTCCAATCGTCTGAGGTCGGCCCGCGCGCCCTGGAGCTGGGCCCGCGTGCGCCCGCCGCTGAACGGGCTCCATGAGACGACCAGCGCGGCGATCCTGTAGTCCTCGTCGGAGTCGAAGGTGACCTCGCGGCCCTGAAACCCGTACTCGAGCGCGATGGCGACGTGGGGGAGGGAAGCCGACCGCGCGAGGCGAACGGCGGCACCTGCCGCGCGGACGCCCGATTCGACCTGGGCCAGCTCCTCCCGCCGCCCGAGCGCCGCCGCGACCGCCTCGTCCGCGGTCGTCCGGAGTTCGAACCGCAGGGCCGAGTCGGGAAGGACCTCGACCGGAGCGTCGACGCGGCGCCCGAGTAGCAGGTTGAAGCCCCGCGTCGCCGCAGCCTCCAGCTCGGCCGCCTCCGCCAACTGCTGTTCGACGTCCATCCGTTCCGCCCGCGCGCGGTAGACCGCCTCGGGCGTCGCATGGCCCGCATCGACCTGCAGCTGCGCGACTCTTTCGCCCTCTCTCACTACTTCGAGCGCCGCCTCCCAGACCTGCCGGGCCGTCCGCGCCTCCGCGACGCGCAGGTACGCAACCTGAGCCTCGGCCGCGACGCGCCTCGCCGCGACCCGCAGCGCTTCGCGCTGCGCGTCCCGGGCGTGTCGCGCCGCTGAATGCCCCGCGAGCCCCGCCGGATCGAACAGGGGCTGGATCACCCGGAGCCGCGACTCGTACGGCATCGGAAACGGCAGGTCGAGATCGGTCGGGAACAGAGGGGTGCCCACCAGGTCGTTGAGCGCGGCATACGCCGGATTCACGAAATCGCCGAGGTTCAGCGGGTGGCGACCCGTGCGATAAGCGCCTTCGAGCGCCAACGTCGGCAGCAGCCGGCCGCGCGCCTCTCCCACTCCGGCCTCCGCCCGCTCGTACGCCAGGCGCTCCTGCGCGAGTCCGAGGTTCTGCCGCAGCGCCTCGCGGACGATGCCGTCCAGGACGCCGGAGGTCTGCTGCGCGGTGAGGCTGGGGGATGAGATGACTGCGGCCACCACGGCGACGACGATCGCGGCCGCGATGCAGCCGTGCCCACTACGCCCACTCACGGGACGTAACCCGGATTGTAACATCGTAAGGTGATATTACGTTGTTAGGTATTGTTACGAAGAAGACCGTGCGGGCTCGGGAGCGAGAGCCCGCACGGCGGTTAGGACGTGGCTGGGGCGCCGGACAGCAGGCCCCGGAGGAGCGAGTCCCGCAACCGGATCGCAGCGGCGTGCGGGTCGCGCCACTCGATCTTTGCGCCTTCCTTCTTCACGATGTGGAGCGCCAGCACGCCGTGCATGGCCGACCACAGCATCTGCGCGAGCTCTTCCGGGTCGGTGAACTCGGGGTGGACCTGACCCGATTCGATCACGGCGGCGCACGTGTCGCACAGCAGCCGGTAGGTGTTCTCCAGCGGATCGGAAGGTATGGCGTCGGCGTCGTCCGTCTTCGGGAGCCGCGTCATGAACATGAGCTGGTAGTGCATCGGATGGGTGAGCCCGAAGCTGACGTACGCCTCGCATAGACGCCGCAGCCGTTCCACGGGGTCCGCCACGGCGTCGATGCATTCCATGGCGGTGAGCAGTGGGGTCAGGTCGGCCCGGCAGAGTTCCGCGAGCAGCGCCTGTTTGTTACGAAAATGGTGGTAGATGGCGGTCGGGGTATACTCGATCCGTTCCGCGATGGCGCGCATTGTAGTGCCCTCGTACCCGACACTGACGAACAGTTCGCGCGCCGCCTCGAGGATCATCTTGCGCGTTTCGGCTCGTTGGCGCGCACGTCGTTCCCGGCTACCCACGGTACCCGGCCTCCTAATAACGTTAAAACGCCTAACGATGTTAAGAACGGTTGTCAAGGGCTTCGGGTGGCCCTCACAGCGACGTGGCGACGATGCTCGTAATCGTCATCTCCCCGTCCCGATCCGATCGATCAAGACGCGACCGTAGCGCATCCGTCGGATGCGTACCCACGGCGTGGAGATGGGCCGACGTAGCGGCCACCACGATCCCGAACCCGTCAGGCCGCCGTATGCCGGTTCCATCCTCTACTGCCAACGCGTGGGTGCGCACGTGTTCATACCGCATAGTTTTGACGCTGGCGACCCGTCGTTGGTTCCGCCGGCGCCAGCCGTGCAACCTGCGCCCCGACGATGCCGCCGGGCACGCTCACGAGACGGAGTCGAGGAGCGGGTCGCCGATCGGTCACGCCGCCCACTCCGCGGACAGCAGCTCCGCCTGTTCGATCACCGTCTGCGTGGC
>CALCID010000112.1 GCA_937907535.1 uncultured bacterium | reverse complement strand
GAGATCGGCTCTTCGCTGCTGCCCGATCCCGCGGTGGACCCGGCCAGGCCGATCGTCGAAGCGTCTACGATATCCATAGAGTCAGTCGGTGTTCAGAACCGCATGCCCAGCGCGATCCGTTGCCTGTTGTCCCGGCGGTTCCCTGGCGTACGATCGACCGCCGGACGGTCGTTGCCGACACACGCCCGCGTCCGATCGCTGGCCGGGATGCTCACGAGCGGCCTCGCGAGCGGAAAGACCGACGACCTGATCTTTCGAACCGATGCGGGCGAATAGACCGACGCTCGCCGCGATTTCGAGTGGATCCCACGATCCGAGCAGGTCGGTTGCACCTGTGGGATTCCGGCCGAGGCCCCCGCCGGACCGGGGCCGGTAAGGTACCGAAACCCACTTTTCTTTGCTATAATCATGCCGCCACGACAAAGAACGTGAGGACGCCGGCCATCGCGCTGTAGCAGTATGCTACTTCGTGGCACCGGGCGTGATCGGTCGACCCCGAGCGGCATCCTCGACCGGGTTCTTGCGCTGCTGTACGCGGCAAGCGTTCCACGTTGCGCCCACGGATCGGGGAATGGGTTGGACAGGCGTGGACTGTTGCATCTGTGATACAGGAGTGGCGAGGAGGGTACACCTCGGCAGGGGCACAGGAGCCGGGTCGGGACGATCGGCGGACGCCTTGGCGGCTCCTGCAGACGAACCGGCGATGCGCTCTGGCCATGAGTTGGCCGCCCGCCCTCCCCGTCTTGTGTCAGTGCGATGAGGTAGATCTCCCCGGGGCCGTCGGAGGAGAGCGTCGAGCTGACCGGCGGAACCGGACGAACGCCGTGGCATCGAAGCGGATCCGTTGAGCTCACTCGTCGCATTGATCCCGAAAACGGACCACGGCGTATGTTGTTACTGGACGCGGTACCCGTGGGGCTCTCTCGTTGGGGCCGGGTACCGGGGCGCGGTGCACACTGGGCCGTGCGTGGAAGGTTCCGGGAGCGGCCGGGTTGGCACGTCTTGTGCTCCCGGCCCTGCCTGATCGCGTCAGCAGCCGGTCGGTCTGGATCGAGAACGCGATCAGCGGGTTCGCCATCCCCAGGTCGTGCCGCCGACGAAGTCAGCTGCGGATTGGACAACACGCCCGCACGTGCTCGAGGCCACGACGGGCGGGGGCATTCGTCACTCCACGTGGTTACACGTGGCCTGGAACCGCGGGAGCGGGCTGTGGCGCCCGTGGATCCTGGGGGTCGACACGAGGTCGATGGCGGACCGGGCATGCTCCACCCGGCCGAAAGGGCTCGAGCAACGGGGGCCTGACCATCCCGAACGACTGGACGGCCAAAGCACCGCCACGGGCGCAATCGCCGCAGCTCCTTTTCCTATATCGGGTTCGTCGATGGTGACCAGTCAGCAGATGGCCACTCGGAGCCGGAGGGACGGGCGAGCGGCCGGACGCCTGCGTATCGCGATGATCGCGGCGTGCCCGTTCCCCTATCCGCGCGGAACGCCGATCCGCATCTTCCGGATGGCGGAAGCGCTTGGGTTGCGTGGCCATGAGGTGCACGTGGTCACGTATCACATCGGGCAGTCGATCGGCGATGCCCCGATCTATGTGCATCGCATCCCGCGGGTGCCGGGGTACCGGCGGGCTGCGCCCGGACCGACCTACGCGAAGCTGTTCGTGCTCGACCCGCTGTTGTACTGGAAGGTCCGGAGCGTGCTGAACGGCGGGTCCTTCGATGTGATCCACGCCCATCATTACGAGGGGCTGCTGGTGGCGAAGGCCGCTCGGAGGCGGGCTGGCGCGCCCATCATCTACGATGCGCACACGCTGCTCCGCACCGAGCTGCCGTACTACCGGATGGGCCTGGGACGGGGGGTGCTGCGGCGGATCGGGGCGTCCCTCGACCAGCGCATGCCGGGTTGGGCCGATCATGTGGTCACCGTTACTCCGCTGTTGCGGGAGCAGCTCGTCGGGAGCGGGGCGGTGCCGGTCGACCGAGTGACCGTCGTGGAGAACGGCGTGGAGGTCGAGCTGTTCGACGGGCCATCGACGCCGCGGCGGTCGGACAGCAAGACCGTTCTGTTCACGGGCAACCTGGCGCCCTACCAGGGAGTCGACCATCTGCTGCGGGCGTTCCAGCGTGTGCTCCAGCACAGGCAGGATGTCCGCCTGCGGCTGGTGATCGACACGGACCTCGGGAGTCTGGAGGGCCTCGCCCAGTCGCTGGGGATCCGTCAGCACGTGGACGTGGTGCACACGACCTTCGAGGAACTGCCGGCGGAACTGCGCGCTGCGGATGTGGCGGTGAACCCGCGCGTGCAGTGCGACGGGATCCCCCAGAAGCTCATGAACTACATGGCCGCCGGGTGCCCGGTCGTGTCGTTCCCGGGCTCCGCGGCGCATCTCCGCCACGGCGTGACCGGCTGGATCGCCGAGAGCTCCGATCCCGCGGCGCTGGCCGACGGGATCCTGCACCTGCTGGACCATCCGGAGCTCGCCCGTGCGCTCGGCCATGCGGCGCGCGAGGAGATCCGTCGGGAGTACTCGTGGGACCGGACGGCGGAGAAGGTAGAGGAGGTCTACGCCCGCGTACTGGAGAGGGAGCGTGCCCTACGGTGAACCGGCTCGGGTCGACGTCGCCGCTGCCACCGCACCGGGCCCTGGGGCGCCGCCGGTGCGCGTCCTGTTCCTCTACGATCATCTGGGGTATCCAGGCGGCGTCAGACACGGGCTGACGCGCTACTGTCTCTCCGTCCTGCCGCGCCTCGACCGCTCGCTGGTCGATATCACCGCCTGCTTTCTCCGGGAGCCGCACCCCGCGGCCGACGAGCTGCGGGGCGCCGGGGTACGGACCCTCTTCCTGAGCCGCGGCCGTTGGGATCTCCGGGCGTTCACCGACGTACTGCGGCTGGTCCGGAGCGAGCGGATCGAGGTCGTCCATGCCGCGGGGCAGAAAGGGATCCTGGTCGGGCGGACGGTGGCGCGGGCCACGGGCCGGAAGGCGCTGATCCACCTGCACGACGTGTATCCGCTCCCCCGGTCGGTGCGCGGAGCGATCCGCGCGATGGCGGGTTGGACCGATCTGGCCATTGTCGTGTCCCGGGCGGTGGCCCGCCACGCCGTGAGCGAGTATCGGGTGCGGGAGGACCGGGTCCAGATCCTGTACAACGGGATCGACCCGGCCGCGTTCGTGCCGGCCGATCCGGAGGCCGGCACGGGCTGGCGCGCTCGGCACGGGATCAGCCCGGCGGATCCGGTGATCGGGGTGATCGGGCGCCTCGTCCCGCTGAAAGGGCAGGGCCGCATGATCGGGCAGATGCGGCGCATCCGGGAGCGGTTCCCCGCGGCTCGTTTGGTCCTCGTCGGGGACGGGCCGGGGCGCGCGCAGCTCGAGGCGTACGTTCGGACGCTCGGGCTCGAAGAAGCCGTCTGCTTCACCGGGACACAGAGCGACATGGCGAGCGTGCTGGCCGCGATCGATGTGGTGGTCGTCCCCTCCGACCACGAGGGCTTCTCGTTCGTGGCGCTGGAGGCCATGGCCGCGGGCAAGCCGGTGGTGGCCACGGACGTGGGCGGCGTGCGCGAGGTGCTCGGCGACGGCGAGTGCGGCGTGCTGGTCGACGTCGCCGACGACGCCGCGCTCGGGGACGCGATCGTGGAGATCCTGTCGGACTCCGCCCGGGCAAGGGCGCTCACGAGTGCGGCCGCCCGGCGGCTCGAGCTGTTCACCCTGGAGCGGCACGCGCGCGAGCTCGAGAAGGTCTATCTGCGGCTCGCGGGCCGCACGGTGGCCACGGGCGCGTCATGAGAACGACAGAGAACGGGAACGGGCGAGGGGCGTCGGCTGCGCCGCGGGAGGGGGGTATGTCCGTCGTCGCCTTCCTGCGTAAGCGCTGGGAGAAGAACTGGCCCGAGCTCCACGCGGCGTTGCGCGGCGGGTTCCCGTCCTTCGTGTTCTCGGCCCGGCCCGAGGAGCCGCAGGAGATCGCGGCCTTCTGGTACCACTCGGTGGAGCCGGAAGACTTCGAGGCGGACCTGCGCTTCCTCACGCGGAACGGGTACGTGACGCTGACAGCGGACGAGGTGCTGGACCACCTGGAGGGGCGGAGCCGCGCGCCGTCGCGTGCCGTGGTGCTCTGTTTCGACGACGGCGCGGCGAACCTCCACTCCGTGGTCTATCCGCTCCTGCGGGCCTACTCCCACCGCGCCGTGGCGTTCATCGCGCCCCATTTCCACGGGATCGGCCCGGAGCACGCCGCCGTGACGGAACGCCCCTGCACGTGGGACGAGATCCGGGAGATGCACGGATCCGGGTACGTCGATTTCCAGTCCCACACCTACGGGCACCGCTACGTCCCGCGCTGGCCGGAGCCGGTGGAACTGACCGGGATCGAGCGCCGGTTCCAGGGCCTGGACGGCGCGCCCGAGTCGATGGCGGAGGACTTCCGGCGGGCGCGGGAGACGATCGAGGCCAGGCTCGGCAAGACCGTCCGTCACCTGGCGTTCCCGCGCTTCGACGGCAACGCCGAGGCCGTGCGGGTCGGGCTGGAGGCGGGCTACCGGGTCTTCTGGTGGGGTGCGCACCCGAGGCCGATCCGCGAGCTGGCGGGGGGCGTGGGGCTGCACGTTTCCCGGATCAGCGGCGAGTTCGTGCGCCGGCTGCCGGGCGAGGGGCGCGTGCCGCTGACCACGATCCTGAGACGGCGCTACGGGCGGGCGTTCCGGACGGCCGCGCGGCAGGGTTGACCGCGCCGGGCGGTGCGTTTCGCCGGGCCCCGGCGGCGAACCAATCCTCCTGCGAACCGAATCATCCCACAAGACACGGAGTCGATAGTCGCGCGGCGCTCCCGGGCGGCGCGTCTAATCGTGGCCCGATCAAGGCGTACGCTGCGCGTCGGGAGAATCGGGACCGATCCATGCGGGGCGGCGCGCCGTTCCTGCTGGAACACCTCGCCACGCCTTGGCTGTCGGTGCTCGGGGCGTGGACTCCGTCGATATCCAGTCGATCGAGATTCCTGACAACGGGCCGCGGGCAGGCGAGCGGTTCAGGGCGCCGACGGGCCGCGGAGCTGGTTCGCGGGCCCTGCGCGAGCTCTAGGGTGACGAGCGTGTGGTCGGCTATCGGGCAAGGGGTGGAGGACCGCCTCGGAAGGGTGCGTCGGGGGGCACGCGGGGGGCGGGCAAGCGGGCTCGCGCGCGGATTGGGGTAGGCGCGTCACCGGGAATGTGAGGGTAGCGGGCCGAGCGTCGTCGGAGAGGTGTCACAGCATGGTGGGCCGCTACGGGTCTCGAGACGTGGGAAGCGACGTCGCGTCGGCCGGCTTCCGGCGCGGCGTCGTGCATCGGGGGCGGCGCAGGATCCGCGAGCGATGCGTCGGCGGCCGGAAACGGTGCGAAGGCGAAGAGGGCGGCGGGAGCGACGTCGCCCGGAGCGTGACGGATGTACGCCCCGACCCGCATGGTGGCCTCCTCGGTCCGGTGCCCGTGATGCGCCGGGAACGACTGCAGGGTTCGCGGCGGCCGCCGACAGCCGACACGGGGCGTCCGGGCTGGATGCGGATCACGGCCGCGGTGCACGCAACTTGCCCCGGGAGCGCGCCCGCTGCCTGGCAACGGTCCCGTCTGTAGAGAGGCCCGCATGGCCATCCACGAAGCCCGACCCGGGGAGGGCGCGCACGCCCTGTCGCTGCTCCCGCAGTTCACGCGGCCCGGTGAGACGGGCGAGGTCCCCCGGGACCGGATCCCGGAAACCGGGCTGCCGCCTGACACCGCCTACCAGATCGTCCACGACGAGCTCCTGCTCGACGGCAACGCCCGCCTCAACCTCGCCTCGTTCGTGACGACGTGGATGGAGCCCCAGGCCCGGCGGCTCATGGACGAGTGCGTGGACAAGAACTTCATCGACCGGGACGAGTACCCGCAGACCACGGAGCTCGAGCGGCGCTGCGTGCGAATGATCGCCGACCTCTGGTCCGCGCCGGCGGACGGGAAGCCGATCGGCTGCTCGACCACCGGCTCCAGCGAGGCGTGCATGCTGGGCGGGCTCGCACTGCTCCGGCGCTGGCGGGAGCGGCGTCGCGGCGAAGGCCGGGAGGGCGGGCGGCCGAACCTGGTGATGGGCGCGAACGTGCAGGTCTGCTGGGAGAAGTTCTGCCGGTACTGGGACGTGGAGCCGCGGAAGGTCCCGCTCGGCCCGGGGCGGACCCATCTCACCGCGGAAGGGGCCGTCGAACACTGTGACGAGAACACGATCGGCGTCGTGGCGATCATGGGCTCCACGTTCGACGGCAGCTACGAGCCGGTGGCCGAGATCGCCGCGGCGCTGGACCGCTTGCAGGAGGAGCGGGGGCTCGACGTCCCGATCCACGTCGATGCCGCGTCGGGCGGGTTCATCGCGCCGTTCCTCGATCCGGACGTGGCCTGGGACTTTCGCGTCCCGCGGGTGCAGTCCATCAACTCATCCGGACACAAATACGGGCTCGTCTATCCCGGCATCGGGTGGATCATCTGGCGGGATCGGGAGGCGCTGCCGAAGGAGCTGATCTTCGACGTCGACTATCTCGGCGGCGAGATGCCGACGTTCGCGCTGACCTTCTCCCGGCCCGGCGGGCAGGTGGCGGCACAGTACTACAACCTGCTGAGGCTCGGGCGCGAGGGGTACCGGCGGGTGCAGCAGGCCTGTCGCGACACGGCGAAGTGGCTGGCCTCGAGGATCGCCGGGCTCGGGCCGTTCGAGCTCGTCTCCGACGGCAGCGCCGTGCCCGCGTTCGCGTTCCGGCTCCGGGACGACGTGCGCGGCTACACCGTGTTCGACATCTCCGCCGGGCTCCGCATGCGCGGATGGATCGTGCCGGCGTACCCGATGCCCCCGCGGCTCGAGGACGTGGCCGTGCTGCGGATCGTGGTGCGGAACGGGTTCAGCCGGGACCTGGCGTCGCAGCTGCTCGCGGATCTGGAGCGCGTGGTCCGGTCACTGGAGCGGACCGGCCGGAGCTACCCCGAGCCGCAGGCGATCGGCTTCCACCACTAGGAGGGACCATGTGCCGCCTCTTCGGGATGGCGAGCGGGTCCGAACGGGTCACGGCGACCTTCTGGCTGCTCGATGCCCACGACTCGCTCGCGCGCCAGAGCCGCCGGGAGCCGGACGGGACCGGGCTCGGCTGGTACGATCGGGATGGGAAGCCCGAGCGGCTCCGGGATCCCGAGCCCGCCTGGCGCGACCCCTCGTTCTCCCGGGAAGCGAAGGAGGTGGAGTCGCGGACGTTCATCGCGCACATCCGGCTCGCATCCGTGGGGGGGCTCTCGGTGCAGAACACGCATCCGTTCCTCATGAAGGACCGGATGCTGGCGCACAACGGGCACATCGGCGGGCTGCCGGAGCTGGAGGCCCGGCTCGGACCGGCGCGGGAGCTCGTTCAGGGCGAGACGGACTCGGAGCGGTTCCTGGCGCTCGTGACCGCGGAGGCGGAGCGCCTGGGGGACACGGAGAAGGGGCTCCTGGCCGCGGCCCGGTGGGTGGCCGAGCACCTGCCGCTCTACGCGCTCAACATCATCCTCACCACCGACACGGACCTGTGGGCGCTCCGCTACCCGGATACGCACGAGCTGTGGGTGCTGGAGCGCGAGCCCCACCACGGCCGGCACCTGGACGCGACGAGCGCCGCCGGCACCGTCCGGGTGCGCAGCCAGGACCTCGCCCGGGTGCCGTGCGTCATCGTGGCCAGCGAGCCGATGACCGAGTCGCCGGGCTGGACGCTGATGAAGCCCGGCGAGCTGCTCCACGTGGATGCCCGCCTCCACACGACCCGCCGCGTCGCGCTCCCCGACCCGCCGAAACACCAGCTCCGGCTGCAGGACCTGGAGGCCCGGGCGAAGGAGTCGCAGAGGGGGAGGTGAGGGCGAAGTTCCGATCCTGTGGGGCAGATCGGTACGGCGAAGCCCTTGAGGCTCGGTCGCGGGTTGGCCGTGCTCGACCGTGAGACTGCGTGTGGTCGATCACACGATCTGTCGACGGTATGTCGGGGACTGGATCCATTGACGGCACGTCGTGGTCCCAGCGGAATCGTGACTCTGGCCCGAAAGAATGTCCCATCCATATATTGTTGCTCGGTGACGACGTCACCTTGACCACCATCGGGCGGGGCCCGTGAGGAAGCGGGTTGCAGGATGGGGCGGAAGCGGGCCCGTGCCCCTCGCCACCGTATCCGACCATCGATCGCCCCATGAGCCCGCTCGAATCCGCTCCGCGCTTTCCACTCTTCGACCGCGCTGTCCGGGCAGGCGTCCTCGATGACGGCAACGCGTTGATCGTCGCGCCGACGGGGACGGCGCGTACGTGCGCCTTTGGCGGCGAGTCCCTCCGCACGATGCAGCCCGAGGCGCGCTTCGAGGTCCCCCTTGCTGCGGCACGGGTACGTGGACGCATCGACCTGTTGCTGCGGGCGGAAGGCGAGGGCGGTAATGCCTGTGTTGAGCTGGTGGACTTCAAGACCAGAGCCAACCGACCGACCTCGGAGATGCACGTCAACCAGTTCCGGCGGTACGCGGTCGCAGGGGAGGCGTTGGGGGCTCGAGCCGGTGCGGATCGCGGTCCACGACCTGGACACGAATGGTGGCACGCGGCAGCCCGTCCCACTGGGCGAACGGACGCGCGGGGCTTTTCGGGAGCGGCTCGAAGAGTGGGCGGACGGGATCCGGGCGGGACGCTTCGAGTCGGCGGAGGTGCGGGAGGAGGTGTGGCCGGGGTGGGATTTCGGGCCGTTTTGCCAGAATGGGGCTGAAGTCCCGCTGCTGTAGTCAACCAGAGGCGACGTGTACGCGCGGCGGCGACAAGCCAATATAGACGCCGGGATGACCGTTGGGATGTCGGTGGGCTCGGTGATCTTCAATCGTGGAGCCGTAGGAATGCCCGTTTCCTCAGTCGGTGATGTCCATGACCCAGAAAATCTCCGAACGTCGGTTTGATCAACTCCGACCCGCGCTCGCGCGGCTCGCAGCCGAACCCGCTGGTGTCACGACGAGCAAGATCTGGCGTGCGCTGGAAGTCGGGGAACGCGAAAACGCTGCGCTGGCGGTTCTCACTGATGGGCCACCGAAGTTACGGGAGTTGCTTATCTCGGAAACGGCGAGGCTACATCACTTTCGACCCAAGACAGTGGCGTCTTGGCCTGACACCCGGATTGCAAAGCTCATCGCACGGCGGGCTCCAACATTGGAGCCGATCTTCGACGCGTTGCTCCTGCATCTGCATCTCTCCGATCGGCGCGATCTCCTTGCTGACTTCCTCGATGGACTCGGAATCGAGCATGACAATGGCCTGATTTCGGGCGATGCCCCACAGGTGGACGTTGATCCCGAAGAGGTCAAAGCCGCCGCCGATCGGCTATTGCCTCTGCACCCTGTAGATAAGGTCGTCACCTATTTCCTCTCACTCTTAGCGACCCGCAGGTTGATTGCTGCGGGACTCGAAGAGTGGCTACGCGATTTCGTGCGCACCGTGGAAAGGGAGCCACAGGCTGAAGCGGAGCTTCCGACCGAAGAAGGCGAGTCGGCTGTGTTCGAGTCAGAGCCTGCCGCCGCTGAGGACACGGATGAGTTTACGACTCTCGATCGCTTGCTGGTGCGAACGATCGTGGACGTGGCCCAGGGAATCGAAGGTGCGTTAACGATCGACCAACTGGACGACCTCCTGGAGGAAGTCCTGGAGTTGAACAGTTCGAGGCATCGGACCTACTTCCACGCAGGATTGCGCGACGCAGTGCTCGGTGATGGGCCCCGCGCCGAGCTACCAGCCTCGAACGCGACACGTCGGCGCTGGTACTGGACGGGATTCGTCCAAGGTCTTGCCCGAAGGGGGCGATGGCAGGAAATCGTCGAATTCTATGATCGGGAACCGACAGTTCGAGAACTCGGCTCACCTCGCCATGGAACTGTTGCAGCATCCAGCGCGATCGCGACAGCCCGTGCGGCTGCACCTCATGTCGTTGAGGCCCTATGTCGCCATGGTCGAGCAGGGGAGGCAGCCGGATTCATCGACGTATCAGTGGCGATCAGTGCGCCGGGAACGTTCAGGCTCCTCGAGTCTGAGGCGGAGAAGCTACTGCGTCAGGATAAACCCGCAGAGGCTCGTGCTGTTTACGACCTCCTCGTCAACGCCCTCGAGCATTTGTCGGCGGGGGAAATCGCGGAGGGTCAACGGAGATTCCTTGAGGTGCGGCGCCGTCGTGCGCACTGCTTCCGTCAACTCGGTGAGCTCAACTACGCTCGGCAACTCCTGACCGAGCTCCTGGAGGAGGAACCGGATTCCGAGATTCGGGCGATGGTGCTGACCGATCTGGGGCTCATCGACGGTGGTTTTCGTCGGCTCGGGGACCTCTCGATCCCTCTCGACGAAGACCGGCTCGAAAGCTTCGCGGCCGCTGTCGAGCGGGGTGTGCCGCAATTCACCGAAGCGATGAATCTCGAAGTGCGGTACTCCGCGCATGCCCGGTATTGTATGGGCATTCGGGCGTTCGTGAAGAGGTTGTATACCGAGGCCGTCGACCACCTCCAGATGGCGCTCTCCGTGTTCGAGTCTGAGCCCGATCGATACGGCCCGGGGAACTTGTTACTGAATGCCCGCTTGTGTCTGGGGCTCGCCCTCTGTCTGGATGTACATCCCGGGAGGATGAAGCGCGCTGCCGAGCTCATCCGTGAAGCGATCTCGGCCGGCGCGCAGCTCCCCCGTTACCTGATCGACAACACGCTTGAGGCGCTCGGTCTCAGCTCGAGCGCGGCGGCTCGGGAGACAGCGGAATTGATCCTCGACGTCCTCGGTGATGAAGTGCTCGATCGGCTCCTGGCCTCTGAAGCGTGTCGCGATTCCGAGCGGATCGCACGGGCCCTTTTCGAGCGTGCCCGCGATACGACTCGCCCCGAGCGTGCCCGGATCCAGGATTACCGTAATGCGATTCCGATGCTGATCAGGCATGGGTATTCCGCAGAGGCCGCCGAAGCTCTTGATTATCTGGAGAGTGCGGCGTTTCGCGGGACAGGACGGGACGAATTCATCGAGATCCTGAAAGACCCAGACCGGTTCTCACCGGTGTGGGACATGGATGATGCTCAGTGGGCGCTCGTGCGTTGCTACGAAGCGAGCGGCCGATACGAGGAAGCTGCGAATATCCTTGGAAGTCAGTTCCATCGAATTCTCAGCCAGAATAATGGCGATGGAATCGGCGATGCCGAAGCGATCCTCCGTCGAATCCGTGAATACGGACTACCTGATAACCATTATGCACCGTTGCTGCAGAGGCTCGAGGCGCTGAAGAAGGCCCATGGCGAAGAACTGGCACTGCCATCGGGCAAAGATAGGCGGCGCGTGCGAATCCTCTTCGTCGGTGGCGACGAGCGGCAGGCGCAATACGATGCCGCGATCAAAGCGGACCTTGAGCGGGACTATCCACACATCACGGTGGATTTCTGCCATACTGGATGGGGAAGCCAGTGGGGTCGTACGCTCGAGGATGTGAGACGCCGGCTGCAGTTCTGTGACGGGGTGGTGATATCGCAGTATATCCGGACCGAGTTCGGCCGTCAGTTGCGCAAGTCCCTCGAGGTGCCCTGGCGCGGTTGTTATGGGTCGGGCAAGCAAGCGATTGTTCATAGCATCGTGCAGCTCGCCCAGATCGTCGAGCGAGCATCGGCAAGCAAGAACTAGGCGATGTCGAAATTCCGGCAGATCACCGCCGTGTGTTTTGTCCCGTTGCTTACCGGTCCCTGGCGGCAGTCATGGTCTTCGAGGAAGAGTCCGCGTATCTTGATCCCGTAATGGCGATGGTGAACGACACTCCAAGTGCGCACCTGAATCCGAAAGTAAGGGCGACGTTGGGCCCAGGCCGAAGCGACCCCGTCGAGACAGCGATCATCCCTGTACCTGGCGCTCTGGATTGACTGTATGCTGCTCGTCCCGGCCTCCGGGCCATGAAATAAGGCACTAACAGAATGTCCGAACGAATCACCAAACTCCAACGCTGGCTCGATCTGATCTCCTACCTCGTCGGGCGGCGGGTGCCGGTGTCCGTCGAGGATATCATGGAGAACGTGCCGGCGTACGCGAAGAAGTGGCAGACGGAGAACGAGACGGACCGGGCGTCGGTGCGTCGCATGTTCGAACGGGACAAGGACGAGCTGCGGGCGCTCGGCATTCCCATCGAAACGGTCCAGTACCGGATCAACTATGGCCTGGAAGAGATCGAGGGGTATCGGATCACTCGCCAGGACTTCTACCTCCCGTACCTGCGTCTGGTGCACGAGGCGTCGCCGTCCGGGGAGAGGAGGCCGTACCTGCTGAAGGAGGTGGTCCTGACGGAGGACGAGGCGCGGGCGGCGGCGGACGCACTCCACATGGTCTCGCAACTCCCCGCGTTCCCGTTCGTGGCGGAAGCACGCTCGGCGTACCGGAAGCTGGCGTTCGACCTGGATCCGGAAGTCCTCGCCCCGACGCCGGAGCTCTATGTGCACCGGCCGGACGCCGAGGCGATTCTCGAGCGCCTCCGTACGCTCTCCAGCGCGCTCCTCGCCCGCAAGGTGGTGTGGTTCCGGTACCACGGGATCTACCGGGGCGAGGCGACGGACCGCGAAGTGCGACCGTATGGGCTCGTGTTCCAGCGGGGGAACTGGTATCTGATCGGGCACGACGTGGACCGGGACGCGGTCCGCATCTTCCGCGTGGAGCGTATGGAGAACGTCCAACCGAACCGGCGCAAGCCGCACACGCCGGATTATGAGATCCCGGCGGACTTCCGGCTCGCAGACCACCTGCGCAAGGAGGCGTGGGAGCTGGGCGACGAGGCGCCGATCATGGCCCAGGTCCTGTTCCGCTTCCCGCAGTCGCTGTGGGCGGAGCGGAACGGCTACGGCCGGAAGGTCGAGGAGCGGCCGGACGGTTCGGCGGTGCGGGCGTTCGAGGTGCGGCAGGTGAACCCGTTCCTGCGGTGGCTGCTGGCGTTCGGCGGCGAGGTGGAGGTGCTGTCGCCGCCGTCGCTCCGGGACGAGCTACACGCGCTTGCCCGCCAGGTCCTGGCGCTGCACGGCGGGGCGGTCGAGTGATGGGGGCGTGCGTATGACCGCCGAAGCACAGCTCGATCGGGTCCTCTACGTGGTGGCCGCGGCAAGCTGCAAGGAGGGCCGCCCCCTTGCGGAGCTGGCGGAGACGCTCGGTGTTTCGACCGACCAGCTCATGCAAGACCTCGGCGAGGTAACGGCGCGGATAGACTACTACCCTGCGGGGAGTGTGGAATCGATCCGGATCGCGAACGACGGCCGCCGGATCGAGGTCTGGACGTCGGGCGAGTTCAGGCGCCCGGTCCGCCTCTCGCCCCTCGAGGCGATGGCGCTGGGGCTGGGGTTCCGTGCGCTTGCGGCAGGCACCCGGGCGTCGGAGGACCGGCGGAAGGAGTTGCTCGCGTTCGCGGAGCGGTTGGAGCGCGCGGTCACGACGTCGCCTCCGGAGGAACTGCTGGCACGCTTCGCGGTGGACGACGGCACGCCCGGCGACGGCTCGGTTCGCGCGGTGCTCCGGCGCGCCGCGGCCGAGCGACGTCGCTGCAAGATCACGTACCTGGCCTCGAGGACGAGCCAGCCCGACGAGCGGGTCATCTGCCCGTACACGCTGACCTACTCGAACGGCGCGTGGTACGCGATCTCCCACTGCACGAAGCGCGGTGGGGTGCGGCTGTTCCGGCTGGACCGGATCGTGGCGGCGGAGACGGTGGACGGAACGTTCGAGGTGCCGGCGGATTTCGACCCGTCGCATTACATCACGGAAGGGCGGCTCTACCGCGCGGATGAGGAGATCGAGGCCGTTGTCCGTTACTCGCCGCGGATCGCGCGCTGGGTCCGGGAACGGGGACCGGTCGAGGAGCTCGCGGACGGGAGCGTGCAGGTGCGGCTCCGCGTCGCGGATCCGCAATGGCTCGTGCGTCACGTGCTCCAGCACGCGCCGGAGGCGGAGGTGGTGGAGCCGGTGGAGCTCCGGCGCCAGGTCGCCCGGGCGGCGGAGCTGGCGCTGGGGAGGGACGCGTAGGGGCGACGCCGATAGCCCCGGGCACGTCGGGCCGGTCGGGGCACGGCCGTGGTGCATGGGTGGTGCTCGGTTCACCGGCCTGCCCGGCATCGGTTCGGGACGCCACCGGGTCTTCCTTCGGCCGCAGCAGCGCCGGTGACCGCACGACCGACGGCTTCCGAGGACAGGTCGATCGATAGGCGCGAGTCATCGACGCTTGGCGGACGATCCGTCTCAGCGCGCGTGACGAAAAGATAGGGTGTTCGGGACGAATGTCTGTCCCGAACACCCTTTCATTCTTCCAGGTGTGCTGGCTGAGTACCTGACGCGGGGGCGGGGTGCGGGCGTTCTGCGCGGCCCCGGACCGCACCCCGCACTGTCATGCCCAGGCATTACCATTCCCCACCGGGTCCGGGTGCCCGGGTCGCGCGTCGAGCCGGGCAGGCGTTGTCCGTGGCGCATTGGGAATCACACCGGCCGCGCGACCCCGACGCGATCCCCGCGCGTGTAGTCCGGGATCCTTGCCAAGTCTGCCCGCTCGCCCGTATGCTCGGCACGATTCTACGCGAGCCGCCTCCGTCGGGTGAGATGCGGTGGGAGACGGCCACACGCGGGCTGGGCGGGTCTGAACCCGGCCAGCGGCCCACCGGTCCCCCGGTCGACGGGGCACGGCAACTTACCACGGTCGCCGATCGGCTCGACTTCACGGACGACGAGGATCTGGACGGGATGGCGGTCTCGCCGGGCGCTGCGGCCGATCGGCGGTCGCACCTGGCCGGAACGCCGCCAGAAGCACGGATCTGAGTGCTCATGATTCCCGATGCGCGAGTGAATTCACGCGAAGGAACGGAGTTCTCGATACAGGCCCGGCGCTTCGCCCGCCTGCACCCGCTTCCGCGCCGGTGGACCCCGTCACCCGTTGACCCATCGCCGCAACGGCATTCGACACCGGACCGGCGCGGATCGCCACGTCGGCGCTCGTCGCCCTGCCGTTCCGACGTGGAGGTGGTCCGGTGACTCGCCCCCGGCACCTCCTCGCCGTCTGGAACCCGTCGTACGCCGACGACCCCATGGACGTGCACATCCGCATCCTGCTCCGGTGGGCCGAACGGTGGCGGAAGGGCGAGGTCACGGAGGACGATGTCTACGTGTGGTGGGCGCGGATCCGGTCGCCGAACCGGCAGGACGAGCTGCCACACCTCGAGGACGTGCTCGCGCTCCAACAGCAGATCGACGACGGCGTCGAGACGCACCTCTACCTGACGGACTACCGCTCGCTCTACGTCGGGCTGCTCGACGAGATCACGGACGACGACATCCTGCGCGAATGGGACGGCGAGGCGGATCACATGCCGTCGTACTACCGGGACAAGCGGGTCGACGTGTGGTTCCGGCTGCTCGACATTCGCCGCATCGTCGCGGACGACACGCTGGCGGTGATCGAGGAGCTGCGGAAGCTCCAAAACGGCCACTACCACGACCGCCCGGTCTCGCTCTACGGCGGGATGACGAATCTGCCGCTCGTGCTCACCCGCGACGAGGAGGTCGGCTGGTTCCGGGACGCATCCACGCTCCTCGACGGGCGGCACTGGGTCGAGCACGATTCGGAGAACCGCTCGGAGACCGAGCGAATGGCGCGGGAGCTCCGGGACAACCTGATCGGCCCGCTGCTATGGGCCGTGCTCGAGCCGTCGACGCGGACGTTCCTGGCCACGGCCGAGGCGGTCTACCGCGCCCGTCGAGACGACCCGGCGTTCGACTTCGCGGGCCCTGCGATCGAGCTCGCGAAGGCCGTGGAGACGGAGCTGAACGCGATCCTCTTCCGCGCCACGCGTCGGGTGCTCAAAACGCGGCCGCCGCGGGAGCGGGAGACGCGGGTGGATGGCCGGCTCGTGGATCTGGGCGACGTCGCCTCGCACCTCCCGCTCGGCGCGATCCGGCTCCTCCTCGAGCGCGACGATCTCATGCAGAAGATGGTGCGCACGGCGTTCAGCGGGTCTGACGCCCACTGGCTGCTCGGCACGCTCCCCCACCACCTCGCCCCGCTGGTCGAGCTGCGCAACCCGGCGGCACATTCGGCGGCGCTCGATCGGGCGCGCGCGGCGCGGCTGCGCGAGGCGATCCTCGGGATCGGATGCGAGGGGCTGATCGTGCACCTCGCGCAGGTGAAGCTCCGGGCGCGGATCGGTGTCGCATGATCGAGCGGATCTTCCTCGGCTGGGACTCACCCGCGCTGGAGCGGGCGGCAGCGCTCCTCGTCGAACGGTATCGCGACGGCGCGGAGGTCCGGATGGACCGCGCGACGGTCGTGCTCCCGGGCGCCAGAGCCGGCCGGCGTCTCGTGGAGCGGCTGCTCGAGGAGTCGGAGCGGGTCGGTGCGCGGCTCTTTCCGCCGCGGGTCACGACGATCGGCGCACTCCCGGAGATGCTGTACGAGCCCGCGCGCCCGCTGGCCGACGACGTCCTCGCGCGCCGGACGTGGGCCCGGGCGCTGCGGGGCATGGATCGCGCGCGGCTGGCGGAAGTCTTCCCGTCGCTCCCGGCGGTGGACGACGAGCGCGGCTGGGCGACGCTCGCGCGGCAGCTCGAGCGGCTGCACGTCGCGGTGGGCGCGGGCGGACTCGGCTTCGCCGACGTCGCCGAGCGGTGCGGTGCCGGGCTGCTCCACGACGACAGCGTGCGCTGGCGCATCCTGGCCGAGGTCCAGGACGCCTACCTGGAGTTGCTGGCCCGCCTCGGCTACGACGACCGTGAACGGGCGAGGATGGACGCGCTGGCGCGGGGCGGGATCGGGACCGAGCGGGAGGTGTGGCTGGTCGGGATCGTCGACGGGCCGCCGGTCGTGCGACGGATGCTCGAAGCGGTCGAGGGGCCGCCGATCCGGTCGCTCGTCCACGCGCCGGAGGCGCTGGCGGACCGGTTCGACGCGCTGGGGTGCGTCGTCCCGGAGGCGTGGGCGGACGCGGAGATCGCGGTGCCCGACGAGCGACTCGTGTTCGTCGAGGGGCCGGGCGACCAGGCCGCCGCCGCGCTCCAGGCCGTAGCGTCGCTGGGCGGCCGCCTGACGCCGGAGGAGATCACGATCGGCGTGCCGGACCCGGGGCTCGTCGCCTACCTCGAACGGGCGTTCCGGGCGGCGGGCGTGCCGGTCCGTTACGCGGGCGGTGCGCAACTCTCGCGCACGTCGCCCTACCGGCTCCTCGCCGCGATCGCGGCGTACCTGGACGGTCGGCGCTACGATGCGCTCGCGTCGCTCCTGCGGCACCCGGACCTGGGACGGTGGCTGGCGCGGGCGCTGGCGGCGGGCGACGCCGGTGGCGGCGAGAGCCCGGGCGGCTCGGCGGGCGCGCGGGCGGTGCTCTCGCCGGGCGATCCGGATGCGATCCTGGGGATCGCCGACCGCTACTTCATGGAATCGCTCCCGGCGCACGTGGCCGGTCGGCTGGCGGGAGAGGGATGGCGCCGGGACGTCCTGGAGGCGGCGGTCCGGGCGCTCGATTCCGACCCGCTGTTCGGGCGTCTCGAGGGCAAGCGACGTCTCGCCGGCTGGGCGCCCGTGATCCTCGAGCTCCTCGCCGAGGTCTACGCGGACGAGGTCCGCGGCGGCGACGCGGACTCGCGAGCGATCGTCGCCGCGTGCGACGCGATCCGCAATGCGGCCGAGGCGTTCTTCCGGCTCCCCGAGGCGGCGGACGAGGTGTGCGATGCGGTGACCGCGATCCGGTTGCTGCTGGACGAGGTCGCATCGGCGGCGATCCCGCCGGAGGCCGACCACGCGGCGGTCGAGTTGCTCGGCTGGCTCGAGCTGCACCTCGACGACGCGCCGGCGATGGTGATCACCGGGCTCAACGAACCGCACGTCCCCAAGTCGGTCAGCGCCGACGCGTTCCTCCCGAACGCGCTCCGCGCCCGGCTCGGCCTGCCGGACAACGCGCGTCGCTACGCCCGCGACGCGTACACGCTGGCGGCGATCCTCGCCTCGTGCCCCGAGGTCCGGCTGATCGCGGGGCGGCGGGACGCGGCGGGGGATCCGACCCGGCCGAGCCGTCTGTTGTTTGCCGCGCCGGCGCGGACGGTCGCGGAGCGGGTGCTCCGGTTCTTCAACGGGGAGGGAGGGGGTGTAGGCGACGTCGCCGCCGCCGGTTCCGGTGCCGACGACAGCCCATCCGTCGACGCCGCCGCTGCGCACGTGGGTCGGCGGGCCGATGCCTCGTCCTCGGCCAGCCGCTTCCAGCTCCCGCCCGAGCCCGAGCTCCGGGCGCCCGCGCCGATCGAGGCGCTGCGGGTCACCGATTTCCGGCTGCTCCTGAACGATCCCTACCTCTTCGCCCTCGAGCGGGTGCTGGGGCTGGAGGCGATTTCCGACGACGCGCGGGAGATGGATGGCGCGCTCTTCGGCTCGCTCGCGCACGAGGTGCTGCGGCGCTTCGCGGAGAGCGACGTCGCAACCTCGACGGACGCGGAGGCGATCACGCGCCGGCTCGATGCGATCCTGGACGAAGAGGTGGGCCGGCGGTTCGGGCGTTCGGCGCTCCCCGCCGTCGTCGTCCAGGTCGAGCAGCTCCGCGCGCGGCTGCATGCCTTCGCCGTCTGGCAGGCGGGATGGGCCGCGCAGGGCTGGCGGATCGCGGCGTTCGAGGTGCAGCCACCGGAGCCGGGCGTGCCGTTCGATGTCGACGGCGTCCCGATCCTGCTCCGCGGCCGGATCGACCGGATCGACCACAACCCGACGACGGGCGAGTGGGCGGTCTTCGACTACAAGACGTCGGACGCGGGCGAGGAGCCGGAGCGGACGCACCGGAGGGGGCGGGGCGAGGAGAAGCGGTGGGTCGACCTCCAGCTCCCGCTCTACCGCCACCTCCTCCCGGCGCTGCGGGACGGCGACGGCGCCCCGATCGTCCCGCCGGGCGTCGTGGACGACGTCCGGCTCGGCTACATCCTCCTCCCGCGCGACCTGGAGGGCGTGGGGCCGGCGTTCGCCGAGTGGTCGCCGGAGGAGCTGGAAACCGCGGACGACGCGGCGCGCGACGTCGTCCGCATGCTCAGGGAGAACCGCTTCGCATTCGACCCCGACCGCACGATCGTCCGGCCCGGCGACCCGCTCGGCCGACTGCTCGGGCTCGGCCAGCTCGCGGGCGCGGGCGCGGACGAGGAGGAGGCCGGCGATGAGTGAGGTGGAGACGCTCCCCAGGGAGCTGGTCCTGGCGTCCGCGGGGTCGGGGAAGACATTCCGCCTCTCGTCCCGGATCATCGGGCTGCTCGCGAGCGGCGAGGAGCCCGAGGCGGTCCTCGCCTCGACGTTCACGCGCAAGGCGGCGGGCGAGATCCTGGGCCGCGTCCTGACTCGCCTGGCCGAGGCGGCGCTCGACCCCACGAAGGCGACGGAGCTGTCCCAGCACGCGTCGCTCGAGCCGGGCGCGCCGCCGCTCGACTCCGCCCGCTGCCTCGGGATCCTCGCCCGCCTCGCCCGGGCGATGCATCGCTTCAACGTCGGCACGCTCGACTCGCTCTTCGTCCGCACCGCGCAGACGTTCGCGCACGATCTCGGCCTCCCGCCAGGGTGGGGGATCGCGGACGAGCCGACGAGTGCGCGGATCCGCCGGGAGGCGCTCCAGGAGGTGCTGCGCCGGGCCGATCCCGGGACCGTCGTCGAGCTGGTCCGGCTCGCGAACCGGGGCGAGGTCTCGCGGTCGGTGGCGGAGGCGCTGGTCGACCGCGTCGCCGAGCTGTACGAGATCCACCACCAGCTCGCGCCGGATGCGAAGGACGCGTGGACATTTCACCCCGGGCCCGGGGGCGGGGGCGAAGGCGAGCCGGACGCGGCGGAGCGGGAGGCGCTGGCGGCGGGGATCGCGGCGATCGACGTCCCGCGCACGTCGAAGGGCGCGCCGAACGCGAACTGGGAGAAGGCGATCACCGCCATGGCGGACGCGGTGCGCCGGGGCGACTGGGAGGCGTTCGTCGGCCAGACGCTCACGCAGAAGGTGCTGCTGGGCGAAGAGGCGTACTCCAGGGTGCCGATCGGGGGCGACGTCGTCGAGGCGATCGAGCCGGCGCTCCGGGTCGCGGCGCGGGTGCTCGGCCGGCGACTCTCGGCGCAGGTCGGCGCGTTGGGCCGCCTCGTCGCCCAGTACCACGACGCGTACGCCGAGCAGCTACGGCGCGAGGGCGCCTACCGCTTCGACGACGTGACGCGGCTGCTCGGCGGTCCCACTGCGCCCGGCGCCCGGCCGGACCTCGCCTACCGGCTGGACGCACGGCTCCGGCACCTGCTCCTGGACGAGTTCCAGGACACGTCCGTCCCCCAGTGGGCGGCGCTCGAGCCGGTCGTCGATACCATCGTGCGGGGCGAGCACGGCGCGGCGGTCGTCGTCGCGGACCCGAAGCAGTCGATCTACGGCTGGCGCGGCGCGCGGCCGGAGCTGGTCCGCGCGGTGGGCGAGCGCTACGGCCTCGGGCACGAGATGCTCGCCAGGAGCTGGCGCTCGAGCCAGGTCGTGCTGGACGCCGTGAACGCCGTGTTCGAGGACATCGCCAACAACGCCGTGTTGGACGACGTGGCGCGCGACGTCGCGGCGGACTGGGCGCGGGACTTCGCGCGCCACGTCGCCGCGCGGCAGCTGCCTGGGCATGTCCGGCTCGTGGTGGGCCCGGACGACGGCGGCCGCTCGAGTCACCGGCCCAAGCTGCTGGCGCACGCGGCGAAGCTGGTGCGCGAGCTCCACGAGGAGGCGCCGGACTTCGGGATCGGCGTGCTCACGCGGGAGAACAAAGCGGTCGCCCGCGTCATCCATGAGTTGCGGAAGCTCGAGATCGAGGCGAGCGAGGAGGGCGGCAACCCGCTCACGGACTCGCCCGCCGTCGCCTCCGTGCTCGCGCTGCTGCACCTGGCCGACCATCCGGACGACCGGATCGCGCGCTACCACGTGGCGAAGACGCCGGTGGGCGAAGTCGTCGGGTACCGGGATCCGGGGGACGGCGCGGCGGCGCGACGGGTGGCGCATCGCCTGCGCGAACGGCTGGTCCGCGACGGCTATGCCGCCACGCTGGACGCGCTCGCCCGGGACCTGCGCCCCTCGTGCGATGAGCGCGACGCACGCCGGCTCGGGCAGCTCGTCGAGCTCGCGATCCGCTACGACGCCCGCGCGACGCTGCGCCCGACGGACTTCGTGCGCCTCGTCGAGGCCGAGCGCGTCGAGGACCCGACGGCCGCGCCGGTGCGGGTCATGACGATCCACCAGTCCAAGGGGCTGGAGTTCGACATCGTCGTCCTGCCGGAGCTGGACGTGTCGGTCTTCAAGGGCGGGAACGCGCCGGCCGCGCTGCCGTTCCGCGAGACGCCGACGGGCCCGGTCGTGCGCGTCTTCCCGTACGTCGACGAGAAGCTGCGCCCGCTCTTCCCCGAGATCGAGGCGGCGTTCCGGCAGTACCGCGCCGCCGGGATGCGGGACGCGCTGAGCACGCTCTACGTCGCGATGACCCGGGCGCGCCACGCGCTGCACATGGTCGTGAAGCCGGACGGAAAGTCCGGGCGGAGCACGTCGCTCTCGCCGGCGATGATCGTGCGGCACGCGCTGGCCGGCGGGGTCGAGGCGCGCGAGGGTGACGTCCTCTACGAGTCCGGCGACCCGCTCTGGCACCGGTCGGCGCCCCGTCCCGTGGCGCGGCGTGCGGCGGGTGCGACGGCGCCGGTCACGGTCACGTTGCGGGAGAGCCCGCCGCGTCGGCTGCGCCTGCTCCCGCGGCGCACGCCGTCGGGGCAGGAAATGGACGAGGCCGTGGATCTGCGCGAGCGACTGAGGCTCGGCGGCGACGTCGCCCGCGAGCATGGAACCCTAGTACACGCCTGGTGCGAGGAGATCGTGTGGCTCGACGATGGCCTTCCGGACGACGCGCGTCTGCTCCGGATCGCGCGCCGCATCGCGCCGGGACTGGCCGAGCCCGCCGTGCTCGAGCTGGCGGCCCGGTTCCGCGAGTGGGTCGCGCAGCCGGAGATCGCGGCCGCGCTGCGCCGCGCGGCCTACCCGGCGGGCGCGCGGGTCGAGCGGGAGAGCCGGTTCGTCCACCGCGCGGGCGACGCGATCGTCGAGGGGATCATCGACCGCCTCGTCCTGTGGGGCGCGGACGGGCGAGTCGAGGGCGCCGAGGTCCTGGACTTCAAGACGGACGCGATCGAGCCCGGCGATGCGGAGGCGCTGGCCGCGCGGACCGCGCTGTACCGACCCCAGATGGCCGCCTACCGGGACGCCGTCGCCGCGCTCTACGGCCTGGACCCGGATCGGATTCGCGCCAGGTTGCTGTTCCTCCGTGCAGGCGTGGTCGTGGAGCCGCTCGTGGAGGTGGTGGCGGGGTAGGGTGGGCTGGGCGAGTCCGCGGACGTGAGGCCGCGGGGGAATCAGCCTGCGCGGCGGGTTGGATTCGTGTTCGCCGGCGGCGTCCACCCCAGCACCTCCGCGCTCGCGCGCAGCACCGCCGATGCGGGGGTGAGTGCCATGAGCGCGTTGCGCGCGGCGGCGGCCAGAGGGTTCCGGGCCTGGGCGAAGCGCCCCATCCG
>CALCID010000111.1 GCA_937907535.1 uncultured bacterium | reverse complement strand
TCAAGGTCCGCTACAAGCAGACGGTGCTGGGCGCGAGCTGGGCCATCATCCAGCCGTTCTTCACCATGGTCGTCTTCAGCCTCTTCTTCGGACGGCTCGCGGGCGTGCCGTCCGACGGAGTGCCGTACCCCATCTTCAGCTACGCCGCACTGGTGCCGTGGACCTTCTTCGCGACCGGCCTCACCCACTCGGCGAACAGTGTGGTCGGCAGTCAGCAGCTCTTGACGAAGGTCTATTTCCCCCGGCTCGCGATTCCCCTGGCCACCGTGCTCGCCGGTGCGGTCGACTTCGCCCTCGCCTTCGCCGTCCTGCTCGGGATGATGCTCTTCTACGGCATCGTGCCCACCATGAGCGTCGTCTGGATCGTGCCGCTGCTCGCGCTCGCCCTGATCACGGCTCTCGGCGTCGGGCTCTGGTTCGCCGCGCTCAACGTACTGTACCGCGACGTCCGCTATGTCGTGCCCTTCCTGGTGCAGGTCTGGCTCTTCGCGACGCCCGTCGCCTACGGGGCATCGCTGCTCGACAATCTGGACGTGCACTGGCGGGTGCTCTATTCGCTGAACCCGATGGTAGGCGTGGTCGAGGGCTTCCGCTGGGCGCTGCTCGGTACGGACACGGCGCCGGGTCCCATGGTTCTCGTGTCGTCGCTCGCCGCGGTGCTGATCCTGGTGGGCGGGGCGTTCTATTTCCGGCGCATGGAGCGGATCTTCGCCGATGTGGTGTGAGAGCCATGAGTGAGATCGTGATCCGCGCCGAGGGCCTGGGGAAGCAATACAGAATCGGCGAGGCGCAGGCCCGGAACGACACGTTGCGCGACGCCCTGGCCGCGTCCGTCGGCCGGGCATGGCGGGGCCTGCGTCGCCTGAGCCGTCCGTCCAGGCGCGAACGTTTCTGGGCGCTGCGCGATGTCTCCTTCGAGCTCGCCCGGGGCGAGGTCCTGGGCATCATTGGTCACAACGGCGCAGGGAAGAGCACGCTGCTCAAGATCCTGTCGCGGATCACCGAACCCACCAGCGGCGAAGTCATGATCCGGGGGCGAGTCGGCTCGCTCCTGGAGGTCGGCACCGGCTTCCATTCCGAGCTCACCGGGCGGGAGAACATCTATCTGAACGGCGCGATCCTCGGCATGACGCGGGCGGAGATCGACCGCAAGTTCGACGAGATCGTCGCCTTTGCCGGGATCGATCGCTTTATCGACACCCCGGTCAAGCACTACTCCAGCGGCATGTACCTGCGCCTCGGCTTCTCGGTGGCCGCTCACCTGGAGCCGGAGATCCTGCTCGTGGACGAAATCCTCGCCGTGGGGGATGCGGAGTTCCAGAAGAAATGCCTTGGCCGGATGAATGAGGTGGCGCGGGAGGGTCGGACCGTGATCTTCGTGAGCCACAACCTGGACGCGATCCAGCGGCTCTGCACCCGGTGCATGATGCTGGATGGCGGGCAGGTGGCCGCGTACGGCCCGACCGCCGACGTGGTGGCCGCGTATCTCTCGCGCGGGCGCGGGCCCGTCGATGCCGGCGAGCGGGTCGACCTGTCCTCGGCGAATCGGCAGGGTGGGAGTGGCGTCCGGTTCCTTTCCGCCGTATTCGGGAGCGGTTCGGCGGAGGCAGCGAATCGCCCCTACACCGGCGGCCCGCTGGAAGTCGCACTGGAGATTCAGGCTGACAGCGAACGGGTGGTCGAGTCCCTGGCCATCAGCATCGGTACGCTGGGTGGCACGCTGCTGGTCAATGCCGACGTGATCGAGCTGGGCCAGCCGGTGCATCTGGAGCCCGGGGCGAACACCGTCGTCTTCCGGATCGATGCGCTGCACCTGAATCCCGGCAGGTACATGGTCAGCCTCTGGGCCGGGAGCACGGTGAGCACGCTGGACTACATCGAGGAAGCGTTCGAGATCGAGGTCGTGGGTCTGCGGCGGGAGGCGCTCGGCATGACGCCCGCCGAGAACGGGCTGGTGCCGTGCGCGTTCTCGGTCGAAACGGTCCCCGGTCCGGCGCAGCGGATGGCGCGGGAGGCGCTGCCGTGAGACCTGACCGTACGTCCGGCACCGCCCCGGCGGCGGGGCGCACGCCCGTCGTCCAGCCCGGCCCGGATCCGGTCGGACCGGCGGCCGGAGCCCCGCCGCTCGTGTCCGTGATGACGATCTTCCTCAATGAGGAGCGGTTCCTCGAGGAAGCGATCCGGAGCGTGCTCGCCCAGACGTACCCGCACTGGGAGTTGCTCCTCGTGGATGACGGCTCCACGGATGGCAGTACGGCGATCGCGCGCCGGTACGCGGCGGAGTACCCGGACCGGATCCGCTATCTCGAGCATCCCGGCCACGCGAACCGGGGGATGGGCGCGTCCCGGGCGCTCGCGCTCCAGCACGCTGCCGGCGAGTACGTGTGCTTCCTGGACGGCGATGACGTCTATCTGCCTCGCAAGCTGGAGCGCCAGGTCGCGGTGATGGAAGCCAACCCGCGGGTCGGGCTCCTGTACGGGCCCACCGAATACTGGTACTCGTGGGATGGGAGTTCCGATACCCGGAAAGACTATGTGTGGCAGAGGTTCGGGGCGCCGGTGAAGCGGGTGATCGAGCCGCCGGAGCTGGTCGTCCGCTTCCTCCTCGACGGCGGTACGTTGCCCTGCATGGGGAGCGTGATGGTGCGACGGTCGGTCGCGGTCGAGGCGAAAGGATTCGACGAGCGTTTCCGGGGCCTTTTCGAGGATCAGGCGTTCCTCGCCGCGGCCTGCCTCACGAGCCCGGCGTACATCTTCCCCGAGTGTCATGACCGGTACCGCCAGCACCCGGACTCGACCTGCAGCCGCGCCGGGCCAGAGGACGTCGAGGCGGCGCGGGCCGAGTATCTGGCCTGGCTGCGCGGCCGGATCGAGCAGCGCGGGATCCGCCACGCGGCGCTGCTCCGCGCGCTGGACGCGGCGGAGGCGGGGGCGCGGGGCCGCCGGGCAGGCGGCCTGCGCGAGCTGGTACGCCGTGCGCGCAAGGCCGTGACAGGCCCGTCGTCGCGTCTAGCAAAATTCGCGAAGAAGTGGCTCCAGGCATCCCGGCCCCGCCCCGGCCTGGTGCGCTTCGGGAGCCTGCGCCGGGTCACGCCGATCAGCCGCCGCTGGGGTATGGACCGCGGCCGCCCGCTCGACCGCTACTACATCGAGAACTTCCTGGAGCGGCACCGGATGGACGTGCGGGGCCGGGTCCTGGAGGTCGGCGATCCGACCTACACCCTGCGGTATGGCGGCGAGCGCGTCACGCGGAGCGACGTGTTGCACGTGACGGAGGGCAACCCGGTCGCGACGATCATCGGAGATCTCGCGTCCGCCGATCACATACCGAGCGACGCCTTCGACTGCATCATCCTCACGCAAACGCTCCAGCTCATCTACGATGTGCCCGCGGCGCTGCGGACGGTGTACCGGATCCTGAAGCCCGGCGGGGTGCTCCTCGCGACCTTCCCCGGGATCACGCACACCGGCGACGCCCGGTGGCACGACACCTGGTACTGGTCGTTCACGAGCAACTCCGCGCGGCGGCTGTTCGCGGAAGTGTTCGGCGAGGAGAACGTGGAGATCCGGTCGTACGGGAACGTGCTGGCCGCCACTGCGTTCCTCTACGGTCTCGCGGACCGGGAGCTCCGGCGGGAGGAGCTGGACCATCACGACCCCTACTATGAAGTCGTGATCACGGTTCACGCCGTGAAACCCAGGGGCGGTTGACCGTGGCGATGCCTCGCTACCTGAGCCGGCCGGCGCAGTGGGTACGTCGGCGCTGGCAGCGGATCCGCTTCGGCGCCCGGGCCGTCATCCTGGCGTACCATCGCGTCGACGAGCCGGGGCAGGACCCTTTCGAGCTCTGTGTGAAACCCGGAACCTTCGCACAGCATCTCGAAGTGGTGCGCAGATTCGGAAGCGTGGTGCGTTTCGACCGTCTGTTCGAGTCGCTCACGGCATCGGACGCGCCCGTCGAACAGATCTGCATTACCTTCGACGACGGCTACGCCGACAACCTGCTCGTCGCCCGCCCGATCCTGGAGCGCTACGACGTACCGGCAACGGTGTTCGTCACGACGGATCACATAGATTCCGACCGCGAGTTCTGGTGGGACGAGCTGGCACGACTGGTCGCGGAGTCCGGCCCTCCTTACGTGCTGCCGCCGGAGTTCGACGAGAGCGGAGGCGGGGCAGGGGTGCGGGTCGGGAGTTTCGAGGAAGCATTCCGGCGCGCGTATGACCGACTCTTCGGGCTGCATCCGGACGAACGGGAGCGGCTTCTCGACCGTCTCGCGGGGCAGCGGGGCCGCCCGGTGGCGCGGGCCACGCATCGCACGCTGCGGAGCCGGGAGATCGTAGCGCTCGCGGACGGCGGCCTGGTCGAGATCGGGGCGCACACGGTGACCCATCCCCCGCTCGACCGGCTGGATGTCGAGGCGCAGCGGC
>CALCID010000110.1 GCA_937907535.1 uncultured bacterium | reverse complement strand
CGCGTTCCAACGAAGAGCTGGCCCGACTCTCCGGCCTGGACCCGCTGACCGGCCTGGCGAACCGCCGTACCCTGGATGATTTCCTGGCCCGCGAATGTGCGAGGCTGCGGAGGCCCGGCCAGCAGATTGCGGTGATTCTGTGCGATGTGGACCACTTCAAGGCCTACAACGACTACTACGGCCACCTGGCCGGCGATGCATGCCTGAAGCAGGTGGCCGATGTGCTCTCCACGGTCGTTCGGCGGGTCAATGACGTGGTTGCGCGGTACGGCGGCGAGGAGTTCGTTCTCGTGCTGCCCTCGACGGACTGCGCGGGCGCGCTCGGCGTTGCCGAAGAGGCGCGCGCACGTGTGAGCGCGCTTCGGATCCCTCACGAGCGGTCGGACGTGGCACCCATCGTCACGCTGAGCGTCGGTGTGGCGTGCTCCGCACCTGCCAACCCCCTGGCGCCGGAGGACCTGCTGCGCCGGGCCGATGCCGCCCTGTACGAAGCCAAGCGAGCCGGCAGGAACCGCGTCATGCATTACGCGTGACCGGTTGGGCCGGGCGGCCTGCCGTCCGCGCCTGAACGCGCAGCACTTCCCGGACAGCGCGTGACGGTCTACGCGGCGCGGGATGCGCGGCCGGTCGGGCCGCGGTCCCGAGGGGCGCGCCGTAGAGGGGAGGAGGTGGCGGCTGTTGCGCGGATCCTCCGGGTGTGTGGTGCGTGGACGTTCGAAGTGCACGATCGTGGGGGGCGGCGACCACGGTCGTCAGCACGATCCTCCGGTCCGCCGGACCCGCCGCACGATCTCCCGGAACGCGACCGGATAGATTCGCTTCTGTTCCTCTCTCAGCGCGGGCATGAAGTCCACGATGCGGACGACACCGCCGTCGGCGGCGAATTCCGTCTCCAGGATGTTGGTCCGGGGGAGATAGCGCCGCCTCGTGCGGAACGGCCCGGCGGGCCGGATCTCGAACGCGCCGCCGAGATCGGCGTCGAGGATCCGGGCGAATACGGCGTCGCGGTCGAAGCGCGGCACGCACCACCCGTCGATCGGGCCGGACCGGGAGACCGGGGCAATGCCGCGGCCGTTGCCGATCACGGCCTAGTCGCCGATCGGGAGGCAGCGGGTTCGCGCCGGCTCGGGTGCGGCCGTATCAGCGTGCGCCGTAGACGAGGTACCGGGCAGCGTCGGCCCTCCGCAGCTCGATTCCGATTCCGGGACGACCGGCATCCGGATGGAGCGCACCGTTGCGCGGCTCGGGCGCGCCGTCGAAGAACGCTCGCTCGATGCGGACGTGGTCGTGGAAGTACTCGACGTGGCGCACGACCGTCAGTGCACAGCACGGGTGCGCGTGCAGCGTTGGTGCGGTGTGGGCGGAGAGCGGCACTGCATGGGCCTCGCAGAGCGCCGCGACGCGGAGGAAACCCGTGATACCGCCGCAGCGCGTGGCATCCGCCTGGAGCACGTCGACGGCGCCGGCCTCCAGGGCGCGGCGGAAATCCACGAGGTCGTAGCCGTACTCGCCGGCGGCGATGTCCATGCCGGCGGGCGCGCGGTCGCGGAGCAGCCGCAGGCCTTCGAGATCGTCGAAGGGGACGGGTTCCTCGAACCACGACACCCCCGCTTCGTGGAAGCGCTCGGCCATCGCGAGCGCGACCTTGCGGCTGTACGCGCCGTTCGCGTCCACGAACAACTCCGCGTCCGGCCCGATCGCTTCCCGTGCCGCCTGCACGCGGTGCGGGTCCTCGGCCGGCCGGGTGCCGACCTTCATCTTCATGCGGCGGATTCCGGCGTCGACCCACTGAGCGAGCTGGTCCTGGAGTCTGGAGACCGGGTAGGAGGTGAAGCCCCCGCTGCCGTAGACGGGCACGCCGTCGCGAACGGCGCCGAGGAGCGTGACGAGCGGGACTCCGAGGAGCCGCGCTTTGAGATCCCAGAGCGCGTTGTCCACGGCCGAGATCGCCATCGCGCAGACGCCGCGGTACCCGAGATTACGGACCTCCCGCCGCAGGTCGGCCCAGATCGCCGGGATCGCCATCGGATCGCGGCCGACCACCAGCCTGGCGAGGCGCTCGTCGATGAGCCGTGCGGTGGCCGTGTCCGCGTAGGTGTAGCCGAGCCCGGTGACGCCCGCGGCGCGCGCCTGGACGATCACGATCGTGGTGGAGTCCCAGGCCAGCGTGCCATCGGCTTCGGGAAAGTCGGTGGGCACGGTGTAGGCCGAGACTTCGACCCGGTCGATCGTGAGCTGCGTACGCGACGGTGCTCGAGCCACGTCGTCGTCTCCGGTCCTCAGATCGAACGATCGCGCGGCGGGGCGCGACGCGCGGGTCGGATCATCTCCGCGCGTACGGATGCAGCGACCTCACCACCTGCCGCGCGCGAGCCGCCACGCCAGCGCGCCGCCGACGGCGAGCCCGGCGCCGAGCGCTGCCACGGTGTAGGCCGAGGGCGACGGCAACTCCACCAGCTCCCGGGGCGCGAGCGCGCACGCGTACGATTCCGGCGTCCGACCCGCCGGCAGCCGATCATCCTCCAGAGCCATCCGGAGCACCTGGGCGAGGTGGAGTGCGCGGCGGTCCGTGGTCTGGCGGATCTGCTCGCGGCAACTGAACCCGTCCGTGATGATGATCGTGTCCCGGCCCGCCCCGCGGACTGCAGGCAACAGCACGCGCTCGCCGGCGCCGATGGAAACGTCGTACTTCTCCGCCTCGAAGCCGAACGAGCCGGCCATGCCGCAGCACCCGGAATTGAGGATCCGGAAGTCGAGCCCGATCCGCGGAAGGAGCCGCTCCTCCGCGTCGAGGCCCATGATCGCTTTGTGGTGGCAATGGCCGTGCAGGATGGCGCGTGCGCGGAGCCGTGGCGGCTCGTAGCCCCGCGCCTCGCGGACCAGGAACTCGGCCAGCGTCATCGCCTGCGCGCGGAGCCGCTGCGCATCCGGGTCATGGGGAAAGAGTCCGTGGAGCTCGTCCCGGAAGACGGAGACACAGCTCGGCTCGAGCCCCACGATCGGCGTTCCGGCGCGGATCTGCGGCCTGAGCACATCGACGACGCGGCGGAGCTGGTGCCGGGCCAGGTCCAGCATCCCGAAGTCGTAGAGCGGCCGGCCGCAGCAGAGGAACGGCCGCGGCACGACGACCCGGTAGCCGGCATCCTCCAGCACGTCCACCGCCGCCGCGGCGATCTCCGGGTGGAAGTGGTTGTTGAACGTGTCCGGCCAGAGGATGACCTCGGGTCCGCTGTGAATCCGCGGGCCACGCCGTTTGAACCACGACGTGAACGTGCGCGGCGCGACCGTCGGGAACTGCCGCTCCGGCGCCATGCGGACCGCGGCTTTGGCGAGCGCGCCGACTCCCGGCGTTCTCGCGAGGAGGTTGGCGAGGCCCGGCGCGAGCGAGGCGGCGCGCACCCACCAGAACACGAGGCCGAACGCGTAGGCGGAGAGCGGGCGCGGGCGGCGCTCGTAGTAGTGCGAGAGGAACTCGGCCTTGTACGTGGCCATGTCCACGTTGACCGGACACTCGCGCTTGCACCCCTTGCAGGCGAGGCAGAGGTCGAGCGCCTCCTTGACGTCGTGGTCGCGCCAGCCGTTCGAGACCGGGTCGCCCCGGAGCATCTCGAACAGGAGGCGCGCGCGCCCGCGCGTCGTGTGCTTCTCCTCGCGCAGCACCATGTAGCTCGGGCACATGGTGCCGGTGTCCAGCTTACGGCATTTCCCGATGCCCTGGCAGCGCAGCGTGGCCCGGGCGAAGCTCCCGCCGTCGTTCGGGAAGGCGAACGCGGTCCGTAGCCGTGGCGGCTCGTAGTCCGGGCCGAGCCGAAGGTCCGCGTCCAGGGGCCGCGGGTCCACGACCTTGCCCGGGTTCATCTTCCCGTCCGGGTCCCAGATCGCCTTGAACTCGCGGAAGGCCTGGACCAGCTCGGGTCCGAACATCTTCGTGAGCAGCTCGCCGCGCGCCTGGCCGTCGCCGTGCTCGCCGGAGAGCGAGCCGCCGTAGGTGACGACGATGTCGGCCGCGCGCTCGACGAACTCGCGGTAGCGCTCGATGCCGCCGCGGCTCACGAGGTCGAAGTCGATGCTGCAATGGACGAGGCCCTGGCCGAAGTGGCCGTAGAGGGACGCCTGATAGTCGAACTCGTCCATCAGGCGCCGGAGGTCCCGGAGGTAGTCGCCCACGCGGTCCGGCGGGACCGCCGAGTCCTCCCAGCCGGGCCAGGCGGGTTCCAATCCGGGCACGAGCGCGGTCGCGCCGAGCCCCGCCTCGCGCAGCTCCCACAACTCGTGCGCCGTGGTGCGGCGGTCGTGGAGCACCATCGTGGGCGGTCCTCCCGCGCGGCGTAGCTCATCCATGAGCCGCTGGGCCCGGTCGCGTGCCTCGGCCAGCGTGTCGCCGCCGAACTCGACGAGCAGGAACCCGCCGCCGGCGGGGAGCAGCTCGGCGACCTGGCGTTCGAAGCCCTCGACGCGCAGATCCGCAACGAGCCGGTCATCGAGCCCTTCGATGGCGAG
>CALCID010000109.1 GCA_937907535.1 uncultured bacterium | reverse complement strand
CGGGTACAACTACTGAGCCGGACGGGACTCGCGCCTGCGCCGCCGGATCCGCCCGATCCCCACCGGGTCCGCAACCGGCGGCGTTCTCGTGCCGTGCGGCGCCGCACGATGCCGTGGGAGGGCCCTGCGGGGCACCGACGGCAAGAGGGCCTGGCGTCCGGTCCGACGGGAGGCTGCGTGCGACGAACGATCCTCGGGCGGCCGCACCGGCCTCGTGGATCGGGCTCCCGGTCCGGGGCCGGTCCGTCACGCCCCGCCGCCCGTAGACGGCCGCGATCCCATCCCTCCGGTCCGGGTGCCGGACTCACGGGCGCGGGGATCGCGCTGGCCAGGCGGGTTCCCGCAGACCCGAACCGTGGATCTCGACCATCGTGCCGGCCATCGCCGCTCGCCCGCGGCCGGGGGACAGGCAGGGTCGGCGCGAACCCGGGGTAGGGGCGGGGCACGACGGGGCCGCGCGGCTTCCGCCCATCGGCGCGGTGCGCCATCTTTCACGGTCCCAAGGCCGGATCCCCGCCCATTGTCCGGATCTTGCGAGCGGGTCCCCGCGTCCTGAACGTTTACGGCGAGCCGGCGGACGGTGCCGCTGCCGCACTCCACTTCCCGTTGCCGAGCACCGCGAGACTGTGGGGCAGCGAGGGGGCGGGAGGTTGGGGATGCGGCAAGACGGATTCGGTCGTACCGGGCGATTTCGACGCGATCGCCGGGCGGCTCGGGAGCGGCGGTCCGCGACGAGGTGCCTGGTCCGGAGGCGCCCGGGCCCGGAACGCCCCGGTCGCCCCAGGGTTAAAGAGCGCTATGGTATTCTGGTCCCGGCATACGTCCCGATCGCGGTTTGCGGCTCCAGGCGGGCGCGCCTATCTTCCCGCGCCCCGTATCGGGATCCGCCTCGCCGCAGCCGTCGGGTTCGCCTGGCTGGCGGCCTGCGCGTCGTCGCGACCCGACCCGGATCCGGCGCCGCTGATCCCGGAGCTGGAACGGGAGGCCATGGAGTCGACGGCGCCGGAGCGGCCTCGCCGCATCGTCTTCAACTGGACGGCCAGGGAGCAGGACGGCCGCTTCAGCGGGCAGGGCGTGGCGCGGATCGAGCCGCCGTACCGGGCACGGCTCGACCTGTTCGGCCCGCGTGGGGAGGGGTACCTCACGGCCGCGCTCGTCGGCGATGAACTCCGGCTCCCGGCGGCGGCGCCGGCGATGCCCGTTCCGCCCCCGGCTCTTCTGTGGAGCGTGGTCGGCGTGTTCACGCCGCCGCCCGGTGCACGGCTGTCGGCTACACGGGTCGATGGGGAGCGGACCACGCTGGAGTACGCCGATGGCCCGGCGCGCTGGCGGTTCCGGTTCGAGGGCGGGCAGCTCCGTGCCGTGGAGTGGGAGCGCTCGGGTGCGGGGCGCCGGACCGTGGAGATCCGGAAAGCCCGACCGGACGGATTGCCGATCGAGGCCGCCTACCGCGACTGGGCGGAATACCGGGAACTCGTGTTGACGCTGGATAGAGCCGAGGATGTCGAGCCGTTTCCCCCTGAGATCTGGTCGCCGGATTCGCCCTGAACGCTGGCTCGTGGCGGGGCTCCTCCTGCTCGCCGCGTGCAACTACGGTTTCCAGGGTGGCGGCGGATTCCCGTCGCACGTGCGTACCCTATACATTGAGCCGTTCGAGAACGACACGGGCGACGCGGAGCTGGAGTCCCAGGTCTTCAGCAAGATCCTGGAGCGCCTCCCGCGGGCCCTGGGCGTTCGCCCGGGCGCACGCGAAACCGCCGACGCCATTCTCACCGGCCGGATCACCCGCTACTCGGATGTGACCCAGGACATCCCTGCCGATCCGACGAACATCCAGAACGAGGTCCAGATCGGGATCTCCGTTCGGATCGTGGATGTGCGGGAGAACCTCATCCTCTGGGAGTCGAGCTCCCTGGTCGGACGGGCCGTCTACCGGCCGAGCGCGCCGGGCGAGACCGACCGCGCAGCCCGGGAGCGGGCCATCGAGCACCTGATCCAGCAGATCGTGGATGGTGCGCAGTCCCAGTGGTGAACCCCGCGCAGGGGCGCGCCTTGCCCGGAGCACGGCGTGAATCTCCGTCTCGGGACCCGGGGCAGCCGGCTCGCGCTCTGGCAGGCCCATCACGTGAAGGACCGGCTCGAAGCCGCCCATCCGGGCCTCCGGGTCGAGATCGTTGTCCTCGAGACGATCGGGGACCGGATCCAGGACGTTCCCCTGGCGCGCATCGGGGACCGTGGGCTCTTCACGAAGGAGCTCGACCGGGCCATCCTGGACGGGCGGGTGGATGCCGCGGTGCACTCCCTCAAGGACGTGCCGACCCGTCTCCCGGCGGGGCTGGGCCTCGCAGCGGTACTGGAGCGTGAGGATCCACGCGACGTCGTGATTCCGGCTCCGGGACGGCCCGCCACCCTCGACGCGCTGCCGCCGGATTCCCGGATCGGTACCAGCTCGCTCAGACGCCGCGCCCAGGTCCTGCATCGCCGGCCGGACCTCCAGGTCCTGGACCTGCGGGGGAACCTGGACACCCGGCTCGGCCGACTGGCGGAACGCCACTACGATGCCGTGATCCTCGCCGCGGCGGGCGTGCGGCGCCTGGGCCGCGAGGCGCTGATTGGGGCCTTCCTCGAGCCGCCCGGGTGGTTGCCGGCGGCCGGACAGGGGGCGCTCGGGATCGCCGCGCGGGAAGGGGACGATGACGTCGCCTCCCTCCTCTCCGCCCTGGATCACCCGGACGCGCGCCGGGAGACCACGGCCGAGCGGGCCTTCCTCCGCGAGCTGGAGGGCGGCTGTCAGATCCCCATCGGGGCCCTGGCCAGGACCGAAGGCGAGCTGCTGCGGCTCGACGGATTCGTGGGATCCCTGGACGGGCGGACCCTGATCCGCGGGAGCATCGAGGCCCCGGCCGGGGACCCGGAGGAGGCCGGCCGGCGTCTGGCGGCCGACCTGCTGGAGCGGGGAGCGAAGGAGGTCCTGGAGCAGGTCCGCGCGGCCGCCATCGAATCGCTCCCCCGAGCGAGTGCGCCATGAGGAACGTGAGGCACCCTTCGGATAAGATCCTGACGCGAGAGCAGCTTCTCGCACGTTACGGCCGGCCGCGCCCGGAGCGGGTCGTGTTCACGAACGGTTGCTTCGACCTGCTGCACCGCGGCCATGTGGAGTACCTGTTCGCGGCCCGGGCCCTCGGCGACTGCCTCGTCGTGGGGCTCAACACCGATGCGTCGGTCCGGCGCCTCAAGGGCCCCGACCGCCCGATCGTCGGCGAAACCGACCGGGCGACGGTGATCGCCGCGCTCGAATGCGTCGATGCCGTGACGCTGTTCGACGAGGACACGCCGCGGGAGCTGATCGCCGCGTTGTTGCCGGATGTGCTGGTGAAAGGCGGGGATTACACCCTGGACGGCATCGTCGGCCGCGCGGAGGTGGAGGCCGCGGGTGGGGAGGTCCGCGTACTGCCGTTCGTCCAGGGCCGCTCCACCACCTCCCTCATCGACCTCATACGCGGAGGGACGCAGTGAACATCCCGGTTCGCTCCGGACGCTCGGCCGACGAACTCCGGCCCACCGTCATCGAGCCGGACATGGTGGAGTTCGCGGAGGGGTCGTGCATGATCACGGTGGGACGCACCCGGGTCCTCTGCGTGGCCACGGTCCAGGAAGGCGTACCGGACTGGCGGCGCGAGGCCGGCGCCGGGTGGGTCACGGCCGAATACGCCATGCTCCCCCGCGCGACACCGACCCGGACGCCCCGGGAACGCGGGCGCGTCGGCGGCCGGACCCTCGAGATCCAGCGGCTCATCGGCCGTTCGCTCCGGGCCGCGGTCGACCTCGAGGCGCTGGGGGAGCATACCATTACCGTCGATTGCGACGTCATCCTGGCCGACGGCGGCACGCGCACCGCCGCCATCACCGGGGCCGCCATCGCGCTCCATCGGGCGTGCGCGTGGCTCGTCCGGAACGGCCGCGTGGAACGGAGCCCGTGGCGCCAGCTGGTCGCGGCGACGAGCGTCGGGATCGTGGGGGACGAACCCCGCCTCGACCTCGAGTACGCGGAAGACGTCGCCGCGCGGGTGGACATGAACGTCGTCGCCCTCGAATCCGGAGAGCTGGTGGAGGTGCAGGGGACCGGCGAGCACGGGACCTTCACCCGCCGGCAGCTCGACGAGCTCCTGGATCTGGCGGCGCGCGGCGTCGCCCGGCTGATCGACCTCCAGCGGGCCGCGCTCGGACAATGACCCCGACCTTCGTCCTCGCCACGCGCAGCGGGAACAAGGTGCGCGAGATCCGGGAGATCCTCGGCGGCCCGGCCGCCCGCGCCGTTGTCTCCCTGGCCGAGCTGGGCGTGGAGCCCGACCCGGCCGAGGATGCGGTGGAAGCGTTCGAGACGTTCCGCGAGAACGCCATCGCCAAGGCCCGTTTCTTCGTGCGCCGGACCGGCCGCCCGACCATCGCGGAAGACTCCGGGATCGTGGTGCCGGTGCTCGGCGGCGAGCCCGGGGTCCGCTCCAAACGCTTCGCGGCCGCGAGCGGCCTCGAGGGGATCGAGCTGGACCAGGCCAACAATCGCCTGCTCCTGGAACGACTCCGCGATGTTCCGCCCGAGGCCCGGGCAGCGTACTACGTGTGCGCCGCGGCCGTCGTCCACCCGGATGCGCCCGACCGGGCACGGGTGTTCATCGGCACGTGTTCAGGGCGGATCGCGGAGGCGCCCCGGGGAACCGGCGGTTTCGGGTACGATCCGCTCTTCGAGGTGCCCGGGCTGGACGCGACTTTCGCCGAACTCCCGGCCGCCGAGAAGCATCGCCGGAGCCATCGCGCGCGTGCGTTCCGAGCGCTCGCGGCCTCGCTGTTCGGGGCTCACCCGGGGCCTTGACTCCGCCTCCCCTTTCCGCTAATTTATTGTGCTCCCGCGCGGGGCGTGGCGCAGTCCGGTTAGCGCGCCTGCTTTGGGAGCAGGAGGTCGTCAGTTCGAATCTGACCGCCCCGATTCGCCCGGACCGGTCCGGGTTCGAAATGCGCCCGTAGCTCAGCTGGATAGAGCAGCGGCCTTCTAAGCCGCGGGTCATAGGTTCGAATCCTATCGGGCGCG
>CALCID010000108.1 GCA_937907535.1 uncultured bacterium | reverse complement strand
TTCATGACCCCAATCCCTCGAAAATTGCGGCCTCCGGAAAACCCAGGGCGGTTCAAACGTGGCCCCATACTCGCGCTCGACCCGGTAACACCGCCCAGCCGCGACGGCTGCCCCGTGCTCGTGCTCGTGCTCGTGCACGACCCGGCGAGGTGGCCCTACGACGAAGGTTGCCTACTCCCTGTCCGCCTTCACCGCCTCATCCCTCCGGGCGAAGCGCTCGAACCAGCTCCGCAGATACAACTGCGTCCTCATGAAATTCGATGGCCGCGACGTCGTGCCGTGCCACTCGTCCCGGAACCGGATCATCGCCGTCGGCACCTGCCGCATCTTCAGCGCCATGTAGAACTCTTCCGTCTGCGAGATCGGCGTCCGCAGGTCGTTCTCGCCGGTCATGAGCATGGTCGGCGTCTTCACGTTCCCCACGTACATGAGCGGCGAGCGCCGCAGGTGCTCGCTCGGGTCCTCCCACGGCAGCTTGTCGAAGTTCCGGTACCAGCCCGCCCCGTCCGTGGTCCCCACGAAGCTCAGCCAGTTCGTGACGGGGCAGTTCGCCGACGCCGCCGCGAACCGGTCCGTGTGCCCCACGATCCACGCCGTCAGCACGCCGCCCCCGCTGCACCCGTACACGAACAGGTTGCGCTCATCGATGTACCCGCGCGCGATGAGCGAGTCCACGCCGATCATCAGGTCGTCGTAGTCCCGCCCCGGGTACGCCCGCTTGATCGCGTTCCCGAACGCGCTCCCGTAGCCGCTCGAGCCCCGCGGGTTCGTGTACAGCACCACGTACCCGTTCGCCGCGTGCTCCTGCCAGCCGAAGTTGAAGCCCACGTTGTACATGCTGTGCGGCCCGCCGTGGATCGAGAGCATCATCGGGTACTTCTTCGACGGGTCGAAGTCCGGCGGCTTCACGATCCACCCCTGGATCCGGAGCCCGTCGAACGACGTGTACCAGATCTCCTCCACCTCGCCCAGCTTCCGCCCCGCGAGCACGTCGTCGTTCACCGCGGTCAGGCGCCGGATCCGGCTCGGGGCCCGGAGCTCGAACGCCACCACATCGCCCGGCTCGTGGGGCGAGGTGAGCGTGCCGACCGCGAGCCCGTTGGGGCTCGCCCCCGTGACGGCGAGCATGTGGTAGCCGTCCGTGACCTTCCGCACCGGGCCGCGGAGCGGCGCGAAGTACAGGTTCTGCGTCCCTTCGCTCGCCGCGGTGAAATAGATCCCGGATCCGTCCGGCGCCCAGAACACGTTGCTCGGCGAGCGGTCGAGGTCATCCGTGAGCGACCGCGGGTTCGAGCCGTCGATCCCCATCACGTAGAGCCGGGACTCCACGAACGTGTCGTCCGTCCAGTCGTAGCCCGTGTAGGCCACGTACCGGCCGTCCGGCGAGACCACCGGGTCGTTGTCCGGTCCGCTGCGGGTCGTGAGCTGCCGGATCTCGCCCGTCGCCACGTCCACCGCGTAGATGTCCGACTCCCGCCACCGGTACTCGGCGTCCTCGACCCGGAGCGAGCTGAACAGGATGTGCCGGCCGTCCGGCGTCCAGGACGGCGCGCCGTGGTCCCAGTCCCCGCTCGTGATCTGCCGGGGCGTGCCCCCGTCCGCCGGGACCACGAAGATGTGCCGGTGGCCCTGGGGCAGCCATCCCTGCCGGTCCCGCCGGAAGTTGAGCCGCGTCTCGATGATCGGGTCCTCGGTCCAGCGCGCGCCCCGGGGCCGGGCCGGCAGATCGATGTTCCACCGTTCCCGCTTCGGGACCAGCATGGTGAACGCGATGTAGCGCCCGTCCGGGGACCAGGTGATGTTGGACGGCGCCTCGGTCAGCCGGGTGATCTGCGTGACCGCGCCCTCGTCGTCCATCCACCGGACGAAGATCTGGGTGCCGGACGGCTCGCCCCGCGCCAGGAACGCGATCCGGGAACCGTCCGGGGACCAGCGGGGCGAGGAGCCGTCGATCAGGTGGCGGTTGCGGGAACCGTCCGCGTTCATGATCCAGAGCGACGACTCCCAGCGGTCGTTCAACTTGTCCACCCACCGCCGGGTGTAGACGATCTGCCGGCCATCGGGCGAGACCTGCGGGTCCGCCACGGTCTCCCAGTCCAGGTACAGGTCCAGGGTGATCCGGTCGGTGGGACGTTCCGCCCGGTTCCCGGCCGCCTGTCTCGCCTCGGCCGGTCCGGGCGCGCCGATCTCCGCCGCGGCGAACACCGCCAGCGCCGCGGCGATCGGGACGATGCGCGCACGCATGTGCCCTCCTGGAGATGTGGGGGTGATCTGCGTCGGTTTCCGCGACAATATAGGCCTCGCGCGCACCCCGTGCGCTATCCCACCCCCGCCCCGCTTCCCCGCTGCCCCCACACCCGGCGGCCCGTCCCTCCATAGATGCGAGATATGGTCGTGCTCGTGCACGTGCTCGACCCGGAAAGGTTGCCTTGCCGCGAAGGTGGCCCCGTGCTCGTACTCGTACTCGTGCTCGTGCTCGTACTCGTACTCGATCCCGGAAGGCGGCATCGCCGCGAAGACCGCCCGCCGTGCTCGACCCGGAAAGGTTGCCCTACCGCGAAGGTTGCCCCACCGTGAAGCCTCTAGGCGTGTGCGGCGGCAGGGCTCGACTCGGAGGCGCGCGGGCGGCGCCGGCGGGGCTCCGTCGGCACCATCGGCGGGTGGGGGCGGCTGCCGAGGAGCCGCAGGCCGTTCAACACGACCAGCAGCGTGCTCCCCTCGTGCGCGATGACCGCGAGGGTCAGCGGGATCCCGACGGTGAGCGCGAGGACCACGAGCAGGAGCATCCACCCGACGCTGAAGAACACGTTCTGCCGGACCACCCGCCTCGCCCGCTTCCCCAGGTGGATGATGTAGTCCACCTTCTCGATCTCGTCGCTCATCAGGACCACGTCAGCCGTTTCGATGGCGACGTCGGTGCCGGCGGCACCCATGGCGATGCCGAGCGTCGCGGTGGCCATGGCCGGCGCGTCGTTGACCCCATCGCCGACCATCCCGACCCCGGCGGAGCGGGCCACGAGCGCGCGCACCGCCTCGACCTTCTCGTGGGGGAGCAGCCCGGCCTTCACCTCGTCCGCGCCGAGCTCGGCGGCCACGGCGCGCACGGCATCCGGATGGTCGCCCGACAGGACCGTGATCCAGCGGATCCCCTCGTACTTCAGGTGACGCACCGTGGCGGCCGCGTTGGGCCGGAGCGTGTCGCCGAAGGCGAGGGCGCCGAGCACCGCGCCCTCGGTGCCCACGTAGACGACCGACCGGGACCGGGAGGTCTGCCCGGCCGTCCAGCCGAGGAGCAGCGGGTCCGGCTCGGCGCCCATGCGCTCGGCCATCTTCAGGTTGCCGGCCCAGATGTGCTCCCCTTCGACCCGGCCATGCACGCCTTCGCCCGGGAGGGCGGTGAAGTCCTCGACGTCCGCGATCTCGAGTCCTCGCTCGAGAGCGGCTTCCACGGTGGCGCGGGCGAGGTGGTGCTCGGAAGGGCGTTCCAGCGCGGCGGCGAGGGCGAGGAGCCGGTCGCTGGTCACGGGCTCGCGACCGTCCCGCCACCCCCCGCCCCCGCCCGCGGGGACCAGGTCCGCCTCGGCCACCAGCGCCACGAGCCGCGGCTCGCCCCGGGTCAGCGTGCCCGTCTTGTCGAACGCGATCGTGTCGATCGTGCCGGCCAGGTCCAGGTACGCGCCGCCCTTGAAGAGGATGCCGTACCGCGCGCCGTTCGCCATGGCCGAGAGGATCGCGGACGGCGTCGAGATCACCAGCGCGCACGGGCTCGCCACCACGAGCAGCGTCATGGCGCGATAGAACGCATCGCCCCACGGGGTGTCGCCCAGCAGGGGCGGCAGGAGCGCCACGAGGCCGGTGGCCGCGAGGACGGCCAGGGTGTAGGGGTGCGCGAACCGGTCGATGAAGTGCTGCGCCGGCGCCCGCTCCTCCTGGGCCTGTTCCACGAGCCGGACGATCTTCGCCAGCATCGTCTCGCCCGCGTGGCGGGTGACCTCCACCACGAGCATCCCGCCCTCGGAGATCGTGCCCGCGAAGACCGGGTCGCCCGGGTTCTTCCGGACCGGCACGGACTCGCCCGTGATGGCCGACTGGTCCACCTCGCTGCTGCCGGACACCACTACGCCGTCGGCCGCGATCCGCTCGCCCGGCCGTACCAGCACGCGCTGCCCCGGGACGAGCTCCTCGACCGGGATACGGCCGAGCTCGCGGCCCTCGGCGTCGACCAGCGTCGCCTCCTGGGGTGAGATGTCCATGAGCGCCTCGATCGCGCGCCGGGTGCGCCCCATCGCGTAGTGCTCGAGGGTGTTGGAGAGGGAGAACAGGAAGATCAGAATCACGCCCTCGAGCGGCTCCCCCACGACCGCCGCCCCGACCGCGGCCGCGCCCATGAGGAAGTCGATGGAGAGGCGGCGGTGGTCCCGGAAATCGCGCCAGCTGTCGAGGGCGATCCGGTACCCGCCGGTCAGGTACGCGAGCGCGAACGCCGCCCACCGCCACGGCGTGGGCTCCTGCGGAACCCACTGGAGAATCGCGCCGGCCACCATCCCCACCGCCACGAGGAGCGTGATGCGGAGGTAGTAACGGGCATCGCTCTCGCCTTCCCGTGGGCTCGGGAGCAGCAGCCTCGGCGCGTCGCGGAGAGGGTGGAAGGGCATGGATAACGGGTCCAGGTCAGGGGATGATGCAGCGTGTGCCACTTTGTGTCATTCTACTGATACACCGGCGGGCGGCTGTTGGCCAACCTCGCGTTGGGCGGTGGAGTCATCCGGCCGGCATCGACCCATGCCGGTCGCCGGGCGCACCGATGAACGCACAGTCGCGGCCCGGAGAGGATCCGTCCTCCCCTCATGAGCCCCCGCGATCCGGCGAGCCCTCCCCGATCCTGCCTTCCGTTTTCACGCCCACTTCCAACAGCTCTCCCTGCCAACGCCGGTCGGTGCCGGGGCTCCGGATTCGCCCGTTGCCACTCAGGGCCGGAGCCGATCATTCAGCACCTGAGGCGCATCGCTGCGCCAGGGGCGCCGTACCGGCTCCTCGCTTCGCCCGTACGGCGCGGGGTTCCAGCCCCTGATTCGCCGGTTCCGGGGTCACCGCGCCATCGACCCGCCGGATCAGCCGGGTGCCGTGCCCCCTGGCGCTCTCTTTGCTTCCACGGCACCGTCTGATGTGGATCCGGCGGTGAGGGGCGCGGGGGAGGGTACGCGCCGGGTGCAAGGCGGACCGGCCATCCCCGAGCTCCTCCGCGCAGCGCGGCCGGCCCGGGCAACCACGTGCACCCACACGCGAGGGGGGAGGCTTGCAGCTGTTCTCCGACAAGAGCATCTGGACGATGCTCCACGGCATCGTGTTCGGCGGAGGGGCCATGCTCGCGCTCATCGGCGCGCTGGTGGCGTTCTACCTGCTCGGGCGCGAGCCCGCGCGCATCCCGACCGCGAGCGAGGCGCGCTTCACGACGCAGCTCGCGGCGCTCTCCGCAGTCCTCACCTGGCTGTCGACGCTGGTCGGCATCTACATCGTTTTCCCGTACTACCGGGCCGCGCCGCCGGAGGGTGCTACGGACCTGACGGCGTACCCGCGGGCCTTCGTCATGTCGTCGCCGGAAACGGCATGGCTGCACACCTACGCCATGGAATCGAAAGAGCACGTGCCCTTGATCGCCTCGATACTCGCCACGGCGGTCGCGTACGTGGCATGGCGCTACGGCCGGAAGGCGATCGCCGATCCCCGGCTGCGGCGGGGCAGCATCGCGCTCCTCGCCATTGCGTTCGTCCTGGTCACGTATGTCTCGCTGCTCGGCATCTTCGTCAACAAGGTCGCGCCGGTCGAGTGAACGGCGGCGCCCGGTGCGGGGGAGGGAGAGATGAAGGAACGACACGCGCGTCTCACCGGTGACACGCCGGCGGCCCCGGCGGCCGAGCGGACCCTGCCCCTCGGCGAGGCGATGGCCGCGTTCGTGGCCGCGGGGATCGGCTCGCTCGCTCTGGGCATCATTGTCCTTCTCGTCGAAACCCACGTCATCTCGGTGCCTGCGGTCCACGAGGGCGCCGGAACGGTTTCCGGCCGCACGACCCTCGCCGCGGTGGTATGGCTGGTGAGCTGGGCGATCCTGCGCTATCGCTGGCGGGAGCGTGACGGCGGCTGGAGGAAGGCCGAGGCGGCGACCGTGGCGATGATCGTATTCGGCCTGCTCGCCACCTTCCCGCTGGTCTGGCGCCTGTTCTGACCGACCACGCGGGATCCGGGCAGCGGGTCGGCCGCGCCGGGGGCACGACCTGCCGGGGCCGGCGAGTCGCCTCCCCGTTGCCGGTGAGGGCGGACGCGTAGCGGGTAACCGGCCTGCGAAGGTATGCCCACGATTGAACCGGCGAGCGCGGGGCTCCGCTCATGAGCCGTCCTTGCCGCCGATTCCGCCGAGGTCGCTGGCGGCACGCCCGGACTGTCGCGCGAGCCTGCACAAGACATGGCGGTGCCCGGGGATGCGGAGCGCGCTCGGCGTGTCAACCGGATGGCGTCGCCGCGGGTTGAATCGAAAGCCGATCGGCGTCGAACCGAGATTCGCGCCTCCTTTCAGCCGTCGGAAACGGCCCGTTGGAACACGTCACCTCCGTGCCGGCGACCACGGTCGCCCCCGCCGGCCGACCGGCCCCGTCCCCGCCGCAATGCGCGCGGATTCCACCTCAGCCACGCCGCGCCGCGGGAATCCCGGACCGGCGACCGACGCCTTGCGGGATCCGCCGGCATGCGAGACGTTAGCTGCGAGGCCCCGGGCGCCGGTGCGACGCGGGTGCGGCACGTGGAGCTCGCACCGTACCATCGCCCGCGGGAGCCGCCAGGCGTTGCACATGCTCCCGGGCCTCTCGGGAGGACCGGGCGGTTTCTCCCGACCGCGGGAGCCGAGACCGACGCGAGCGATGAACTGCGTGTTCTGCGCGATCCGGGATGGGCGTGAGCCGGCCAGCGTCGTCTATGAGGACGACCGGATCCTCGCGTTCATGGACATCCGACCGATCCGGAGCGGCCAGCTCCTGGTCATCCCGAAGGAGCACGTGGACCACTTCAGCGATCTGGACGACGACCTCGCGGCCGCGGTCTTCCTGCGCGGCCAGCGCCTTGCCCGGGTCCTGCGGGCGACGCTCGGGCCGAAGCGCGTGGGCATGGTCGTGCATGGGTTCGGCGTGCCGCACGCGCACCTGGTCGTGGTCCCGCTCGAGCACCCGTGGGACATCACGGCCGCGCAGTTCGCGGAGATCCGGGACGGGCGGGTCACGTTCCGCTGGGAGGCCGTGCCGCTCGCGGATCGGCCGACGCTCGACCGGATGGCCGCCACGATCCGGGCCGCGTCGGGTCCTGGGCGCGTGCTTGCCGCGCGCGGCTGACTCCGGGCAGGTCCGCCTCGGAATCGGCGGCGTCCGCCGGTCGCCGGGTCCGGTCGTTCACTGGCGCGTCGCAGCGGACCGAACGATCGGCGCGGCACCGTCCGTCCCGCGGTCCGGGGATTCCGCCCACGTTCGTTGCGCCGGGCAGCCGTGCGCCGGACCGAACCGGTGCATCGAGGCCTGCCGGTGGTCCGACCCGGCCCGGCGCCGGACGGCGGTCCCGCCCCGGGGCTCCGACCCGACGAGCCGGAGGCCGCGGCGGTCCCCGGCCCATGCCCGGGAAGGTTGCTGAACGACGTCGACCGGAGAGGGAAGTTTGGCTCTGTTGCCGATCGGTGAGGTCCTGGAGTGCGCCTCCGCGGCCGAGTGGGAGGCCTGGCTCGAGGCGAATCACGCGTCCGCCCGGGAGATCTGGCTGCGGCTCGCGAAGAAGGGGAGCGGCCGGGTGACCGTGTCCCGGGCGGAGGCGCTGGAGGTCGCGCTCTGCTACGGGTGGATCGACGGGCAGAGCCGGACCCAGGACGAAACGTACTGGCTGCAGCGGTTCACGCCTCGCTCGCCCCGGAGCAAGTGGTCGAAGGTCAACTGCGAGCTGGCCGAGCGGCTGATCGCGGAGGGGCGAATGAAGCCCCCGGGGTTGGCCGCGGTCGAGGCGGCCAGGGCGGACGGGCGCTGGGACGCGGCGTACGACCCGCCGAGCCGGATCGCGGTGCCCGAGGACCTGCTGGCGCGGCTGAAGGAGAGTCCTGCGGCGCACGCGTTGTTCGAGCGGCTCGATTCGCGGAACCGGTACGCGATCCTGTACCGGATCGCGGACGCGAAGCGGCCGGACACGCGGGCGCGGCGGATCGAGAAGTTCGTGTCCATGCTGGAGCGGGGCGAGACGATCTACTGACCGTCGAACCGGATGGTTGCGCAGGCGACGGCGGCCGGGCCGCCCCCGAGGGGTGAGCGCCCGTCGTCGCAAGGCAGGCACCCGGGGAACGCCCCCCGGCCGCTCCCGGGCGTCCGCGGCCCGAGCGGCCCGCACCGGAATGGCGTGTGGCGGTCCCCGGACCGGCGGCCGGGGCGGATCCAGGGATCCATTCACGGAAGATTGCCAACGAAATGGGCGAACGCGTCGGAATCGACTCCGCGGCGGACGACGCCGCTGTGGGCGGGCTCCGGGAGAACGACGGGGGCCGGGATTCTCGGCTGATCGACCTGAGCCACGTGATCGAGTCGGGGCGGGTCACGTACCCCGGGCTCCCCGCGCCGGTGGTCTGCGACTACCTGAGCCGTGAGGCCTCGCGGCAGCATTACGCCGAGGGCACGGAGTTCCAGATCGACCGGATCGAGATGGTCGGCAACACAGGCACGTACATCGACGCCCCGTTCCACCGGTTCGCGGACGGGAAGGACCTGTCCGAGCTGGAGCTCGCGTCGGTGGCGGAGCTGCCCGGGCGGGTCGTGCGGGTGAAGGGCAGGTACGGGCGCGCGATCCCGCGGGAGGCGTTCGCTGGCGTGGAGGTGCGGGGCAAGGCGGTGCTGGTCCACACCGGCTGGGCGGAGCACTGGGGCACGGAGCGCTACTTCGAGGGGCACCCGTTCCTGACGGAAGACGCCGCGCTCTTCCTGCGGGATGCGGGGGCGGCGCTGGTCGGCATCGACTCCCTCAACATCGACGACACGGACGACGGCCGCCGGCCCGTGCACACCATCCTGCTCGGCGTCGGGATCCCGATCGTGGAGCACCTGCGCGGGCTGGAGCTGCTGCCCGACGAGGGCTTCCGGTTCTCGGCGGTGCCGGTCAAGGTCCGGCGCATGGGCGCGTTCCCGGTGCGGGCGTTCGCCAGGATCTGCTGAGCGGGCGCGGTCCGGGAGGGCGGCGCCGGATCCACCGGACACACGTTTCGGGCGACGTCGTTCCCGGCGTCCTTCGGCGGCGTCGTTCCACCCTTCGTCGGCGACCGCCGGGTCCGCGGGTCTCCCGGCGTCACCGGGGCGCCGTCCGGGTCTCGGAGACCACACATCGCGGAGGTACCGTTTGCTCAGAGACAAGCTCAGGACGTGTTCGATCCTCGCCATGCTCGTGCTCATGGCGCCGGCGGCCGGCCGGGCCCAGCAGGCGGCGGTGTGCCCGGAGGGCGGCCGGGATGACGTCGTCTACGTACGCGGAGAAGTGGAGCGGCCGCTGGAGCTCACGGCGGACGAGCTGGCGAAGCTGCCCCGCACGCGGCTCCGGATCGAGGACCGGGACGGCCGGACCGTGGAGTACGAGGGCGTGGCGCTGCTCGAGATCGTCGCCCGGGCGGGCGTGCCGACCGACAGGCTGAGCGGCCGGCAGGCGGCCACGGTGGTGGTCGCCGAGGCGCGGGACGGGTACCGGGCGGCCTACGCGCTGGCGGAGCTGGACGAGACGCACAGCGGCCGGCTCCCGGTCCTGGTGGACCGGAAGGACGGCGCCGCGATCGCGCCGGAGGAAGGTCCGTTCCGCGTGATCATGCGCGGGGAGCAGCGCCATTCCCGCTGGATCCGCCAGGTCTCCTGCCTGCGGATCGTGCGGCCGTGACGAGGCCGGTGGGGATCAGGGGGTCGGCGACATGGCGTCGGGGTCGAGGCTCGACGCCGGGATCCGGCCGGTGAAGGTGCTGCCCCGGCCCACCTCGCTCTGCACCCGCACCTCGCCCCCGAGGAGCTGGATCAGCCGTTGTGTCACCGCGAGCCCGAGGCCGGTCCCGCCCTTGGTCCGGGTCATCTCCTGATCGACCTGCGTGAACGGCTCGAAGATCCGGTCCAGCTCGTGGGGCGGGATGCCGGGCCCGGTGTCGGACACGCGGAACTCGAGCCAGGCGTCGTCGAGGGCCAGGTCGAGGGAGACGCTGCCCCGGTCCGTGAACTTGACGGCGTTGCCGAGCAGGTTCAGGAAGATCTGGCGGAGCTTGCCCGCGTCGGTGATCACGCGGACCGGGGTCTCGGGCAGCGTCGCGTGGAGCCCGAGCCCCTTGGACCTGGCCTGGGGCTCGACGAGCGCGAGCGCCTCGCGGGCGAGGGCGACGACGTCGACCATCCCGGAGCGGACCTCCTCGCGGCCGGCCTCCACGCGGGCGAAGGTCAGGATCTCGTCGATCACGGCCTTGAGGTGCCAGGCGCCCGCCTTGATCCGGACGAGCTTGTCCTTCTGCCGGTCGTTGAGCGGCCCGAAGACCTCGCTCTCCAGGAGATCGGCGTACCCGACGATCCCGGTGAGCGGGGTCCGCAGCTCGTGGGACATGGTGGCCAGGAACTGGCTCTTGGCGCGGCTCGCCGCTTGGGCCGCGTCCCGGGCGCGCGCCGTCTTCTCCTGCTGCTTCCGTAGCTCCTCGATGGTCTGTTCCAGCGCGGCGTTCAGCTCCTCGACCTCCTGGGCGTTCTCCTCGAGCGCCTGCTGCATCTCGACCTGCTCGGTGATGTCCCGGGCGATGGTGGAGAGGCCGATGACGCGGCCGTCCAGGTCGTGGATCGGGGAGACGGTGAGGGACACGTGCAGGCGAGTCCCGTCCTTGCGCATGCGGAGCGTCTGGTAGTTCTCGATCTTCTGGCCGCTGAGGACCCGCTCGTGGATGCCGGGCACGTCGTTCGGGATCTCGGGCGGCACGAGCATGGAGATGTTCCGACCCACGGCCTCCTCGGCGGTGTAGCCGTAGATCCGCTCCGCGGCCCGGTTCCAGCTCATGATGGTGCCGTCCGGCATCTTGCCGATGATCGCGTCGTGGGTGGATTCCACGATGGCCGCCAGGAAGCGCCGGGCGGGGTCCCCCTCGAGGCCTTCCCGCATGTCGCGGACGATTCCCCTGAACACCGGCTTGCCCGCCTGGTGCGACCCGCCGACGACGAGCTCGGCGGGGAAGGTCGTACCGTCCTTGCGTCGGCCGGCCAGCTCGTGTTTCGTGCCGCCGGTCTGCCCCGCTTCGGGCTGGACGTTCGTGGTGGGGTGGGGCCGGTCCCCGGTCGGGTCCGGGACCGGGAGCAGTTGCGAGATGTTCCGGCCGACGAGCTCGTCGGCTTCATACCCGAAGATGCGGGAGACCGCAGGGTTCGCGGACGCGATGGTGCCGTGTTCGTCGAAGGTGATGACGGCGTCCCCGGCTCGTTTCGCGGCGGCGTCCGGCCGCCGGGGCTCGTCGTCGGCATGGGGGGCGGCGTGGGCGCGCGAAGCGGCCAGGCGAGTCAATCCGGCCATGCCGCCGCAGACGGCGAGGTGTAGTCCGCCGCGCAGGAGGTCGAGCTCGAATCCGCCGGTGGGGAGCCGGGCGACGCCGGCCGCGGCGATGGCGGCGATGATCCCGGGTCCGAGGCCGAAGTACCAGGAGACGGCGATCGTTGCCGCGAGGGAGACCAGGGGCGGCGCGGAGGGGTCGAGCTGCTCGAGCGGTGCCCGCAAGAGCGGCAGCGCGGCGGCGATGACGACCGCAGCCGGGTAGCGCACCGTTGCCCGTTCCGTTGGCGTACGAGCGGGTCGCTCGTCCCTGCGATCAGTGGTTGTCGGAGCCACGGCTCCATCCCGGGGTCTACGGGCGCGCGATTTCACGAACTGTACGGGCGGCGGTCGCGGCCCGCAAGGCGTGGCGGTCGTCGGAAGTGCTCGCCCGACGGGTGATCGGGTCCGGCCCGGCGCGGAATGGATGGGCGCCGGCGGCGTAGGCGGGCGCGGCGCACGTCGCGTGCCGCGGTTCTCCGCGGCCAGGCGCGGGAACATTGCGTGACACAAGACGGTAGGACCCGGCGTCCGGCATGATCTCGTGCCAGGCGTACCGCAGCCCCGGCCCACCGGATGGAACGAACGCCCCGATCCCTCCTCCGGCCGGAGACCCTGAGTGCGAGCCGGTCCCGTTCCCCTTCGCAGAGCCCCCGGGGCACAGGTCGCCGTATGCCCGTACCGACCCGGCCGCCCCGAGCAGATCGGAGGTCTCCATGGAGGTCCTGTCGAATCACCCGAACCCGAGCGGTGGAAGGCCCGGGCACTGGCGTGTTCGCCGGTGGGCGGCTGCGGCGCTCATCCCCCTGGCCGGCCTCGTGCTCCTCGCCGTCTCGGCCCTGCCCGTCGCGGCCCGGCAATCGACCACGGATCCGCGCTGGCTCCCGTGGATCGGCTGCTGGGAAGCGCTGCTCGACGAAACCGAGGGGATGCAGGCGTCGCCGGATGAGCCGTCCGGCCTCGTGTGCGTGCGCCCCTCCGCGTACGGCGACGGCGTGCGCATCACCGCGTTCACCGCGGACGAAGTGGTCTTTGACCGCGATCTGTTCGCGGACGGCACGCCCCGGCGCTTCGCGGAGGGCGGGTGCAGCGGCTGGGAGCTGATGCGCTGGTCCCGGGACGGGAAGCGGCTCTTCACGCGGTCGGATCTGGAGTGCGGCCCGGGGCTGCGGCGCGAATCGAGCGGGGTCCTCACGATCCTGCCCGGCGGCGAGTGGCTGGACGTGCAGGTCGTGCGGGTCGGCGAGGACCATGCGATGCGGATCCGGCGGTACGGGCCGGTGGCGGATCACATCGTGCGGGCCGAGGGGATCGAGCCGCCGGGGCGCGACCTTGGCCTGGCGATCGCGACGGCGCGGGCGGCCGCGGCGTCCCCGCTGACGCCCGAGGACGTGGCCGAGGCGGCGAGGCAGGTGGACGTCGAGGTCGTGGAGGCGATGCTGCTGGAGCACGGCCACGGCTTCGATCTGGACGGCGCCACGCTCGCCGAGCTGGCGGACATGGGCGTGCCCGAGCGGATCACCGACCTGATGCTCGCGCTGACCTATCCGGACCGGTTCGACACGGATCCGCACGGCACGGCCATCGTGGAGCGGGTGCGGGAGCCGGAGCGCGTCCGGGTGATCCGCTATCCGGTCTATGTGGGCTGCGACCCGTTCGGATTCGACCCGTACCGTATCGCCTCGTACCGCTACTACGTGTGGCCGACGGGGTGGGGGCTGTACTTCGGCTGGCACAGCCACAAGGTGGTGTTCGGGTACCTCTGGGGCCCGCGCCCGGTCTACTATTCGGCCTACGGCTATCGCGACCGCTGGAGCCGATGGTATCCGAAGCATCGGGTCGTGCACGTGGTGGTCCGGCCGCGGCCGATCATCCGGGTGCCCGCGAAGTGGTGGACGGACCATGGGGGGCGGGGCGTGCTGGTGAAGGACCGGGGCTACGCCCGGTCGGGCTGGACCGGGCGGAGCGCCCGGCCGCGGGATGATTCTTCGAGCCGCGTGGTGATCCGCGAGCGGCAGAGGGCGGAGAATCCGCCGGCCCGCACCGCCCGGCCCCGCTCGGACGGAGAGGATCGGCGGGTGACCGCGGGAGGGGATCGCACGCCGCAGCGGCGCGCGGTGCCTGAAGTGGGGCGCCAGCGGGATGGCGGCAAGCCGCCCACGCGGGTGGCCGTACCGCGCTCCGCCGACCGGGACGACGCCGGGCGCGCCCGGCCGGGCACGCCGACGCGGGTCGAGCGGCCTGCCTCCAACGGCGGCGGCGATCGGGCGCGGCCGGAGCGCGGGGCGAAGGTGCGGCCCGTGAGGGTCCAGCGCGGGGAGGAGCGGGCGCGGAGCCAGTCGGCGACTCCCGCGCGGTCCGGGCAGGTGGAGCGGGGCTCCCGGGCGCCGAAGGCGGAGGCCGGGCGCGGCGGGGGTAAGGCGGGGGTGGGTGGACGGAGGTAGGCAACCTTCGCGGTAAGGCCACCTTGCCGGGTCGAGCACGAGCACG
>CALCID010000107.1 GCA_937907535.1 uncultured bacterium | reverse complement strand
CCCGAGAACACGCCGCCCAGCTCCGCGGCGTCCCGGAACTCCTCATCGACCAGCACCGCCGCGTTCGTGTAGTGGACCACGTACTCCCTGAAAAATGGGTCGGCACGCCACCGCTCGCTGTTCACCACGTAGTTGATCAGCCCGCCCAGGAACGCGATGTCCGAGCCCGCCCGGATCGGCACGTGCAGACTCGACATGGCGCTCGTCCGCGTGAACCGCGGATCCACGTGGATGATCCTGGCGCCCCGCTCCCGCGCCCGCATCACGAACCGGAACCCGACCGGATGGCACTCGGCGAAGTTCGAGCCCATGATCAGGATGCAGTCCGCGTTCGCCAGATCCTGCTGGAACGTCGTCGCTCCGCCTCGACCCAACGGGACCCCCAGACCGGGGACCGTGGCCGAGTGTCATATCCGCGCCTGGTTCTCCACGAAGACGAGCCCGGCGCCCACGCAGAACTTCTTGATCAGGTAGTTCTCCTCGTTGTCCAGCGCCGCGCCGCCCAGGAACCCGATCGCCTCCGTGTGGTTCACGCGACGTCCCTCGGCGTCCTCCCGGACCCACGTCCGGTCCCGCGTCTCCTTCACCCGCTCCGCGATCCGGTCCATGGCCCAGTCCAGGTCGACCTCCTCCCATTCCGTGCCGTAGGGGCGCCGGTAGAGGACCCTGGTCAACCGCCGCGGGTTCACGGTGTACTGGAAGATCCCCGCGCCCTTGGGACAGAGCGTGCCCTCGTTGATCGGGCTCTCCGGGTCGCCTTCCACGTCCACGATCTGGCCGTCCTTCACGTGGATCAGCGTGGCGCACCCGACGGCGCAGTACGGGCAGATGCTGCCCACGGTGCGCGCGCCGTGCAGCCGGGACTCCAGTCCCCGCGTCCGGTCGCTCATCGCGGCCTCGTCCGCGCCGGAACCGGTGAGCTGCCGCACGGCGGGCCACCGGAGCGCCGCTTTGCCGGCGGAATCGATCAGTCGACGGAGCATCGGGAACCTCCGGGCGACCTGTGAGGGTTCGAGTGAGCGCAATCCCCGTCGGCGGTGGAACGCAACCCGCGGACCTCGCGCCGGTCGGGGCGAACCTGCCCGGTCCAGCCGCCGAGCCCCGGAACGGTTGGTCCCGGCGCCGCGGATCGGGGGTTGAGGGCCCGGGGGAGAACCGGGCGGCGCGCGGCGCGCCGCGAAAACGGCACCGTGTTGTGTGGGGTCCCCTGCGGGCAGGCCCCGGGGCGCACGCCGGCCGTTCGGGCGAGGCGGGGCATCGCTGCGGGATCGCCTCGGGATGGTCGGCGCGTGAGCGGCCTGCCGCGGGTGGGAGCGCCCGGCCCGGCGGTGGGACGGTCCATCGTGCACGGAACGCGCGAAGGCCGGTTTCCCCGCGGCACGGCGTGCGCTTCCCGGCCCGTGGCCCGACGGGCTCGCCCGATCCACGGACGGGTCGGAGGGTATCATTGAGGAATACGCGCGCTCCTCCGCGGATTCCGGGGAACCGGCCGGGGTTACGGAGCCCGGCGTTCGCCGGGGAGGGTGACGGGCGACGTCGCCGGCTCCGACCTCCATCGGCTGACGGATCGCCCTGCGCGCGAGCCGCCGACGACGGCCGGAACCGGACGCGGCGCTCGTCGATAGAATGCAACGTTACGGCCGGGACGCCCGCGGCGCAGCCCGGCCTGGAAGCTACGACCACGCGGCGCGGCCCCGCCCGGCAACGCGTCGCCCGAGAGGATGGAAAGGTGAAATACCGGCTCGTGATCTTCGATTTCGACGGGACCCTGGCGGACTCCTTCGGCTGGTTCCTCGGCAAGGTCAACCACCTGGCCGACCGGTTCGGATTCCGGCGGGTCGCGGATCACGAGATCGATGCGCTGCGCGGCCTCCGGCCCCGGGAACTCCTCGCCGAGCTCGGGATCCCGCTCCGCAAGCTACCGGGCATCGCGGCCTACGTCCGCCGCCTCGCTGCCGCCCACCTCCACGAGGTCTCGCTCTTCCCGGGCGTGGAGGGGCTGCTCCGGCGCCTCGCGGACGCCGGCGTCGCCCTCGCCATCGTGACCTCCAACTCGTACGACAACGTGCTCCGGGTGCTCGGCCCGGACAACGTTTCCCTGATCCGCAGCTTCGAATGCGGCACCGCGATCTTCGGCAAGAAGACCCGCCTGAAGCGCGTGCTCGGCCGCCTCGACACCCCACCCGCGAACGCGCTCTACATCGGCGACGAGATCCGCGACGCCGATGCCGCCCGCGCCGTCGGCATCCCGTTCGGCGCCGTGACCTGGGGCTTCGCCTCCCCTGCCGCCCTCGCCGCGCTCGGCCCCGATTTCGTTTTCGAATCCGCCGCGGAGATCGCGGAGCTGCTCACCCGCCCGGGAACCGACGCGCGGCGCCGAGCGTAGGAGTCGCGCCGCGTGGGGCGCGTTCCCGTACCCAGCCTCGCTCCGTTTCGCGGCTCCAATTCGCATGCCCCCGACGGATGGCGGCCATGCGCCGGATCGGTCATGGATCGGGCCACCGGCTGAATCCGCGGTCCAACGGTCCACCTCGCGCCTCGCCGGCGCGCCACCGTCTCTGTTGCTATTCCGGCCGGCCCGATGCAATCTTGGGATGCTTTCTCCCGTAGTACCCCCGGGCCGCTCCCTATCCCGGGCCGTGGTTCCCGTTGATCAGTGCGTGCATACGCCCGAGTGTCCGCCGATCCTCGAACGGTACCCGGTCATGAAGAAATTCTTCCACGAACTCCACCGCCGCTCCCTCTGGCAGGTCATGGGGATCTATCTCGGCGTCTCCTGGGGCGCGCTCCAGGTGGTGGAGGCGATTACGAACAGCGCCGGACTGCCGGACTGGGCGCCCGGCTTCGCGCTCGTGCTGCTGGTCATCGGCTTTCCCATCGTGCTCGCGACGGCCTTCGTGCAGCACGGACTCCCCGGGAGCCGGGGGTGGCCAGCCGCTTCGGCCGAGCAGGAGACCGGTCAGGGCGGTGAGACAGGCGCAGGCGGCGCGGCGCAGTCCTGGGGCGCCGACACCGCGGGTGCCGCGACGGCGCAAGGTGCGGCAGGCGCTCCGGCGGGCACTGCCGCGGCGCCGCCGGCCATTGTCCCACGCGGCGGAGTGCTGGACGAGCCCGCGACCCGCTCACCGATCCACCACCGGCTCCTTACCTGGCGCAACGCGATCCTGGGCGGCGTGGCCGCCTTCGCGCTGCTCGGGCTCGCGGTGACGGGCTACTTCGTCATGCGCGTCACTGGCATTGGCCCCGTCGCACCGCTCATTGCGCAAGGCGTGATCGACGCGGGCGAAGCGATCATCATCGCGGACTTCGAGAACACCTCCAGCGATCCTTCACTGGGCGACGTCGT
>CALCID010000106.1 GCA_937907535.1 uncultured bacterium | reverse complement strand
CCGCCCGGACCTCCGGGCACCACCGTGCACAGCGAGCTCGAGGGCCTCGATGGGGACGATCACCCGCAGTACCTGCTCCTCGGCGGTGTGCGGTTTTCGGATTCGGGGTTTGCGGTCGCTCGTGCCAACGAGTTTGGCACTCAGCCTCTTCCCGCGACCGGGCCGGGGACACGGCTGCTCTGGTATTCGGAGCGAGGCGTCCTGCGCGCCGGCATAGTGGACGGTGACCAGTGGGATCTCAACAAGTTGGGGCTGTACTCCGTCGCGTTTGGCAACAATGTCGTCGCCAGCGGCGAGCACTCCGCCGCCCTCGGGTTCTCGGCGCAGGCAACCGGCACCAGTGCGTTCTCGGTCGGAAGCCAGGCGACAGCCTCGGCGACCAACGCGATTGCCGTCGGCAACTTGACGAAAGCCACGCAGGACATGTCTGTGGCGATCGGCAGCACATCCGAGGCGTCGCACAACTACGCCGTCGCTGTTGGGGGAGGAAAGGCCGGGGGATATCAGTCCATAGCCATCGGTCGTGAGACCAAAACGTTCGAGCAGCGGTCCGTGGCGATCGGATACGGGGCCAGAGCTGAAGATCAGTACGCGACTGCGATCGGGTATGAAACCGTGGCGGCGGCCTTCAATGCCACGGCCATGGGCTACCAGACCGAGGCGTTGGGTAACTATTCCACGGCCATGGGGAACAGCACGGTGGCGGAGACCGTGGCTTCGACGGCCATTGGGCGGTTCAATACCATACGCGGTGGCAGCCCGAATACATGGAATCCGTCCGACCCGCTTTTCGTGGCCGGCAACGGATCCAGCAGCGCCTCTCGCTCGGACGCGCTGGTGCTCTACAAGAACGGCAATCTGCAGATCGCCGGCACGCTCTCCCAGAGCTCCGATGCGCGGCTCAAGGAGGAGATCGAGCCGCTCGAGGGCGTGCTCGACCGCGCGCTCCAGCTCCAGCCGGTGACGTACCGGTTCAGGGAGGGCACCAACCGGAGCCGGGAGAAGCAGATCGGGCTCCTCGCCCAGGAGGTGGCCGAGCTCTTCCCGGAGCTGGTGAAGACCGAGGCGGACGGCTACCTCACGCTCTCCTACACCCAGCTCACGGCCGTGCTGATCCAGGCGCTCCGGGAGCAGCAGGAGCGTTACGAAGCCGAGTTGGCGGCCCGGGATCAGGCCCACGAGGCGCGCGTGAGCGCACTCGAAAGTCGCCTCGCGGAACTGGAACGCCGACTCGCGGAGCCATCGGCGGTTGCCGCCGAAGCGACGACATCTGCACACCAGGCTGCCGGAACGGGCGCGCGTCGAAACGGAGAGACGGTCATGCGCTGATGGCCGCCTTTCCGTTGTCCATCACGATCTGATTCTCTCGCGGTGTGGTCGTCGCCGTTGTGGCGGCCACACCGCGTCGTTATGTGATTGGCGAGTCGGCCGTCATAAGGCGTGATTTCCATGGATGTCGCTACGTAATGTATCCTGTTCTCGTCATTAATAGCAACTATTGCCTCAGGATCCATTGTATTATTTGTCATGTTCCCACCCGGTTGCCATCATTCGAACGACGACCCGGGGCGTAGATCGGCGCGTCCCCTCCCCCTCGACTTCCGACGCGGCGGCGGCAAATACCGGGGCGTTCACGCCCCCTCTGGTTCAGGAGCGAGCGGCGGGTTCTCGTCCTTTGAGGAGGTCGAAGCGATGAGGCAGTGGAGCCCCCGGCCATGCGGCCGCGGAGCTCCTCACGACGCGCCTGGTGTTGGATGGGAAGGTTCGTCGAGCGCGGATCCGGGGGGAGTCCGCGCGTGAGCCCGCCGCGCGTCACGCGGCGCTCGAGGCCGAGCTGATCCGGCGGTTGGAGGCGGAGCCCGCGGGCTCCGCGCGTCGAGGAAGGTGTCGACACGCGTGGCCGCCGCCTCGTCTCGCTGCTCTCCAGAGCCGCCGAACCCGCCCCGCACCCGTGCGGTCGTTGCCCGTCGGGGCCTCCGACAACGCCGCGAGCTGGCTCCGACGATGCACAAGGGCACGACTCGGGGCCCTGGCCCGGCCCACGCGGGGTCCGGCCGGGGCCCCGGCTCCGAGCACGGCGCTCCGTCAGATACGCCCTCTCCCCTGGAACGGCACCGCCTCGAAGCTCCCGGACACCTCGATCACCGGCGGGTCGTCCTCCTGCGTCCCCTCGCAGGACCGCGCGTTCGGCCCCACGTTCCTGCATACGGTCCGGCGCTCCGCGCTGAACCTGAACGTCCCCGCGACGCGCTCGGGCGAGGACTCGGTGATCTCGACCACGCCGGATACGGCCATGTACCGGTCCTCCTGGCCCCCCTCCAGGCGGCTGTAACTGGCCAGGAACGGGGGCGGGTCGTCGATGTCGACCGGCGCGCGCAGCTCGTACACGCCGACCTCCGGGAGCCCGCCGCTGCGGCGGAGCAGTTCGAACCGCTCGTTCCCGCTCGTGGAGATGAGCAGCCACGGCATCGGCCACGGCGCCAGCGACCGCGTGAACTGGTAGAAGTGCCCGGCGCCCGAGTACTCGGACACCACCGCGCCCTCGATGCTCGCGTTGAACCACGAGTCATCGGCCGGCGCGGTCACGGGCTCCGCGCAGCCGGCCGCCGCGACCAGCGCGAAGACGACTCCTCCAAGGGTTTTCGCTCTCATCGTCTGTCCTCCGTGATGGTGTTCCCGGCCGCTCACCGTGCGGCCTTCGAAAACCGGAATCGTCCGAAAACGGTCAGGGGCTCGGCGGGCCGACGTATGGGACCAGCTCCAGCAGCTCCGGGAGCGGGACCGGCGCGGCGAGGCGCAGGCGGGCGCCGCTTTGGCGGATCTCCCCGATCACGACCGCGATCCCGTCTTCGCCCGTGGCGGCTCCCAGGACCCGCACCGGGCCGGTTCCGTCGGTCGCCGTGTCCGCACGGGTCGGAGGCGCGCTCCTATTGGTTCGGGGGGCGCCGATCCCGAGCGGGTTCGGCCATCCCCGGGAGCGCACGACCGGGCCGAGGGCTCGACCGTGCGGCATTGCGGGCTCCCCGGCCCGCCACTGGATGAGCTCGAGCGCGGCGCCGCCGGGGAGGCGCTGGACGGAGCGGACCGGCCCGCCCGGGACCGCCGACACGGCGAATTCCTCCGGCGCGGGCAGGGTCGTGACCCGGAGCGGCGGCTCGCCCAGCCAGGCTTCCGCCTCGGCCGCCGTGATCCGGAGCCAGGCGACGACGGGCCCTGCCAGCTCCTCGCGCCCCTGCACGCGGTCCAGGGTGGAGCGTCGGTCGCCGGTCGCGCCGCCCGGGGCGGCGCCGGTCACCCTTCCGGGCGACGGCGCGATGGCCACGCCCCCGGCCGGCCTGCCCATCACGCGGGCACCGCCGACCACCCGCGTACCCGGATCGACGCGCGGGGTCCCGGCGCCCCGGCCGGTGGCGGGGACCGGGAAGAGTCCCCGGCCGGTAGCCACGCCCGGCTCGGTCCCACCGGCCTGCGCCGCGAGCGCCGGGTCGCCAGCCGCATCGCCCGCCGGCGTGCCGACCAGCGCCCGGGCCCGGCCCAGATCCGGATCGTCTGCCAGCACCAGCCGGCCGGCCGGCGGCGGCCCGGCCGCGGGGAACTCGACCGATGGCTCCGGCTCGAGCGCCGGCCGGCCGGCGTGGTGTGGGGCGGGGGCGGGGGGCGCCAGGCGCGTCGGCGAGATGTCGACGGCGACCGCAGTCGGCTTCCGATCGTCCGCACCGAGATCCAACGGTGTCCCGCCTCGCGCCGCGAGGTCGCCGGCGGCATCCGCGCCCCGGCCGTCCTCCGGCGCCGCCGCGAGGCGCTCTGCCCCGGCCCCGGAGGTTGGATCCCCGCCGGCGGGTGGCCGCGCGACGTCGCCTTCGGCAAAGCGGGCATCAGACGCTGGACCGAGGGACGCTCCGCGCTCGGCAGACCCGAGCCCACCCTCCCCTCCCAACCACCCGTGCGCCGCCCACCCCGCCGCCACCGCCAGCGCCACGCTCGCCGCCCAGGCCGCATGGACGAACCGCACCCGCCGCGCGCGAACCGGCAGCCGTCCCACGACCACGCCGCGCCTGGCAGCCCCGCCCCGGCTCCGCTCCACGATCGCGTCGAACGGCGGTACCGGGATCTCATCCAGACTCACCGCGAGGAGCGCCTCCGCCGCCCGGTCCCGCAGCACGCGCGCCTCTTCGAGCCGGACCCGGCAGTCCGCGCACCGCGCCAGGTGCTCCCGGATCGCGGCGTACGCCTCGTCACCCGGAACCAGCGCGCCGTCCAGGTACGCGTGCAGCAGTCCTTCATCCACGTGCGACATTTCGCTCCTCCACAGACTCGTATGCCGCCGCCAGCTTGCGCCGCGCCCGGGCCAGGGTCGTGCCGATCGCGCCGACGGCGAGTCCGGTCCTGGCCGCGATCTCCGCGTAGCTCAGCCCCGCGCTCCAGAGCAGCAGGATCTCCCGGTCCCGGTCGCCCAGCTGTTCCAGCGCCCGCCGCACCGCCTCCCGACGCGCCTGCCGCTCCACCGCCGCCGCCCCGTCCTCCACCACCGACATCGCCTCCAGCTCGCCCTTGAGCAGCGTCAGGTGCCGCCGCCGGCGCATCGTGTCCCGCGCCTCGACCCGCGCCAGGTTCCCCGCCACCGTGAACAGCCACGCCCGCGGGTTCTCCGGATCGTGCTCCAGCGCCCGCGCGAACGCCTCCTGAGCCAGCTCCTGCGCCCGCTCCCGGTCGCCGAGCTTCCGGTAGAGGTATTGCACCACGTCCCGGTACGTGGCCCGATAGACCTCCGCCCACTTCGCCCGCTTCCTGTGCGACGTCATCTCCCGCAGTCGATGGCCCGGCCGGCGCGGCGCCCCGCCCCGACCCGTTCCCCGGATCATCGCCTTCCGATGACTATGATTCCCGAGACGGATTTTCTTGCACAGCTCGGTGGGGACGGCGTTGGAGAGGGCGTGGAGTGGGGATCCGGGCGGGGGAACGGGAGAGGGTATACGTCGGCTCGCCGGGTCCGTAGCAAAAGGGAACAGCCCGGACGAACGGGACAGGCCGTGCGGCCTGCGGCGCCTGGCCCGGTCCGCGCGCAAGCGATCGCAAGCGATGCCGTGCGGCCGACCGCCCGGGGCAGAGCCTTGCCCCCTGGGCGGCAGGGATGATCCGTCA
>CALCID010000105.1 GCA_937907535.1 uncultured bacterium | reverse complement strand
ACTGGCGTAGAGAACGAGCGACCGGGCGGGTGCCGGATTGCGCGCCCGCCCGGTCATTCTCTGCGCCTGCTGCGGCAGCGACCGTGCCAAAGTGAGACTACCACTGGGCCACCTCACACCATGAACCCAGGAACTCCCGTCCTTCCGGCAATTACCCGGGACGAAGTGCCAAAGCCCATCCGCTGACCCTATTTCCAGAACAAGCTCCGGAGCTGAACTGTATTCGTCCGGATCGTAGCGGTTGCCACAAACGCGGTCCTGCGGCGGGCGCAATACATCTACGATCCAATCGCGGCAAGAACTGGATCCCGCACGCCTTGCGGCGACGACGGATGCGCCGTCAAATTCTCCGTACTGTGGCCGCGTCATGCCCGGCTCCGAACGCGTTGTCCAGGCCGCGCGGGGCCGTTTCCACTCCCGGGTTTGCCGCAGCCTTCGGTGCGGCATTCGTGGGCAGCAGCCGTCCCGATCCAGTTCCAGTTCGAGGAGACCATGATGTTTCGACGCATCTGGCCGTGTCTCTTTGCGTTCGTCGCGTTGCTCGCGGTGGCGTCCGAGGTGAGCGCGCAGCGAGCGTCCCGCCGCTTCCAGCCCGACGGCGGCATCGGTGTTCACGCACGTGTGTTCGCCCTGGGTTCCATCGGCACGGACATCGACCGGCCGCACTACGGGGGTGGCGGTCTCCTCCAGGTCGGGTACGGCCGCGCCTCGGCGCTGGCGCTGGGGTTGGCCGGCACCGGCGGGGACTACGAGTCGTTGCTCGTGGGCGGTGGATTGGGGGTCCGTCTCCTGACCACCGGCCCGTTCGAGCTGACCGCGTTCGGCGGCTACGGGATGTACTCCGAAAAGGGTTGGTCCGGGATCGAGCGGGACGCCGGCGGCATCCTCGCGGGCGCCCTCGTGTCGGCCCGGCTGGGCGCACTGAGGGTCGCGCTCGCGTTCAGCGACCTGATGGGCGAGTACGGCGAGGATGACGTGTCCGAGCCGTTCAGCTTCCACGCGCCCCGGATCTCCATCGGCGTCGGCTTCTGAACCTGCGTGGGACAACCATGGAACGACTGCGAAGCGCACGCGTTGGAGTGAGATCAATGATCGGATCCATGAAGCGACCCCTCGAATGCACGTTGGCCGCGATCGCGCTGCTGGTCCTGGGCGCGTGTGGCGAGGAGTCTTCGCCCCTGAGGGTGGTCCCGGTCGCCCCGGCTGTGACCCGGGTCGTGGCCGGCGGCAACCAGGCCGGCGCGGTGGGGCAGTCCGCTCCGGAGCAGCTGACCGTGCTGGTGACCGACCGGTTCGACAACCCGGTCCCGGGGGTGGATGTCACGTTCACCGTCACGGCGGGAGAGGGGTCGGTGGAACCGGCCGCGGCCCGGACGGGGCGGGACGGGATCGCCCGGGCGACGTGGAAGCTCGGCACGAAGGCCGGCACGCAGACGGTCACGGCGGCCGTGCCGGGACTCGATCCGGTCGTGTTCTCGGCGGAGGTCGCGCCCGGTCCGCCGGACGCGCTCCGGCGGATCTCCGGTGACGGGCAGACGGCCACGGTCGGCCAGCCGCTCCCGCAGCCGCTGGTGGTCGAGGTCACGGACGCGTACGGCAACCCCGTCTCCGGCGTCGGCGTGGAGTGGTTGGCCGGCGCGGGCGGCGGCCTCGTCAACGCGAGCACCGCGACGACGGATGCCGCCGGCCGGGCTCAGGCGACCTGGACGCTCGGTCCGCGCGCCGGGGAGCAGCGGCTGACGGTCATTGCGGGTCAGTCGGCCGTCACGGTCTTCACCGCGGCGGCGCTGGCGGGCCCGCCAACGGCTGTGTCCGCCGAGTCCGGCAACGAGCAGGCCGCGCCGGCGGGGTCGGAGCTCGCGCAGCCGCTCGTCGTGAAGGTGGCGGATGCCCACGGCAACGGCGTGGCCGGAATCACGGTCCAGTGGGAGGTCACGGCCGGGGGCGGGTCGGTGAATCCGGCCACGTCCGTCACGGACGCGGAGGGCCTGGCCTCGACCCGGCTGACGCTGGGGCGGACGCCCGGGCAGAACACGGTCACGGCGCGCCCGGCGGGGGGGCTGCCGGCCGTCGTGTTCAACGCCATGGCGCTCCCCTTCGATCTGTCGATCGGCGGCTTCTACCTCGTCCAGAGCACGCAGACGCTCGCCCGCGACGTACCGCTCGTCGCCGGCCGCGACGCCGTCCTCCGGGTCTTCGTGGTCGGATCCTTCGAGAACTCGGTGCAGCCGGACGTGTACGTCGAGCTCTTCAATGACGGGACGCGGGTCGCCGAGTACACGATCCCGGCGCCATCCGCTTCGGTGCCCGTCGCGGTGGACGAAGGCGATCTGCAGAAATCCTGGCACGTGTTCGTGCCCGGGGAGCTGATCCAGCCCGGCGTCGGCATCCGCGTCACGGTGGACCCCGACGACGAGGTGGAGGAGGCGAGCGAGGACAACAACGTCTTCCCGGCCGATGGCGGGGTCCTCCCCCTGGACGTGCGGACGCTCCCGCCATTCGACGTCCAGCTCATCCCGGTCCAGGTCTCGGGCGTCACCGGAAACGTGACCGAGAACAACAAGCAGTCGTACATCACCGAGGCGCTCAAGGTCTATCCGATGCCCAGCGTGAACGCCGTGGTACGCCCCCAACCGTTCATCAGCAACGTGACCACGACCGGCACGGCGGAGGCCTGGAGCGCGATCATCAACGAGATCCGGATGCTGCACATCGCGGAAGGCAGTCGCAGCTACTACTACGGAGTCCTGGCGCGCGTGGGCGGGTTGGTGTACTGCGGGCTCGGTTACATCGGCTACCCGGTCGCGATCGGGCTGGACCAGTGCGGCGGGTGGACTGCGGCGCACGAGTGGGGCCACAACTTCTACCGCTACCACGTGGACTGCGGCAACCCGAGCAATCCGGATCCGAACTATCCGTACCCGAACGGCTCCATTGGCGTGCACGGCTTCGATCCGGCGACGGGGCAGCTCAAGCGGCCGAGCACGTACGTCGACCTCATGTCCTACTGCACGCCCGAGTGGATCAGCGACTACACGTTCCGGGCGGTGCTGGCGTTCCGGGAGGCCGAGG
>CALCID010000104.1 GCA_937907535.1 uncultured bacterium | reverse complement strand
CAGCCGACCGTCATCCAGACAAGCCCGGATCTCCTGGAGGGAGAAGCCGAGCTGGCGAAGGGAGAGGATCTGCTGGAGCCTGGCTACGTCCTCCCGGGTGTACAGCCGGTACCCGGCCTGGCTGCGCGTCGAGGGAGAGAGCAGCCCGATCTCGTCGTAGTGGTGCAGCGTGCGCACCGTGATGCCCGTCCGTCGGGCCAGCTCGCCGACCTTCCAGTGCTCCATGGGATCCGCTCCGTCCGGGCGTGAGTCGCCGTCCCGTACAGACGCTAACACCTCACGTTACGTCAGGGTCAAGGGTGGTGGCACGGACTTTTCCGGCAGCCCCGGATCTCGCCGGGCACGGCGCCCGATTGCCGATGATCAGGGGGTGTGCGCCCTCGTAGCACGGGAGTGAGCGAATGGGCAGGTCGACGATGACGGCCGTCGTACGGCGACAGGGCGATGGAGCGGCCGGGCCGGTCTTTGCCGGGCGGCGCCCTGCCGGGTCGTACTCCGGGGAACCGGGACCGGGCGGATCCGGGCCGGGCGCCGGATGCCCGGATGGATGGTGCGCGGCGGCTTTTTGTTCGGGCGGAGTCCGCCCTGGCCAGGGCTCGTTCGGTACGCCGCACGGGGCCGGGGCGGGCGCCGAGGGGTCGGCTGCCCGCGGACCCGTCCTCGACCGTCTAGACCCCTGGCGCCCGGGCCGCTTCGAGGCAGGAGCCAACGAGGTGCGGTCCGATGGATTGACGGCCGGGGCGCGGCAACGCGGTGGGCGGCGGCTCCCCGTGGTGGGCTCGAGGGGGAGGGGCGGTATCGGGCTAAGTGGCTCCCGCGTTGCCAGCATCGACGGCCAGCGGGCCCGGGGCTGGCTGGCCGCCGCGCTGTTCGTGGCGTTGCTGGCGCTGCCGGGGCCGGCCCGGGCACAGATCGGATTCGGCCCGTTCCTCGGCCCGAGTTTTCCGGTGGCGGACCTGGCGGACGCGGTGAGCACGGGTTACCACGGCGGGCTGGCGCTGGACGTCGGGATCCCGTTCGCTCCGATCGGGGCGCGCGCGGACCTGACCTTCCAGTACATGCCGGGGAAGGACGGCGCCGACGACTTCTTCCAGCTCTTCGCGACCGCGAGCGCCCGGTTGCGCTTCGTCCCCGCTGCTGTGTTCTCCCTGCATCTGCTCGGTGGCGCGGGGCTGTACGGCAGCAGTTTCGACCGGGACCTGGAGGACGGGGAGTACACCGTGGACTTCGGCGTGAACGGCGGGCTGGGCGCGCGGATCGGGATCTTCGGCATCCGCCCGTTCATCGAGGCCCGGTACCACTACGTGTTCTCCGACCCCGGTCGCGCCTTCATCCCGATCTCGATCGGGTTCGTCTTCTGACGGGCGTGCCGGACTACCGGCTGCGGCACGGGGCGCGTGCGGCGGCGCCGGAGTCACGGAGAGCACTTGCGCTCCCACGGGGGCCGCACGGCGGTCTCCAGGCGTCGCCGCCGACCGCGTAGCGTTCCCGTTCACGACAGCCGCCCGCTCGCCCGGCGGCTGCCCCGTGGGCGACGGGGCGCCGGGCCCCGGTCGCGGCGCGTCACGGCAGGTTCTTCGCACTTCCGGCGTACGAGAGCGCCTCTATGGAATCCGGGGCCTTCGCCGTTGCCAGCGATCGCGTCGGCCCGGGGCGTGCGCTCCGAACGTGGCGCCGGGCAGGCCGGGGGCGCAACGTCGCCTCGCGCTCGACGCTCCCGCCCGTTCCGCGGGGTCGGCAGGCGCGTCCGCGCCGAACCCGTGCACGCGTCCGCGCCGAACCCGTGCACGCGTCCGCCCGCCCGCCTAGATTCCCTCCCGCCAAGTCCCAGGTACCACTAAGGATCCAGGGAGGGATCGCGATGCGCAGACGACGTCGGTCCGCTGCGGGGCTCGTGCTCACGCCCCTCGCCGTGGCCTTCCACTTCTTCCCGCCGGGGGCCGCGGCGCAGCAGGTCACGATCGAGAAGCTCCTCTCGGCGCCGTTCCCCACGATGATCGAGGCCGCGCCGATGGGCGGGCACGTGGCGTGGGTGGTGAACCACGAGGGGCGGCGGAACATCTGGGTGGCGAGCGCGCCGGACTACCGTGGCCGGCAGATCACGTCCTACACGGAGGACGACGGCCACGAGCTGGGCGGGCTCACCTGGACCCCGGACGCGCGGACGCTGATCTACGTACGCGGCGGCGGCCCGAACCGGCAGGGGGAGATCCCGAACCCGACGAGCGATCCGGCGGGCGCGGAGCAGGCGCTCTGGCGGGTGAGCGTGGATGGCGGGGAGGCGGTCCGGATCGGGCCGGGTTCGAGCCCAGCGGTGTCTCCGCGGGGCGACGTCGTCGCCTACATCCGAGGAGGGCAGATCTGGGCCGCGCCGCTGGACGGGAGCGGCGAGCCGAGGCAGCTCGTCCGGGCACGGGGGAGCGCGGGCTCGCTCCGGTGGTCGCCGGATGGATCGAAGCTGGCGTTCGTGAGCTCGCGGGGGCAGCACGCGTTCGTGGGGGTGTACGACGTCGCCTCGGAGACGATCCGGTGGATGGACCCGAGCGTGGACCGGGACGGCAGCCCGGTGTGGTCCCCGGACGGGACGCGGATCGCGTTCATCCGGATCCCGGCGTCCACGCGGCTCACGCTCTTCAAGCCGGTGCGGGAAGGGAAGCCCTGGTCGATCCGGGTGGCGGACGTGGCCACGGGCGAGTCGCGGGAGATCTGGCGGGCGGACGAGGGCGTCGGGAGCGTGTTCTCGGCCGTCGTCGCCTCGAACCAGCTCTTATGGGCCGCGGGGGACCGGATCGTGTTCCCGTGGGAGAAGACGGGGTGGCGGAACCTGTACTCGGTGCCGGCGTCCGGCGGGCGGGCCACGAACCTCACCCCGGGCGAATTCGAGGTGGAGTACGTGACGCTCAGCGCCGACGGGCGGGAGGTGATCTACAACTCCAACCAGGGTGACATCGACCGGCGGGACCTGTGGCGCGTGTCGGTGTCGGGCGGGCCACCGCGGCCGATCACGCGGGGCCCGGACATCGAGTGGGCGCCCACGCCCACGGCGGACGGCGGCGCCATCGCGTTCTTCCGGTCCGGGGCGCGGACGCCCGCCCACGCCGTGATCAAGGTGGGCGACGCCGAGCCGCGCGAGCTCGCGCCGGGCTCCATCCCCGCGGACTACCCGATCCGGGCGCTGGTGGAGCCGCAAGCGGTGACGATCACTGCGGCGGACGGGATGCAGATCCCGGCGCAGCTCTTCCTGCCGCCGGACCTGCGGGCGGGGGAGCGGCGGCCCGCGCTCATCTTCTTCCACGGCGGGTCCCGCCGGCAGATGCTGCTGGGCTTCCACTACGGCAGCTACTACCACAACGCGTACGCGCTGAACCAGTTCTTCGCGAACCGGGGCTACATCGTGCTCTCGGTGAATTACCGGAGCGGGATCGGTTACGGGATGCACTTCCGGGAGGCGCTGAACTACGGCGCGGCGGGCGGGAGCGAGTTCTACGACGTGCTGGGCGCGGGGCTCTACCTGCGGAACCGGCCTGACGTCGACCCGGCGCGCATCGGGCTGTGGGGCGGCTCGTACGGCGGGTATCTGACCGCCATGGGGCTGTCCCGGGCGTCGGACCTGTTCGCGGCCGGCGTCGACATCCACGGCGTACACGACTGGAACGTGGGGATCCGGACGTTCGTCCCGAGCTACAACCCGCTGGAGGTGCCGGAGGAGGCGCGGGTCGCGTTCCAGGCGTCGCCGATGGCGACGATCGATTCCTGGCGCTCGCCGGTCCTGGTGATCCACGGGGACGATGACCGGAACGTGTCCTTCATCGAGACCGTGACGCTCGTCGAGGCGCTGCGGGAGCGGGGCGTGGAGGTGGAGCAGCTGGTGTTCCCGGACGAAGTGCATTCGTTCCTGCTGCACAGGAACTGGGTGCGGGCCTTCGAGGCCACGGCGGATTTCTTCGACCGGCGGCTGCGCGGCGAGCGGCCGCGGGCGGCGGGGAGGTAGCGGTACAGGATCGGTCGAAGGATCCGGACGCATGAGCTGGCGCCGGGTTCAGCGCTGATGCCAACGCTCGCCCGCGGGCCGATCCCGCGGGCGAGTTTCGTTTCCGAGCCGTCCGGTCCGGTGGGGTCGGTCAGCGGTCACGCCAGGAAATCATGGGCGCGGCTGCGCGGAGGGCGGATCGGCAGCTCCGGATGGGGCCCGCTGTCCAATACCTACCGGGTGGCGGTGAGTCCAGGCGCGCGCCGGTGCGGCCCAGGTGGAGGCGGTGCTCCGGACCGGCGATCGGTCGCGGTACCCGGGTATGCTGTGCGAGCCTTCGGTCAGGGTCTGCGGTCAGACGGTGGGCGGTGTAAGGGCCCGCCGGATACGCGGACCCACGGACCAAGCGCAGCAGCAGGGTCGCAACGATCGAGGACGGAGGGCGTTCGGAGGCAGTTCCGCGCACGCCCCGATCGGCGAAGCAGGCCTGAGGGAGACGGCGGCATGGACCGATCGTCAGGGCCCGGGAGACCGGGGCACGGGTGCCGCGCGGGGAGGCGGCCCGCGACCCTTCATCGGGACCGGCGGCGAACGGTGGAATCCCGGACGTGCGGGAGTCCGCTCCCGGAGGCGGCCGCTGCGGCGACGCCCCGTGTCGGGCGCAGGCGACGGCGGGTCCTCAGAGCGCCGGCGCGGGGAGCCGGCCGTCCACCAGGAAGTCCGCCCGCGGGAACGCGATGGCGATGCGGCGGAAGAAATCCAGCTTCTGCATCTCGACCCGCTCGGGGGTCGCGGTGCAGTGCCAGGTCTCGAACCGGCGAGGCCTGCCGTCCCGGAACACCGCGGGGGTGAACGCGCCCACGTTCACGCCGCTCCGGACGTCCCGCGCGGAAGGGTAGCGGAAGAGCTCCACGCCCGCTTCGCGCATGGCCCGGCCGAGCGCCTGCGTGGCCCCGTAGTCCGTGGGCGACGCGATCGCCTCGCGGTGCGCGTCGAAGGGCGGCGCCAGCAGGTCTACGCCGCGCTCGGTGCTCGCCCTGGCCGTGAACGCGGTGAGCTGGGTCGTGACCGCGCCGAGCTCGGCCCGTGTGCCCTCCAGGAACAGCAGCCGGTAGTACGCCACCTCCGCGAAGGCCGTACGCCGGGACTCCGAGCCGTACCAGATGCCCCGCTCGTGGCGTGTGCCGAAACGGGAGCCGTGACGCAGGGGAGGGTAGCGGAACGGCTTCGCCAACAGGTAATGGAGCCGACCGTCTGCGGGGATGGGCGGCTTGGAACCCTCGATCAGCTCCTCCAGCACGGCCTGCTCCGCGGCCGAGTCCACAAGCTTTCGCGTCGAGACCCGGTGCTGCGCCTCGACCACCCGCCATGGCTCGAGGCGGAGCGGCCGCAGCTCAGAGCCGGCCGCGCATTGCGTCCAGATACTGGACGACATCGACCAGCCCTTCCACGCTGCGGATCCGTTCCGCCGGCACGCCGCCGAGGTGGTCGTTCTCGGCGTGCAGCCAGGCGCGCGCCTGTGCGTCGTTCCCGCCCACGAGCGCATCCAGCGAGCGGTAGACGCGCAGGAAGAGGAGCGCGAGCTCGCCCTCCTTGGTGTTCGGCTGAATGCGGCGTCCATGCTGGAGGCGAGATACGGAGGCCTCGCTGGTGCCGAGCACGGCGGCGAGGTCGCGCTGGCGTAGCCCGAGCCGGGCCGCGGCGGCGAGCACGGCTTTGGCGAGCACGGCGCCCGGTTCCGGGCGCGGCGTCGGCTGTGAACGGATCGCGGTGTTCATCACGTGAAAGAATAATGAGGATCTCTTTCACGTGCAAGACATCGGCCAGGGGGTGGAGGGTCCCTGTGGGACGACGTTCTTGCTCCCGGAGCGGCGGGTCCGGGAAATTCATCGTGCAGCCCGATGGGCCCGGCGTCCGGCAGGCTGCGTGGGGGTGGCAGGAGCCGGTCGGCGGTGCGGCGGCGCGACACGTCACTGGAGGTGTTGCGTGATCGTGGACCGAGGTTCCATCTGGTCGAGAGCGGCGGTGAGGAGGGCGGCGTGGCGGCCGTGGTCGTCCGCGAGGGTCGGGGCGGTCATGGCCGCGATTGGCTTGTCCGTGAGCCTGACGCGTCCGGCGCCGGTCGGGGCGCAGGCGAGTCCGTCCCGGGAGGCGCCCGCCGAGTACGAGGAGGCGCTGGAGCACCTCGCCCGGGGGGACACGGCGGCTGCGATCGAGGGTCTGCGGCGGGCCACGGTAGTGGCGCCGAAATTCGGGCCGGCGTACCTGCGGTTGGGTGCGCTGCTCAGCGCCGTCGCGTCGGAGGTGGAGCGGGAGTTCGGTGGGCGGAAGGACGCCAAGAAGGCGCTGGATGCGTTATACAAGCTGATGGGCGACGATCCCGAGGTCCTGCTCGAGTACGGGCTCTTCCTGCGTAAGCAGGGCACGCGGGTGGATGCCAGGCGGGTGCTGGACCGGGCGTGGGAGGCGGCGGAGCGCCGGGGCATCGAGCTCACCCCTGAACAAGCGGCAAGACTCCATTACAACCTGGCCCTGATCTACGAAACCTGGTGGGAAGACTGGCACAACCTGGTCTACGAGCCCAGCCTGGTGTGGCTGGGCACCTGTTCGGAGCTGCCGGGTCCCGCGCCGGTGGCGGACCGTGCAGTGGCGTGTCCGGAGCGGATCGCGGAGGGGCTGAACGATCTGGTCCCGCTCGCGGATCTGAAGTCGGAGGAGCGGGAGCGGATGATGGAGCATTTCCGCCTGCCGCTGACGTTCGATCCGGCCCATGTGGATGCGGCGGTGCGCCTGCTGGGACACCTGGCGGATGCGGGCGAGTGGGAGGAGTACGACGATGTCGCCCGGCGACTGCTCCTGGTGGTGCCGGACGATCCGCGGGCGAACCTGTTCCGGGGGCTCGGGTTGCACGAGCGGGCGCGGAGCGCGGAAGCGGAGCCGTTTTTCATGGGGCCGATCGCGCTGCTCCCGGAAGACGAGCGGCGGGTGTTCGAGGACGTGTCCTTGCTGCTCCCCCGGATGCCCGGGCGCAGTACGCGCGCCTGGACGATGAGGGCCGGCGGGAGGTCTCGCGTTTCGTGCTGGCGGCCAAGGACCCGTTGTTCCTGACGCGGGTCAACGAGCGGCAGCTCGAGCACTATGCACGGATGGCGTGGGCGGAGCTGAAGTTCGGCGCGCCGCGGTCCGGGCTGCGGGGCTGGGAGAGCGACCGGGGGCGGATTTGGGTCCGGTACGGGATGCCGTGGCGGTGGTTCCAGACCGGGTACGGCACGGGCGGCCGCACGATCTACTGGCTCTACGGCGCGCAGGGCCCGGTGTTCGTGTTCAACAGGCGGCTGACCTACCGGCGGGCGCGATTCACGGATGTGGCGGCGCAGCTCGAGGTCGACCGGCCGGAGGTGTACCATCCGCGGATGGTGACGAAGATGCACGCCATCGCGGAGCAGCCTGTCCGGTTCCGCGGGTCGAAGCCGGGCACGGTGCGGGTGGAAGTCCATGCGGCGTTGCCCATCGACTCGCTGGGCGCCGCGCCGGGCCAGGCCATCGAGACCGGGATCTTCATCTTCGACCGGAACCTGGACCCGCTGTGGGAGAAGCGGCAGACCGTGGCGCCGGAGGCGGTGTCGGAGGTGATGGCGTACGTGTGGGAGGCGCCGCCGGGGCGCTACCTGTACGGCGTGGAGGCGCGGACGGAGGGGCCGGACTCGGTGGCGAGGCCGGCGGCGCGGGCGCGGAGCTGGATCGAGACGCTGGCGTTCCCGCCGGGCGAGCTGTCCGTGTCGGACCTGCTCGTGGCGAAGGTGGTCGAGCCGCTGGTGGTGGACGCCGCCGAGCGGCGGGACTTCCACATCGTCGCCAACCCCTCGCTGACGTTCGCGCCGGAGGAGCCGGTCTCCATCTACTTCGAGATCTACAACCTGCTGCCGGACGACGAGCAGTACGCTTCCTACGAGCTGGAGCTGGTGGTCACGGTCGAGGAGATCGAGCGGAAGGGGCCTGCGCTGTCGAAGGTGCTGGGCGAGCTGGCGGACCTGTGGGGCCTCACGCGGGAGGGGACGGAGGCGATCCAGCTCCGGTTCCATCGGGAGGCGCGTGTCCTCGCGCGGGACATGATACCCGAGTACTTCCGCTTGCAGATCCCGAGGTCGCCGACGGGCCGTTACGGGCTGCGGCTCACGGTGGTGGACCGGAACGCGGGCACGACACGGACGACGGAGCGCAGCTTCTGGATCCGGGAGCCGTGAGTCCGGCGGAGCGGCGTGGCGGCGGCCGCACCGTGGCATGTCTGCAGCCTGCGGGAGCGGTGCGGGGCGACGGGGCGTTGCGTTGCCGCGGCGGGGGAGGCATGGCGCCCGGGACGTGATCGCGCCACGTCGCCTCGACGCGAGAGGGCCGCGGGGCCGTGGGTTCGGCGCGGGCGCAACCGACCGTTCATCGACCCACCGATTCGGACCGCCGAGGCGACATCGGGCCCAATCCGGCGCACCGCGCTCTTGACCTGCGCGCGCGCCGGGGGGCATGTTGGCGAATCTTCCAGATCAGAGCTGTGAGTCGTTCGTGCGAACCGGTCAACAGACGGGAGCGGACATGATGTGCACGACGGTGAAGACGCGCGGGATTGGCCTGGTCGTGGGGATGCTGGCCCTGGCGGCGCTGGCCGGGTGTTCGGCTGCGAGCCAGCCGGAGGAGGGATCGGGCGCGGAGGCGTCGGTCTCTGCGGCCGGGTCTGCTGAGAAGGCGGCGGCGAACACACTGACGGAGGAAGAGCGGGCCGCGGGCTGGCGGCTCCTGTTCGATGGCGAGACCACGTCGGGCTGGCGCGGCTACCGGCAGGAGACGATGCCGGAGGGGTGGCAGGTGGTGGACGGTGCGCTGACGCGCGTGGCTCCGGCCGGGGACATCGTAACCGTGGAGCAGTTCTCGGACTTCGAGCTGACGCTGGAGTGGAAGGTGGAGCCGGGCGGGAACAGCGGGATCTTCTTCCGGGTCTCCGAGGAGCCGGACTACGTGTGGGAGAGCGGTCCGGAGATGCAGATCCTGGATGACGCGGCGCATCCGGACGGTCTCCAGCGGGAGACGGCGGCCGGATCGAACTACGCGCTGCACGCGGCGCCGGAGGGCGTGGTGCGCCCGGCGGGCGAGTGGAACGAGGTGCGTATCCTGGTGCGTGGCAATCACGTGGAGCACTGGCTGAACGGGGTGAAGGTGGTCGAGTACGAGCTGGGCAGCGAGGACTGGGAGGAGCGGGTCCGGAACAGCAAGTTCGCCACGATGCCGCGCTACGGGCGGGAGCCGCGCGGGCACATCGCGCTGCAGGACCACGGAGACTGGGTGGCGTTCCGCAACATCAAGATCCGTACGTTCTGAGGCCGGCGCGCGTGCCGGCGATCCCGGACGGCCCCTGGGGCCCACACGCAGAGTGAGACATGGCGCCAGTCGTACGCTTCAAGCTGTCGGTCATGATGTTCCTCCAGTACTTCATCTGGGGGGCGTGGTACGTGACCATGGGCACGTACCTCGGGCAGTCGCTGCAGTTCGATGGGACGCAGATCGGGTTGGCGTACGGTAGCACGGCGATCGCGGCGATGATCTCGCCGTTCTTCGTAGGCATGGTCGCGGACCGGTTCTTCGCGACGGAGCGGATCCTGGCCGCGCTGCACGTGTTGGGCGGGGTGGTGCTGTACGTGGCGTCCACGCTGGTGGAGTTCGGGCAGTTCTATCCGGTGCTCATCGGGTACGCGCTGCTGTACATGCCCACGCTGGCGCTGACGAACTCGATTTCGTTCCACAACATGGAGGACCCTGCGAAGCAGTTCCCGGGCGTGCGGGTGCTGGGCACGATCGGGTGGATCGTGGCGGGGATCCTTGTGGGGCGGTTGGGCGTGGAGCACACGGCGGTCCCCATGCGGATCGCGGCGGGCGCGTCGGTGCTGATGGGGCTCTACTGCCTGGCGCTGCCGCACACGCCGCCGAAGCCGACGGCCGGCCCGATCCGGGCGCGGGACGTGCTCGGGTTGGATGCGCTCTCGCTCATGAAGGACCGGTCGTTCGCGATCTTCGTGATCGGGTCGCTCCTGCTCTGCATCCCGCTCCAGTTCTATTACGCGTTCGCGAACCCGTTCCTGAATGAAATCGGCATGTCGGAGCCCGCGGCGAAGATGACGCTGGGGCAGATGTCCGAGATCATATTCATGGTGCTCATGCCGTTCTTCCTGGTGCGGCTCGGGGTCAAGCGGGTGCTGCTGGTGGGGATGGCGGCGTGGGCGCTGCGGTATGCGTTCTTCGCGTACGGGAACGTGGACTCGCTGATCTGGATGCTGTACCTCGGGATCCTGCTCCACGGGGTCTGCTACGACTTCTTCTTCGTGACCGGTCAGATCTACGTGGACCAGCGGGCGAGCGAGGGGATCCGGGCGGCGGCGCAGGGCTTCATCGCGTTCGTGACGCAAGGGGTAGGGTTGTTCATCGGGGCGATCGTGTCCGGGCGGGTGGTGGACGCGTTCGCCGTCACGGATGCCGGCGGCATGATCGTCGGTCACGAGTGGACCTCGATCTGGCTCGTGCCGGCGGCGGGCGCGCTGGTGATCCTGCTGCTCTTCGCGGTGCTGTTCCGGGCGCAGCCGACGCCGGCGGCGGAGCCCGCGGTCGCTGCGGGGCGCGGTTGAGGCGCGCCGAGCCGTCGTGTCGGCGCGCCGCAGCCTGCTGGTGAAGCGCTGACCGGCGGGTCTACGACGAGGCGAGCGGGCGGTTTCGCGGAGCCCCGCGCTACCCGGGCGCGGTGCGGCTCGTCGGCGAGGCCGCCCGCCATGCATCCCAGGCGGCGACGACCTCGTCCATGGTCTCCGGGAGGCCCGGCAGCCCGGCCAGCGCTTCGAGGTCGGCGGGGTCCTCCACGAGCCGCCGGGCCAGCTCCCGGACCGCGGCCTGGCCCCCTGCTTCGTACACGAAGCTCACGACCGCGAAGGACTGCGGGTAGAACGCCCAGAGCGCCCGGTCCCGGGGGATCGGCCCGCCGTCCCGTGCGGCGAACGCGGCCGCGTTGCCCACCGCCGGGTGGGGCATGGCCAGGATCCCGCGCAGGTCCTTCCACTCCTCGGGGAGGTTCCGGAAATCCTCGAGCCGCACCTCCCGGTTGTCCCCGGATTCCGCCCAGATCGCCGCGCCCTCGTCGAACCAGTCGGGGAAGGGGGTGCCGTAGCCCGCGCGCCGCGGCTCCCGCTCGTCGCCGAAGAAGTGGGCGGCCAGGAGCGCGTGGGTGATCTCGTGGGGGAGCACGTTCCGCCACTGGTCCTCGACCCGGGCCGTGGCCGCGTCGCCCCCGCCGAACTGCTCCTCGAGAACCTTCGTGGTCGGCCAGAAGGCCACGGCCAGCCGGCCCTGCGTGGCCACTCGGTAGCCGATCCGGGGCCGGAGCACCACGCGCGCGGCGGGCGCGGGCTCGCCGAACAGTTCGGTGAACCGGGCGCGGGCGGCTTCGCACGCGGCGCGGGCGCGGCGCTCGTCCGCGGAGTCGCTCGGGTCGGCGAACTCGATCCGGCAGCCGTCTACCGGGGGGTCGTCAGGCGACGTCGGGTCCGCCGGCTTCGCGGCGGCGGTACCGATCCCGGCGGCCGCCGCGGTCAGGGCGACGACCGGGATGAGCAGTCGAGGGCGTAGGAAGGGACGCATTTCGGGTCTCCGGGGCGCGGCGTACCGGGGAGCCGCAGGGCGGGCGCAGCGCCGTGTCTGTTTCCAATTCGTTGATTTGACGTCGGATACACGGCGGGTCGGGAGGCGGTTCCCGGAGCGGGCCGGCCCGGGCGTGAGGTGCGGGGAGATTCGAAGCCGACCGGGCCCCCGGTGCAGGCCTCGGCCCCCGACGGGGCCGGGGGAGGCGTCGCCCGCCGCTCGTGATCGCCCTTGCGTGCGGGAGCCCGCGGGCGGGGCCAGCGACACTGCGGTCAACGGGCTCGCCATCTCCGCACCGGCGTGCGGCGCGAGGACTAGAGATTTCGTTCGAAATCCTCAGAACGGAGCCGGCCGACGGTCGAAGGCAGGGGCACACGGGGCGGCAGGGGGGCTACGGCGCCGGGGCGGCGACGGGAGCGCACGATTCGTTCGCGCGGCTCCGCACGCCGGAGTGCTCGAGACCACCGGGGGCATCCCGCACGCGAAAACGGTGAGGGACGCAGGGGGACGCCGGGGGCGTCCGCGAGCGGCGCGGTGGGGAGTGCTACGGAGTGGAGGGGTGAGGCGGGACCCGGCCCCGGCCCCACTGGATGCCGGCGGTGGCCGGGGGCGCCGGTGGTGTACCGCCCGGGGCCCGGGCTCTGCCGGTGGTCCCCCCGGCGCGGGGCCGGGCGCCGGGCCGGCCGCGCTCACGTCCGTCGACCGCCCGCCCCCCCGCCCGCGCCGGTGAGGCGCCTGCTCACTCCGCGGAGTAGCTGCCCGCGATGGCCTCCAGCCGCCGCTGGATCTCGCCCTCGGGGAGCCAGCGGCCGTCCACGACCACGCCGGCCCGGCGGGCAACGTTGCGCACGTCCTGGAGGGGGTTCGCCTCGAGCAGGATCAAGTCCGCGCGCTTGCCGGGCGCGACGGTGCCGGCGGTCTCCAGCTCGCCGAAGTGCTCGGCGATGTTCCAGGTCCCGGAACGGAGCACCTCGTAGGGCGTCATGCCGACGCTGACCATGAACTCCATCTCCCGGTGGATGGAGAAGCCGGGGACGCTGAAGAGCTGGGGCGAGTCCGTGCCGAGCAGGATCTTGGCGCCGCTCTGATGCAGCGCGCGCAGGATCTCGCGCCGGAGCTCGAGGACGCGGCGGCCGCCCGCCGGGTCGCGCATGGAGGCGTTCCGCTGATTCACGGCGCGCACCCAGCTCTCGACCGCCTGCGGCGGCATGTATCGCACCTCCGGCATCTCGTTCCGCAGCTCCTCGCCCGGCCGGCCGCCGAAGAAGACCTCCCAGAGCACCATGGTCGGGACCACGGCCGAGCCGGCGCGGAGCGCGGCCTGGACGAGCTCCGGGATGCGCGACGCGTCCGCGCGGTCGGCGACGTCCGCGACCCCGAAGAGGGCCTCCACGTTCCCCGCGTCCGCGGGGATCAGCGCTTCCACGAAGTTATCGAGGTGGTCGACGGTCACCTGACCGGCCTCGAGGGCGCCGAGCAGCCCCACCGCGTCCGGGACGTGCCCGCCGAACGGGATCCCGACCTCCTTCGCGGTGGCGGTAACCACGGAGTACACCTCCGGGCGCAGCCCCTCGTGGATCTTGAGGAGGTCGTACCCGGCTTCCTTCTGCTCGCGCACCCGGCTCGCCGCGGCGTCGGCCTCCAGGTTCGCGCCGCCGAACCCGGGCCCGGCCAGGAGCAGGCGCGGGCCGAGCAGCGTGCCGCGCTCGATCTCCGCCCGGTACCCGAGCTGGGAGGGGTGGCCCTGCATCCCGCGGACGAGGGTGACGCCGTTCGCCACGTACAGGAACAGGATGTTCTCCACGAGCTCACGGGGGACGTTCCCGCCGGGGAGGTGTCCGTGCATCTCGGCGAGCCCGGGCATCAGGTACTTGCCTTGGGCATCGATGCGGACGGCCCCTTCCGGCACCGACACTTCGGCGCTCGGGCCCACGGCCGCGATGCGGCCGTCCCGAACGATCACGGTCTGGTTCTCCAGGACGCGCTCGCTGTCCATGGGCACCACGTTCACGCCGATGAACGCGAGCGTCTGCCGTTCGGGCACCGGCTCACCGGCCTGACGCGCCCACGCCTCGGCCGCCGGCGCAAGCGAGAGCGCCAGGGCGAGGAGGATTGCGCCAGATCGCGCTGCATGGGTCGGATGACTCATCCGTCACCTCCGCGTAGGGGGTTCGCACGGTTCGGTCTCACGGGGAACGAGCCGGGCAGGATGGTGGGCCGGGGTCCCGGCCGCGTCAAGGGCGGCGTGCCGGCCGGGCACGGTGCGCCGGCGGAGCACGGTGTCGCTCCGCGCCCGCTGGCGACGACGGCGGCTCAGCGCCCGGAGGCCGGGGGCGCCGCCGGGCGCGGAACCGGGCGACGTCGCGTGCCGAACCGCCTTGCCGGCCAGGCCCGAAACCTGCATCCTACGCCGACCGTTTCCCATTGAAGCAAGGAGTTGCGACGTGAAGCAATCCATTCGACGCGGGCGCCTCGCGGCGCTTCTCGCCGCCGGGGCTTTTGTCGTTCTTGCCGGTGCCTCCCAGGTAGACGCGCAGCAGGCCCGCTCCCAAACACGGGGGCTGATCCTCGGGGTGAACCTGAGCTCGGCCTCACTGGAGGTCGAGGACGGCGACCGGGAGCAGGGGGGTGGCGGCGGTTTCATCGTGGGGTGGGGCTTCTCCGACCGGTTCGCGGTCTTCCTCCGAGGGGATGCCGCGAGTATCGACGTTTCCAATCCGCAGATCGATGGCGAGTATACGCTCGCGATCGTGGACCTGGGCGTCCGGTATTCGTTCCGGGGGCCGGAGCACCGCTTCATTCCGTACGTGGTCGGCGCGTTCAGCGGGATGACCGCGTCCGCCGAGATCTTCCTGACGCCCGTGCTCAGCTCGGACGTGGAGCTGCGGGGCGGCGGGCTCACCCTCGGCGGCGGGTTCAACTGGTTCTTCAATCCGTCGCTCGCGCTGGACGTCCAGCTCCTGTTCACGGGCGGTCAGTTCACGGAGGTGAAGGTCGGCCGGCTGAGCTCGGAGATCGACGGGCTCGACGCGAGCGCCGGGCGGCTGAACCTGGCGCTGACCTGGTTCCGCGGGCGATAAGGGGCCGCGGCGGGGCTGCGGGCGCCGGAAGTGCAAACCCCAACCAGGAGGGCCGGAGATGCGTGGCAGATCGTGGTCCGGAGGCGTGGGGTCGCGATTCGGTGGGTGGTTCAGGCGAGCGGGAGCGCTGGCTGCGGTGGGGGCGGCGCTCTCGCTGGCCGGGTGCGGCGCGGGCGGCCCCGCGGATGGAGAGCGGTACGATGTCCTGATCGTGGGCGGCACGGTGGTGGACGGGACCGGCGCGCCTCGGTTCGCCGCGGACGTGGGGATCCGGGATGGCCGGATCGTGCGCGTCTCGCGGGATCCGCTCCCCCGCGGAAGGGCGACCCGGGTCATCGACGCCTCCGGGCACGTCGTCGCCCCGGGATTCATCGACCTTCATGCCCATCTCGATCCGCTGCTCCGGCTTCCGGACGCGGAGAGCCACGTACGGCAGGGCGTGACCCTCGGGCTCGGCGGGCCGGACGGGAACTCGCCCTTCCCGCTGGGCGCGTACCTGGACTCCGCCGCTGCGGCGGGGCTGGGGATGAACGTGGCGTTCCTGGTCGGGCACAACACGGTGCGCCGGGCGGTCATGGGGCTGGAAGACCGCGCCCCCACGGCGGAAGAGCTGGAGCGCATGAAGGCGATGGTCGCGGAGGCCATGCGGGACGGGGCGTTCGGCCTGTCCACGGGGCTCCGCTACCTGCCGGGCGCGTTCTCGGAGCTGGACGAGGTGGTGGAGCTCGCGCGGGTCGCGGCGGAGTACGGCGGGATCTACACGTCCCACCTCCGGGACGAGGGGCTGGATCTGATCCGGGGCGTGGCCGAGGCGCTGGAGATCGGGCGGCGGGCGGGGATCCCGGTGGTCCTCACGCACCACAAGGCGATCGGCCAGCCGATGTGGGGGCAGAGCGTGCGGACGCTGGCCATGGTGGACTCGGCGCGGGCCGCGGGCACGGACGTGATGCTGGACCAGTACCCCTACACGGCCACGTACACGGGGATCAGCGTGCTCGTCCCGTCGTGGGCGCTGGCGGGCGGCGACGAGGCGTTCCTGCGGCGGGTCGAGGACCCGGCGCTCAGGGACAGCGTGATCGCGGGGATCGTGTGGAACATCGAGAACGACCGTGGCGGCGGCGACCTGAGCCGGGTCCAGCTCGCGCGGGTGGAGTGGGACCCGTGGCTGGAGGGGCGCACGCTCCGGGACTGGGCCGAGCGTGAAGGGCTGGAGCCCACGCCGCGGGTTGGCGCGGAGCTGGTGATCGAGGCGATCCGACGGGGCGGCGCGAGCGCGATCTACCACGTGCTGGACGAAGGCGACGTCGAGCGGATCATGCGGCATCCGATGACGGCGATCGCGTCGGACGGCCGGCTCACGCGGCCGGGCGAGGGGCATCCGCACCCGCGGTGGTACGGGACGTTCCCGCGGGTGCTCGGGCACTACGTGCGGGAGCGGGGCGTGCTGGAGCTGGAGGAGGCGGTCCGCAAGATGACGTCCCTCCCCGCGAGCCGGCTCGGGCTCGAGGACCGGGGGCGGATCGCGGAGGGCGTGTGGGCGGACGTCGTCGTCTTCGATCCGGAGACGGTCGCGGACCGGGCGACGTTCGAGGACCCGCACCAGTACCCGGTGGGGATTCCGTACGTGCTGGTGCACGGCGTGGTCGTGGTGGATGGCGGGAACATGACGATGGCGCGGCCGGGCCGGGTCCTGCGGCGGGGCGAGGCGTCCGTGGCGGCGGCCGGGGCGTAGGCGGGGGACGGGGCCATCCGGCGTTCGGACGGGCCGCGCGGCGCGTGTCCGGCGCGTAGGGCGAGGCCGTCTGCGCTTCGAGGGGCCTTGGGGGGCTCGTTCGTGCCGGGTGGCAGCCCGGGTCGGGACGATGCCGTGTCTGGCCGTGCCCCCGCCGCCGACCGGCCACCGACGGGCGTGATCGGCGTTGGCCTCTCCGGCCGATCCGGCGGGCTCCGCGGCGCCGGTCAGCGCGCGCCGAACGTCTTCACGAGCTTGTTGTAGACGCCCATGATCAGCAGGATCGATGGCCAGTGCGCCACGACCTGGCCGAGGCGGCGTTTGCCCGCCACTTCGAGGGCGATGGAGGCGGCCAGGCAGGCCATGGCCAGGAAGAGGAAGATGTTGGACGGGACCTTGGCGGCCTGGTTCTCCATCATGCGGGTGAACGCGCTTTCGGCGTGCTCGTCTCGCACGATCGGGGCGGGCATGTAGCGGACCCGGGAGCGCTCGCTCGCGGGGTTGACCTCCGGCCTGCTCATCTGCCGTCGCACCTCCTTCCATCAGCATCGAGGGCAAGGACCGCGCCCGTTCGCCGGTGTACGGCGTCGGACTTGCACGCCCGGGGATCGGAACGGATCCGGGGCTGGGCGACGGAGGCAGCGAGCGTGACGCGGGCGGATGGCCGTGAGATCGTGCCGGCGTCGGAGGGTCGCGGGCCGCTGTACCAGCGCGACTACTGGGCCGTGATCGCGAATTGCCGGCTGAGCCCTTCCGAGGTGGTGGACGTGGTGCGGGAGCGGTTCGAGGAGTTCCCGCCGTCGGAGATCGTGACGTTCCGGCGGGTGGGCGGTGGGCGGGCGCCGCTGGAGGTGGGGGATGAGATGGAAGGGGAGATCCAGGGAGCGGGCGACTTCGCGGTCCGGGTGACGCACCGGGACGCGAACAGCTTCACGCTGGCCACGTTGCGGGGGCATCCGGAGGCGGGCCGGATCACGTTCGGTGCGTACCGGAACCCGGATGGAGACGTGGTCTTCCACATCCGGAGCCGCGCCCGGTCGGCCTCGAGGGGGCGTTTCATGGGCTTCAAGGTGTTCGGCGACCCGCTGCAGACGAGTACGTGGACGGATTTCATCGGCCGGCTGGCGGCGCTGGTCGGGAGCGGTGTGGCCGATGTGATCCACGCGGAGAAGCGGGAGGTGGAGGAGGAGCCGGGCGACCGTGTGGTGCCGGCCCCGCCGACGTACGTGGCGAAGGGGGACTAGGGTGGACCCGAAGGAGGAAATGGGTTGCGGGGAGGGCGGCGGGGTGGGGGAGCACGCCGGGGCGGGCCTGGACGGGGTGCCGAGCGGCGGTGTGCGGGGGCGGGCGGCCGACGGCAGGGTCGTGGCGGAGTGGCGGTTCGGCCGGGGGTGGAGCGAGTTCGAGCTGAAGCGGCGGCTCGTGGAATGCGCGCGCCGGCGCCCGAACTTCTCGGGCACGTGGGAAACCATGAAGCCGGAGCAGGGGTGGAACCGCTACTACTCGGAGTCGGTGGTGGCGCAGGAGGATCCCGGCCCGCCGGCCCCGGACGGTGCGTTCGCGCGGGCGCGGGCGGGGGTCGAATCGTTCCGGTTCTCGGACCCATCCATCGTGACCGTGCACTTCGACCCGGCCGAGCCCCTGGTCGGCCGCACGCTGCTCCTGGAGATCAAGGTGCTCGGGCTGCGGTACCTCTGCTGCGCGGAAGTGATGGAGCTCCGTTCGGAGTCGGACGAGCACCGGACGGTGTTCGGGTTCCGCTACGACACCCGGGAGGGGCACATCGAGCGCGGCACCGAGTGGTTCCTGCTGACCAAGGAGCACGAGACCGGCCGGATCCGGTTCCGGATCGAGGCGGCGTGGCTGCCCGGCGATTTCCCGAACTGGTGGAGCCGTGCGGGGTTCCATGTCCTGGCGGCGCACTACCAGCGCAAGTGGCACTACCGGGCGCAGGCCCGGCTCTCGCAACTGGCGCGGTACGGTGCGCTGCGTCCGCCGAGGCCCCGTCCGGGCCGCCTCGCCCACGAGGGGCCGGAGATCATTTTCGAAGTTTTCCCCGGGCAGCGCATGCGCTGAGCGCCGGCCGGACCGCGGGTGGGCGCGCCCGCGGTGCGCAGCGGGGTGAAACCCCGGGCCGGAGCCCGGCGTAGGGGCCAGCGTTGCCACGGAGTCTCCCGAGCCGATGAAGTCTGTTACGCGACGTCGCCTGAAATTCGTTGCCGGTTTCGCCGCATACTTCGCGGCGCTCTGGTTCCTCTGGGACACGCCCGCCGTCTATCCGCTGCGCATCTTCGTGGTGCTCCTGCACGAGATCAGCCACGGGCTGGCCGCGGTGGCCACGGGCGGCTCGATCGTGCGGATCGGGCTCTCGCCGGACGAGGGCGGGGTGACCTATACGCTCGGAGGGAACGCGTTCCTCACCCTGTCCGCCGGGTACCTGGGGAGCCTGGCCTGGGGGCTCGCGTTGATCGAAGCGGCGCGCGCCCGGGCGAAGCGGATCCGGGTCGTCACGGCGGGACTCGGCGCGCTCCTGCTACTCATGGCCATCCTCTTCGTGCGGGGCTGGTTCGGCTGGATCTTCACGCTCCTGGCAGGCGCCGTGCTGCTCCTTGCCGCGAGGCGGCTCTCGCCGCGGGGCCAGGCGGTGCTCCTCACCACTCTCGGAGCGACCAGCGCGCTCTATGCGGTGCTGGACATCCGGTCGGACGTGCTCCAGCGCCCTCACCTGGAGTCCGATGCGCACCTTCTCATGGAGCTGACGGGTGTCCCGACGCTGGTCTGGGGCGTCGTCTGGATCGCCGTCGCGCTGGCGGCGTGCGGGTGGATGCTCTGGCGGCGGTACCTGCGGCCGTGAGCATCGGGTAGGGGCACCGGCTCGGCCCGAGCGCGCCAGCGGTCCGCCCGGACGGCGGGTCCGAAATGCGTACTCCTCCGAGCGTGACCTGCGGGCGCAACGCGGGCGCACGAGCCGGGGCGGTCGCCAGCGGTGCCCGCCTGCCTTCCGGGCCCGGATCCACCGCCGGTCGCCTGCCGGAGCGGGAAGCGCAGGCGGACATCCCCGTCCCACCACGCCCCGCCCACCACCTCCGGAATCGTCGTGGTCACTGCGCGAGGCCGGGCTCCGGCGGGCCCGCGACCCGGATCCGGGTGGAGAGGTACAGCGTGGGCCCACGGGCGGTGGCGTACTCGAGCTCGGCGAAGAGCGCGGTGTAGCCGTCCGCAGCGCGCTCCGCCTCGCAGAGGAAGCCGGCGCCAGCGGGCCGGCACGGCGCGGGCTCCCAGCTCGCTTCACGGAAATCCCGGGTCGGCGCCGTCGCGCGCCAGGCGGTGACCGCGCGGGGCTCGGCGTCCGACTCGACATGGAGCCGCACCGCGTCCGGGGTCTCGTCGAACCGCCAGACGGGGCGCGGGAGCGGCGCACCGTGGACCACGTGGTCGTGCAGCGCGCCGAGCGCGCCCTTGAGGCGGGCATAGTCGTTCGGGCGGTGCCCCGTGTTCGGCAGGTACAGCACCCGCTTCGGGTCGGGGAGCGAATCCCAGTACAGGCCGAGGGCGTCGAGGGGCCAGTAGCGGTCGTTGGTTCCGAGCACGATCAGCTTCGGCACGAGGAGCCGGCTGCGGTACCGGAACGGGTCCACCATGTCGAGCAGCGCCCGGCCGGTGAGGCCGTCCAGGCGGTCCGGGAGCCCGAGCGCCACGTACGGCTGGATCTGCTCGGAATAGCGCCCCCACGTCTCGCGCTGGAGCGCCAGGTGCCGCTCCAGGTTCAGCATGTCTATGGAGACCGGCGCGATGGCGGCGACGCGGGGATCGACCGCGCCCACCAGCCAGGTGGTCCATCCGCGCTTGGAAGCGCCGAACACGATGAAGTCATCGATGGCGACGCCGCGGTGCAGGCGCCCCACCTGCTGGACCGCGTCCATCCCGCGCACGGCGGCGTTCACCATGGGGAAGAGGAGCGGCCAGTCGGGCTCGCCCGTTTCCAGGAAGCGCTCGAAGGTGTAGGCGATCAGGTCATCTTCGGTCAGGCCGCCGAACATCGGCTGGAAAGGCACCTGGCGCAGCACGGCGACCGGCGTGCCGAGGGATTCGGCCACCTCGGCCACGTGTTCGGCGTCCCTGGGCGGCGGCGGTGCGCGTTCGGGATCGTCGAACCCGGGCCTCCACTGCCCGCCGTCGATCATGAAGAGCGCGTGGCGCGAGTCCGGGGACTGGGCGGTCGGCCAGAACACGAAGAGCTGGTGGCGCCACTCCACGCCGCGCCATTCCTGGGACACGAGGACGAGCTCGGTGTACTCGGTGCCCGCCACCGTGCCCTCGCGGAGCACTTTCCAGCGGTAGCCGGGCTCGGCCCGGTCGATGAACGCCTGGAGCGCGCCGGCCGGCCCCGCCGTGGTCGCCGCATCCGACGCGCTGGATGCGCTCGATGTCTGGTTGCCGCACCCGGTCATTGGCCAGATCAGCACCGCGAGGAACAGGAGGATGCGGCGGCAGGGGACGATGGCGGATTCCAGGCTCGCTCTCGCGTTCATGCCGGCGCGCAGGCGCATGCCGTGTGCCGGTCCGGCCGGCGGCCGCAACCGGGGCTCCTGCGGAGCGAGAGGTCAGCTCGCCGGAAGGATGGCCTCTGGACCGTTCGCGGGGATCATGGCGGGCGTGCAGCGCGAGCACGGAACGCGGCGGCGGCGCGACCATGGAATGGACTCTCGCGCGGACAGCGTGGTCGGCTCGTGATCGAGCCGTCGGGCAGTGCTCCGGGTCAGGCCCGGGGCGAGGCGTGGCGAGTCGCCGGGTCGTGGCGGGGGCCGGCGCCCGCCGTGCGGCGGGGGCGGGTGGCCGACCTCCGTCGGCGCCACGACACGCCCCGGCCGCCCGCGCCCCCGTCAGCCTCGCCGCTCACTCCGGCCAGGCGTGCGTGACCTTGCCCTCCGCGTCGAGGAACTCGAGACGGGCCTGGTCGTTCGCGTCCACGTACATCCGGATGCGCGGCCGGCCCTTCGTGTCCTGCATGACCAGGTGCGCCGTCTTGTTCTGGCTGCCGACGAAGATGCGGTGCGTGCCGAGGCCGCGCTCCGCCAGGCCCTGGATCGCGCGCTCGATGGAGTCCCGCTGCGCCCCGGTCGCGGTCAGGCGAGCGTTCACGAGATCGAGGATCTCGGCGATGGAGATCTCGGTGGACCGGTCCCAGACATGCAGCCCCGCGCTCCGCTGGCTGCCGTTGTCCATGTACTGCACGGACACCACCTGGTCCTGCCGGAACTGGTCGAAGGTGATCCCGCCGCCCGCGGTATAGCCGTCGCCCCGGAGATCGCCCTGATAGGTCAGGCCGCCGACCTCGTCACCGCGCTCGTTGAAGAAGATCATGCCGGAAGCCGTGGTCCGGCCGCCGGAGAGCTGCTGCGGATACTCCTTCCCCTCGAAGGTGGGGCCCGGGAGCCGGCCCTTCCCCGCGATGGCCAGGGCGAGCTTCCCGTCCGGGTGGAGGATGTTGATCCGTTCGGCCTCGAGCACTTCGAATCGGTGCCGCCGGGCCGGCGAGAACGCCGCGAAGAGCACCACCATGAGGGCGATGGACGAGCATGCGGCGTACGCCTTCAGGATGCGGAGGTCGCGGGCCATGCGGTCGTAGTTCGGCGGAGCGCTCATGATCACCTCACATTGAGAGGAACGCCGGGTCCAGTCTCAGATACGGTCGCCGGCCTGGCCGGTTTCATCCGCCTACACGATGGAGCGCGCGGTTTCCTACCATCCCGCCCGCCGCGGGCGCTTCCGGGGTCGGCCCGACCGGGCGGGGATAGTACGGAGCGCGCTCCCGGCGCGTGGAAGGGTAGCGGCCGCGCCGAACGTGGCCCGAGGCCGCGCAGCGTGCGGTGATGACGTCGCGTACGAACGTACCCCTCTCAACGCGGACACGACCATGAGACTGAAGACGCTCTCGCTCGGGATCCTGACCGCGGCCGTGCTCGCGTCGCTCCAGGCGACGCCGGCGGCCGCGGCTCCGCCGGGTCTCGCCGCCTCCTTCGCGTCAGCCACGACCACGCAGGACGTGGCGCTCGCGGCGCCGATGCCGGCGACGGACGGTACGCGCGCGGAGCCGAGCCCGGCCCGGGCAGCCCCTCGCTTCGAGGTCACCGTCGCGCCGGAAGCGCATGCCGGGCCGCTGACGGGCCGCCTCATCGTCGCCATCTCGAATCGGGAATCGCCCGAGCCGCGGCTCCTCATCTCCCCGCGCGGCCCGGCGATCTTCGCCGTGGACCTGGAAGGATTCCGGCCCGGCGCCGTGGCCGTGGTGGACGACCGCGCGATCGGCTACCCGTTCGATCTCCCGGAGCTCCCGCCGGGCGAGTACTGGGCGCAGGCGATCATCAACGTCTACGAGCAGGTGCGGCGGGCCGACGGGCACACGCTCTGGCTCCCGATGAACGACGGCCGCCAGGAGCCCTTCAACGCCAAGGCGGGGAACCTGTACAGCGACGTGCAGCGCTTCGTGGTGGGCGAGGACCGCACGGTGCGGCTCGAGGTCCGGCACGTCATCCCGCAGCGGGACCTGCCGCCGGACACGGAGTGGATCAAGCGGGTGAAGATCCAGAGCCGGCTGCTCACCGAGTTCTGGGGGCGCCCGATCTACATCCACGCCACGGTGCTGCTCCCCAAGGGGTTCGACGAGAACCCGAACGTGCGGTATCCCGCCATCTACACCTTCGGGCACAACGTGCCGTTCGGGTTCACGACCGACTCCACGCGGGTGCGCGGGCTCGGCCGGATCGATCCCGTGACGGGCGTGGAGACGGGGTACGACTTCTACAAGTCGTGGATCGCGGATGACTTCCCGCGCGTCGTCGCGATCAGCTTCCAGCAGCAGACGCCGTACTTCCCGGACTCGTACTCGACGAACTCGGCGAACAACGGGCCCTACGAGGATGCGCTCCTGAAGGAGGTGATCCCGTACCTGGAGGAGCGGTTCCGGCTCATCCCGGAGCCGTATGCGCGGATCGTGGAAGGCGCCTCGACGGGCGGCTGGCAGGCGCTGGCGCTCCAGCTCCGGAACCCGGACTTCTTCGGCGGCGCGTGGGTGCTCCAGCCGGACCCGATCGACTTCCGGCGCTACCTGCTCGTGAACATCTACGAAGACGAGAACGCGTTCGAGGTCCAGGAGGGGATGTTCACGAAGGCGGAGCGACCGTTCCGGCGGACCGTGGAGGGCCAGGTCGTCTGGACGATGCGGCAGCTCAGCCGGTTCGAGGCGGTTCTCGGGAGCCGCGGCCGGTCCGGCTACCAGCTCAACGGTTGGGAGTCGGTCTACGGCCCGGTCGGGGAGGACGGGTATCCGAAGCCGCTGTGGGATCCGCTCACGGGGAAGATCGATCGGGATGTCGCCCACTACATGCGGGACAACGGCTACGACCTGCGGGCGTACGCGGAGCGGGAGTGGGCGCGGATCGGGCCGAAGCTGGCCGGGAAGCTCCACTTCTTCGTCCCGGACATGGACGACTTCTACCTGAACGTGGCGATGTACCTCTTCGAGGACTTCCTGGAGGGGGTGACGAACCCGTCGCACGAGCCGTCGTTCACATACGGGCGGCCGAAGAAGGGGCATTCCTGGCACGCGTACACCTGGGCCGAGACGGTGCGGCAGATGGCGGTGCACATCCGGCGGAACGCGCCGGCCGGGGCGTCGGCGGCGTGGTGGCCCACGGCGGATCGCTGAGGGGGAGCGGATCGGGCCCGGTGTAGAGCCGCCAGGGGTCCGGGGCCGGGCGTCGGGCCGATGGAAGCGGGTTTGCGGGCCCGCCCACGGTCGGACCGGGGCGGGGCCAGTATCGGAGGGCTGGCCGGTCGGCGGCAACGTCCTGATCCGGCCGGCCATCGCGAACGGGGGGATTCGGATGCAGAGTACGGGGCAGGAGGGCCGGTAAGTTTCCTTCCGGAACGGGTATAGCCGACCGGGCCCCGGAGGATATGCATCCAGTGGACCGGACGGCCACGGGACAAGAAGAGACGCGCACGTGCCGAAGCACGTGCGCGTCTCTTCTTTCAGCGCCGGTCAGTACCGGTCAGTTGAAGTTCGGGTTGTTCGCCTTCTCGACGAACGGGACCTCGAGGCAGGTCATCGGCCCGAAGTTGCCCTGCTCGGGCTTGTAGTACGGGGTGCCCTGCGCCGGCACGTACGGCGTGGCCGACGGGTTCCGCAGGTAGTCCCCGAGGTGCTTCGCCTCGAGCCAGAAGTCCCGGGCGCGCTGGTCCATGAGCTCGGCGAGGATCTCGTCCGTGCCGGTGCCGGTGAATTCGGGCTGGCCGCCCACGGCGCGGCGCTCGGCGATGAGCGCGAGGGCGGACGCGGTGGAGCCCATCTTCAGCTCGGCCTCGGCGATGATGTAGCGCGCCTCCAGACCGGACGCCACGCGGATCGGAGAGGCGAAGGACGTATACTTCTGCTGCCGGTACAGGCGGTTGCGCCCGTCCTGGGCGTTGGTCCCGGCATCCGCGTAGGGCACCCGGGGATCGTCCAGCTCCCGGTACGCCTCGGCCACGATCTGCGTATTGCCCGCGGAGGTCGAGTACACCGTGTTCCCGGTGCGGCCGCGGCTCTGCGGGTCATCCACGTAGATGGCGTTGGCCACGAAGTCCGCCGGCACGGCGGTGGCCGCGCTCACGGCGTTCTGGAGCTCGCCCTTCTGGAGATACGCCCGGGCCAGGCCGACGCGGGAGGCGTTCAGGATCTTGGCCGCCTCGGCGCCGCTCAGGCCGGACGCGATATCGATCGCGCGCTGGAACCGGGCGATGGCCTCGTCCAGCGTCTGGGCCGGGGTGAGCGGCGGCCCCACGTTGATCACGCCCTGACAGAAGATCTCGCCCATGAGCGTGAGGGCGAAGCCGGCCCACATCGAGGAGCGTGCCACGTTGAGGTTCGAGGAGAAGTCGGGTGCGTCGCGGAGGACTCGCACGACCTCGTCGTTCGTCGCGATGGCGAGCTGGAGCGGCGCCCAGAAGGTGGAGTTGAGGTCGATGTTCGTGTCGACGATCGCGCGCCGCGCAATGTCGTTCGACTCCTGCCGGACCGCGCCGGTCCAGATCTCGCCCGAGTAGAGGGCGGTCGAGTTCACCAGCGTCGCGTAGCTCGTATAGAAGTTCTGCTGCGCGGACATGGACAGCACATAGGCGTCCTGGACCGGATCGAAGGTGTCGGCGTCGATGACGCCGGGATGGCTCACGTCCAGGTCGCAACCGACCATAACGGCCAGCAAGCAGGCGCCTGCGCCGCGGATCAGGGATCGTGCATGCATGGCGCGACTCCTAGAACTGGAGGTTCATGCGGAAGATCCACCGGCGGGCCGGAGGCGTGGTGAAGACATCCGCGTTGAATAGCTGATTGAGGCCGCTCGCCTCGGGACCGGTCCCGAGCACGTCCGGGTCGTCACCCTCGAAATCGGGCGCCCAGAGCGCGAGGTTGCGGCCGCCGATGCTGATGGAAGCGCCCTGCGCGCCGAGCCGCTGGGCGAAGGCGGCGGGCAGCGTCAGCGTGGCGGTGAACTCCTCGAACCGGATGTGGTCGCCCTTCTGGATGTACGGGTCCTTGACGTTCCCGGCGCCGACCGGCGCGCCCGTGGTCTCCGAGACGTAGGGCCCGAGCTTCCGGAGCCGCTCCTCCTGCGAGTAGCCGCCCTCGTCCGGACCGAGCACCACGTTCCGCGTCGACTGCGCGCTGCGGTCGCGGAACTCCTGGTTCAGGTTGTAGACGTGGTATCCGCGCCGGGTGGTGAAGAGCGTGTAGATGCTCAGGTTGCCCTTGATGGTGAACGTGCTCGCGAGGCTGCCCGTGAACGTGGGCATCTGGTTGCCGGCGAACTCGGCCGTGTCGGACACGATGGTGACGCCGCGCTCGGTGTCCACCTCGCGCACGCGGTGGACCCACCAGGCGGCGATCTGCCGTCCGGGCACGAAGGCGCGGAAGTTGTTGATGAAGGTTCCGGCGGTGCCGAGATCGACGATCTCGTTGTACAGGGTGCTGCCGGCGAGGGAGAGGTCCCAGGCGAAGTTCTGGGAGCGCACGGGCGAGCCGCGCAGCACGAACTCCACGCCGCGGTTGAGCACCTCGCCGATGTTGCCGTACGGGGCCGAACCGAACCCGGTCGAGGGCGAGACCGGCACGGTCACGAGCAGGTCGGTGCTCTTCTTCGAGAAGAAGGTCAGCTCGCCGCCGATGCGGTCATCGAAGAAGCCCGCGTCGAACCCGAGCTCGAGCTCCTTGCCCCGCTCCGGCCGCAGGTCCGGGTTGCCGGGGTTGCCGGGCACGATGCCGAGCTCGATCAGGCCCGCGTCGGTGACGTAGCGGGCGGTGCCGTAGGTGCGGAGCGCCGCGGTCGCGCTGGGCGAGCGGCCGGTGGTGCCCCAGGCGCCGCGCAGCCGGAGCGTGGAGACGACCGGCGTGAGCGGCTGGAAGAAGTCTTCCTCCGAGACCACCCAGGACGCGCCGACCTTCGGCAGGTAGAACGTGCCGACGTTGGACCCGAAGGCCGAGTTGCGATCCGCGCGCAGGCCGAACTGGGCGAAGAGGCGGTCGCGGTAGCCGATCTGCTCCTGGACGAACAGGCCGAGCGCCTTCGACTCGCCGTAGCCCTGGCTGACGGTGCTGGAGGCGGTGTTCGTGACCAGGATCGCGCTGTTGGTCACGAGGCCGGCGCCGCCGCCGGTCAGCCGTTCGGCGATCTCGTGGATGAACTGGCTGCCGAAGGAGAGGTTCGAGGAGAACTGTCCTTCGGAGCCGAACACGGTGCTGATGTTGCCGATGTAGTCGACGGTGTAGCGGCGCGAGTCGATCTGCACGGTGGAGACGGACCCGTTCCCCGCGGCGAGCTGGTCAGGGTACCAGCCGAAGTCGTTCCTGGGGAACATCTGGAAGCCGCGGCCGCGGTCCAGGTCGGCGCCGAGCGTCAGGCGATTGGAGAACCAGGACGCGGGGCGGAACGTGACCTGGAGGGTCGGGGTCGTGCGGATGGAGGAGACCCGCGACACGATCGACGTGATGGACTCCTTGCTGGCCGTGGAGAAGAGCATGCCGCCCTGGAGGCTGCCGTCGGGACCTTCGGTGACGGTGAGCGGCGAGCCCAGGATGCTCTGTAGATAGAAGCTGTGGTTGTCCTGATCGGAGCGCGGCATGTCGTAGTCGCTCCGGATGAGCGTGAGTCCGGCGTCGAAGGTGAGGGTGGACGTCGGCGCGAAGGTGAAGTTCACGCGTCCGGAGCGCTGCTTCATCTTGTTGTTCGGCATCGTGCCCTGCTCGTCGGTGATGCCGAGGGAGCCGAAGAAGCCGTAGTTCTGGCCGCCGCCGCGCACGCTGTAGCGGAACGTGTTGGCGGAGCCGCGGCTGAACGCGCCGAGCCGGACCGCGGGGTTGTCGGACACGACGGCGCCTTCCTGGAGGCCGCGGCAGAGCGGGTTCGGGCTGTTGGGCGCGACGAGGGCGGCCGGGCAGCGTGCGTAGTTGGACGGCACCTCGAAGTTCGGGTCGATGACGTCGTGTTCGAAGGTGACGTCCTGGGCGAACGAGCTGGCCCCGACGCGGCCGCGCTTGGTGATGATCTGGATCACGCCGGCGGACGCGTCCGCGCCGTAGAGCGTGGCCGCGGCCGGGCCCTTCACGATCTCGATGCTCTCGATGTCGGCCGGGTTGATGTCGTTGAGCGCGCTGGGCGCCTGGCCGACGGCCGCGGAGCCGCTGACGTTGATGAGCCCGCGCGCGCCGCCATCCACGCGGACGCCGTCGACGAACACGAGCGGCTGGTTCGAGAGCGAGATGGAGGCCGCGCCGCGGATGTTGATGCGCGCGGCGGAGCCGGTGGCGCCGGAGCTCTGGGTCAGGTTCATGCCCGGGACGCGAGCCGCGAGCATCTGGGTCACGTCGCGGACCGGCGCCCGGCGCACGAGCTGGGACGCGTCGATGGTGGAGACCACGGCGGACTGGGCGCGGCGCTCGAGGTTGCCCGCGGTGCCCGAGACGATGATCTCGCCGAGCGCGATGGCCTGGTCGGTCAGGGTGACGTCCACCCGGATCGAGCCGGATTGGAGGAGGAAGGTCACGTCGGCCGTGCGGTAGCCGATGCGCTCGACCCGGAGCGTTTCTTCCCGGTTCGTGACCTGCGCCTCGGGAACGACGAGCCGGTACATGCCCGCCTCGTTCGTCACGGTGGCGAGGCCGAGTCCGGGGAGCGTGACGAAGGCGCCGCCGACGGCCGCGCCGGCCTCCGACGTGACCCGGCCCGTGATCGTTGCGGGCTGGATCACGGCCGGCGGCTCGAACGCCGGCCGCGCGGTTCCGCTCGGGGCGAGGCGGGCGTCGACGGCGAGCCGCGGGCCGGGCTGCTCGGGCACGGTGCGAGGCGCGGCCGGCGCGATCACGACCTGGCCATCCGCTTCCCGGAACGTGAACGAGGTGCCTGCGAGCAGGCGGGTGAGGGCGTCGCGCAGGGTGACGGCCTCGCAAGGACAGCTCACCTCGAGCCCGCCGGGAAGGAGCGTCGGGCTGTACGCGAGCGGTACGCCGGACCGCTCCGCCAGCTCGCTCACCGCGGCGCGCAGCGGCACGCGCTCCACGGACAGCCGGGCGGGCCGGTCGAGCAGCGATCGCTCGGGCTCCGCGGTTCGGGCCGCGATCTCGACCGCTTGGCCCTGGACAGCGCCCGGCGCTAACGCGACGGCCGCTGCGAGCAGGAGGCATTTGCGAACGGCAGCGAGAGGACGCATGGTCGGACCCTCCATGGCCACAGGGACTTCCCCTGCCGGCGGGTGTGCCAGCGCCGGGCGACGCCCCTCAGCGCAGTGACATGGTGACTTCGTCGTCGCGCACGGCGCAGTGCGCGTTCACGATGGCGCAGATGACGTCGAGCACGGACTCGAGGCTCTGCCCGGTGAACACCGCCGTGACGGTGCGGGCGGCGAGCGCCTCGTCCACGATCGCGATCCGCACGTCGTAGGTGTTCTCGATCTCGCGCGCCGCATCCCGGAGCGGCGTGTTCTGGAACGCGAGGAACCGTCCCGTCCAGCGCAGGATGTCGTTGACGTCCTCGATGCGGGTCGGCTCCGCCGCCACCCGGTTCGTCACCCCCGAGACCTCGCCGGCGCCGACCTCGACGCGGTTCCGCTCGGTTTCCAGCGCGACGCGGCCTTCGACGACCACGAGGCGGAGGTCGTCTTCCTCGGTCGCGATCTCGAACCGGGTGCCGAGCACGGTCGCGGTGGCGGTGCGGGTGATGACGCGGAACGGGCGCGCCTCATCCCGTGCGACGGAGAAGAAAGCCCGTCCCTCGAGCTCGACGGCGCGCGGGTCGCCGCCGGCGGAGAGCCGGAGCCGGCTCGATGGGGCGAGCCGGACGGCGCTCCCGTCCCCGAGCTGGACGGTCACGATCTCGCCGACGCCGGTGACGATGACGGGTGGCGGGTAGAGGGCCGTGTCTCGGGGCTCGCCGCCCGGGCGGGCGAGGTTGAAGGCGAGCACGAGCACGGCCGCGGCGGCTACGGCCCAGGGCATGCGCCGGGCCCAACGGTGTCGAGCGCCGCCATCGGGCGGCATCGACTCCGCGCGTCGCGGCCGCCGGGTGAGGAGCTCCCTGGCCGTCGGCCGGGGCACGGCCCCGGCTTCCAGCTCGCACCGCAGCTCGGCGGCGGCTTCCAGCAGACGGACGGTCCGCCGGTATTGCCGCTCGTTCTCCGGGTCGGCGGCGCGCCAGCGGCCGAGCTCCGCGAGCTCGTCCTCCGTGGCCTCGCCGCGTAGCGCACGTTCGATGAGTTCGTCCATATGGTCCTGGATCAGTGGCTCGAGGGTACGGGCCGCGTGATCACCTTGATCGCCGTTCGCTGCAACGTCGCTGTCGTTCGTTGCAACCTCAAGCACGCGCGAGGGCCGCGATCCATACCATTGCGGCGGAAGGCGGTGGGAACGGAGCGGGAAACCGGGGCGGACGGCGGGCGCCCGTCAGTCGTCGAGGAGCGGTCCGAGCGTCGCGCGGAGCGTGGCGAGGGCCGCGCTCAACTGGTTCGCGACGGTCTGGGTCGAGATGCCCATGATCTCCGCGATCTCGCGGTAGGACAACTCGTGGATGCAGCGCAGGACGAAGACCTCGCGGCGGCGGGTGGGGAGCGCTTCGATGGCGCGGTCGAGGGCGTCTCGCAGCTCTTCGGATTCGCGGAGCGCGAGGGGTGTGGGCGGGTCCACGGCGAAGGCCGCGTTCACCGCCTCCGCCCGTTCCCGCGCCAGCTCCGACCGGTACTCGCTGATCGCGATGTTGCGTGCGACGCGGAAGAGCAACCCGCGCAGCGATCCGTCCGGCCGCCAGTCGGAGCGCCGCTCCCAGAGCCGGAGGAACGTGCGTTGCGCCACGTCCTCGGCCACGTCGGACTCGTCGCAGATGCGGAGGAGGTATGCGACGACGGGCGACCAGTACCGTCTCAGCGCCTCGTCCAGCGCGGCGGTGTCGCCGCCGCGCAGCCGGTGCATGAGTTCGACATCCCGGTCGTCGTGGTGAAGAGGCATTGTGGGGCCTTCGATGCCCGAACGCCGACCCAGTGCGCGCGGTTCGCGCGGGAGTCGGCGAACTGCTCCAGAGTTGCGGATCGGAATGTCCTGAACATAGCTCGTTTCTTCCGATGTGGCAACGCTTTCCGGGGCGATCGGGAGCGCCCGGACCGAAGGGATCGCGCGGCGCCGGGACGACGTTGCAGGGGGCCGTACGTGGCGCGGTGCAGTCGCCATCGCCAGTTCGCCATCCGACCACGCCCGGACGCGCGGAGGAGCGCCCCGCCGCAAGGGCCGGGCAGCGGTTTCGGCACGCCGGCATGGATGTGGGCCCCGGCGCCGGTTCCGCGGCGTGCACCCGAGACCGCTCCGCGACCGTGTCGGGCGGATCGATCGGTCATGGCCGGGACGCGGAGCCCACGAAGCCGCGGCCCAGAGGCGTTGATCGTGAGCTTCGGGCCGGAGCGCTCGCGCGGGGCGCACGCGTCGTCCTGTGAACACGAAGCGATTCCCGTGCGGGGCGGCCGCGCATCGCGGGGGTCGACAATCCAGGCGCGCACCGGAGTGGACAGTTTTTCGAGTTCGTGCGCGCCGGGATTGTCGACACTCCAGGGACGCAGCCGTCGCCGCTCCGGCTCCGGGTCCCCCCGGAGCCCGGCCGCGCGATCCACGGCGGGTCTTTGACGCCCGCTCGCGGCTAGAGCGACTTCAGGTACTCGACGAGATCGCTCTTCTGTTGGGGCGAGAGATTCAGGCCGAGGACGCGGTCGTAAGGGTCGACCACGTCTTCCAGCGTGGCGGCGCTGCCGTCGTGGAAGTAGGGCGGATGGGTGGCAACGCCGCGGAGCGGCGCGGTGCGGTACATGCCGGTGGTCGAGAACTGGGCGACCCTCGGATCCATCCCGGTCTCCTCGGGGCGGTGGAGCCCGTAGCCGGCCGCGTCGGTGTAGAGCGGTGGGATGTGGCAGGTGGCGCACCGCGCCTGGCCTTCGAAAACGGCCTTCCCGCGCTCCGCGGCAGCCGGATCGAAGGACCCGGGCGTGGGCCGGGGCACAGGGAGGGCGAGCTGATAGACCTGGAGCGCCGGCAGCCTGGGCGTGACCTCATCCAGGTCGGGCGGCACGATGATGTCCAGCCCGAGCCGAGGGTCCCGGAAGCTGCCCCGCCCATGCATTTGGGTGACCGCCACGTAATTGTTCCAGTACGGGATCGACCCTTCGCCCGTCCAGGTGTGGAGGTTGACGCCGCGTAGTCCGTAGGCCGGGGGGATGAGGGTCGGGTTCGTGCCGTCCGAGGTGCCCGCGCCGAACACGCGGGCGTCGAACTTGCCCGGCCCCCACGTTTCGAATGCCGGCCGGAGATTGTCCGGTGTGCCGGGTGCGAGGGCGAGGATCGCGCCGACGTTCAGGTCCCGGTTGGCCGGACCGTCCACCCGCCGGCCGATCCCGGGCTGGACCGCGTCATCGACGGTCGAATGACAGAGCGCGCAGGTGATCCCGACGCGGACCAGCGTCCCCGACTCGTCCACCTCGCCCACGATCCCGACCACGGCGCCCCGGCGGATCAGCTCGACGGTGGTCGCCGGGTCGTCCAGGTCCGCGGAGGAGAGGAAGCCCGAGGGCAGGGTGTCGGCATCGACCTTGAGCCCGAGGGACAGCGCTACCCTGGGGCTCACCGACGACTGGATGAGCTCGTTCAGCCGGAGCGTATCCGTCCAGAACGGCTCGTTGGCGAAGGTCTCGAAGCGGAAGATCTGCTGGCCGTTGAACGGGTTCAGGAACCGGCCGTTGAGCCCGACCACGGTATCGTCCTCGCACGTGGCGAGCGTCACGGTGAGGAGCGCCGCGGCCAGACCCGCTCCCAGGATTCTTCTCCAGTCCCGCGACATAGGTCCCTCCGGAGGTGCGTTCCACCGCCGATCGTGTGACCGAAGCGGCCGCGGGGCGGGTGCAAGATGCTCGCCCGGGAGGGGCGCTGCGGGCGGCGAGTTCAGCCAGGGGGCGTGCCGGTCAGGGTTTGGCGGCGTGGCGGTCAGGCCCGTCGCCGGGCGAGCCGGTCCGCGGCCAGGGCAACGGCGAGGCCGGCGATGAACGCGACGGCCGGGTTCGTGATGATGGAGAGCGCCGCGACGCCGAGCGCCACGAGCCGGTCCCGGCCTCCGCCTCCGAGCGTGTTCGCGGGCGAGGCGAGCTCGAGGCCGGAGAAGACGAGGAGCGCGCCGAGCACGGCGGGCGGGACGAGGGAGAGGACGGCGGTTGCGTCGTCGCCGAGAAACAGACCGAGACAGAGGCAGGCGATCCCCATGAGCGCTGGCGCGGTGGCGGACCGGGCGCCGAACCGGTAGTGGGCGGCGATCCCGCCCGCACCATGGCACATGGGGAAGCCGCCGATCGGCGCGGCGAGCAGGTTCCCGATCCCGGTGGAGAGCGCGAGGGACCGTTCGTCCACGCCGTGCAGCTCTTTGGGGAAGAGGTCCCGGGTGATGGCCGCGGTCACGATGATGGCGTTCGTCAGCGTGAGCGGGATCTGCGGGACCGCCAGGTGCCGGGCGCCGCGGAGCACGTCCTCCCACGCCGGCCAGACGAGGTGCGGCAGGTAGATGCCCGGCCGGATGTCCGGGAATGGAGGCAGTGTCCCGGCGGCGTATGCGAGCGCGATGCCCGCGGCGAGTCCGGCGATCGCGGCCGGGACCCGCGGGTTCCGGAGCAGCGCGAGCATCACGGCGCACACGGCCACCCCGATCCAGATCGTTTCCGCCAGGAGGCGGAGGCCGAGGAACGCCAGGGAAGCGCCGAGGCCGAGCTGGATCCCCGCGGTCACGGCGCGCGGCACGATCCGCGCGAGCCGGGTCACGCCTCCCGTGGCGCCGGCGACGAGGAAGAACGCGCCGATCACCAGGCCTGCGCCGGCGACCTCCCCGGGCGCCATGTACTGGACGAGGGCCACGGCGGACGCGGCCTTCATCGGCTGCACGCCCATGGGCACGCCGTACACCGCGGCCGCCGCGAGGTAGAAGAGCCCGAAGGAGACCAGCACGCCCGTGGGGTTCATGCCCACGACGGTGATCGCCGCGATGACGTAGGGTAGGAAGGTCCCAAGGTCGCCCAGCGCGCCGCCCACCTCGCCGGGCCGGAAGATGAAGCGGGAGCGTGCGTAGCGGGGCGCGCTGTCCGCGGACTGGGAGCGGCAGCGTACCGGGACCGGCGGGAAGATCCCGAACTGCCGGCCGGCGTCATCGGCCGCTCGAACGCCGGGGGGGATACCCGCCGTCGTGGCGCCGGCGCAGTGCGCGTTGCCGTCCCGCATGGCCATCCTTCCGGTCCGCTCCGTGTGTGTGATCCTTCGGGCGACGTCGCTTCGGCCCCCTCGCGCGCCGATGGCGGACGTCCTCGGCGCCCGCCGGTTCCCGTCGCCTGGCGCGCGGTCGCCGCGTCTCCGTGGCGTTGGAGGCCGCGGCGGCCACGGTCTTGTACCCGGCCGCGGGGCGCCGGATCACGCCGGTGGGGCGGGATGCCCGTGTCGGGTGTGAGGCGACGTCGCGCACGGAACGCACCCCGCCGGGAGCCGCCGCCGCGGGCTCCGCCGGTCCGGCCCGATGCGCGGCGGGGGAGCGTGGGCTCGAGGCGGGTCCGCAGGAAGCGGCCGGGCTCCGGCTTCGGGCCATGCACGGCCTGCCGGCGGCCGGGCGGCGGTCGGGAGTCGGCGGCGTACCCCGGGGCACGGCGCGGGGGCAGTGACCGGCGCCGTGAACGCGAATCGTCGTCCGCGTGCGCGAAGGGCGCGCCGGAGTCGCGGGGCGGGTCGAGGACCGGAACGCGTACGGCGCTACCGCGACCCGCTCGAGCGGCCCCGGTCGTCGTCCCGGGAGCCGACCGACCGGCCGAAGCCCGGGCCGCGGTCTCCGGAAGCCGGCGGGCCCGGGGGCTGGCCGATGCCGGCACGGGTCCGCCCGCCGCGTACGATCGGGATCCCCGCGCGGCAGCGGCTGCGTCTACCGGGGCCGGGTCCTCGGCGGCTCCCGTTCCGTCCCGGCGAGCCGTTCGAGCTGGCCGAGCAGGGTGGGGTCGCCCGCGCGGCTCGCGCCGAACAGGCCTTCCTTCTCCTGGTCCGCGTGCTGGACCGCGCCGTACAGGTTGAGCCAGAGGTCGAAGCGCTCGCCGAGCCGGAGCACGGAATAGAGGCGGTAGCCGTCGCGCCGGCGCCCGAACAGGATGTCCAGGACGCCCGCGCCGAGCGACACGGGCACGAGCACCACATCCTTGAAGCCGTCCAGCCAGACCTTGATCTGGAAGATGATCAGGTCCCGGATCAGCACCGCTTTCGGGATCTCGACCGGCTCGCTCATCAGGTCCTCCGTTGCTGCATGGGGCGGGGCGATGCAGGCGCCCGCCCATCCGGCCATCCGCCGGCGAAGGTGCGAAGCTAGGCGCGGGCCCGGACAGGGTCAAGCGGACGATCCGACGGCAACATTCCTCGGGCCGGAGCGCCGGGGACTTGCCATGCGGCGGGCCGCGGGCGTACCCTCCGATGGTCGCGAAGATGACGTCGCCTCGACCGCAGGGCCCTGCGGAAGCGGCGTGCCGGATTCGCGGCCGCAAGCGCACGTACGCGCGATCCCCCCTCTCTGTTTCGGAACGGGCCCGCACAGGGGTGTGCGGCGGGGCCGCTCCGCGGACCCTGACTCACGCGGGAGGAACCATGGACTCGCTGGACAAGGATTACCCGGCCGTACTGCTCGCGCCGCGGGACGGGCCGTGCATTTCGATCTATCTGCCTACACACCGGCATCATCCGGAGAACCAGCAGGATCCGATCCGGTTTCGGAATCAGGTCAAGCAGGCGGAGGAGATGCTCCGGGCGACGCTGTCGTCCCGGGAGGTGGACGCGCTCCTGGCGCCGTTCCGGGAGCTGGCGGATCGTCCGTATTTCTGGGAGCACACGTTCGACGGCCTGGCCGTGCTCGGCGCGCCCGGGTACTTCCGGGTGTACCGGCTGCAGCGGCCGGTCCCGGAGCGGACGGTCGTGGCGGACAGCTTCCATACGAAGCCGCTGCTCAGGATCGTGCAGTCCGCGGACCGCTACCAGGTGCTCGGACTGAGTCTCGGGGCGATCCGGCTCTTCGAGGGGAACCGGGACGCGCTGGATGAGATCGAGCTGGCCGAGGGGGTCCCGCGGAACATGACCGAGGCGCTGGGCGAGAACGTGACGGAGGCCCACCGGATGGTCACGACGCGGGGGCCGGCCACGCCCGCGGCGCACCATGGCTACGGCTCGAAGAAGGACGAGATGGACATCGACCAGGAGCGGTTCTTCCGGGCCGTCGACCGGGCGATCCTGGTGCATCATTCCCGGCCCTCGGGGCTGCCGTTGATCCTGGCGGCGCTGCCGGAGCATCATTCGCGCTTCCGGCAGTCGAGCCACAATCCGTACCTGGTCGAGGGCGCGATCGACGTGCATCCCGACGCGCTTTCGCGGGAGGAGCTCCGGGCGCGGGCGTGGGAGGTCTTCCAACCGCGGTACCTCTCCCGGCTCGCGTGGCTGGTCGAGTCGTTCGGGACGGCGGCGGCCCATGGCTACGGGACCGGGGATGTGGCGGACGCGGCGAGGGCGGCGGTGAACGGCCGGGTGGGCACGCTGTTGCTCGAGGCCGAGCGGGTGGTGCCCGGCCGGATGGACCGGGAGACCGGGCGGATCGAGTACCTGGAGCCGGGCACGCCGGGCGCGGACGACCTGCTGGACGATATCGGCGAGATGGTGCTCGCCCGGGGCGGCGACGTCGTGATCGTGCCGAAGGAGCGGATGCCGACGGATACGGGGCTCGCGGCCACGTACCGGTATTAGTGCATCGCTTCCGGGAGGCGGATCGGGTGGAAGTCGGGCGGGGCCGGCCACGCGGTGACCGGCCCCGCCGTCTCTCATCGTCGGTCGCGGGGGCCCGCACCGGTCGATGCAGCGGCATCGGGCCCGCCGGTCACGCCCCGCGCGCCGCTTGCCGCCTCGCCACCTCCTGCCTGACCGCGGGCGCGACCACGGTTCCGAACAGCTCGATGCAGCGGAGCACGACCTCGTGCGGCAGGGTCCCGACCGTGATCTGCAGGAGGAACCGGTCGTGGCCGAAGATCTCGTGCTGGAACAGGATCTTCTCGATGATCTGCTCCGGCGTGCCCACGAAGTTCGCGCCGCGGAGGTCGGTCGACGCATCGAACTGCCGTCGGGTCATGGGCGGCCAGCCCCGCTCCCGGCCGATCCGGTCCATGACCGCGGCGTACGCCGGGAACGCAATGTCCGCGGCTTCCTGCCAGGTGTCCGCAATGAGGCCGTGGGAGTTGATGCTGAGCGCGGGCCGAGGGTGTCCGGCGCGGCGGGCGGCCTCCCGATGGAGTTCGGCGAAGGGAGCGAAGCGTTCGGGGAGCCCGCCGATGATGGCGAGCGCCATGGGGAGGCCCAGGGCTCCGGTGCGCACGGCGGAAGCGGGCGTGCCGCCCACGGCGATCCAGACGGGGAGCGGGTTCTGGATGGGGCGGGGATAGACCCCGGCGTCGTACAGGGGCGGCCGGTGCTTCCCGGTCCAGGTAATGCGCTCGGACTCCCGCAGCTTCAGGAGCAGGTCCAGCTTCTCCGCGAACAGCTCATCGTAGTCGTTCAGGTCGTAACCGAAGAGCGGGAACGACTCGATGAACGAACCGCGGCCGGCCATGATCTCGGCGCGGCCGCCGGAGATCAGGTCCAGCGTGGCGAACGCCTGGAAGACGCGGACCGGGTCATCGGACCCGAGCACGGTGACCGCGCTGGTCAGGCGGATCCGCCGGGTGCGTGCGGCCGCGGCGGCCAGGAGCACGTGCGGCGCGGACGACACGTACTCCGGGCGGTGGTGCTCGCCGATCCCGAACACGTCGAGCCCGACGCGGTCCGCGAGCTCGATCTCTTCCAAGAGCCGACGCACGCGCTCGGCCGGGCTCGGGGCCACGCCGGTGCGCGGGTCGGGCGTCGCTTCCACGAAGGTATAGATCCCGAGTTCCATGATGCCCCCGGTGATGGGGTGAGTGCACTCCCGCGGCGCGGGAAGCCACAGGATGACCCGGCGCCGGCTCGCCGGGCAAGACGGGGACCGGCCCCGGGCGGGGACCACGCCTCCGGCGCAGACGCGTTGCCACCGGCGCGGCCGGGCCCTGAGCTCGCATCCCCGCTCCGCCGGCGCGGTCCGAAACCGGGCCTCGGGCAGCCCGGAGCCCTGCCACGACTCACGGCTCGGGCCGTTCGCCAGGGCTAGACACGTTCACGGTTTCCGGCGCCGTCAGGCCCGCCCGGCTCCCCGGCCCGCCGGACGATCCGAACCGGCGCCGCCTCGCGGCCCCGGCCGATCACCGGGAGCCCTGGTGAAGCAACGCTCCGCCGGCGCTCCGGGCATGGGGCGCACGCGTGGGCGGCGCACTTCCAGAGAGCCGGCTCCGCATTGTCGGCGGACCGGTTCCGGCCCCGGGCCGGACAACGCATGGCCGGGGCCTCCGGACGCCCGCGCGATGCCCCGCCCCCGACCCGGGGGCACGCGCCGTCCGAATCCCGGCCCGAGGCGGCACCAGGGACGGCGTCGGTTCAGCGGTCGTCCAGCACGGACTGGACGATCAGGCGGTTCTCCTCGGAGAACCAGTCGGTGGCGTGGCGCTTGTAGCGGATCCGGCCGCGGGCGTCGATCAGGAACGTCTCAGGTACGCCGTACATCCCGTACGCTTCGGTGATCGCGCTGCCAGGATCGTGCAGGATCTCGAAGGTCAGGCCGAGGCGCCGGGCGAAGTCCCGGATCTCCTGCTCGGCGCCGGCGGGGTCGATGCTGACGGCGACGATGCGGAGCCCGTCGTCGCCCAGCGCCTCGTGGAGCTTCTGCAGGCTGGGCATCTCCTCGACGCAGGGCGGGCACCAGGTGGCCCATACGTTGAGGAGCACGACGGAGCCCTCGTAGTCCTTCAGGGTGCGGATCTCGCCGGAGCCGTCGAGGGTGCGGGCGGCGAAGTCCGGCGCCCGGGACCCGACCGCGCCGGGCGGGAGGGCGCGTTCCGCGCGCCACGCGCCCAGGACCGCGGCGAGAGCCAGGACCGCCACGAACCCGATGACCAGGACCCACTGCGTGCGCTCGCTCATGGGATCACCCGCTCCCGGCTCCGCGCGGCGGAATCGCCGTGGACGCGTCGGCCGCGATCGATCCGGACCCCGGCCGCCGCGAATCGCACCTCGAACCGTACCGCCACGCCGCCGGGCCCGAGGCCTGAGAAGGGTGATGGACCGACCCCGGATCCGTACGCCCGCGCGCCGACACGACCATCAGGAAGACGCGCGGCCCCCTTGCTCCGGCGGTGGGGGCACCTCGGCCCACGGCCGGTGCGGGTGCGGCCACGGGAAGCGCTCCGGGTGCAGCACGTGCGCGAGCAGCTCCACGCCTTCCGCCACGCGCGGGCCGGGTCGGGCAAAGTACGCGTTCGCGTCCAGGGCGACGACGCGCGCGCCGCGCACCCGGCGTACCGCACCCGCCAGTTCGACCGAGGCCTCCAGTCCGTACCCGCAGGGCGCCACGAGGATCACCTCGGGCATGGCGGCCTCCACGTCCTCCCACGTGATCCGGAGCGAGTCCTTGCCTGCCCGGCCGAGCGGATCCAGGCCGCCGGCGGCGTAGATCATCTCGGGTACCCAGTGGCCGGCGCAGAACGGCGGATCGGTCCATTCCAGGAAAACGACGCGCCGGCGCGGCGCGGCGGCAACCGCGGACCGCACCGCCACGATCCTGTCCCGGATCGAGCGGATCAGCGCATCCGCCTCCGCGGCGCGGCCGATCGCCTCGCCCACCGTGCGAATGTTCTCCTCGATCCCGGAAACGGTCTGGGGGCTCAGCCAGATCAGGTCCGGCCGGGTCGGGAGCGCGCGCACGGCCCGCGTCAGCTCGCTCCCGGACGGCGCGCAGACCTGGCACAGGTCCTGGGTCAGGATCACGTCCGGGCGCAGCTCCCGCAGGAGCCGCTCGTCCACTTCGTACAGGCTTCCGCCCTGGCCGAGCCGCTCCGCCACCAGCCGGTCCACCTCGGCCTGGCCCAATCCCTCGAGCCGGAGCGCGGGGCGGCTGACCACCGGCAGCGACTGTACCTCGGGCGGGTAGTCGCACTCGTGCGACCGCCCCACGAGCTCCCCGGCCGCACCGAGCGCGCAGACGATCTCGGTGCCGGCCGGCAGGAACGAAACGATCCGTGGCATGATCGAAAGGTAACCCCGCCGCCGGACGGTGTACAGCGATGTTCCGTCCGGTGCCGTGCCCGGCACACGGCTAGCGTGTCCCGGGGCGCGCCAGCGATCTGGTCGATAATAGCATGAAAAACGTGAGACTCGACGAATCGCGGTCGTAGGCGCAATATTTCATCCGCGACACGTACACGCGGGGAACGAGCCCCCCAACCTGGCCAGGCCCGATCTTCCTTCCCATGACCCGGCAATTTTTCCTGGCAGGGCGCGTCCCCGATCTCGATGGCGAGCATAAGATGAACGTACGGTCGGCATTCCGCATAGCCACCATTTATTTCGTGTTCGGCGCCCTGTGGATCGCGGCCTCGGACCACCTGGTCCTGACGCTGTTCCAGGATCCGCAGACGGTGGACATGATCCAGCTCGTGAAGGGCTGGCTGTTCGTGGCGGCGAGCGCGTTCCTGATATACTTGCTGGTTTCGGCGGAGCTCCGGCGCACCTCCCGGGTCCGGGAGACGCTGCACAGCACGGCGGAGGAACTGGAGGCGATCATCCAGGCCGCGCCGGTGGCGATCCTGTCGCTGGATCTCGAGGGTCGCGTCATACTGTGGAATCCGGCGGCGGCGCAAACGTTCGGTTGGACCGAGGCTGAGGTTCTCGGGAAGGAGCTCCCCACCGTGCCGACGGATGGGCTGGATGAGTTCCGGCAAGTGGTGGAGCGGGTGAAGCGGGACGAACGGATCCAGGGGATGGATCTGGAACGGGTCCGGAAGGACGGGACCCGGGTGAATCTGCTGCTCTCCGCGGCGCCGCTGCACGATGCCGGGGGCCGGGTCCGGGCGATCATGGCGATCCTGCTGGACGTGACGGAACACCGGCGGCTCATGGAGCAGTTCCTGCACGCGCAGCGTCTGGAGGCGGTGGGGCGGTTCGCGGGCGGGATCGCTCACGATTTCAGCAACGTGCTGACGGCGATCGATGGCACGGTGCAGCTCGCGCTGGAGGAGCACGACCTTCCGGACACGGTGCGGCTGGATCTCCTGGATGTCCGGCAGAACGTGAGCCGGGCGGCGGCGCTCACGCGGCAGCTGCTGGTGTTCAGCCGTGGTTCGAAGGCCGAGCCGAAGGTGCTCGACCTGAACTCGCTGATCCGGGATCTGGCCGGGATGCTGCGGCGGGTGGTCGGCCCGGACGTGGAGATCGTGACCGATCTGTCGTCGGACGTGCTGCCGGTTCGCGCGGATCCGGGCCAGCTCGAACAGGTGGTCACGAATCTGGTGGTGAACGCGCGGGACGCGATGCCGGACGGCGGCCGGATCACGATCGAGACGACGACCGGGTGGCGCGAGCGGCCGGACGGCCGTGGATCCGGGGACGTGATGCCGGGCCGGTACACGGTCCTGGTGGTCCGGGACACGGGCGTTGGGATCCCGGAGAACATACGGGACCGGATCTTCGAGCCGTTCTTCACGACGAAGGCGCGGGACAAGGGCACGGGGCTCGGGCTCTCGACGGTGTACGGGATCGTGAACCATGCCGGCGGTTCGGTGCAGGTGGAGAGCGCGCCCGGGCTGGGCACGACGTTCACGATCTGGCTGCCCGCGGTCGAGGCGCCGGTGGAGGCAACCGAGCCGACGTCGCAGGCCGGCGCGGCGCGCGGGAGGGACCCGCGGTTGGCGAACGATGCCGGCTGCGTGCTGGTGGTGGAGGACGATCCCGTGGTCCGGGCGCTGATGGTGCGGGTGCTCGGCCGGCATGGCTACCACGTGGTGGAAGCGGAGAGCGGTTACACCGCCCTCGAGCACGCGGAGGGCGCGATCCGGCCGTTCGATCTGGTGATCACGGACGTGGCGCTGCCCGGGATGTCCGGGCCGAAGCTGGTGAGGCGGCTGCGGGAGCGCATGCCCCACCTGCGCGTGCTGGTCACCTCGGGCTACGGCAGGCCGGACCTGGCGGACCGGGTGGGGGGGAGCGGCCCCGTGGCGTTCCTGGAGAAGCCCTTCACGCCGGCGGAATTGCTGGAGAAGGTGCGGCGGATCATGCTGGCCGGCCGGAGGCACGCCGACGCCGTCCTGAGCCGGCGCTAGGTCGGCCGGCCGGAGCGACCGACCGGGCGGGTTCCGCCGGCAGGCGTGCCCGCCCGGTCACGCGCACGGTCGGAGGCCGTGGTAGCGCGGGGGGAGGCGGACCGGCCGCCCGGACCGGCGCGGCGTCGCCCGATGGATCCCCCGCGGCATCTCCCAGCCGGCCGGCTACGCCCAGTACGCGACGCCGGCGGGCTCCCGGATCAGGAGGTCGGAGAGGAACGAGACGGCCTTGCGCAGCCCTTCGTCGCCCGACATCACGCTGTCCTCGTGCTCGATGCTGATCACGTGATCGTAGCCCACGAGGCGCAGGTTCGTGATGATGTCCTTCCAGACCGACGCGTCGTTGCCCCACCCGACGGTGCGGAAGATCCAGGAACGCTCCAGCTCCCGCGTGAACTTCTTCGGGTCGAGCACGCCGTTGACCGCGGTGTTGTGGCGGTCGATCCGGCAGTCCTTCGCGTGGACGTGGTAGATGCAGTCCCCGAGGGCGCGGATCATGGCCACCGGGTCGATCCCCTGCCAGAACATGTGGCTCGGGTCGAAGTTGCAGCCGATGACGTCCGGCGCCACGTCCCGCAGCCGCAGCATGCTCTCGGTGTTGTAGGCGACGAAGTTCGGGTGCAGCTCGATGGCGATCTTCACGCCCGCGCGCCGGGCCACCTTCGCGGCCTCGGTCCAGTAGGGGATCACGCGCTCGTTCCACTGCCATTCGAGCATCTCGGCGAACTCGGGCGGCCAGGGCGAGACGATCCAGCTCGGCTCGGTGGCGTTCGGTCCGGCGCCGGGGCAGCCGCCGAAGGTGATGACCCGGTCCACGCCGAGCCGCTCCGCCAGGGCCACGGTTTTCTCGAAGACCTCGTGGTGCTCGCGGGCGATGGACGTCTTGGGATGCAGCGGGTTCCCATGGCAGGAGAGCGCGCTGATCACGAGCCCGCGGCTCTCCAGCGCCTTCAGGAATTCCTTGCGGCGCGCCTCGCTCTCGAGCAGGCCGTCCACGTCCACGTGGTTCGCGCGCGTGTACGCGCCCGTCCCGAGCTCGACCGCCTCGAGCCCGAGCCCGGCCACGTAGTCCAGCGTCTCTTCGAAGGGCTTGTCCCCGAACAGGACCGTCAGGACTCCAAGCTTCATCCTTCGTCTCCTCGGTTGGCTCGGCCTAGACTTCGACCCAGCGGCGCTTCTCGGCCGCGCGCTCGATGGCCGCGAGCACGCGCTGGTTGCGCACCCCGTCCTCGAAGTTCGGCGTGGGGAGCCGGTCGTCCGCCATGGCCTTGAGCAGCTCGTAGACCACGTGGGTGAAGGTGTGCTCCCAACCGATGACGTGGCCGGGCGGCCACCACGCCTGCATGTACGGGTGCTCCGGGTCGGTCACGAGGATGGTGCGGAACCCGCGGATCGACGCGGGATCGGATTCGAGATAGAGCTCGAGCTCGTTCATGCGCTCGAGGTCGAAGGCCAGGCTCCCCTTGCTCCCGTTGATCTCGAAGCGGTTGTGGTTCTTGCGGCCGGGCGCCATGCGGGTGGCCTCGAGGGTGCCGATGGCGCCGTTCTCGAAGCGGAGCAGGGCGATGGCGGCGTCGTCCACGGTGACGGTGCCGGTCCGGCCGGAGCGGTCGGGGAGCGGGCGCTCGGTGATGAAGGTCTCGAGCGCGGCGGCGACCTCGTCGATCTCGCCGACCAGGTAGCGGGCAAGGTCGATGACGTGGGAGCCGATGTCCCCGAGGGCGCCGGAGCCGGCCTGGTCCCGGTCGAGGCGCCAGACCAGCGGGAACTCCGGGTCCACGATCCAGTCCTGGAGGTAGGTCCCGCGGAAGTGGCGGATGGTGCCGAGCCGGCCCTCCTCGATGAGGCGCCTGGCGAGCATGACCGCGGGGACCTTGCGGTAGTTGTGGCAGAGCATGTGGATCACGCCTGCGCGGCGGACCGCGGAGAGCATGCGCTCGGCCTCGCGCACGGAGTTCGCCAGCGGCTTTTCGCAGAGCACGACCTTGCCGGCGCGCGCCGCGGCGATCGCGATCTCCGCGTGGCTGTCCCCGGGCGTGCAGATGTCGACGATGTGGATGTCGTCCCGGCGGACCACGCGCTTCCAGTCGGTGGACCATTCATCCCAACCGAGCTGGGCGGCCGCGGCCTGGACGTTCTCGGCCGTTCGGCCGCAGAGCACCTTCATGCGGGGCGTGAGCCGGGGCGAGAAGAACCGCCCGACCTGGCGCCATGCGTTGCTGTGCGCACGGCCCATGAACGCGTAGCCGATCATCGCTACGTTGACTTCCGCCATGGATCGCCGCTCCCGTTCACGGCACGTTGCAGTGGGTTCCAGGGGTGGTCGCGAGGGGGACAAGGTAGGGACGGGGGCAGGGGCGGGTCAACGGCGGACGCGGTTCTCGACACGCCGCCGGGCCCGCCGTATACTTGAGCTCCGTGCGGCGCGGCTCCGAGTCGCGCCGGATCGAACCTTCCCAGGGAGGCCGACGCATGCGACGCAGTCTAGCTGTCCTCCTCCTCGGCCTCGCGCTCGGCGTGGCGGCGCCCGCCGCCGCGCAGGAGGCGACGCCGCCGCTCGAGATCGGAGCGCTCGCGCCCGACTTCGAGCTCCCGGCCGCGACCCGGTTCGGCGAGTTGAAGGAGCCGGTGAAGCTCAGCGACTTCCGCGGCCAGGTCGTGGTCCTCGCCTTCTTCTACCGCGCGAGGACACGCGGCTGAACGATCCAGATGCACGCGTACCGTGATCAGTACGCGCAGATCTTCAACGGCGGCCGGGACGTGGTCCTGATCGCCATCAGTGCGGATCCGCTGGATGTGCTGGCCTCGTGGGCGCGGGACGACCAGTTCCCGTTCCTCATGGCGAGCGATGCGGACAACGCCGTGGCCCGGGCGTATGGCGGGATCCCGGAGGGGCGGAGCACCGCGCGGAACCTGTTCGTGATCGGGCCGGACGGCCGGATCGCGTACCGGGCCGTGCCGTTCCGGGAGATCGATCCCACGTCGTACTCGGAGCTGGGCGAGGCGATCCGCGCGCTGCTTCCAGCCGCGGACGAGGATCCGGCGGAGGGCGGAGCGTCCTAGGGCGTTCCGCCCTCCGCGTCCGCGGACCCACCGTTCGCCGGCGCGGATGCGCCGGCGTTCCTGCATCATCGCGTGAACGTGCGGGTCCGGATCGCCCTGAAGTGTGGGGTGGTCCAGACCGGCAGCGCCGCGAGCACGGAATCGATGGCCGCGGTGCGGAAGGGTGCGTACGTCTCGACGACGCGGATGTCCACGGGTTCGCCCCTGAGGGTGATGCGGGCGTGGAACCCGTCGGGCGGTGGCGCCATCACGCGCAGGCGCACGATTCCGTTGCCGTCTGCGGAGGTGGGCGGATCGCCGAGGGACCAGCCGGCGAGGGCCGATGCCGGGACGTGGAATTCCAACATGTACGGCGCGCCCGGCCCGACGGAGAGCGTGACCTCCCGCAGCGCATCCTCCGGCGCGGGTCCGAGCGCGGCGAAAGCCGAACGGGACGGCGCGGCGTCCGTTGCGCCCGCGGCGTCTTCCGCGGGGGATGCGGCGGCGAGCGGTCCGGGGAGCGCCGGCACGGCGTCGCCGACGGTGACCACGCTCGGGGGCAGCTCGGGCGGTGGCGTCGGCGCCTGGTAGCGCTGGAAACCGCGGCGCTCGCGGCCGGCGGCGGGGGTCGGCTCGAGGTCCAGGCCGCGGAGGGCGGGGCCGGCGTCGGGGTAGTCGAGCGCGGTGACCCGGAGGTGCCCGGCATCGCCTGCGGCAACGTGCTCGACCAGGAGCCGCTTCGGCCGCTCCGGCGAGTAGGGGTGCCGGACGGCGGCGAGGGCGCCTCCCAGGATGCCGAGCGCGAGGAAGGCGAGCGCGGCGCGGCCGAATCCGCCGGCCCGATGTGCGGCCACGAATGCCGGGACCGCGATGGCGAGCGCCACGACCGCCACGATCCCGGCGATGATCGGGTCGAAGGGGAACGGGAGCGGGAACCGGCCGCTCACCGGAATGAAGAGCTTCAGGAAGAGCGTCCCGGCCTGGAGCATCAGGAGGAGGCCCGGGACGAACGCGGCCGCGAAGGCCGGCCACCACCACCGCTCGGGGAGGAGCGAGGCCACGACCAGGCCGAGGGTGAGCGGGACCGTCCACCAGAGCCAGAGGTAGGCCGCGCCGAAGCCGAGGATGGCCAGGATCACGAGCGGCAGCGCGGCGAGGATCGCGGCGCCGGCCCAGGCGGTGTTCGCGCGGGCGAGCGGGTCCACCCCGCGCTTCGTCGCCCGGTATTCCCAGATCGCGTGGATCGCGGCGAACCCGGCGAGCGCCGGGGGGGCGAACGCGAGGGCCGCGATCCACGGCGCCGCGAACCAGCCGTGCGGCCGGTCGAGCACGAATCCGAGGATCACCCCCGCGGCGACCGCGGCCCCCATCCCGACCATGCACCCGAAGAGCCCGTACAGCATGCCGGCCGCGAGGTCCCGGCGGGGCGTGGCGCTGCGGCGGAGCGCGATGGCCGCGGCGATCATCGCGGCGAACGCGGCGGCGGCGGCGAGGGGCAGCATGGTCCTGGACTCGTGGACGAACATGTGGAGCCCGAGCACGTCGTAGTAGACGGCGGACTCGCCGCCCACATCGCCCGGGAGGTCGCCGTCCGCGAGCTCCCGGACCAGCGCCACGAGGTTGTCCCCCATGTGCTGCATCCCGCCCGGCTCGAGCCGGTCCACCCGGTCGAGGAGGGTGTGGTACGCCCAGTCATCCTGGTAGAACGCGATGTCCAGGCCGCGCAGCCCGGCGTCATCCCGGTAGATGCGGAAGTCCGTGTCGGATGGGATGAGCCCGCCCTGGAAGATGTCCTGCCCGATCACCGTGCCGTACGGCCTTGGGACCGAGCGGGCGTACGCCTTCGTGAGCCATGAATTCCCGGGCCCGGTCTGGAAGAGGATCGCCTTCCCGCGCGGCCCCGCGGATTCGAGGTTGATGAACGCCCGCACGTCCCGGATCCACGGGTGGTCGACGAACCCCTGCACGCCGAGCAGCCCGGCTTCCTCGCCGTCGTTGAAGTTCACGATGACCGTGTGCCGGAGCCGGGGCGAGCCGGCGAGCACGCGCAGGGCTTCGAGGGCCACGCCCACGGCGGCGGCGTTGTCGCCCGCGCCGACGCTCTCCGGCGGCGAGTCGTAGTGGGCCGAGACGAGCACGGCGCTCGTGGAGTCGCCCGGGAGCCGGGCGAGCACGTTCCGGGCGGTGTACGCGACGTACGCCCCCGCCGCCCACGGCGATGCCCTGACCGTCTCGACGTCCTGCACCTCGACTTCCACGCCCGGGATCCGGCGCAGCTCGCCGATCAGGTAATCGGCGGCGGCGTCCCTGCCGGGCGTGCCGATCACGCGCAGCCCGATGGTCTCCGCGAGGTGCTCGGTGACGACCCGGGCGCGCGCCTCGGAGAAGACGGTGGGCGGCGCGTCCAGGCCGAGGGGCCGGGGAGGCCGGTCCGCGAGCTCCACGATCAGCAGGGCGGCGAGAACGGTTGCGGCCAGCGCGAGCCAGATCCTCATGGACGGGGCTCCTTTCGTCGAGCGGTGGTGGGGTCGTGCAGTGTGGTGCGCATGGCGTCTCCGGTCAAGGCGGGAGTGCGGAGCCGTCCGGCCCGGCCGCCAGCAGCGTCCAGACGTTGCGAGGTCGAGGGGCGATTCGTCGGTTCGGCACCGGGCGGGGTGCGGGCGGGCTGCGGTGTCGCCCGGGGCAGGGGCGGACGGCTGCCGCCGCGGCCGCGGGAACCGGGGCGATGACGGGGCCGCGGGGCACATTTCGCAAAACCAAACGAAGCGGATTTCCGTAGTGGAGCGCACGGGAGGCGGGGCGCGGATCCATTCTGGCCCGGACGCGGCCTACGTCCTTATATTGCCGCGCATTCCGTCACGATGGGTGCACGCGTGCCCGTGCTGTTCTCTGGGAGTCTCACATTGGAGTCTCACATGCGATCTCCGTTCACGAGATGTTTTGCCGCGGCCGCGCTCGCGGTGGCGGTGGCGGCGCCGGTCGGCGCGCAGGCGCCGGGCGCTGCGGCGGGTTCGCCCGGGAAGGGGGGCGTGCCCGCGGCCGGGAACGAGGCCGAGGCGGGCCTCCCGCTCGAGCCGGCGCGTTGGGCGCGGTTCACGACCTCGAAGGGCACCTGGATTTCGCTGGACGTGAGCCCGGACGGTCAGACGATCGTCTTCGACCTGCTGGGCGACCTGTACACGATCCCGATCACCGGCGGCACGGCCACGCGGCTGACGCACGGGATCGCGCACGACATGCAGCCGCGTTTCAGTCCGGACGGGACGAAGATCGTGTTCGTCTCGGACCGGAGCGGGGATGACAACGTCTGGATCCTGCCGCTGGACGGAGGCGAGCCGTATCCGCTGACCACGGGCGTGGACGCGACGTACCTGTCGCCGGAGTGGACGCCGGACGGCGAGTACGTGGTGGTGTCGAAGGGCACGCCGTTCGGGCTCGAGAAGTTGTGGATCTATCACGTGCGCGGGGGGCGGGGGCTGGAGATGGTGGGCGGCCCGGCGAACCTGCGGATGCTCGGCGCGGCGTTCGGGCCGGACGGGCGGTACGTGTGGTACGCGCAGCGGACGGGCGCGTGGCAGTACAACGCGATCTTCCCGCAGTACCAGATCTGGGTGCACGACCGGGAGACGGGGACGCGGACGCCGATGACGTCCCGCTACGGCTCGGCGTTCCGGCCGGCGGTCTCGCCGGATGGGCGGTGGCTGGCGTTCGGGTCGCGGCACGATGCGGAGACGGGGCTGCGGATCCGGGAGCTGGCGACCGGGGAGGAGCGCTGGCTGATCTATCCGATCCAGCGGGACGACCAGGAGTCGGTCGCGTCGATGGACGTGCTGCCAGGCTACGCGTTCACGCCGGACTCGCGGGCGATCGTGATCTCGTATGGCGGCGAGATCTGGAAGGTCCCGGTGGAGGGCGGTTCGCCGGAAAGGATCCCGTTCACGGTGCACGCGGAGGTGGCGATCGGGCCGGAGGTGCGGTTCGAGTACCCCATCGAGGACTCGCCGACGTTCACGGTCAAGCAGATCCGGGACCCGGTCCCTTCGCCCGACGGACGGAAGCTGGCGTTCACGGCGCTGGACCGGCTGTACGTGATGGATCTGCCGAACGGCACGCCGCGGCGGCTGACGGACCAGGAGATCGGGGAGTACCAGCCGACCTGGTCGCCGGACGGGCGGTGGATCGCGTACGTCACGTGGGATGACGAGGAAGGGCACATCATGCGGGTGCCCGCGACGGGCGGCCGGCCGCAGCGGCTGACGCGGGTGAAGGCGTACTACCAGCAGCCGGCGTGGTCGCCGGACGGCACGCGGATCGTGGCGATCCGTTCGGCGGCGCGGAACCTGGTGGAGGCGGTGGGGCCGGTTGGCAGCGGGCTGGGCGCCGAGTTCGTGTGGGTGCCTGCGCAGGGAGGCGACGTCACGGTGATCGGGCCCACCGGCGGCCGCACCCGCCCGCACTTCACGGCGGATCCGGACCGGATCTACGCGTACGGCTCGGCCCCGGCCGCGCCCGCGGCGCCCGGGCAGCCGCCGCTCCCGCCGGTCGCGCTGGTCTCGTTCCGGTGGGACGGCACGGATCTCAAGCAGCATTTGCGGGTCACGTACCGGCCGCCGATCACGGCTTCGCGGTGGGAGCCGTCGGAGACCTCGGACATCGTGATGCCGCGGAACTTCGAGCGTGAGCCGCAGGTCCCGCAGCGCCCGGCCGGCCTGGTGATGATGGCACCGCAGGGCGACCGCGCGCTGGCGGTGGTGGGGAACGACATCTACGTGGTGACGGTCCCGAAGCTGGGCGGCGCGGTGCCGACGGTGCTGGTGACGCAGCCGGACAGCGCGCAGATGCCGGTGCGGAAGCTGACGGACATCGGGGGCGAGTTCCCGACCTGGAGCGCGGACGGCCGGAGCGTGCACTGGTCGATCGGCAACGCATTCGTGACCTACCGGCTGGACCGTGCGGAGGTGGTGGAGGACAGCGTGCGCGCGGTGGGCGGCGATGCGGTCGCGGCGGCGACCGCGTACCGGCCGGAAGAGCTGCGCGTGCGGGTGGAGGCGCGGCGTGACATCCCGCAGGGCGTTGCGGTGCTGCGCGGTGCGCGGGTGATCACGATGCGCGGCCGGGAGGTGATCGAGGACGGGGACATCGTGATCCGGAACAACCGGATCGAGGCGGTGGGGCGGCGGGGCACGGTGAGCGTGCCCGAGGGCGCCCAGGTGATCGACGTGTCCGGGAAGACGATCATCCCCGGGTTCGTGGACACCCATGCGCACATGTGGAACCTCTGGGGGGTGCACTGGACGCGGCCGTGGATCTACCTGGCGAACCTGGCCTACGGCGTGACCACGACGCGGGATCCGCAAACGGCCACCACGGATGTCCTGACCTACGCGGATCGGGTGGAGGCGGGGTCGATCCCGGGTCCGCGGATCTACTCGACGGGACCGGGCGTCTTCCAGTCCGAAGGGATCCGGAGCCTGGACCACGCCCGGTACGTGCTGCGCCGGTACAGCGACTACTACGACACGAAGACGTTCAAGATGTACATGTCGGGGAACCGGCGGCAGCGGCAGTGGCTGATCATGGCGGCGCGGGAGCTGGGGCTCATGCCCACGACGGAGGGCGGGCTCGAGTACCGGCTGAACATGACGCACGCCATGGACGGCTACCCGGGGATCGAGCACACGCTGCCGATCATCCCCGCGTACGAGGACGTGATCGAGCTGTTCAAGGCCTCCGGGACGACGAACACGCCCACGTTCCTGGTGTCGTACGGCGGTCCGTGGGCGGAGAACTACTTCTACACGAACGAGGACCTGGTCGGGGACGCGAAGCTGCGCCACTTCACGCCGAAGGAGGAGCTGGACTCGAAGATCCGGCGGCGCAACCCGGGCCCGGGTCCGGGCGGCTGGTTCCGGGAGGATGAGTACGCGTTCCGCAAGCATGCGGCGTGGATCAAGGAGTTGATCGAAGCGGGCGGACGCGTGGGCGTGGGGAGCCACGGCCAGCTCCAGGGGCTCGGCTACCACTGGGAGCTCTGGGCCATGCAGTCGGGCGGGATGAGCGAGCACGACGTGCTGCGGGCGGCCACGATCCTGGGCGCGGAGGCGATCGGGCTGGGCCGTGACCTGGGCTCGATCGAGCCGGGGAAGCTGGCGGACCTGGTGGTGCTGGAGGCGAACCCGCTGGAGAACATCCGGAATTCGAACACGATCCGGTACGTCATGAAGAACGGCCGGCTCTACGAGGGTGACACGTTGAACGAGATCTGGCCGAGCGCGCGGCCCGCGCCGGATGAGAAGTGGCGTCACATGGGGCCGAACGTGGCCGCCGGGATCCGTGGAGGTGCGCGATGAAGGCGGCGAGTGCCGTGCGGCGTGCGGGGCGCGTCGTCGCCCTGCTCCTGATGCTTCCGGTCACGAACGAGCTGGCGGCGCAGGGTCCGCCGGGCGGCCCGCAACGGGAGCAGCCGCTGCCGCTGGAGGCGGCGAGGAAGGCGAAGTTCACGACCACGCGGGGGACGTGGATGAGCGTGGACGTGAGCCCGGACGGGAAGACGATCGTGTTCGACCTGCTGGGCGACATCTACCTGCTCCCGATCGAGGGCGGGAAGGCGACCCGCCTGACGAGCGGGCTGGCCTACGATGCGCAGCCGCGGTTCAGCCCGGACGGGAAGAAGATCGTGTTCGTCTCGGACCGGAGCGGCGGGGACAACCTGTGGACGCTCTCGCTGGACCTGAAGGACACGGTGCAGATCACGCAGGGCAATTCGAACCTGTACATCTCGCCCGTGTGGATGCCGGACGGGGAGTACATCGTGGCGAGCCGGTCGAGCGGCGTGGGCGGCGCGGCGAAGCTGCAGTTGTTCCACGTGAAGGGGCGCAGCCCGCTGCCGTTGATCCGGGAGCCCGCGGCGCTCAAGACGCTCGGCGCGGCTCCGGAGCCGAACGGGCGGTACATCTGGTTCGCGGGCCGGTCCGGGGACTGGGAGTACAACGCGATCTTCCCGCAGTACCAGCTCTACCGGTACGACCGGAAGACGGGGACGTCCACGCTCATGACGTCCCGTTACGGCTCGGCATTCCGGCCGGGGATCTCGCCGGACGGGAAGTGGCTGGTCTACGGCACGCGGGAGGGTGCGGCCACGGGGTTGCGGGTGCGGGACCTGGAGACGGGTGACGAGCGGTGGCTGGCGTTCCCGGTGCAGCGGGACGAGATGGAGTCCCGGGCGCCGCTCGACGTGCTTCCGGGCTTCGGGTTCACACCGGACTCGCGGGCGATCGTGATCTCGTACGGCGGCGAGATCTGGCGCGTGCCGCTCGACGGGTCCGCGCCGACGAAGATCCCGTTCGAGGCGGACGTCGAGCTCGACATCGGGCCGGAGGTCAGGTTCACGTACGAGGTCGACACGTCGCCGGAGGTGACGGCGCGGCAGATCCGGCATCCGGTGCCGTCCCCGGACGGGCGGTCGATCGCGTTCACGGCGTTCGGGCGGGTCTGGGTCCAGGAGCTGCCGAACGGCACGCCGCGGCGGGTGAGCGACGCGAACGTGGGCGAGTTCCATCCCACCTGGTCCCCGGACGGGCGCTGGATCGCGTACGTCACGTGGGATGACCACGAGGGCGGGCACATCATGCGGGTGCTTGCGGACGGGCGGGGCCGGCCGCAGCGGCTGACGCAGGTGCCGGCGCTGTACTACAACCCGGCGTGGTCGCCGGACGGGCGGCGGATCGTGGCGTCGCGAGCCGCGGCGCGGGAGCGGAAGGAGGCGGCGGACGTCTTCTTCGGGCCGCTCGGCGGCGAGTTCGTGTGGATCCCCGCGGACGGCGGGCCGGTCACGGTGATCGCGCCGACCGGCTCGCGGGACGTGCCACACTTCAACCGGAACGAGCCGGACCGGATCTACGCGTACAGCCCGGTCGAGGGCCTGGTCTCGTTCCGCTGGGACGGCACGGACGTGCGGCAGCACCTCCAGGTGCGGGGCGCGCCGGCGATGGGCGGCGGGCTGCTGCACGACGAGCCGCTCATGGCGCTGCCGCGGCGGGTCTTCCCGTTCCGGTTGGACGCGCCGGGGCTCGTGGACGAGCCGCTGGAGCAGGCGCCGCAGGCGCCGCCGGCGGGGCTCGTGATGATCTCGCCGACCGGCGGCCGGGCGCTGGCCCAGATCGGGATGCAGATCTACACGGTCGACATCCCGGAGGTCGGCGGGCCGGCGCCCACGATCTCGGTGGCGAACCCGGCGGGCGCGCCGGTTCCGGTCCGGCAGCTCACGGACGTGGGCGGCGAGTTCCCGGCGTGGAGCGCGGACGGGAAGCGGGTGCACTACGCGATCGGGAACGCGTTCTTCACGTACGACCTCGAGCGGGTGCAGTTCATCGAGGACAGCGTGCGCGCCGCGGAGCGTGCGCGGGCGGACTCGGCGCGCATGGTCCGCACGATGCTCGACAGCCTGAAGGCGGTCCGGGCGCGGGTGGACAGCCTGCAGAAGGCCGGCGCGGAGGTTCCGGACTCGCTGCGGGCGCGGCTGAACGCGCTGCGGGCGGACTCGATCAGGATCCGGGCGGACTCGCTCCTGGCGCGGGCGGATTCGTTGCGTGCCCGGGCCGACTCGATCCGGGCCCGGGCGGACTCGGTGCGCGCCGGGCAGGATCCGGCGAGCGCCAGAGCCGACCGGTCGGAGGGCTACAAGCCCGACGAGATCCGGATCCGGGTGACGCTGCCGCGGGACGTGCCGCGGGGCACGGTGGTGCTGCGGGGCGGCCGCGCGGTGACGATGAAGGGGCACGAGATCATCGAGAATGCGGACGTGGTGGTTACGGACAACCGCATCGTGGCGGTCGGCCCCCGCGGGGAGGTGGAGATCCCGCCGGACGCGCGGATCATCGACGTCGCCGGGACGACGCTGATTCCGGGGTTCGTGGACACGCACTACCACGCCCAGTGGCTGATCCCGGAGATCCACTCCGGCCAGGTCTGGCAGTACCTGACGAACCTGGCGTTCGGGGTGACCACGACGCGGGACCCGCAGACGGCGACCACGGATGTCCTGAGCTACCAGGACCGGGTGGAGATCGGGGACATGCTGGGTCCGCGGATCTACTCGACCGGTCCCGGCGTGTTCGGCTCGGAGAACATCCGGAGCCAGGAGCACGCGAAGAGCGTGCTGAAGCGCTACGCGGAGTACTACGACACGAAGACGCTGAAGATGTACATGTCGGGGAACCGGCAGCAGCGTCAGTGGATCATCCGCGCGGCGAAGGAGCTGGGTCTCATGCCGACCACGGAGGGCGGGCTGGACTTCAAGCTCGAGCTGACGCACGCGATGGACGGGTACCCGGGGATCGAGCACTCGCTCCCGATCGCGCCGATCTACGAGGACGTGATCGAGCTGTTCAAGGCGTCCGGGACCACGAACAGTCCGACGCTGCTCGTGTCGTACGGCGGGCCGTTCGGCGAGAACTACTTCTACGCGAAGGAGGAGGTGCACGACAATCCGAAGATGCGCCGTTTCTCGCCGCACGAGAGCCTGGACGCGCGAACGCGGCGGAGGGGAGCGGGGGCGGGGGGCAGCCCTGGCCGAGGCGGCTGGTTCCACGATGAGGAGCAGGTCTTCCCGAAGCACGCGGAGTTCGTCAAGCGGCTGATGGAGGCGGGCGGGCGCGCGGCGGTGGGGAGCCACGGCCAGCTCCAGGGGCTCGGCTACCACTGGGAGCTCTGGGCGATGACGTCCGGCGGGCTGTCGAACCACGATGTGCTGCGTGCGGCCACGATCTTCGGCGCGGAGGCGATCGGGTTCGGCAAGGACCTGGGGACGCTCGAGGCCGGGAAGCTCGCGGACATCCTCGTGCTGGATGCGGATCCGCTCCAGGACATTCGGAACAGCACACGGATCCGGTACGTCATGAAGAACGGCCGGCTCTACGACGCCAACACCCTGGACGAGGTCTGGCCGAGGCAGCGGCCGCTCCCGCCGCAGCCGTGGTGGTTCGACGAGCCGGGCGGGATCCGGGCGTCGGGGCGGTGAGCACCGAGATCAGGGAGCATGGGGGGAGCGCCGGGCAGGCGCTCCCCCTTGCATTTGTCGGCGAACGAGATCGCGCAAGGCTCCGGTGCGGGCCGGCACGGTGGTCCCGGGGGGACGGAGAGGGTCGGGGGCCGCCCGCGCAGTCCGACCGCTGTGGGCCGACTCCCGGACGGGAACGCACACGTCCCGCCCGCGGCTGAGCCGGGCCACGGATCGGCTGTCCCCGGATGTCCGGGGTGCCCCGGGGATGGTCCGCGAAGGCGCGCCGAGGATCGGCCGCCGGAGAGAGGGCGAGCCGGCCGCCGTCACGGAGTGCGCGCCCGATGGCGAGGGCGTCTCGTGGGCGGAGCGGGGTGGGACAGCACAGGGTGGTGCGGCGGCCGGGGGCCGTCGGGCGGGCGCCGGGGAGGAGTCAGGTCCCGGGGGACAGCCGGACAGTGGATCGCGATGCGCGGCGGGCCGATCGGCCCGCCGCGTTCCCTCATGCGTGGAGCGATCTTGCGCTCCGTTCGGGCGTCCATTACCGTATTCGCCCGCGCGGGTGGCCCAGGCCCGCGATCGAGGTAGAGGTGGTCCTCAGCGGAACTCCCCGGCCGTACGACCCACCTTCATTCTTCTTCCCAGCTCGCTTTTCCACTCGGAGGAGTGTACGCATGAAGGTGATGTTGCGTGTTCCTGCCGTCACGGCCGTGCTCACGGCGTTTGCGCTCGCCGCTTGCGGCAAGGACTCGACGAGTCCCCCGGCCGAAGTGACCATCGACCAGGCCGCGAGCATGGAGATCGCGTACGAGCTCATGGCGATGATCTGGGAGATCGGCTTCGGCGGCGGCCTGTTCGGCCTGTCGGTGCACGATGGCGCGCTGGCGGCCCAGAAGGGGTCCGTCGAGGCGGCCGAAGTGCAGACGATCTCCCAGACCGCGGCGTGCCCGCAGGGCGGCACGGTCAAGGTGGATGGGACGTTCACGGACGCCCGGGACGAGAACGGCGCGGGCACCGTCACGGTCGATCTGCGGCAGGCCCCGTCGGATTGCGGGATCCAGACGAGCCGGGGGCTCTTCCGGGTCACCGGGGCCCCGGAGCTGCATGCTCAGGCGACGGCCACCACGACGCACTGGGAGGGGCCGGACACCATCACGGTGGACCTCCGCGGAGGCTACACCTGGACCGGCCCGGGCGGGCAAGGCTCCTGCGCCATGGACGTGAAGTACACGTTCAACTTTGCGGGGCAAGTCACCGCTCAGGTATCCGGCACCATGTGCGGGTACCAGGTTTCCATGTGAGGCGAGGGCGACGAGTCTCGACGCGATGGAAGGTGGACGCGGGCTCGGGTGTCTGGACCCCCGGGCCCGCTCTCATTTTCTCGTGTGGGAGGATCCGGCGTCCCGGTGGTCCGTCACCGATCGCGGGCTCATCCAGCCTTGTCCGGTCACCGGGCTGGCGGTGGTCGGTGCGCGGGGCGCATGGCGTGCCGGGGCGAGACCCGGTACGCGGCGCCGGAAGCAGGCGTGCTCTGTCGAGTTGGAGAGGACGGGCGTTGCGCCTGCTTGCGAGTTGGCGGTGCTGCGTTGGGATGAGGAGGGGTCGGCAATGGGGGCGTAGCGCGGGCAAAGCGGGGAGTCGTTCGGCGCACGCGGTGGCGGGCACCACGCGACAGTTCCTCAGGTTCTCGCCGGAGGGTGCGGCGGCTCATCGCCACGAGCGCCGTGCAGGTCGGAGGGCGGAGAGGCCACGGGGCGCGTTGGCGACGTCGCTCGGGCCGCCCGCCCGGCGCAATCCACGTTCCGGTGGCCCGGCCGGGGCCGCCACTACATTCGCCTCGATGCGCGCGGGCGCCGAGGTGATCCCGCCGGAGCCCGCTACCGCCGGAGCCCGCTACCGCCGAGCCGGCGCCTCGCCGACGACGCCGGCCAGCGCGCCCACCAGGTCCTGCTCGGCGCCGACGCCGGTGTACGCGACCTTCCCCTCCGCGTCGAGGATCACCACGTAGGAGGTGGTGGGCGCGCGGAACGCGCGGGTGGCGCGGCCGTCCGTGTCCCAGAGGATGCGCCCGGGCGGATCGTGGCGCTCCTGGTAGCGCCGGATCGAGCGCTTCGTCTGGTTGACCGCCACGGCCACGAGCAGGATCTCGATGTCGTCGCCGAAGCGGGCCCGGGCGGCGTCGAGCTGGGGCTTCAGCTCCTCGCAGAGCGGGCACCAGGTGGCCCAGAACTGGATCAGGACCGGCTTCTTGCCGATGTACTGGCCCAGGTCCACGGGCGCGCCGTCCAGGTCCTCGATCTCGACGGCGGGCGGCCGTTCGCCGACGGGGAGTCCGATCCCGTCCTGGGCGGCGAGCATGGCGGGCGCCGCGGCGAAGACGATGAGGGCGAGGACGAGGCCGAGGGCGTAGCGTAGCACGGGTGGCGTGCCGTGCGACGTCGCCCGAAACCCCCTGAACGTGGTGGCCGTGGCGTTCCCGGTCATAGCAGCACCATCCCCATTTGCCAGAAGTAATACGCGGCCATGGCCAGCATGATGACACCGCCGAGGCGCTTGGTCCAGACCATCCAGCGGCCGGAGCGGGGGAGCCGGGCCAGGGCGCCGGAGGAGAGGCCCACGATCACGAGCAGCGCGGTCATCCCGAGGGAGAACACGAAGAGGTAGAGGAAGCCGAGCGCCGCGCTGCGGGTGGTGGCCACCCAGGTCAGGACCGCTGCGAAGGCGGGTGCGCCGCACGGTGCGGCCACGATCCCGGAGGTGGCGCCGAGCAGGAAGACGGCGGGGTAGGAGCCGCCGCCGAGCCGACCGGCCCATTCCACGAGCCGGCGGGGCGCGGAGACCGGGATCACGTCCAGCATGGCGAGGCCGAAGACCATGAGGAGGGCGCCGGTGACGAAGCGGGCCCAGGGGCTGGACGCCACCGTGCCGAAGAGGGTGCCGGTCAGCCCCGCGAGGAGCCCCATGAGGGCGTAGAAGAGCGCGAGCCCGGCCACGTACGTGAAGGTCAGCCCGGCGACCCGGAGCCGGCTCGACTCGCCCACGCCGCCGGCGCTGGCGGTTATGAGCCCGACGGTGATCGGGATCATCGGGTAGATGCAGGGCGTGAGACTGGTCAGCACGCCCGCGCCGAAGAGCGTGACGACCGCCAGGAGCGGGCGGTGGGTGAGCGCATCGCCGAGGCCGCCGGCGGCGGCCAGGAGGTCGGGGATCGGGATCACGGGTCCTCAGGGGGCTGGGGCGCCGGAGGGCGCCGCCGGGTGGCGAATGGCCGGGTGTAGGGGCCACGGGGGAGCCCGAAGGCATCTGGCCGGGACACCCGCCGGCGGTGCGGCGGGGAGAATGGCCGGGGGGCGCCGTCAGGGCGGCCCCGCCCCGTCCGGCAAACGGACCGCGCCCGGGCCGCCCGGTGGGAGAACCCGCCTGGGGCGCCCGGGCCCGGAACGCCTGGGCGACACCGGTCCGCCCGGTTCACGACACGCCTCCCGGCGCCCGGTCCATCAGTCATTGTAGCTCACGCCCAGGTGCCGGAGCGCGGGCTCCGGACAGCCGTGCCACTCAGGCACGTACGTGTTCCCCATGAACTGGAGGTCCTCCATCCCCATCTTCGTGGTCCAGAACCCGGTGGCGGTCAGGTCCCGGAAGCTGTTGAAGAAGGCGACGCCGTGGCTCATCTCGGGCCGGGCGCGGCGCGGCCACGCGATGTCGTCGAGCACCGCGCGGCGCTGGGCGTCGTCGCACGAGACGAAATCCTTCCCGAACCGCTTCCGGCACTCGTTGTCCAGCCAGGCGAGCCCGCCGCGCATGGCCGTCTGCCGCTCCGGCTGATCCATCATGATGAAGTCCATGAACTCCGGGACGCCGGCGTCCGTGGCGCTGCCCGAGCGCTCGTCCCGGGGGATGATCATGTCCACGAGCACGTGGACCGTCTCCCATTCGTGCGGGGTGAAGAAGCGCGGCTCGTACTGCTTCCCCGCGGCCGCGGCTTCGGCCCGGGCGATCGCCGCCCGGCTGGACGCGGTGGCGGCCTCCGGCGCCGTCCAGGTGAACGCCGTGGCCGCCGGCGCGAGGGCGAGGAGGGTCAGGGCGTCACGACGGTTCATCTCCGACATGGGGTCAGGCTCCACAAAGAGGTGTTCAGCATCCGAACGTTCAACCGCAGCAATGCCCGTCTCGGAGCACCATGCTGCGGGTCAGTCGGGTTGCGGGCGCCCAGCCCGGTGGGGCCGTGAGGCGCCCGTCCTCCAGATCCGGGAACGCGCACGGGTGGCCGACGGTGACATGGGCGGCCGCGGTCGGGGTCAGATGCTCCGTGCACGCCGTTGCTCCACGATGTAGTCCGCGGCCCGCCAGGCGAGGGCGAGGATCGTCCACGTCGGGTTCTTGTTCGGCTGCGAGACGAAGGGGCCGCCGTCCACGATGAAGAGGTTCGGGACGTCGTGCGCCTGGCAGAACCCGTTCACGACCGACGTCTTCGGGTCCGTGCCCATGCGCGTCACGCCGAGCTCGTGGATGATCCGCCCGCCGGGCTGGATGCCGTAGCCCTCTTCGGGCCCGGGCATCGGCGCGAAGACCTGGCCGCCCATTTCCTCGATGAGGGCGCGGAAGGTCTCCTGCATGTGCTTCGCCTGCCGGATCTCGTGGTCGGACCACTTGAAGTGGAAGCGGAGGACGGGGATCCCCCACTGGTCCACCACGTCCGGGTCGATCTCGCAGTACGAGTCCTCGTTCGGGATCATCTCGCCGCGGCCGGAGAAGCCGATGGTGGCGCCGTAGTAGCGGCGGTAGTCGTTCTTGAGCTGGAGCCCGTAGCCGCCGCCGGGCGGGTAGTTGTGGATCCCGCCCATGAACCCGAAGCCGGGCATGCGGCGCCCGCCCCAGACCTCGATGTGGTAGCCGCGCGGGAAGTCGAGCTTGCTGTTGTCGAGCCACCAGGGCATGTAGACGTGCATGCCGCCCACGCCGTCCTCGTTGTGGGGCGGCATGTCGACCATGGCCGGGATGAAGCCCGCCACGTCCACGCCGACGGTGTCGGTCAGGTATCTGCCGACCATGCCGCTGGAGTTCGCGAGGCCGTTCGGGAAGAGCGAGGACTTCGAGTTGAGGAGGATCCGGGCGGACTCGCACGCGCTCGCCGCGAGCACCACGATGTTCGCCCGGACGAACTCGTCGCGTCCCGTGGTCTTGTCTATGTAGGCGACGCCGTTCGCGCGACCCTCCCGGTCGACGGTCACCTCCCGGGCCATGGCATTCACCCGGATCTCGAGCCGGCCGGTGGAGAGCGCCGGGAGGATGAGCACGTTCGTGGAGGAGAAGTTCGAATTCGTGGCGCAGCCGCGGCCGCACTGGCCGCAGTAGTGGCACGCGGGCCGGCCGTTGAGCGGCCGGGTCAGGATCGAGAGCCGGGACGGGATGCAGGTGATGCCCAGCCGGTCGCAGGCTTTCTTGACGAGCAGCTCGTAGCACCGCGGCCGGGGCGGCGGGAGGAAGATCCCGTCCGGGTCGTTCGGGAGACCCTCGACGGTGCCGAACACGCCGATCAGGCGGTCGACACGGTCGTAGTAGGGCTTCACGTCGTCGTACGTGATCGGCCAGTCGTCGCCGAGCCCGTCCTTGCTGCGGGGCCGGAAGTCGTCCGGCCCGAAGCGGAGAGAGATCCGGCCCCAGTGGTTCGTGCGCCCGCCGAGCTGCCGGACCCGGAACCAGTCGAATCTCTGGCCGGGAGCCACGGTGTACGGCTCGCCGTCGAGCGACCAGCCGCCGAGCCCGGCGTGGAACTCGCCGAAGTGCCGTTCGGGCGTGGGCGCCCCTCGCCGCGGCGACTCGTAATTCCATTTAAACATCGCCGCGTCCTTCGTGTTGTCCCACCAGCGCCCGGCCTCGAGGAGGACGACGCGGGCGCCCGCCTCGGCCAGGACCTTCGCGGCCATGCCACCGCCGGCGCCGGAGCCGACGATGCAGACATCGTACGTTTCCTGCTTCGGGTGGATTCGCATGCGCGTTTCCCTTGTCGAGTGGTGAGTCCGGTGGCAAGGTAGGGCGCAGGCCGCGGGGCGGTCAACGGAGTCGTTCCGGCGGCCGGGTAGGGGGAAGGGATGTCTTCGCCGTCGGTGGCCAACGGTCCGTTCGAGACTCGAGGCTCGCTCTGCGGCCCCGGGGCGTGAACGATAATATGTCGATTCGTCGAGTTATTCGATAGTTGAATATATGATACTTGTTGCATTACGCAGCAGTACGCGTTCGGTTCGGTGTCAATGTACAGGTGCTGCCGTGCTGCTGCGAGGTGAGCCCGATACGGACGTGGGTGAGTCTCCTGCTGGTCCCCGGCGCGTGCGGAGGCTAGGGGGGTGAAGCCATTGGCGGTCGGGGCGTGGGCGGATCGGATGGCGCCGGCCGCACGGTGGCGCTGCGGGAACTGGAGGGCGATCTGGTGATCGGCTCGCGGGACGCGCCGGGTTACACGCTGAGCGTGGTCGAGGGGGTGGCGGTGGATGGGACGGGCCGCGTCTACGTGGCCCAGCCCATGGACCGTCAGGTCCGGGTCTATGACCGGGACGGCCGGTTCGTGCGCACCATCGGGCGGGGCGGCGGGGGGCTGGAGGAGTTCCAGCACCTGACCTTCATCGGCCTGGCCGGCGACTCGTTGTGGGCGATCGACCCGCTGGCGCGCCGCATCTCGTTCTTCGATACCGCGGGGCGATTCCTCTCGTCCGTGCGGCTCCCGCCGCTCCCCGGAGACGGGATGGGTCGCCCGCTCCGGCCGTTCGGCGGGTTCCGGGACGGCTCGCTCATCGCGACGACGGGCTGGGGCAACGACTTGCCGGACGAGATGCGGATCTGCCGGGCGGACGCGGCGTCTCAGGAGGTCACGGACACGGTGGCGCGGTTCAGGGACGGGCTCCGGGCATCGTACAGGGTCGATTTCCCCGGCAATCACGGTTTCTTGCGCGGCCCCAATCCGTTCTTCGATGGCGAGCTGTGGCGTCCCGCGCCGGACGGCTCGGCGGTTTTCGTGGTAGAACGGCAGTCCGCAACGGATGCCGCGGAGGCGAGCTACGGGGTGACGAAGCTGGGGGTGCGGGGGGACACCCTGTACGCGTGCCGGGTCCGCTATGCACCGCGGCCGATCCCGAAGAACGCGGTGGGCAGCATCGCAACGGATTACGTGGACAGGATACGCGGTTACGGCGTATCGCTCCCGGTATGGGAGGTCGAGACCAGGGTACGGGATGCGCTGAACGTTCCGGACTTCGAGCGGCCGGTCACGGGGATCGCGCCCGCAGTGGACGGTTCGCTCAGGATCGGGCGGGAGGCGTCGGACCCGCGGTTCTGGGACGTGTTCGACGCTGACGGCGAGTTGGTGGCGAGGGTCGCCGCTCCGGGCGGGACCGAGATCCTGCTCGTGGACGGGGACTTCGCCTGGGCGGTGGAGCACGACGAGCTGGAGGTGCCGTACGTGGTGCGTTACCGGATCGTCCGGCGGCCGGGCGCCCGTGGCGAAGGGCCGGACGCGATCTGTCGCCGCAACGTCACCTCCGGGCTCGCTCCCGATGTGGCGGTCGGGCCCTGGACCACCGATGTGCGCGCGGGCGCAGGCCGTTCTGCGGCAACCGGTTGACGCTTCGCGCGGTGGTTCTTAGGATAGAAAATCTGGGAAACAATCCGCAGGGCACGATCGCCCGGAACAATCTGGCGTAGAACACAGTCGGGCTGGGCGGGAGCGTCCGTCCGGCGGTTCCACCGGGTACACCACTCGACGCGTCGGCGCAGGTCGTTGTACCGACAGATCGGGTCGTGCGCCGCATCGAGTCGTGGACTCGGTGCGGCGTTCGTCGTTTGGTAGCTCTCGCGTGGAGGGACCATGATCATTGTCGACGGGGTGACCAAGGTGTACGGCCCCCTCGTCGCGGTGGACGGCCTGAGCTTCGAGGTCGGCCGGGGCGAGGTGGTGGGCTTCCTCGGGCCGAACGGAGCGGGGAAGACGACGACGATGCGGATGCTCGCCGGGACGTTGCAGCCGGACGCCGGGGTGATCCGGTTCGACGGTCGCTCGATCGGGGACGACCTGACGGAGGCGAAGCGGCGCGTCGGTTACATGCCGGAGTCGAACGCGCTGTACACGGACATGCTGGTTTCCGAGTACCTGGATTTCACGGCGCAGCTCCGGGGTCTTTCGGGCCAGGACCGGCGCAAGGCGTTGGCGGATGCGATCGAGCAGACCGGGATCGGGGATGTGTACTACCGGCCGATCTCGCAGTTGTCGAAGGGTTACCGGCAGCGTGTCGGGCTGGCCGCGGCGATCCTGCACCGTCCCGAGATCCTGATCCTGGACGAGCCGACGGAGGGGCTGGATCCGAACCAGCGGGTGGAGATCCGCCGGCTGATCACGGAGCTGGGCCGGGACCGGACGGTGATCCTGAGCACGCACGTGCTGGGCGAGGTGGAAGCCACGTGCAACCGGCTGCTGATCGTCAACCGGGGCCGACTGGTGGCGGACGGCGGCGTGGCGGAGCTCTTGGAGCAGCGGAAGTCCGGGGCGCGGTACGTGGTGGAGGCGGAAGGCGACGGCGTGGAGGCGGCGCTCGCGGCGCTCCCCGGCGTCGCCGGGCACCGCGCGGAGCGGGTGGACGGCCGGGCGCGGGTCGAGCTGACGGTCAGGGGAGGCGAGGAGCTGCGCCCGACGATTTTCCGGCTGGCCGCGGAGCGTGGCTGGACGCTCTGGGAGCTGCACCGGGAGCGGGCGAGTCTCGAGCAGTTGTTCAAGGAGCTCACCGGCGGCTCGGACGCGGAGGCGGACGGCGCGCGCGAGGACGGTGCGGCCGCGACGTCGCGTTCCAATGGGAAGGGCTCGGTGCGTGAGGCCCGGCTGGAGGAGGTGGCGCGATGAAGCAGGCGTGGACGCTGGCGCGCCGCGAGTACCGCGGCTACTTCGATCATCCGACGGCGTACATCCTGGTGGTCGCGTTCCTGGCGCTGGCGCTGTTCTTCGGGTTCCGGGCGCTCTACGGCGCGAACGTGGCCACGCTGCGGGGGCTGTTCGGGCTGCTCCCCTGGCTGCTCATGGTGTTCGTGCCCGCGATCACGATGCGCGCGATCGCGGAGGAGCGGCGCACCGGCACGCTGGAGTGGCTGGCGGCGCAGCCGATCACGGAGCTCGACCTGCTGCTCGGGAAGTTCCTGGGCAACTGGTTCTTCGTGCTGACCGCGCTGGCCGGGACGCTGCCGGTCGCGCTGGGCGTGCTCATCGCCTCGGACGCGGACGGCGGCGTGATGCTGGCGCAGTACGTGGGCGCGGCGCTGCTCTCGGCGCAGCTCGTGGCGATCGGGCTGTTCGCGTCGAGCGCCACGCGGAACCAGATCACGGCGTTCGTGATGGCGCTGGCCATGAACTTCGCGCTGATCCTGGCCGGGCTGCCGATCACCACGATGGGGCTGCCGCCGAGGCTGGCGGACGCGGTGTCGCGGCTCGCGATCTTCGATCACTTCGAGGGGATCACGCGCGGCGTGGTCGACCTGCGGGACGTGCTCTACTTCGTGAGCGTGGCCGCGCTCTTCCTCGGGCTCGCGTACCTGCTGCTGGCCCGGGAGCGGCTCAGTCCGGCGCGGGGCGCGTACCGGCGGCTCCGGACGGGGATCGCGGTGGCGGCCGTGGGCGTGCTGGTGCTGAACCTGCTCGGCGCCCGGATCCACGGGCGGCTGGACCTCACGCGGGACAACCTGTTCACGCTCTCGCCCGGGACGAAGCGCGTGCTTTCCGGGCTGGATGACGTGGTGACGATCAAGCTCGTGGTCTCGAAGGAGCTGCCGCCGGAGGTCGGGCTGACGCTGCGGGACGTGCGGGACATCCTGGCGGACTATCGCCGCGCGGCGGACGGTCGGCTGCGGCTCGTGGAGCTGAACCCGGACCGGGACGAGAACGCGGCCGAGGAAGCGGGCTCCATGGGGATCCAGCCGATCCAGTTCAACGTGATGCGGGGCGACGAGCTCCAGATCAAGCGCGGCTGGCTCGGGCTCGCGGTCCTGTACGCGGACAAGCAGGAGGTCATCCCGCTGATCGACCGGACGGACGACCTGGAGTACCGGCTCACTTCGATGATCGCGTCGCTCACGGCGACGGGGAAGCCGAAGCTGGCGTTCCTGTCCGGATACGGGGCGCGGTCGCAGTTCGAGTTCGGGCTGTTCACCGAGGCGTTGCGGGAGCGGTACACGATCGAGACGGTGGAGCTGGGGATGGAGGAAGCGGACTCGCTCTCGCCGGACCGGTACGACGTGGCGGTGCTCGTGTCGCCATCCCAGCCGCTGGACAACACGGCGCTCGACCGTCTGCGCCGCTACCTCGACGCGGGTGGCGCCGCGCTGATCCTGGCGGAGGCCGTGACGGTGGATCCGCGGATGCCGATCTCGCAGGCGCTCCCGACCGGGTTGAATCCGTTGCTGGAGGAGTACGGCGTGCGGCTGGGGTCCGGGCTGGTGTACGATCTCGGGTCGAACCAGCAGGTCTCGCTGGGGCAGCGGGGGCTGTTCAACGTGATCGCGCCGTATCCGTACTGGCCGATCGCGCTGCCGGCGGGGGAGCACACGGTCACCCGGGGGTTGAGCGCGTTGACGCTGGCGTGGGCCACGCCGCTGGAGGTCCGGGACAGCGCGCGGGTGCGGCCGCTCTGGACCACGACGGAGCTGGGCGGCACGCAGGCGCCGGGCGGTTTCATCTCGCCGGAGTCGCCGCCGGAGCCCGAGCCGGGCGAGCTCGGGCCGCGGGTCGTGGCGGTGGCCGTCGAATCGGCCGCGGCGGCTGAGAACGGCCAGGACGGGTCGGGCGAGGCGCGTGCGGGCGGGCGGTTGGTGGTGATCGGGGATGCGGACTTCCTGTCCGACCGATTCGTGCGCGGCAACGTGCAGAACCTGGCGTTCGCGGCGAACGCGGTGGACTGGCTCGCGCAGGACGAGTCGTTGATCGCGATCCGGTCCAAGAATCGGATGCCGCCGCCGCTGGTCTTCGAGTCCAGCACGAAGCAGGCGGCGTTCAAGTGGGGTAACCTGGTCGGTGTGCCGCTGCTCTTCGTGGTGTGGGGCGCGGTGCGCGTGGTGGGCCGCCGGCGCCTGGCCGGACGCCGTTGGGAGGAGGCAGCCGCATGAACGAGAAGACGCTCAGGGTCGTGATCGGCGCGGTGGTCGCGCTGGTCGTGCTGTACGCGGTGGTTGCCATGACCGGGCGCGGTTCGTCGGGCCCGGCGAGCGATGGCGACGGGCGGGCGCTCGTGGCCGCGCTGGAGGCGGCGGGCGAGTCGGGCGCCGAGCTGATCCGGATCGTGGGCCCGGCGGACAGTATGGAGCTGACGCCGGGCGAGACCGGATGGCGGGTGAACGGTCGGCCCGCGGATGAGGGGGCGGTCCGGCGGCTGCTGGACGCGCTCGCGGAGGCGCGGGTCAGCCATCTGGCGTCGGACAACCCGGAGAACCACGGGCGCCTCGGGGTGACGCCGGACGCGGGCTGGCGCCTCGAGGTCCGGCACCCGGGCGGCAAGACGCGGAAGTTCGTGATCGGCAACAGCGGGCCCAGCCACCCCAGCACGTACGTGCGGCTGGACGAAGGAACCGAGGTCTACGTGGTGCGCGGGGACCTGGGGTTCGCCACCCGCCGCGGTCTGCACGAGTGGCGGGACCGGGTCATCGTGCGGACGGACACGAGCGCGGTGCGGGAGGTGGAGGTCACGCGGGACGGCGCGACGTACACGTTCGTCCGGGGTGACGAGGGGTGGACGCTGGACGACAAGCCGGCGGACGCGGGCAAGATCCGGGACATGCTGGCGGAGCTCGCCCGGCTCGAGGCCGTGGGCTTCGTGGAGTCGGACGACGGTGACGCGCCCGATGTCGGGACGGTCGCCGCGAAGGCGGTCCGGGAGGTCGTCGCCCGGGACGGGGAAGGCCGGGTCCTGGCGCACGTGCGCATGGCCGAGGCCGGGGAGTCCGGCTCGATGCACACGGTGGCCGAGGGGCCGGCCGCGGGGCAGCCGGACGTGGTGTTCGAGCTGTCGACCTGGCGGGCGGACCGGCTTGCGCCGGCGCGGACCCGGGCACAGGAATGACGCGGTCCGGGTGAGCCGCCAGGCAACCGTATGGGCAGCGGGTCGCCTCCAATAAGGCAACCCGTTATCATTTGCGGGTTTCCGGTTTCGCAGTGATCGACGGACCCCGGAGAGCGCCATGGACCAGGACCCCGTACGTGAGCACGTGGCCGACCCGGCGCGCGGCGCGAGAATCATCGGATCCCGCTGTACGAGCGCCTCTTTCGTGAACCCCCCGGCAACAGACTCGATGACGTATCGCACGCTCGGGCGGATGCTCGTCGCCGGGCTCGGCGCGCTCGGTGTGCTGCTCGCCGGTTGCGCCGCGGGCGGGGATGCGGGTGCGAACAGAGTCGAGCGCGTGGACTCGGCGGGGATCGCCGTCGTCCGGAACATTGGCCCGGACCGTCCGCTCCGGTGGGCCGTACACGAAGTGCTGCGGCTGGGCGGCGCGGATGAGGGGCCGGAGGCGTTCTTCAACGTGTATCCGCAGAGCGTTCAGGTCGACGCGCGGGGGCACCTGATCGTGCTGGACGCGGGGAACCACCAGGTGCACGAGTTCGATCGGGAAGGCCGGCACGTCCGGACGCTGGGGCGGAAGGGCGGGGGGCCGGGCGAGATGGAGCTGCCGTCGATGCTCTCACTCGGCCCTGACGGGATCGTGGGGGTTTACGACTACACGAAGCGGGGCGTGCTCCGGTTCGCGGCGGACGGCTCGCCGCTCGAGACGATGCGGGTGAATCGTCCGCCGCGGTACGGCGCCGTGCTCGCGGGCAGCGGGCTGCTCGGGGTGTACAGCGAGTTCACGATGGGCGCGGATTACGAGACGGTCCGGCTCGTGTACACCGAGGGTGCGGACAGCGTGGAGATCGCGGCGCTGCAGGTCGGGGACATGAAGCCGGTGGATTTCGGCTGCGTGAGCATCAGCGGCATGTCGCCGCTCCTCCAGCCGGACCTGGTGTACGCCGTGGCGGGGGATCGGGTGCTGATCAACGCGGGGGCGGAGTACGTGGTCCGGGCGCATGGTCTGGATGGGCGGGTCCATACCGTGATCACCCGGGATCTGCCGCCGGTCCCGGCCACGGCCGAGCTCGCCAGACTCGAGGTGGGAGACAGCATGCGCATCCGGATCGGGACCGAGGTGTGCTCGGTTCCGGCCGAGAAGGTGGTGGAGGCCCGGGGCTACGCGTCGGTCGTGCCGGCGGTGCGCGGGATCGTTGCCGCGCCGGACGGTGGGTTCTGGGTGCGGCGGGGGGTGGGCCGGGACAACCCGACCATCGATGTCTTCGCCGCGGACGGCGAGTACCTGGGCACGTTGCCGGAAGGCACGCCGTTCCCGGCGGCGTTCCGCGGGCCGGACGAGATCGTGACGGTCGAGCGGGATGAACTCGACCTCCCGTACGTGGTGGTATACCGGATCGAGCGGGGCTGAGGCGGGGGGCGCCGCGGCGGACAGCGTTCGGATCGGCGTGATCCCGAGCGTTCGGATCCCTCTCGTCATGAGGGGGTCGGCCTAGGGTTTCGAGGCCGGGGGTCGGGAGGGCAGCACGCCGCACGGTTGCGAGCGTTCCCGCGCATGGGGCCGCGTTGCCAGGGGGCCGTGCGGGGGCGCGGGCGGGGTGTTATCTTGGAAAAGTGCGCCTGGCGCCGACAGCTCTGGCCATTGAGAAGGAATCCGGGATCATGCAATCGACGATATTCCGCCGCCCGATCGTGGGCGTTTCCGCCGCCGCGCTCGTCCTCGTGCTCGCTGCGTGCCGCTCGGAGCCGGCGCCCGCCGCGAACGCCGTACCCGCCGGCGGGGAGCCGAGCGCCGTCGCCTCCGCGACCCGTGCGGGCAGTGCGGCCCTGGCCATCGCGGACGTGCCGGACGACGTGATCACCGTGTACATGAGCCCCACCTGCGGCTGCTGCGGCAAGTGGGTCGAGCACCTGCGCAACGCCGGCTTCCAGGTCTCCGTCACGGAAGTGATGGACGTACGTCCGGTCAAGTCGCGGTACGGGATCGCGCCCGAGCACTGGTCCTGCCACACGGCGACCGTGGGGGACTACGTGATCGAAGGTCACGTGCCCGCCGCGGACATCGCGCGGATGCTCACCGACAAGCCGCAGATCCGGGGGATCGCGGTGCCCGGCATGCCGATCGGCTCGCCGGGCATGGAGGGCGGCCAGCCGGAGCCGTACAACGTGCTGGCGCTCCACCAGAACGGATCGGTGAGCGTTTACGCGAGCTACTGATCCCCGGCCGGCCGGGGCTTGCCGCAACCGCGCATCGGTCGGTATCCTGAACCGCACAGCTCAACTCTTTGCGGGAGGTACACCGATGGGCGTTCCGGCTCGTACCACGCTCGTACGCCTCGGCCTCGTCCTGTCCTCGATCTTCGTTGCTGCGTCCGCGGCGGAGGAAGCCGCGGCGCAGCGCACGATGAAGCCCGTGCTGCACGGCCAGAACTGGGTCGCCATCACGGGCAAGCCCCTCGGCGCGACGGCCGGCGCCATGATCTTCCAGAAGGGCGGCAACGCCGTGGATGCGGCCGTTGCCATGCTCGCCGCCACGTGCACCGTGTGGGACACTCTCGGTTGCGGCGGGGAGACGCAGGCGCTGATCTACGATCCGAACACCAGGAAAGTCATTGGCATCAACGCGCTCGGCGTGGCGCCCACCGGCGCGACGCCGGAGTTCTTCAAGAGCCGCGGCATGGCGTACCCGCCCGAGTACGGGCCGCTCGCCGCGGTCACGCCGGGCACGCCGGGCGGGATGCTGGTCATGCTCGCCGAATGGGGCACGCTCTCGCTCCGGGAGGTGCTGGAGCCGGCGATCCAGCTCGCGGACGGATTCCCCATCGAGGCGCAGCTCGCGAACACCATCGAGCGGAACAAGGATCGCCTGAAGGAGTGGCCGTACGCCCGGGAGGTCATGCTCCCTCACCTGGGCAGCGGGGGGCGCGAAGCGCCGTATCCGGGCGAGATCTTCCGCCAGCCGGACCTGGCCGCCACGTGGCGCAAGCTCGTGGAGGCGGAGGCGCAGGCGCTGGCGCAGGGGAAGAGCCGCAAGGAAGCGATCTACGCCGCGTACGACCGGTTCTACAAGGGTGACATCGCCCGGGAGATCGTGCGCAGCATGCAGGAGCAGGGCGGCCTGATCACCATGGAGGACCTGGCGAACTGGCGGGTCCAGATCGAGGAGCCGGTCAGCACGAACTACAAGGGGATCGAGGTCTACAAGCTGAACGTCTGGACCCAGGGGCCGGCGATGCTCCAGGCGCTGAACATCCTGGAGAACGTGGACCTCAAGGCCCTGGGCTACAACAGCGCCCGTTACCTGCACGTGCTCTACCAGGCGATGAGCATGGCGTTCGCGGACCGGGACTTTTATTACGGCGACATCTACTTCCCGCCGGAGGAGCCGGTTCGCGGGCTGCTGTCGAAGGAGTATGCGCGCCAGCGGTTCCAGCAGATCAACTGGGAGCGGAACGATCCGAACATCAAGCCGGGCGACCCGTACCCGTTCCAGGGCGGGACGAACCCGTTCCGTCACCTCCTGGAGAAGTGGCCGCCGAAGCGCGAGGTGGCGACCACGGCAGATGGCAACCTGGGGGCCCAGGCGAGCATGACGTTCGAGGAGGCGTTCTACGCGGGGACCACGTCCATCCAGGCGGCGGACAAGGACGGCTGGGTCGTCTCGGTCACGCCGAGCGGTGGCTGGGTCCCGGCGGTGATCGCCGGCCGGACCGGGATCGGGATGAGCCAGCGCATGCAGAGCTTCGTGACGGATGAGGCGGAGAACCCGTTCAACGTGGTGGCGCCGGGGAAGCGCCCGCGGGTCACGCTCACGCCGACGATCGCCCTGAAGGATGGCGAACCCTTCCTCTCCTTCGCGGTGCAGGGCGGCGACAGCCAGGACCAAAACCTGCTCCAGTTCTTCCTGAACGTGGTGGAGTTCGGGATGAACGTGCAGGAGGCGGCCGAGGCCGCGAACATGAACAGCTACCAGATGCGCAGCTCGTTCGGCGACCATTCGTCCCAGCCGGGGCGGATGCTGGTCCATGAGGCCACGCCGCCGTGGGTCCGGCAGGAGCTGCGGCGCATGGGCTACACCCTGGAGTTCGCGCCGATCACCTCCGGTCCGATCAACGCGATCTTCTTCGACCGGAAGCACGGCACCATGTGGGGCGGGTCCAGCCACCACGGCGAGGATTACGGGATCGCGTGGGACTGAGCGGGCGGGGACGTTGCGTGGAATCGGACGTCCGTGATTGTGTCCGAGTGGTGACCGTCGAATGAACGAGAGCGCACCGGCGAGCAGGTCTCGCCGGTGCGCTCTTTGGTGCCGCTACCCCCGTGCGCCGGCCGCTGCATCACGGCCGACGCCGGGGGGCGAGGCTGGGGCGGGGTGGCGCCTCCCCTTCAAAGCAACCACCCACGCCCGGGACGCGAACCTGTTACGGACGGCGGGCCGCAGCACCCACCGGGGCGGCTACACCCTCGCGCCCGCCTACAAGGCCAGCCTCAATCCCACGCTCAGCGCCACGTTGTGCATGAGCTCGCCGTCGTAGTCCAGGAACGCCGCTTCCTTGAAGTCGAACTTGCCGACGTAATCCCGGGCGAGCAGCCGGAGGCCGAGGTTGGGGAGGAGCCCGAAGTCCAACCCAAGGCCCGCATGGTAGGCGACGCTCGTCGCAGTGGTGGCCACGCCGCCGATGGAGAGCTCCCGGCGGATCCCGCCCACGCCGATCTGGAGGAACGGCTGGACCGACGAGACGCCGGCGCCCACCGGCACCGCGAGCTCGAGCGAGCCGTCATAGACCCACGTGCTGCTCTCGCCGAACCGGAAGCCGCCCAGGATCGGTATCCCGGCCCGCAGCTGTCCGCTGGAGTAGCCGACGTTCCCCACGAGCGAGATGCCGGGCATCAGGGGAATGCTCAACTGGCCGCCGTAGATCGCGCCGTTCCCCGTGCCCAGGCTCGTGCCGAACGGCCCGGACACGATGTCTTCCCCGAACAGGTAACCGACGTACGGCGTGACTTCGAAACCCGCGCCGTCCGCCGCACGCTGCGCGAGCGCCGGCGCCGCGAAGAGCGTTGCGCCGGCCAGCGCGCCGGCCACGATCCACGATTTCCGCATGACGACCTCCCCGTTGACGACCATCGCCGGCCTCGGGCAGTGGCATGCGTGGTGCCAGAGCCGCCGGCGCACGATATGTTGGGTCATTACAATCGGTTGCGGGTTTCATGGCCGGTTCGGGGCGGGCACGGGCGTCCTCCAGTGTGGACGAACTGCCGTCACCTTCCGGTCAGTGCCGGTCGGTCACCGCCGATCGTGGCGGGTCGGAGGCGGCGTGCAGGCAACCCGGGCATGTGCGCAACCCGCGGTCTGCGCGCAGACCGCGGGGGTCCGGGTCCGGGCCCGCCTCTGGCCACGATCCGCGTGGCGAGCCGCGCTCCGGCATCGGGATCCGCGTATCCGTGGCTGGGCCGTCCGATGCGCTCCGACGGCCGGGGTGGTCCACTTGCTGCGTGCACGCCCGGCCCGAACGACTCTCCGGGGCAACCCTCGAGACCGGGAGGCGAGCCATGTCCATCGCGGCCGTGATCCTGTCGGATCTGCACCTGGGCGCACCGCACTCGGTGCTGAACCTGCGGCAGTGGGAACCGTCGGAGCTGGACGGCGTGGTGCACGGGGAGGCGGCGCGGGAGGCGCTGTGCGACGCGCTGGCGGCGGCCACGGCGGGGGAGCGGGTCGAGCGACTGATCCTCCTCGGCGACGTCGTCGACCTGTCCCACGGCACCTTCGCGCACGGGGTCGAGGAGCTGAACTCGCTGCTCGCGCAGGTCCGCGGCGTGGTGGAGGTCTCGGAGCTCGTGTACGTGCCGGGGAACCATGACCGGCACTGGTGGACGCTCCAGTGCGAGTACGACTGGCTGATCCGGCCGCTCCTCGAGGGCGAGCCGGGGGAGGCAAGGCTCGACCACCCGCGCACCACGCCGCCGGAGGGCCGGCAGGACGCGACATTGTTCCGGGACGCGCTCCCGGACCACGCCGACCTCATGATCACCGTGGCTTACCCGGATTACGCGTTCGACGCCGGCGACGCGCGGGTGCACTGCCACCACGGCCACCTGTTGCGGGACGTGTACGCACTGGGCGCGGAGCTGCTGGAGACCGTGCTGGAGGACATGTCCGACCCGGAGCGCCGGAACGTGGACCGGCAGCGGCACCGGACCGGCTGGTCACGACGGACCGAGAGCGAGCAGCCGGGGGATGATGCGGCGCGCGCGGCCAGGGTGGCCGCCGCCCGCGAGCTGTTCGCGGACGCGATCCGGATCACGCTCGGCGATGGCGCGGATGGACGGACGGGGCGCGTCGGGCTGGAGGCGCTCGAGCAGCTCAGCGCCCCGCTGATCGATCTGGACTGGCTGGCGCTCGGGCAGACCGGGCTGCTCCGCCGGGACGGTGAACGGGAAGCGTTGGGCCGGCGGATCCTTACGATCCTCGCCGGCGCGCCGCGTGCCCAGCGGGACGCGCTGATCGGCCTCGGTGAGCTGTTCGCCCTGGCCGTGCTGGACCGCTTCGCCGGGCGGAGTGACGGGAAACCGCACGGCTACGGGCACAGCCTGCTGCGGGCGGGCGTCGTGCCGGCCCTCGTGGATGCATTGCTCGGCGACCGGCCGGACGCCCCGATCCCGGCGGCGGATGCGCCCTCTCCGGCGCTGAACCGCGGAGCCACGATCTCCCACCTGAAGCCGGCGATTCGCCGGTACCTCGCGCGGACCGGCGGCGCGCCGCCCACCGTCCTGGTGCTCGGCCACACCCACGCGCGTGGGACGGACGCCCTGACCGTGGACGGGCAGACCATCACCATAGTGAACACGGGTTCCTGGGTCGCGTCCCGGAGGTTGGAGGTGCCGGAGGGCCGGGTGTGCGTGATCCGGGAATCGGGCGACGTCGCCTGGGTCGACGCACGTCTCCAGCTCCGACCCTACCACGCGTACGACGCCGCATCGCAGCCGACGGTCGTTCCGGCGGTCGGCTCCTGATCCGCGATCACGCAGAAAATCTTGCCAGGGCGGGCGAGAAGCGAGATTTTCGGTCAGTTGATCGTCAACCCACTCGCTCGCGGCGCCCTGGAAGATCTTCCCATGTGCCGACCGCTGGTTGCCGCCATCCTCGTTCTCACGCTCGCGGCGTGCTCGGACGCCCGGCTGGCCGACCGGCCCGAGGGCGCCGTACGGGGGTACGGTGCCGGCACCGTGGTGGTCGCGGACGCGGGCGGGCTCGACCGGTTCAACCCCCTGGTCGCCACGGACCGGTGGACCCGGGAGGTCAACCGGTACATGCTCTTCCTCCCGCTCGTGGAGCCGGATGGAAACGGCGGGTACTCGCCGCGTCTCGCGGAGGCGTGGTCGCCGGAGGGGGACAGCGCGATCGTGTTCCGGATCCGGCGGGAGGTGCGCTGGCAAGACGGGGCGCCGACCACCGCGCACGATGTGGCGTTCACTTATATGCGGGCGATGGATCCGGCGACCGGGTTCCCGAACGGGGACTTCGTGGCGGCGTGGACGGGGGTGGAGGTGGTGGACTCTTTCACCGTTCGCCTGCGATTCGTTCCGCACACCGAGCCGCTCGCCGCCCCCGCCTCCCTGCCGATCGTGCCACGCCATCTGCTGGACACCGTGCCGCCGGCTCGGATGCGGGATGCGGGGTTCAACCGGGCTCCGGTCGGCAACGGGCCGTTCCGGCTCATCGCCTGGGAGCCGAACGACCAGTGGGTGTTCGAGGCGAACCCGGATTTCCCGGAGTCTCTGGGCGGCCCTCCCCGGATCGGCCGCATGGTCTGGCGGGTGGTGCCCGAGGCCTCGGCCCGGGTCGCGGAGCTCCTCACCAGCAACGCGCACCTGATCACCGGGCCGCCTCCCGAACAGTTCGCCGGGCTCGCAGCCAGGCCCGGGATCCGGACGATCACCCGGGATGGCGGTCTTTACGCCGCCGTCGCCTGGAACATGACGCGCCCGCCGCTGGACGATGCGCGCGTGCGCCGGGCGTTGACCCTGGCGATCGACCGGCAGGCGCTCGTGGAAGGCCTGCGGGCGGGATTCGGGACCGTGGCCGCGGGACCCATCGGGCCGGGCCACTGGGCCTACGACCCGTCCCTCGAGCCGCTCCCCCACGATCCGGTTGCTGCACGGGCGCTGCTCGTCGAGACGGGGCTCGTGGACCGGGACGGCGATGCCGTTCTGGATGACTCCACCGGCGTGCCGTTCACCATCGAACTTCTCTACGCGGCCAACAGCACGCTCCATCGGGACGTTGCCCAGCTCATCCAGAAGGACCTGGGCGAGATCGGCGTCCGGGTCGTGCCCCGGGCGGTGGAATTCGGCGCGCTGGTGGATCGGATCTCGTCGCCGGAGAAGACGTTCCAGGCGGTACTCATCGCCCTCGAGTCCGATCTCGTCCTGGACCTGCGTGACCTCTTCCACAGCGGCCGTGTCGGCGGGCCGTTCCAGCTCGCGTCCTACGCGAATCCCGCCGCGGACCGGCTCATGGACGAAGCGGCCGCGGCCAGGAGCCGGGACGAGGCCGCGCCCCTGTACCACCGGCTCCTCGCGATCCTGCGGGACGATCAGCCGTGGACCTTTCTCTATCACTATCCCGAACTCTACGCCTACAATGAATCGTTGCAGGGTGTGGAGATGGATCCGCGGGGCGCGCTCGTCACCATCCAGCGGTGGCACCTGGAGTCCGACGACGTCGCGCCCCTCGCACCCTGATCATTCTTTTCGCACGACGGGGAACGAAATTCTCACGTTCGGGCCAGCGCGGCGGTCGGCAGCGCGGGTGGGAAGCGGGATCGCGGCCTCGAGGGGAGCGTCGTCGAGGCGGACAAGTGATTGCAGGTAATTGAATTACGAGCAGTATCCCGTCATTCGGCGGGCGTCGGCTCGCTGCCGGATGCGAGTTCGTCGAACCGGGTCCGGAGCTCGTCCGCGGCGGCTACGGCGCCGATCTCCTCCGCCAGGCGCAAGCCTGCGTCATAGTAGCGCATGGCCATCGCGGTGTAGCCCTGACGCCGCGAGCAGTCGCCGAGGGTGCGGAGCGCTTCGACCCGCCGCCACGCGTTCTGGGTCACCGCGAAGTAGCCGAGCGCTGCGGTGGCGTGGTGCTCCGCGTTGGCGAAGTCCCCGATCGCGGCGAGAGCCTCGGCGTGGTTCAGCCGCGCAACGGCGAGGAGTTCGAGGTCCTCCACCTCACGCGCGGCGGCCATGGCCCGCTCGGAGCTGTCGAGCGCGGTCCGGTAGTCGCCCCGGTCGAGCGCGAATGCGGCATGATTATTGTATGCGATCGCCTTGCCTCGCAGGTAGCCTGACCGATCGAAGCACCGAAAAGACTCCAGGAAGTATTGCTCGGCGATTTCGGGCATGCTTTCTCGCGCCGCGATCGACCCGAGATTCTGGAGCGCGATGCCGCGAATCCGATCGTCGGTAGCGGTGTCGACGAGTCGTTCGAGGATTTGCCGGGCGTGCTGGAACTCGCCGCGGCTGAGGTAGACGGCGGCTTCTGCGTTGCGGGCTTCGGCCCAGAGTGCCGGGAGCCCGGCGGCCTCGGCGATGGCGGCGCTTCGACGGGCGGTCTGTAGGGCGCGGTCCCAGTCACATTGCGTGCGGTACACGTCGGACTGGTGGCGGAGCGCCCTGGCGGTCACAGCCGGATCGTCGGAGGCATCGAGCGCAGCCTGGTAGAGGGCGAGGGCTCGATGGAGAACGCCGGCGCGTTCGTAGCGCAACCCTTCCTCGATCCAGTCTGGAGCTTCGGACATGGTGCGGGCTCACCAGCGGGGTTGCAGTTCTTCCAGGCACGCCGCGACCGAATGGTCGGCGCGGTGAAGGTCGTACCCACCTCATGATGGGAGGACGACGATGGGCCAGGCAAGACAGCAGTGGATCGGGGTGTTGTGCGGGCTGGGCGCGGCGTTGTTGATTCCGGCCGCGTGCTCGGAGAGCGTATCGGACCCGAGCGATCCGATCGCCCCGGCGGTGGTGGCCGATGCGCCGCGGCTCCTGACCTGCGCGCCGGCGCGACCGGTGTCTGCCCGCGGGCTGGTCGGCCGGGCAGGCGGTCGGCTGATGATGGCCGGCCACACGATGTCGCTGCCGGTCTCGGCGGTGCGGAACGGAACGTCGTTCACGATGACCGTTCCCGCGTCGCGGCTGGTCGAGGTCAACATCAAGGCGAACGGGCGGGAGAAGTTCGCGTTCGACGAGCCGGTGACGATCTCGATCAGCTACGCCCGCTGCGCGCCGGACGAGGTGCCGGAGGAAGGGCTGACGGTGTGGAAGATCGATCCGCGCACGAAGGTGCCGCTCAAGCCCATGGGCGGCGTGCAGGACCCGGTGGCGCGGACGGTCACGTTCGTGACGGACAGCCTGTCGAGCTACGCGATCGCGAACTGAGCCGGGGGATGTCGCTCGATCGGCAGGCCGGTCTCGTTTGCGGACCCGGCGGTTCTCGTCGTCGGGAACGGCCCGGGCGTTCGTTCGGATCGGTCGGGTCCGTGCCTGCCTTTGGCGACGTCATCCACGCCGGGCTCCACTCTGGTTGACACCCGCCGTCCCGCGAGCGACCCGCAGCATGCGCTCCCGGCGGCGTGGCGGGCCGCCGGGAGCGCTCGGGCCGCGACGTAACCTCGGAACTCCGCGGACAGCGTCCGGCGGCGCCGAAGAGGGCGCGCCGAGGCGAGCTCCCGCCCGGCCAGCAACCCTTCCCGGGTTCGACTCATCTAAGCGTGCCGACCGCGGTGGATGTGACTCGTGAGCCGGGATCGGATCCATGAACTGCAGGATGGTGCTCGCACTCGTCGTGATCGCCGGACTGGCCGGGCTGGCGGCCGGGCCGGCCGCGCCCGTGGCCGTGGCGCAAACGCCGCCGGGGTCGGAGCGAGCGGCCGGTCCCGGCCGGATCACGGGGCAGGTCACGGATCCGGAAGGGCGGGCGCTGGAGACGGCCGCGATCGAGGTGCGCACGGCGTCGGATTCGGCGCTGGTCACCGGCGCGCTGACGGACGGGAACGGGCAGTTCCGGATCACGGGGCTCGCGCCGGGCCGCTACCGGATTCGGGTCAGCCTGCTCGGGTATCGGCCGAGGAGCAGCGAGACGATCGAGCTGACCGCGGAGTCGCCGGCCGCGGAGCTCGGCACGATCCGACTCGAGCCCGTGGCGCTCGAGGTCGAAGGGATCGAGGCGGTGGCCGAACGGGCGGCGGTGATGGTCCAGGCGGACCGCACGATCTACAACACGAGCAACATGCCCGTCGCCTCGGCCGGTAATGCCACGGATGTGCTGCGCGCCGTGCCGGAGCTCGAGGTCGACGCGGACAACAACGTCAAGATGCGCGGCAACCAACCGGTCGCCATCCACCTGAACGGGCGACCGATGCCGCTGAGGGGAGAGCAGCTCGCGAACTTCCTGCAGCAGCTCCCCGGCGACAGGATCGAGCGGATCAAGGTCATGCCGAACCCGTCGGCGAGGCACGACCCCGAGGGTACGGGCGGGATCGTGAACATCGTGCTCAAGGAGAACACGGATTTCGGCCTGAGTGGGAGCTTCTCCGCGAACGCCTCGACGCGGAACCGGTGGTACGCGAACGGGCGGCTCAACTACCAGCGCGGCCGGCTCACCCTGTTCAGCGGGCTGGGCGGCAACCTGTTCCGGAATGACTCCCGGACCCATGACCTGCGGGAGAACCTGGTGACCGTGCCGGTCACCGTCATAGAGCAGAACGGCGTGTCCACCAACCGGTCGTGGGGCTGGCACGCGGACTGGACCGCGGAACTGCGGGTCGGCCGACAGGCCACGCTCTGGTCGGATGCCTGGATGTTCGGGAGCTACGGGCACAACGACGGGACCACGGACTACGGGATCTTCGATGTGGACCGGGCCGTGCGGGAGCGCTACAACCACGTCACGGAGAGCCGCTCACTTTCAGGAATTACAACATCGGTCTCGGTTTCAAGCAGGTGTTCCAGCCGCAGAAGGAGGAGCTGACCATCGACGGGCGCGTGTCGCGCGGCAACGACGGCACCGACCTGGACCAGCAGCGCGTCTTCAATTTCTTGGCGGGCGAGGCGGTGGAGCTCCCGCCGGAGCTCACCGTGAACACCGTCGATGGGGGATGCGTACGCTCTCCATCCAGGCGGACTATCATCGGCCGGTCCGTGGCGCGAAGCTCGAGCTCGGGTACCGGGTCTCGAGGCGCGAGCAGGACAACGAGAACGATCTGCGCGTCTACGAGACGCCGGACGCCGCCGACCCCCGGGAACGCTACCACGCGGGTTACGACTTCGCCGAGACCTTCCACTCCCTCTACGGGACGATCGGCAGCGTGTTCGGGAAGTTCGGGGCGCAGGCCGGACTGCGGGCGGAGTTCACGGCCACGCGGTTCGAGCCACTGGCCCAGGAGACCGCCTTCGACCAGAGCTACCGGTCGCTCTTCCCGAGCTTCAACGTCTCGTACTCTCCGAAGCAGGGGCAGACGCTGCGGCTGCTGTACTCCCGGCGCATCAGGCGGCAGTACCCGATGTACCTGAACCCGTTCGTACCGGCCACCGATCCGCTCAACCGGTTCTACGGCAACCCGGAGCTGCGGCCGAGCTACACCCGGTCCTTGACCCTCGACTACAGCCGGACCGGGGGCTTCGGCACGCTGCGCATTGCGCCGTACTGGCGGGAAACGACGGACATCTGGGAGCGGATCCGGACCGTGGACGAGGCGGGCGTGGCGACCAGCCGATGGGAGAACGCGGCGTCCGCGCGGGCGCTGGGCGCGAACCTGAGCGTGTCCGTGTCCCCCGGCGGGCGGGTGAGCGGCTCCGCGAACATCAACGTGTACCGGGATCCCCGGGACGGGAGCAACATCGGTTCCGGGTATCGCCGCGCCGCCGTGCTCTGGTCGATGGGCGGGAACATGTCCGCCCGATGGAGCGAGACGCTCACGGCGCAGGTCTTCGGGAACCATTTCCCGGCCCAGTCCATCCTCCAGGGGAGCGCATCCGGCTTCACGTTCACCTCGATCTCGGTCCGCCGGCAGATCGGGGACCGGAAGGGGTCGATCGCCCTGAACGTGACCGATCCGTTCAACCTGTACCGGTACACCAGCTCCAGCCGGGACGCCACTTACGTGCAGCGCAGCCGTTCGAGCTTCTCGATGCGCGTGGCCACGCTCGGCTTCACGTACAATTTCGGCCGTCCGCCCCAGCAGCAGAGCCGCCGCATCACGGATCAGGAGGAAGGGGAGACGATCCGGGTGCGTTGACTCTGGGATGTGGATAGAGGGGTCGGCGCCCGGGGCGGCGGTCGGGCGCGGCCCCACGGTTGCCCGGCCGGCTGCCCGATCCGCGCGGATGTGAAAAAACTCGTAATGGCGGGAGATCTGGGGCATCCGTGCCCCACCGGCCGGAAGTTCTTAGCCGATCCAGAAGTCCGTCCTCGTCGGTGTCTTCCACATAAGATGTGATCTCACTGTAGCTTATAGCCGGGCCTGCGGATGGCACGCCCTTTGCCCTCTGCCGGGGGCGCCGAGGCGTGTCCGCTCTCGGAGTACCGGCATTCCTTCACGAACTGCGGACTCCTTCATCCCCCACGCTACGCGCCTCGACGGAAAGCAATCACCGACCGGCAGCGACCGGAACGACCCTGAAGTCGTGGCGGCTCCCGCGTACTCGGGGCCAGGGAGGCACCGAGTGGACGTGCGCAGAGCCTGGGTGGAGCCGTGCGCGCCGAAGAACCATGCAAACGCGTGAAAGAGGCGGAGATGGTCTCAACGGGAATCGAAGCGCTGGATGCACTCACAGGGGGCCTCACCGAGGGCCGGTATTACCTGCTGTGTGGTTCGCCCGGAGCGGGCAAGTCGTCGGCGGCGTTGCAGTTCCTGGCGGCGGGGCTGGCGAACGGGGAGACGGTGGCGATCCTGACGCAGGATGATCCGCAGGACCTGTTGGCGCATGCGGAGTTCCTCGGTTACGACTTCCGGACGCCGGCGGAACAGGAGCGGCTGATCGTGCTCCAGTACCGGCTCGATTTCCGGCGCAACTTCGGCCGCACGACGAATCCGGAGCGGGCGTTCGAGGAGCTGCGGTCGCTCCTCGGGCCGGAGCTGCCGACGCGGCTGGTGATCGACTCGGCGGTGCCGTTCGTGGACGCGGCACGGCTCAGCGATGATGCGCAGCATGCGTTCCTGAAGTTCCTGGAAGAGATGCCGGCCACCACGTACCTGGTGTTGCCGGGCGACGCGAGCGACCAGCAGTACCACCAGGGCTTCGACAGTCTGATCTCCGGGGCCGCCGGGATCTTCTTCTTCTCGGTGAAGGAAGGGCAGCAGCGCGAGCTGACGATCCGGAAGTTCCGCCAGCAGCTGCGGTCCTCGGAGCCGCTGCGGTTCGTGATCCGGCCGCTCATGGGGATCGTGGAGAGCAAGGTGGTGCGGGGCGCCGTCGAACTCCCGCCGGAGGAGCTGAACCGCGTGGTGGTGCTCGGGCAGGATGCGGAGTGCCCGCCGGAGCTGATCGCGGCGCTGCGCGAGCGGTACGAGGTGGTGGTCATCCAGGATCTGGCGAGCGGATTCGCGGAGCTGGCGGGCGGGCGCTACGGCGCGCTGCTCATGGCGATCTCGCCGCGGAAGACGAGCGGACCGTTCGGCCTCGCCCGGCAGCTCCGGCGGCTGGGGAACGGCGCGCCGATCATCTTCTACTCGGAGACCGAGGGGTTGCGCGCGAGCACCCGGGCGCAGGGCCTGAAGTACGGCGGGGACGACTTCCTCACGGACGAGCAGGGGCCGCAGGAGTGGCTCGAGCGGATCGCCGTGGCGATCGAGCGCGGGCACCGGCGCGGGACCGTGGAAGCGGAGGAGGACGCGCTGTTGCAGCTCCAGCCGACGGACGCGAATGGCGCCTACGTGCTCATGGAGGAGCGGGCGTTCCGGGCGGCGGTGCGCTCCATGATGGAGCGTTCGACCCATCCGTTCTTCGCGCTGGCGTTCCTGCGCCCGGGCGATCTGGGGCGTCAGGAGGCGTGGCGGATCCTGTCGTCGAAGCTGCGGATCAAGGAGGGGGACCTGGGCGGCCACCTGCGGGATGGCCGGATCGGGCTCTATCTGCACGATGTGCGGCGCCGGCACGTGGATGACCTGATGAACCGGATCATCGAGTCTCATCCCGGCATGGGCACCATCGGTCCGATCGAGGTCTACTGCTACCCGTCGGACCGGACGGAGGTCGAGCGCTGGCTCAATGAGATGGAGCCGGCGTACGGGATGGAGCTGGCGGTGGCGAGACAATGAGCGCACATCGATCCCGGAAGGCGTACCCGCTCTACCTGACGGGCATAACGCTCGGCGTTCTATTGGTTTGTGCCTTTGCGCTCTACTTCATCTACGGCGGCTCGCCCAAGATCGGCTCCATTGGCTGGGAGCGGGTGATCACGGCGGAAGCCCGGGGTCCGGGCGGTACGCCGCTGGAGGTGCGCGGCGGGGTGCCGGGGGCCGGGCCGTCGGCGTCGCGCGGGTCCGGCGGTGAGCCGTCGGGTGTGCCGGCGCCGGGCGCGGATCAGGCTGGTGAGGTGGACCCAGGCGACGTCGCGTCCGCCGACTCGTCGCCCGAATCCGCCGACCCGGCGGCGCCGACGGCGCAGCCCGAGGCCTGGCGACCGTCTGCGGAGGAGATCTTCCAGCGGCGGCTCGGCGAGGCGCGGGTGCTGGCCACGGCGAAGGAGTGGAAGAAGGCGATCGAAGCGTACGATCGTCTGCTGCAGGACTACCCGGGCCGGGACATGCTCGTCGTGGAGCGCGCCCGGGTGATCGGCTGGTCGGGAGACAATAGCGGCGCGGCGGACGCGCTGGGCGAGGCGCTCGCGCGGAATCCCGGGAACGCTGGGCTGCGCTTCGAGCGGGCGAGGTTTCTCTGGTGGGCCGGGCGGGTCGAGGAGGCGGACCTGGCGCTGGACACGGTGCTGGCGATCGATCCGTGGCATGCGGAGGCGCTGGCGCTGCGGCCGCAGGTCCGGCACAGCATCGAACCGACGGTCGAGCGGGCGTGGCACTGGATCGAGCTGAACGACGGTCCGGAGGAGCGGCTGGCGCTGGCCCGGGCGTACGTGCGCATGGAGGGCTACGTCGAGTCGCTGGAGCACTATGAGCGGGCGCTGGCCCGGGGCACGCTCCCGGACACCGTGTGGCTGGAGTTCGCGCGAGCCGCGGAGAAGGCGGAGGCGCGGCAGGTCGCGGTCCGGGCGCTGGAGACCTACCTGGCGCGGGTGCCGGACCACCGGGATGCCCGGCTCGCGCTGGCGCGGAACCGGGAGGCCATGGGGCATTTCGAGCTCGCGCTCGCGACGTATGACGAGCTCCTGAGCGAGCGGCCGGACCCGGTCCTCGAGGCGCAGCGGGAGCGGGTGCGCAAGCGGGTCGAGCCGGAGCCGCCGTTGCCGCCGCCGGCCGAGCCGATTGCGCCGATCGCGCGGTGGCGCGTGGAGGGGGAGGCGTTCGGGGACAGCGAGGACTTCCGCTGGCTCGGCACGCAGGCGAGCCGTTCGTGGGGAGACGCCCGGGGCGCCGTGGAGGTGCGTGTGCGCCAGGCATGGCTGGACGGCGTGTCCGCGGCGAATCCGGGCGAAGCCGATGCGCTGGGCTACGGGGTGACGGTGGAAGGACAGCGCCGGCTGCGGGAAGGCGTGACGCTACGCGCGCGCGGCGGCGTGTTCTCCTTCGAACCTACGGGCACGCAGGCGGTGTGGGGGGCCGGGATCGGATTCGAGCGCGCGGGAGGCGGGAGCGTCGTCGTCGCCTACGATCACGAACCCGGCGTGCGCCGGGCGGTCACGGCCGCGGCGCTGCGGGCCGAGGTGCTCGCGGACCGGGTCCAGGTGACGATCGAGCGGCCCGGGCAGCGCTGGTCCCTCTGGTCCATGCTCGAGCTGGAGTGGCTCGGTTCGAGGCTGGGCAGCACGAACCGGGCTTCGGCCGCCATTGCGGTGGGCCGTCCGGCCGGGGAGCACCTCTGGGTCTCCCTCGGGCTCGGCGCTCTGGCGACCGACGGGGACAGCCCCGTGCTCGAAGGCTGGGGCCCGCTCTACTGGAGCCCGGTCTATTACATCGCACCGCAGCTCGGCCTGAACGGGCGGATGAGCCTGGGCGAGAGCGTGACCCTCGGGCTGCGGGCCGCCCCGGCGTACGCGTTCATGAACGAACGGAACGGAGCCAACCGCAGGTTCGACACGACCCGCACGCCGGCACTCAACGCCGGGATCGACCTGAACGTGATCCGGCCGTCCTGGGAGCTCAACGTATCCGGTGACTGGGGCGGCGCACTCGAATCCGCATACCGGTCGGCCGTGCTCCGCACGCGACTGTCCATCTATCCGAGCGGCCGATGAGAAGGCATCTCAAGAGTTTCGTCATCTCCGGCATCGTCGTCATCGGCGGGTTGGCGTCGATGCTGATGGGGATCATCCTCGCGCTGCAGTCGCCGCCCCAATTCCAGAACGCGTTCGTCCGGATCACGGTCTACGTGCTGATCGCGTTCCTGGGCGTCCTCGTGTTCCGGTACATCACGCTGCTGTGGCTCGGGTATCTGCAGTTCATCGAGGACGTGGCCGACGAGGGGAAGGGCGACCAGCTCGACGACGACTTCCTCCCGCCGATCAGCATCATCGTGCCGGCGTACAACGAAGAGCCGATGATCCAGTCCGTGATCCGGTCGCTCCTGCGGCTCGACTACCCGCGCTACGAGATCCTGATCGTGGACGACGGGAGCACGGACGCCACGTTCCAGCGTGCGGCGGAGCTGGAGGGCACGGTCGGCGGGGCGACCGTCCGGGTGGTCAGCAAGTCGAACGGCGGCAAGGCGACCGCACTGAACACCGGGCTCTCGCTGGCCCGTCACCCGTTCGTGCTCTGCATGGATGCGGACTCCAAGCTGGAGCCGCAGACGCTGCGCCGGGCCATCCGGCACTTCCGGGACCCGCGGGTCGCGGCGGTGGCCGGCAACGTCAAGGTCGCGAACCGCCGGAACCTCTGGACCCGCTTCCAGGCCCTCGAATACATCGAAGGGCTGAACATGCCGCGTCGCGCCCAGGGCTTCATCCGTGCGGTGAACATCATCCCCGGCCCGTGCGGGCTCTTCCGCCGGGACGTGCTCATCAAGCTCGGCGGCTACGACACGGACACCTTCGCCGAGGATGCGGACCTCACGTTGAAGCTCCTGCGCGAGGGGTGGCGGATCGAGTACGAGGACCTGGCCATTGCGTGGACCGAGGCGCCGGAGACGCTCCGCAACCTGCTCAAGCAGCGCTACCGCTGGACGCGAGGGATCCTCCAGGCGGTGGCGAAACGCGCCGACATCCTCTGGCACCCCCGCCGCAGCCCGACGATCTGGGCTTCGGTGACACAGCTGCTCTTCGAAGGTGTGGTCTGGCCGTTCATGAACGTCTTCGGCCACCTCTTCTTCGCCATGGTCGCCCTGGCGTTCGGCGCCGGGCCGTACCTGGTGAGCTGGTGGCTGCTCCTGACGGTGCTGGACCTCGCGGCTGCGTTCTACACGGTCGTGATCGAGGAGGAGGACCTGTCGCTCGTGCCGCTCGCGATCGCGTACCGTTTCGTGTTCATCCTCATCATTGACGTGGCCAAGCTCTTCGCGACGCTCGAGCAGGTCTTCGACGTCAAGATGAGCTGGGGCAAAGTCGAAAGGTTGGGAAGAATCTGATGGACCTGCTCCAACTGATCGTCATGATCATGGTCGGCACGATCCTCGCCACGATCGTACTGGCCGTGCTGAGCTACGGTGCGTTCCGCATGCGGGAGCGCCGGATGCCCGTTTCGGACCTGCAGTCGATGACGGGCGGGCCAGCGTTTTTCGAACGCGTCCGGTTCCTTCCCACGAAGGCGGCGGAATCCGAGGGCTGAGCCGGGCGCCCGGGTTCGCACGGGAATTGCCCGGACGGACGCCTCCGGCGAACGGGTCGACGCGGCCGCGGCAGGTGCGCGGCACGGTCGACGCCGGCCGGAGGCGTATTCTTTATGGCGGCGATCGTTCGTGTGTTGCTGATCGCGGTGCCGGTCGGCGCGGCGCTGGCCGGGTGCCGGGCACCGGATGGGGACCAGTCGGGCGCGGTTCCGGAGACGGCAGAGCGTCCGGGGGCGACGTCGTCGGTGCAACCGTCGGCGGTGGACACCGCAACGCCGCGGGCGCCGGCACCCCGCCCGGCGCTCCGCCTCGAGGTCAGCCTCTCGGACCGGCGGCTGTACGTCTACGAAGACGACCGGCAGGTGGAGTCCCATCCGGTCGCGATCGGGCGGCCGGAGTACCCGACGCCGACCGGCGAGTACGCGATCAGCCAGGTCGTCTGGAACCCGGAATGGATCCCGCCGGACAGTCCGTGGGCGGAGGACGAGGAGCGGAAGGCGCCGGGGGAGGAGGGGAACCCGCTGGGCCGGGCGCAGCTCGTATTCGAGCTCCCGTATTCGATCCACGGGACCGAGGACCTCGCCTCGCTCGGCAAGGCGGAGTCTCACGGGTCCATCCGGGTGTCGAACGAGGTGGCCATCCGTCTGGGCCGCCGCGTGATGGAGGCGGGCGGCGCGCCCCGGCCCGAGGGGTGGGTGGACGAGGTCCTCGCGAATCCCACCGAAAAGCGGGTGGTCAACCTGCCCCATCCGGTCCCGCTCACGATCCGGGAGTGATCCGCTCCGGGCCGGGGCCCGACTGACCCGGTTCCGGGGCGACGTCGGCCGGGGCCGGCCGCCTGCGCGCGGTCCGCCGCGCGGGCCCGGCCCGCGCCAATGCCTTGCCGATACGTTCCATCCGACGTACCATCCCGGCACACGATCCAACACAGAGGCGAAGCCAACCAGGCGGCCCTCTCCCAAGGAGGTACCGTGAGATTCCGATCGTCTCTCGCGCTGTCCCTGCTCGCGTTGCTGCCCGGCCCGGCCTGGGCGCAGACGGCGCCGGTCGAGGGACTCCGCGACAACACCCCACAGGTGCATGCGCTCACCGGGGCGCGCATCGTGGTCGCTCCGGGGAACGTCATCGAGAACGGCACGCTCGTGATCCGGGACGGCGTGATCGAGGCCGTGGGCGCGCGGGTCACGCCCCCGGCGGATGCCCGGATCTGGGACCTGAGCGGGCGGACGCTGTTCGCCGGGTTCATCGACGTGTACTCGGACGTGGGGATGCCGAAGCCGTCGGCGGAGCGCGAGGACTCGGCGCGCGGCCCCATCGCGTGGAACCCCCAGATCCGCGCGCACGTGGACGCGGCCGCGGAGCTGTCGGCGGACGATGCGCGCGTCCAGGCGCTCAGGGCGCAGGGGTTCACCGTGGCCATGGCGGTGCCGCGGGTCGGGATGTTCCGCGGCCGGACGGCGGTGGTCGGGCTGGGCGACGGCCCGGTTCGCGACCGGGTGGTGCGGTCCGGCGTCGCGCACGCGGTCACGCTCCAGCGGGACAACTCGTTCGGGTTCGGATACCCGACCTCGGCGATGGGCGCCGTCGCGTTCATCCGCCAGACGCTGCACGACGCGGACTGGCACATGCGCGCGTGGGCCGCTTACAACCGCAACCCGGCCGGGCTGCGGCGTCCGGAGATGAACGCCGCGCTGGCCGCACTCGCGCCGGCGCTGCGCGGGGAGCAGCCGATCGTGTTCGAGGCCAGGACGGATGAGGAAGTCCTGAGGATCCTGGCCATTGCCCGGGAGTTCTCGATCACGCCGTGGATCCGGGCGAGCGGGTACGAGTACCGGCTCGTGGACGCGCTCTCCGGGCTGCGGGCTCCGCTGATCGTGCCGGTCGCGTATCCGGACGTGCCGAACGTGGAGCGGCCGGAAGCGGCGCTGAACGTGAGCCTGGCGGATCTGCGGCACTGGTACCGGGCGCCGGAGAACCCGGGCCGGCTCGCGGCCGCGGGGCTCACGTTCGCGCTCACCGCGGACGGGCTCGACGACCGGAGCAAGTTCCTGCCGAACGTTCGCCTCGCGGTGCGGCGCGGGCTCTCGCCGGACGCGGCGCTGGCGGCGCTGACCACCATCCCGGCCCGCTATCTCGGGCTCGAGCGCACGCACGGCACGCTGGAGGCGGGGAAGGTCGCGAACATCGTGGTGGCGGACGGGAACCCGTTCACGGACAGCGTGGCGATCCGGGACGTGTGGATCGACGGCCGGCGGTACGAGGTCACGCCGGCGCCGGCGGTCGACCCGCGGGGGCAGTGGAACGTCGTCGCCTCGGGAGACCGGCGGATCGAAGGGCGGCTCACGCTGGAGGGCACGCCCGAGCGCCTGAGCGGCAGCTTCTCCTCGACCGGCGGGGAGGTGCGGCTCGGCTCCGCGCGGCTGTGGAACGAGACGCGGCGGCTCCAGGTGAGCTTCCCGGCGAGCGCGGTCGGCGGCGAGGGCGTGGTGCGGCTCTCGTTCACGGTATCCGGGGACGCGCTCTACGGCTGGGGCGAGATGCCGGACGGCACGCGCCTGACCTGGAAGGGCACCCGCACGCGCACGGCGGCGTCGGAGCCCGCGGGCGGGGCCGAGCGCAGGAACGGTACGGGCGACGTCGCCTCGACGACCACCACGGCGAACCTCACGCTCCCGGAGATCCGGCCGGCCATGGAGTACGGCCGTCCGAGCGCGCCGGAGCAGCCGGAGTACGTGCTGGTCCGTAACGCCACGATCTGGACCATGGGTCCGGACGGGATCATCCAGGGCGGCGACCTCCTGGTCCGGCGGGGGAAGATCGAGCGGATCGGGCGGAACCTGGAGGCCCCGCGCGGCGCGGTCGTGATCGACGCGGCCGGCAAGCACGTCACGCCCGGGCTGATCGATCCGCACCTGCACTCGGGCGTGAGCGGCGCGGTGAACGAGATGGGGAGCGCGATCGTGCCCGAGGTCCGGATCGGGGACGTGCTCACCATGGACAACATCTGGATGTACCGCCAGCTCGCGGGCGGACTCACCACCGCGCACATCATGCACGGCTCGGCGAACCCGATCGGCGGGCAGAACCAGGTCGTGAAGATGCGCTGGGGCGCGCTCCCCGAGGAGATGAGGTTCGAGGGCGCGCCGCGGACCGTGAAGTTCGCGCTCGGCGAGAACGTGAAGCGCCGCACGGGCCGGTATCCGGACACCCGGATGGGGACGGAGCAGATCATCCGCGACCACTTCAAGGCCGCGCTGGACTACCGGCAGGCGTGGCAGGAGTGGGAGCGCGGCGACAAGCGCGGGATCCCGCCCCGCCGGGACCTGCGCATGGACGCGCTGGTCGACATCCTCGAGGGCCGGATCCAGATCATGTCGCACAGCTACCGGCAGGACGAGATCCTGATGCTGATCCGGCTCGCGGAGGAGTTCGGAGCGAAGGTCCGGGCGTTCCACCACACGGTCGAGGGCTACAAGGTCGCGTCGGAGATCGCGCGGCACGGCGCCGCGGCCGTGGTGTGGAGCGACTGGGGCGGCTTCAAGATCGAGGCGTACGACAACACCACGTTCAACGCGCGGGTGCTGCACGAGGCCGGCGTGCTCACCTCGCTGCACTCGGATGACAGCCAGATCGCGAGCCGGATGAACTGGGAGGCCGCGAAGATGCTGCGCACCGGGCTGAGCGAGGAGCAGGCGCTGGCGCTGGTGACGATCAACCCGGCGAAGATTCTGGGGATCGCCGACCGGGTCGGCTCGCTGGAGCCGGGCAAGGACGCGGACTTCGTGATCTGGAGCGGGAGCCCGCTCTCGACGTACGCGAAGGCCGAGCAGACGTGGGTTGACGGGCGGAAGTACTTCGATCTCGAAGAGGACCGCCGGCTCCGCGAGGAGATCGATCGGGAGCGGGCAAAGCTGATCCAGCTCGCGCTCGAACGGCGCGGCGGCCGCGGAGGTGAGCGATGAGACAGGCAACGGGCGTTGATCGGAAGGTGAGCGGGGCCGGGAGTGGCGGGCTGATGCGAGCGAAGTCGCGGTGGGCGCGCCGTGGAATGACGGCCGTGGTGGCCGGGCTGCTGGCGTTCGGCGCGTCCGCGGCCGAGGCGCAGATCCCGGCGCCGAGGCAGGCCCGGCCGATCGCGTTGACGGGCGGCACGATCCACACCGTGACGCAGGGCACGATCGAGAACGGCACGATCGTGTTCGAGAACGGGCGGATCACGGCGATCGGCAGGAACGTGGAGATCCCGCCCGGCGCGGAGCGGGTGGACATAACGGGGAAGCACGTGTACCCCGGGCTGATCGACGGCTACAGCGCCCTGGGTCTGTTCGAGATCGGCGGGTTCACGCAGACGATCGACCTGAACGAGCTGGGGCCGATCAACCCGAACGTGCGGGCGGAGGTGGCGTTCAACCCGGAGAGCCGGCACATCGGCGTGGCGCGCTCCAACGGCGTGCTGGTCACGCTCTCCTCGCCCGAGGGCGGGCTGATCTCCGGGCTGGCCGCGGCGATGATGCTGGACGGCTGGACGTGGGAGGAGATGGCGCTGAAGCGGGCGGCGGGCCTGATTGTGCTCTGGCCGAACCCGTCCAACGAGCGGCGGTACGAGTCCGACCTCAGGACGTTGAGGGAGGCGTTCGCGGCGGCGAAGGCGTACCGCAAGGCGCAGCAGGCGGCGGAGCGGGGAGGGCGCCGGCACGACACGGACTCGCGCTGGGAGGCGATGATCCCGGTCATCGAGGGGAAGGTCCCGGTGATCGTGCAGGCGAACGAGCTGCGCCAGATCCAGGACGCCATCACGTGGGCCGAGGAGGAGGGCGTGCGCCTGGTGATCCGGGGCGGCCGCGACGCGTGGTACGTGGCGGACCACCTGCGGGAGAAGCAGATCCCGGTGCTGATCACGAACGTGCTCGATTCGCCGGACCGCCAGTGGGAGCCCTATGACGGCAGGTACGGCCTGGCCCGGCGGCTGCACGAGGCGGGCGTGCGCTTCGCGATCGCCGGGGCCTCGAGCGCGGCGTACGAAAACCGGCTCCCGTACGAGGCGGGCGCCGCGGCGGCGTACGGACTCCCCGCGGCGGAGGCCCTCAAGGCGGTCACGCTGTACCCGGCCCAGATCCTGGGGCTGGACGACCGGGTCGGCTCCCTGGAACCGGGCAAGGACGCCACGCTCCTGATCACGACCGGGGATCCGCTCGAGTACTCCACGATCATCGAGCAGGCGTACATCCAGGGCCGCAAGCTGGACATGATGGACCAGCACAAGGAGTTCTTCGAGAAGTACATGGAGAAGATTCGGCAGGCGAGGCCGAGGACGTAGGGCAACCTTCGCGGTAGGGCTACCTTGCCGGGTCGTGCACGAGCACGAGCACGTGCACGAGCACGAGCACGAGTACGAGGGTTGGGCTTGCGGGCTCGCTGCGCTGCTCATGGTGGGCGGTGTTGGCGGGCCCGCGGTGTCCGTGGGGCGGCCTTCGCGGCAGGGCTACCTTGCCGGGTCGAGCACGAGCACGAGCACGTGTACGGGGCAACCTACGCGGCGGGGCTACCTTTCCGGGTCGAGCACGAGTACGAGCACGAGCACGGGGCAGCCTTCACGGCGAGGCAACCTTTCCTGGTCGAGCACGAGCACGAGCACGGGGCAGCCTTCGCGGCAGGGCTACCTTGCCGGGTCGAGCACGAGTACGAGTACGAGCACGTGCTCGCGGCAGCCTTTGCGGCGAGGCTGCCTCGCCGGGGCGGACCTAATCGAATACGGCGATCGCGGGGCGCGAGTTCCCGTTCGTCACCGTGCCCGGCTCCTCACCTTCGTGCCGTCGCGCACCTGGTCCGAAGGGTAGAGCAGGACGCGATCGCCTGCGTCGAGGCCGGAGAGGATCTCGACCTCCGCGGTGCCGCGGCGGCCGACCTCGACGATGCGGAGACGTGCGCGATCGTTCTCGACCACGAACACGCTCCAGTCCTGGCCGGTCCGGAAGAGTGCGCTGGCCGGGGCCTTGAGGACGTCGGCCGCGGCTTCGACCACGATCCGCGCGTCGGCGCGGTAGCCGTCCCCGAGGATGGGCCGCTGGTTCTCGGAAACAGGGAACGGCGTACGGCCAGGCTCCCGGGGCACGGACACAGCGTCCGACGCGCCTCCCTGGCCGGGTCGCGGGGTCCCGGCCGCGAAGCCCACGAACTCCCCGATCACGTTGACGCGCTGCTCCTCGACGCCGAGCGCGGAGACGCGGGTGAAGGCGGCGGGCTCCACGCGGACGACCCGCGCTTCGAGGGGCGTCCCGCCGCCCCACTGCTCGAGCAGGATCCGCGCGCCGGGCTGGATGCGCACGGCGTCGGTCGAGAGGACGTCGATCACGACCTCCAGGGAGGAGAGGTCCCCGAGCTTGAGGATCGGCTCGCCGGCGGCCACGATCCGTTCGCTCCGGTCGGGGATGCGGAGCACGGTGCCGGCCGCGGGCGCTCGGACCTCGGTGGCGGCCCGCCCCCGGAACGCATCCGGATCCACGTCCAGCAGCGCGGCGCGGGCCGCCAGCACCTCGCCTTCGGCGGCGCGGACGTTCGCGCGCGCGGCGTCATGCTCACGCTCGGCGTTCGCGAGCTCGAGCTCCGCCTGCTCCCGCTGCTGGCGGCTCACGCCGCCGGCTTCCGCCACGCTCCGGATCCGCTCCGCGTTGCGGCGCGCCTGGTCCAGCAGCCGGGCCGCCTGGTCGGCCCGGGCCTTCGCGCCGGCCAGCGAGGCCTCCGCCATGGCGAGGCGGGCATTGGCCTGGATCACGGCGCGGGAGTCGAGGGGGAGCGGCATGATCCGGGCGACGACGTCGCCCCCCCGGACCTCGTCTCCCTCCTGCAGCGTGAGGCGTTCCAACCTCCCGGACACCGGGGCCACGACCCGGTACCGGTCCCGCACCCGGGTGACGGCTTCGGCCTCGATGGTGGTCACGAGCTCGCCGCGCTCCACCACCGCGGTCTCGACCGATACGGGCGTGGGCCGGAACGCGAGCGCGGCCAACAGGATCACGATCGCGGCGGCGGCCGCCTGGATCAGCCGTTTCCTGGTCCGTTCCATGGTCATTCCCTGGTCTTCAGGACCGCGATCAGGTCGAGCCGGTTCAGCCGGCGGCGCACGAGCAGGCCGGCGAACACGGCGGCGGCCACCGCGACGATACCCGCGAAGGCGTACGTCGAGCCGCTAACCACGAGCGGGATCCTGTATCCTTCCGTTTCGAACGCGCCGATCAGCGCGGCGGCGAAGAAGTAGCCGATGGCGAATCCGGCCGGGATCCCGGCGGCGGTGATCACGGCCCGCTCGCCGAAGAGGAGCACGGCCACCTCCCGGCGCGTGAATCCGAGCACGCGCAGGCTGGCGAGCTCCCGGCCCCGCTCGGCCAGGGCGATGCGGGCGCCGTTGTAGATCACGCCCACGGCAATGACGGCTGCGAAGCCGATCAGGATCGTCATGGAGACGAGCAGCGTCTCGGCGATCTGGCTCTGGAAGTTCTCCAGGGTCACGAGCCGCGAGCTGGCGCTGGCCACGGCGGGCATGTTCTTGAGCCGGTCGTAGACCTCGGTCCGGCGGTGCGGGTCCACGGCCAGGTAGACGCCCGAGATGGTCGGCCCTTCGTGGAGCAGGCGGTTCAGCGCGCCCAGCTCCATGTATGCGTTCATGCCGATGATCTCGTTCACGGTGCCGACCACGGGGAGTTCGCGGACCGGCCGCGCGCCTTCGAGGATCTCGATGCGCACCGTGTCGCCGGGGCGTACGCCCAGGACTTCCGCGAGCTTTTCGCCCAGGAGCAGGCCGTCCGCGGGCGGGGCGTGGGGCACGAAGTCCTGGTCGAGGATGCGGCGCAGCTCGCCGTCCGGCGAGAGGCCGGTGAGCGGGATGTTGCGCTTGCGGTGCCCCTCGTGGATGCGTGCGGGCGCCACCCGGTAGGGCTCGACGCGCAGCACGCCGTCGAGGCGCGCCATGTCGTACCGGGCGGAGGCGTTGCGCGGGCCGGTGAACAGCACGGCCACGTCCTCGCGCTGGACCTGGCGGAACTGGACGTCCAGCATGTAGTCGACTGCGTCGAACAGGAACGTCCCGGTCACGAGGATGGAGACCGCGAAGCCGACGCCGAGCGCGGAGAGCCCCGCGCGCACGGGGTAGCGCTCCACGTTGCGCAGGATCATGCGCGCCGCCGGGGAGAGGAGCCGGGCCGCCCCGATCCGTTCGAGGAATCCGGGCCGGTACCGGGCCGGGCTTTCCGGGCGCATGGCCTCGGCGGGCGGGAGCGCAACGGCGCGGCGGACGGCCGAGTGTGCGCCGAGCGCGGCCGCGGCGGCGCTGACCGCCACGGCGATGGCGAAGAGCGTCCAGCTCACCCGGTAGGTCAGCTCCGGGAACCGGAAATACGCGGCGTAGACGTCGAGCAGGAGACGACCGATCCACGCGCCGAACGCCGCGCCGATCGCGGAGCCGATCCCGACGGCGAGGAGCGCGAACCGGAGGTAATGGAGGCCCACGTCCAGGTTGGAGTAGCCGAACGCCTTCAGGATCGCGATCTGGTCCCGTTGGGTCTGGACGAGCCGGGAGAGCACGATGTGCAGCAGGAACGCGGCGACGCCGAGGAAGATCAGGGGGACCGCGGTGCCGCTGGTCCGGTTCTGCTTCAGCTCCTCGTCGACGATCCGGGCCGAGGCCTGGTCCGCGCGGCCGTACGCGCCGCGGCCGCCGTACGGCTCCAGGAGCCGGTCCAGCTCGGCGATCACGGCGGCCTCGGACGCGCCGGGCGCGAGGCGGAGTGCGACGTCGTTGAACGCGCCCTCCATGTCGTAGGCGGGCGCGAGGGCGCTGCGGTTCATCCAGAGCACGCCGAACCGGCGGTTGTCCGGCACGATCTGGCCCGCGCCGACCTCGTAGACGTACTCCGGCGAGAGGCCGATCCCCACGATGCGGAGCCGCTGGTAGCGTCCGTGGATCACGGCGCTGACCGCGTCGCCCAGGCGCAGCCCGTTCGCCTCGGCGAACGCCTCGCTCGCCACGGCCTCGTCGCTGCGGCCGGGGAGGGGCGTCCGGCCCTCGCGCAGGTGCAGCACGTTGAGCGCGCTCTCCCGGCCGTCCGGCAGCGAGACGAGCCGGCCGGTGGCGGGTTCGTCCAACCCGGGCACGTCCAGCGATACGTCCAGCACGATCCGGGTCTCGACCGCCGCGACGCCCGGGATGGCCGCGATCCGGGCCGCGAGCGTCTCCGGCGCGCGGTTCAGGGTCACGAACACGTCCGCGAAGCGCGAGCGCTCGTAGTACGCGGCCCGGGACAGCTCCAGCGACTCGTACGTGCTGCGCATGGCGACCACGGTCATGACGCCGCACGCCACCACGAGCGCGATGGAGAAGAGCTGGCCTCGCAGACGCCAGGCTTCGCGCAGCAGCTTCCGGTCGAGGGCTCGGATCCTCAATTCACCAATCCAGCGTTTCCGCGGGCACCTTCTCCGTGTTGCGGTACTCCTGGGCGATCTGGCCGTCGTGGAGCCGGACCACACGGTCCGCCATGCGCGCGATGGGCGCGTTGTGGGTGATCAGCACCGTCGTCGTGCCGAGCTCCCGGTTCACCCGCTCGATCACGCCGAGCACGAGCCGGCCGGTGACGGAATCCAGCGCGCCGGTCGGTTCGTCGCAGAGGAGGACCTCCGGCCGCTTCGCGATGGCGCGGGCGATGGCCACCCGTTGCTGCTCCCCGCCGGAGAGCTGGGCGGGGAAATGGTCCATGCGCGCGCCCAGCCCGACCAGCTCGAGGGCGTCCTCGGGGCGTATGGGGTTGCGGGCGATCTCGGTGACGAGCGCCACGTTCTCCCGCGCGGTCAGGCTCGGGATCAGGTTGTAGAACTGGAAGACGAACCCGACGTGGTCCCGTCGGAAGCGGGTGAGCTCGGCGTCACCGGCGCGGGTCAGTTCGCGGTCGCGGAACCAGACGCGGCCGGAGGTGGCGGTGTCCAGGCCGCCGAGGATGTTGAGCAGGGTGGACTTGCCGCTGCCGGACGCGCCCAGGAGCACCATGAGCTCGCCGGCGTAGAGGTCGAGGTCTACGGACCGCAGGGCGTGCACCTCGACCTCGCCCATGCGGTAGACCTTGGACACGCCGCGTACGCGGAAGACGACGTCGGGCGGGGGCGCTCCCGGCGCCACGCCGAGCGCCGGGCCCGGCGCGTCACGCGCGCCGACCGTTTCGTGGTGCTGCCCTGACCCCATCGTCGCCTCCTCACGCTCGTGTGGGTCCATCAGGCCGGGCATCGGGATGATACCCCGCTGGTGGGCGTGGGGGCCAGCGCGCGCCGGGACGAGCGCTCCCCGGCGGCGATCGGGCGCTCCGGGAACGGAGACGCAGGATGCCGGGCCTGGCGGACGACGGGTCGGGGCGGGCGACGGCCCGGGGGAAGCGGCTCGTGAGATCGAGGCCGGTGCGGGGACCGGTGGACCGGCCTCCCGGACCTGCCGCGGGCCGCCGGCCATCGCCGGCGATCCGGCACGTCGTACGTCGATTGCCCTTCCAATCCGGGCAGCGCATGCGGGAGTACCGGAGCTTGGCACCCTGGCCCGGGTTTCTCCGGCCGCCTGGCGAATCCCGGGCGGCGCGACCGCAGGTGGCTGGCCCGGCGGCGCCGTGCACCGGAGCGGACCCCCGATCGGGCAGACGGGTCGGACCGTGATCGCCCGGAGCCGGCGCGCGTGGGGCGAGGCCCGGGTGCGGCCGGCGTTGGCCGACGACGGCGGGGGCGCCGCGTGCGTGGCCCCCGCGACGTCGCCTCAGAAATGGGTGGAAGCCCGGCCGTGGATCCCCTATTATTGTCAACGCGAAGCCGGGCACAGTCCCGCCGGCGCCATCCGCTCGGGAGGTACTCGATGGATCCGCTCCTCCGCTCGATTCGTGAACGCGACTTCGCCCGCCTGGACGCCTCCGGGCAGGTGTACCTGGATCACACCGGCAGCGCGCTGTACCCGGAGGCGCTGGTCCGGTCGCACGCGGAGCGGCTCTGCTCCGCGGTGCTGGGGAACCCGCACTCGCGGAGCCCGTCGTCCCGGGCGTCCACGGAGGCGTGCAAGGCCGCGCGCGCCAGGGTCCTCGAGTTCTTCAACGGCGATCCGGCCGAGTACGAGGTGATCTTCACGGCCAACGCGACCGGCGGGCTGAAGCTGGTGGGCGAGGGCTTCCCGTTCGAGCCGGGCGGGCGGCTGCGCATGACCGCGGACAACCACAATTCGGTGAACGGGATCCGGGAGTTCGCCGTGCGCGGTGGAGCGGACGTGGCGTACGTCCCCATCGGGTCGGACCTGCGGGTGGCGGACCTGGAATCCGAACTGGCGGGCGCGGACCCGGAGCGCAACAACCTGTTCGCGTACCCGGCCCAGTCGAACTTCTCCGGCGTGCAGCACCCGCTGGAGTGGATCGACCTGGCGCGCGGGCTCGGCTACCGGGTGCTCCTGGACGCCGCGGCGTACGTGCCGACCAGCCGGCTCGACCTGGCACGGGTCAAGCCGGATTTCACGGTGGTCTCGTTCTACAAGATGTTCGGCTACCCGACGGGCGTGGGCGCGCTGATCGCCCGGCGGGGCGCGCTGGCCCTCCTGCGCCGGCCGTGGTTCGGCGGCGGCACGGTCCGGTTCGCGTCCGCGCAGAACCGGGTCCACATCATGTACCGGGACGCGGCCGCGTTCGAGGATGGCACCCTGAACTTCCTGGACATCTCCGCGGTCCCGGCGGGCCTGGACTACCTCGACAGCATCGGGATGGACCGCATCCACGCGCACGTCGTGGCACTGACGGGGGTGCTGCTCGAGCGGCTGACGTCGCTCCGGCACTCGAACGGGGCGCCGATGGTCCGGATCTACGGCCCGCAGACCACGTCCGGCCGGGGCGGGACGGTGGCGTTCAACCTCCTCACGGTGGATGGCAAGGTGGTCGACTGCCGGCTCGTGGAGGCCGCGGCGATCGAGGCGGGGATCTCGATCCGTACCGGCTACTTCTGCAATCCGGGCGCGGCGGAGGCGTCCTTCGAGCTCCCGGAGGACGAGGCCCGGCGATGTTTCGAGGAACTGGCCGGCGATGACTTCACCCTCCAGCAGTTCTCCGTCTGTCTCCACGACAAGCCCGTCGGCGCGGTGCGGGTTTCCGTGGGCTTCTCCAGCAACGAAACGGACATCGACCGGCTGATCGCCCTGCTCGAAGGGTTCCGGGACCGGGTCGCGCCGCGGGGCGAGCCGGGCGCGGGGCAGGTGGCCGTGGGCACGGCGGCGAGCGCCTGATCGGGCCGGCCCCTGCGCCGGCATTCTTCGCTCCAGGATAGGAACCCGGATCGGGCGCCGACCCTCCCGGCTGCCGGCGGCGCCCCGGCCGGCCCCGGCCGACCGCAGGTCTCACGGAGAAGGCGACGGGTCGCGCCCGGGCGCGCCTCGGGCGATCGCCGACGGCCGGGTCGCGCAGCCTTTGCCGTGCTCCCCGGCTCGCGCATCGGTGCGGTATGCACCGAATGCGGGTCGTCGGCCGAGCTCGATGGGGTTGCAGGAGTCCCACCCTGGCGTGCTGCCGGCGGCGTCCTCGTGTACGGCCGCCCAGCCGCGCAGGGAGAAGGTCCGGCGGCCCGCGGCCCGGGTGTCGGCGGTGGAGTGGCCGGGTGGCCGCGGAGGCATCCCCACCTCTGCAATCTCTCCAACACAATCCGGGTCCAGGGTGTCATGGAATGGGCGGGAGCTCGGCCGTGCCGCCCGCGAGGGGTGCCGTACGGCCGCCGGGCCGTGCCGGTCGGATCCCGGCGGCCGGTGTCGGTGGGGGCGCGGGATGGTGGGCTTCGCGGACGGTGGCGCCGCGACCGGCGCGGCGCCACGGGCACCCGGAACGTCGAGCCGACAGGGCGGAACGGGAGGTCGAGACCGACGGCCGGCGAGCACGGGATGCCCGGCCGGGGGCGGGCCCGGGGGCGG
>CALCID010000103.1 GCA_937907535.1 uncultured bacterium | reverse complement strand
ACGACGTGAACAGCCTCCTGCACGGCGTCTTCCTCGCCAAGAGCGACCTCGCCGGCGGCCGGCTTCGTCTGTCCCGTGCGCTCTCGGCGTTCATCGAGGCCGAGGGGGTCCAGGTGGCCGCGTCGGGCGGCGTGAAGAACGACCACGTCAATCCCAGCGGTGACAGGAGCAAAGGGTTCGGCAACGTCCCCTTCCACCGCGAAGAGTACACGGCGGAGAAGATCACCGCGTACTTCAACCTGGACCTGTCGCAGATCCGGGGGTACGGCCTGGACGAGGCCGTCGAGCGGATGTTGATCCTGCTCGCGCTGTACAAGATCCGGGCGCTCCTCGATGGCGATCTGCGGCTCCGTACCGCGTGCGACCTCACGCTCGGCGACCCGACGGCGCCGATCGTGGCGGATTCGCCGGCGGGCTTCGCTCTCCCGTCGCTCCAGGCGCTGGAGGCGGAGCTGCCCCAGGCGATCGCCGCGTGCAAGGACCGGATGGCCGGCGTGACGACCGTGGTCTACAGCAAGTAGGTGGGCCATGGCGACGATCGCCCTGCGCTTCCCCGGCGGGCAGTATCACGCCACGCCGTGGGGGAAGCACGTGAACGAAGGGGATGTCGAGTGGCCGCCGAGCCCCTGGCGGCTCCTCCGGGCCCTGCTCGCGACGGGGTTCACGAAGCTGGGGTGGACGAGCGTCCCGGACGAGGCCGCGGCGCTCGTGGGCCGGCTGGCCGAGGTGCTGCCGAGCTACCGGCTGCCGGCCGGCGTCGTGGCGCACACGCGGCACTACATGCCGACGTGGTCGAAGCCCACGAAGGTCATCGATGCCTTCATCCGCCTGGACCCGAACGACGAGCTCCTGATCCACTACCCGGTCGATCTGGCACCGGGTGTGTTGGAGCTCTTGGAGCGCCTCGTCACCCATCTTCCCTACCTGGGCCGGGCGGAGAGCTGGGTGGAGGGCCGGCTGGTCGACGACGTGGAGCCGAGTGCGGGGTGGTGTCGGCCCGTCGCGACCGGAACGGGCTCGCTCCCGGACCGCGGGGAGGAGCAGGTCTCGCTGCTCGCGCCGGTGTCGGCCGCCGAGTATGCGGCCTGGCGCGAGTCCGCGCTCGCCCGGGATCTGGCCGAGTTCGAGACCCAGAGGGGAAAGAAGCCGACGCCGAAGGATCGGCAGCGGCTGGAGGCGCCGTATCCGAAAGACCTGGTGGCCTGTCTCCTCGTGGAGACCGCGGATCTGCAGCGGCACGGATGGAGCCAGCCGCCGGGCTCGCGGCGCGTCCTCTACACGCGGCCGGCGCAGGTTGTCGAAACCCGGCCCGCGGTCTCGGTGAGGAGCCGACGAGCCGCTCGTCCCGTGGAGGCCGCACTCCTCGCCCTGGCCTCGGACACCCGGCGGGGAAATGTGCTCCCGCCGTTCACCCGGTGTCTGCCGCAGGCCGAGCTGCTGCACCAGTCGTTGATCAGCCTATTGGGCGAACGCGCGCCCGAGTGCGCGGTGCTCACCGGGCGGGACCCGGAGACGGGCCAGCCTCTCGGCGGGCGTCACGATCACGCCCACTACCTGCCGCTCGACCTGGACGAGGACGGCCGTCTCGACCACGTCCTCATCCATGCGCGCATGGGCCTGGACGGGCTCGCGCAGGACGCCATTCGGCGGCTCAACCGGACGTGGACGAAGGGCGACGAGCGGGAGCTGATCGTGACGTGGGCGGGGCTCGGGGATCTGGCCACCTTCGCGGGACAGTTGCGGCTGCGGTCGGGGAGGCCGGTGCCGGCGCTGGGCATTTCGCGGCTGTGGGCGAGCGTGACCCCGTTCGTCCCACCGCGATACATCCGCCCGCGAGGACACCTTCTGGAGGATCAGGTACGCGCCGAGCTCGAGAGTCGTGGCTTGCCGCAGCCCGTCGCCGTCGAGGTCATGAGCCGCGAGGAGCTGGTCGAGCGGCGCCTCCTTCGCTTCGTGAGAGCCCGGCGCGAAGGGAAGCCGCAGCCGCCGGTCCCGCGCGCCTATGGGATCCGGCTCGTTTTCGCCGAGCCCGTCGTCGGTCCGATCGCCTTGGGCTATGCGAGCCACTACGGGCTTGGGGTGTTCGAGGCAGAAGGAGGTGAATGACGCAGGGCCGTGAACTCCTGCACAGCGCCTAGATCCCTGCATTTCTTCCAACTCCTCGAAGATCTGCAAGGATTCTGGGTTCCGTCCCGAGTTGCCCGCCGCGTGTAGTGGTCATACGCGGAGCGATGGGCCGCCGCTGCGCCAGTGAGAACAGCTTTTCGGGCGACGAACCGCCATGAACGACAGCTCCAACGGTCGGCTGGCAACCGTGCCTCCGGCGGCGGATGCCAGGGAGGGAGAGCTCGACACCCCCGACCTCCTCCCCGTCCGCATGCTCAACGAGTACGCGTACTGCCCGCGGCTCTTCCACCTGATGTATGTCGAGGGGCGGTGGGCGGACAACGTGTACACGCTCGAGGGGAAGGAGGCGCACCGCCGTGTCGACCGGCTCGACCACGTCCTCCCCGACCCGGAAGCCGACGAGGATCTTGACGGAGCGGAGGGAGAAGTCGATGGCGACGAGCGGCCGGTGATCAGTCGTTCCGTCGCCCTCGCCTCGGAGCGACTCGGGATCACGGCGAAGCTCGACCTGGTGTCGACCGCCGGGGACGAAGCGGTGCCGGTCGAAACCAAGCGGGGCCGGGTACCGAACAACCCGGAGCGGAGCTGGGAGCCCGAGCGGGTGCAACTCATGGCGCAGGGGCTGCTGCTCCGCGAGCACGGGTACCGGTGCGATCATGGGATCCTCTACTTCACCGGCTCGAAGACGCGCGTCGACGTGCCGTTCACGCCGGAGCTCGAGGCGCTCACGCTGCGGCTCATCGACGAGGCACGCCGGGCAGCGAGGTCCACGGTCCTCCCCGACCCGCTCGAGGACAGCCCGAAATGCAACGGCTGCTCCCTGGCCGGGATCTGCCTGCCGGACGAGACACTCGCGTTGCGCGAGGTCTCCGCGGACCCACCCGAGGCAGGGCACGAAGCCGTCCGGCGCCTGTATCCCGCACGGGACGATGCGCTGCCGCTCTACATCCAGGAGCAGGGTGCGCGCGTCGGGAAGAGCGGCGACGTCCTCGTCATCACGAAGGAAGGGAAGGAGATCGCCCGGGCGCGGCTCAAGGACGTGAGCCAGCTCGTCCTCTGTGGCAACGTATCGATCACGGCGCAGACGATTCACCTCCTCTGTGAAGCGTCGATCCCCGTCGTCCACCTGTCGCGCGGGCACTGGTTCTACGGGATCACGGCGGGGATCACGCTGCGGAACGCGTACGACCGCGCGGCGCAGTTCGAGGCGGCGAGCGACCCGGCGTGGCGCGTCGCGTTCGCGCGCGAGATCATCGCGGCCAAGGGGGCGAACCAGCGCACGCTGCTCCTTCGCAACGCCCGGCCTCGGCCGGAAGCGGTCGCCGCGGAGATCGCGACGCTGCTGCGCAAGATCGAGCACGTCGAAAGCGCCGACCAACTCCTCGGGATCGAGGGGGCCATCGCGGCGAAATACTTCTCCGTGTTCGGAACCATGCTCCGGCCGCGAGACATCGACGCCGACTGGGAGTTCCAGAACCGCAACCGCCGGCCGCCACGCGACCCGGTCAACGCGCTCCTGTCGTTCGGCTACGCACTCCTCACCAAGGAGTGCACGGTGGCGCTCATGGGCGAGGGGTTGGATCCATGGTGGGGGCTGTACCACCAGCCTCGACACGGGCGACCGGCGCTCGCGCTGGACCTGATGGAGGAGTTCCGACCGGTCGTCGTGGACAGCGCCGTCATCACCGCGATCAACACCGGGATGGTGACCGCGAAGGACTTCGTCCGCTCGAAGGCGGGATGCGTGCTGAAGGATTCGGGGCGGAAGGCATTCATCCGCGCGTATGAAGCGCGCCTCGACCAGCTCGCCACCCATCCGCTCTTCGACTACCGGTGTTCGTGGCGGAGCCTGATCCGGCTCCAGGCGCGGCTCCTCGCCCGCTGGCTCCGTGGCGACGTGCCGAGTTACCAGGGGATCACGGTGCGGTAAGTGCGACGATGGCTCGGCGGCACTATCTGGTGAGCTACGACGTCTCCGACGACAAGCGCCGGAACAAGGTGTTCAAGACGCTTCACGCCTTCGGCGATCATGCGCAGTACAGCGTCTTTTTCTGCGAGCTGAGCGAGCAGGAACTCGTCCAGCTTCGCGGTCGGCTTCGCAAGGCGATCCACCAGAAGGAGGACCAGGTTCTCATAGTGGATCTCGGTACCAACGCGCGGCCGTTGGAGGAAGGTATCGAAGTCCTCGGGCGCGGATATCAACCGGCCACGCGGGTGGTCGTTGTGTGAAACTGGTCGGCCTCGTGCGAGCGGCGAGGTGGTGAGGCAATCCCGGCCGCCGCTCGAACATGTTGACAACAAAGGTCTTGGGAAATGGATCCGGGCGTTGCTCCGTCCCTCTCTTCGATCCAGATTCTCCAACCGCTCGCATTTCCGATTGGAAAGCGAGTTCCGCCAATGACTTGTACGGCGGCTATGTCCGCGGCCTCTAAGCCGCGGCCTCATTGAAGCGTGCTGCACGAGGTGTGATATGCGGACGCTGACTCGCATGTCCGCGGCCTCTAAGCCGCGGCCTCATTGAAGCGTGACCAAGGCGCAGTGCGAAACCTCGGAGGAGGGATGTCCGCGGCCTCTAAGCCGCGGCCTCATTGAAGCAGGACTTCCGGTTTGGAGAAATCGAGGTCAGGGCCGGATGTCCGCGGCCTCTAAGCCGCGGCCTCATTGAAGCAAGACTTTCATTGTTCCTCCTTTGCTTGAGTGGTCAACATGTCCGCGGCCTCTAAGCCGCGGCCTCATTGAAGCAACGCGACCATCCGCGTCGCCGGCGAGGTCAAGTTCCCATGTCCGCGGCCTCTAAGCCGCGGCCTCATTGAAGCGCGTCGGCATGGGGTGTGTACCGAGCCGAGGCTCTGCCGGATGTCCGCGGCCTCTAAGCCGCGGCCTCATTGAAGCGACGAACCCGCGGGCGACCTGGGCGCCTGCGGCCCTATGTCCGCGGCCTCTAAGCCGCGGCCTCATTGAAGCCTTGGCGAGTTGGTTGCGGCAACTAGCCTGTCCGAGATGTCCGCGGCCTCTAAGCCGCGGCCTCATTGAAGCTTCTTTGGGGGCACAGCGGCGAGCGTGGAAAACACTGATGTCCGCGGCCTCTAAGCCGCGGCCTCATTGAAGCCAGCCCGCCGCCTGACCGCTCAACGATCCCCCGCAGCACATGTCCGCGGCCTCTAAGCCGCGGCCTCATTGAAGCCCGGTCGCCGCCGTCTCGATGATGGCGAGCGCCCGGTCATGTCCGCGGCCTCTAAGCCGCGGCCTCATTGAAGCTGCGCAGCCACCAAGGCGCAGTTCGAGCACGGGACGGGATGTCCGCGGCCTCTAAGCCGCGGCCTCATTGAAGCACCACGCCGCCTGATCCCACGGGCGCGGGCGGCGTATGTCCGCGGCCTCTAAGCCGCGGCCTCATTGAAGCACCCGAGCGATCGTGTCACGCCAGGGAAGTTGCCAGATGTCCGCGGCCTCTAAGCCGCGGCCTCATTGAAGCGACCTCTCTCATCGAAGAACCCGCGCTGGGGCGTATAATGTCCGCGGCCTCTAAGCCGCGGCCTCATTGAAGCAACCGTTCCCGTTCCTCATCGGTGGCGAATCGCTCATGTCCGCGGCCTCTAAGCCGCGGCCTCATTGAAGCGCGCGCCGTTCTGGCGGCGGTCCAATTCACCGCCCCACATGTCCGCGGCCTCTAAGCCGCGGCCTCATTGAAGCAGTTGGAGAATCTGGCGCGCGCATCCAAGAATGATCGTATGTCCGCGGCCTCTAAGCCGCGGCCTCATTGAAGCTCAAACTCGCCTCGCCGCGTCAACTCCTCGGAGAGCATGTCCGCGGCCTCTAAGCCGCGGCCTCATTGAAGCAGGCCCGCGCGCACACCCGCCCACGCGGCGCCGGTGGGTATGTCCGCGGCCTCTAAGCCGCGGCCTCATTGAAGCTGACCACGGCTGGGACGCGGTGCGCTACGCGCTGGCCCCATGTCCGCGGCCTCTAAGCCGCGGCCTCATTGAAGCCACCTGAACTATCACCAGCCCTGAACGAGCATCGAATGTCCGCGGCCTCTAAGCCGCGGCCTCATTGAAGCTTCTCATACTCCGGGTTGGTCATGGTCATGCGGGCCATGTCCGCGGCCTCTAAGCCGCGGCCTCATTGAAGCGCGGGAGCCTCAGCGCAGAGAGGAAAACCGATGTCCGATGTCCGCGGCCTCTAAGCCGCGGCCTCATTGAAGCTCAGCCTTCCCACCGAGCCAGCCGCCGAACAGACCGCCCATGTCCGCGGCCTCTAAGCCGCGGCCTCATTGAAGCGCGGACGTTGACCCTCGTCCGGGTCATAGACCAAGAAATGTCCGCGGCCTCTAAGCCGCGGCCTCATTGAAGCTTCCATTTGGGCTCGCTCATCTTCTTGAGTTCCAAGCATGTCCGCGGCCTCTAAGCCGCGGCCTCATTGAAGCGGCGGCCTGGGGCCATGCGGGGACCTGCACGACTGGATGTCCGCGGCCTCTAAGCCGCGGCCTCATTGAAGCCCGGTGGCGCAAGCCGAAGTCGAGCTGGCGCGCGAGATGTCCGCGGCCTCTAAGCCGCGGCCTCATTGAAGCATGCCCGTTCTGCACGGCTCGACGGACGCGACTGGATCCGATGTCCGCGGCCTCTAAGCCGCGGCCTCATTGAAGCCTCCCGTCCCACCAGGTGGCTTCCTCGAACACCTCGGATGTCCGCGGCCTCTAAGCCGCGGCCTCATTGAAGCCGTATCCGGCGGCTGGGCGCCGATCCCCGGCGGGTCCATGTCCGCGGCCTCTAAGCCGCGGCCTCATTGAAGCGGCAGCACGTCGTCGGTGCGCGGGTCGACCTTATAATGTCCGCGGCCTCTAAGCCGCGGCCTCATTGAAGCCTCGCGGATGGCACGTTGGGGATGTACGTGCCGACCGCATGTCCGCGGCCTCTAAGCCGCGGCCTCATTGAAGCGCGCACGACCTGTCTGCGGCGGAGGAGCAGCGCCGCTATGTCCGCGGCCTCTAAGCCGCGGCCTCATTGAAGCCGCAGGGGGCCGGGGGCCAGACGGTGTCGTACCGCATGTCCGCGGCCTCTAAGCCGCGGCCTCATTGAAGCATCGGCATTACAAGTGGATGAAAACAGATCCCGAGTAATGTCCGCGGCCTCTAAGCCGCGGCCTCATTGAAGCCTTCCTAGGGGTGCTACATACAATATCGTATCCTTATATGTCCGCGGCCTCTAAGCCGCGGCCTCATTGAAGCCGGACGCCAGGCCACCCAGGCGGCGGCGGCAAGATCATGTCCGCGGCCTCTAAGCCGCGGCCTCATTGAAGCTCGATGGCGAGCCGGTCAGGATCGCTTCGGCGCGCGGATGTCCGCGGCCTCTAAGCCGCGGCCTCATTGAAGCCGAGCCCGCGCCGGAGCGAGTCCATCTCCGCGCCTGCCATGTCCGCGGCCTCTAAGCCGCGGCCTCATTGAAGCGTTCCCGTCCGGCTCATCAAGCTTGATGGAGATAAAATGTCCGCGGCCTCTAAGCCGCGGCCTCATTGAAGCTTGTCAATGGGAACACGAAAACGGGGCCGAAGCCCCGATGTCCGCGGCCTCTAAGCCGCGGCCTCATTGAAGCATCCAGGCCGTGACCACACCCCCGACGCTGAACGAGGGATGTCCGCGGCCTCTAAGCCGCGGCCTCATTGAAGCGGTAGCGGTCCCGGCATCGAAAATCACCCTCGCAGAATGTCCGCGGCCTCTAAGCCGCGGCCTCATTGAAGCGGCCACTTGTAGGCGCTGCCCCACGAGACTGTACGAGATGTCCGCGGCCTCTAAGCCGCGGCCTCATTGAAGCCTCGTTGAGGCCTTGTTTGACGCGCTTGATGAGTGTATGTCCGCGGCCTCTAAGCCGCGGCCTCATTGAAGCGCATAGGTGCGGTAGAACAGCGCGACCTGGTCGCCGTCATGTCCGCGGCCTCTAAGCCGCGGCCTCATTGAAGCGGCGCTCATCCTTATGACGGGGCCGATTTTGGTTTTTGGAATGTCCGCGGCCTCTAAGCCGCGGCCTCATTGAAGCTAGCCCCACGACCGGAGCACGTCCGCCATGTGTTCATGTCCGCGGCCTCTAAGCCGCGGCCTCATTGAAGCATGTCCACGTGGGGCGCTCCCTCTACTGCACCACGCATGTCCGCGGCCTCTAAGCCGCGGCCTCATTGAAGCTCCGCGCGCCGGTGGACGCCGGCCGGCCGGCACTGGACATGTCCGCGGCCTCTAAGCCGCGGCCTCATTGAAGCACTTTGCGTCCTGGCGGTTCGAAGTACTACCGGCGGATGTCCGCGGCCTCTAAGCCGCGGCCTCATTGAAGCACGACGGGGCCTAGCTCGGCGAACACAGGGGCAAGCGCATGTCCGCGGCCTCTAAGCCGCGGCCTCATTGAAGCGCGAACGGCCGCGTGCAGCAGATGGTCGTGTCCGGGATGTCCGCGGCCTCTAAGCCGCGGCCTCATTGAAGCACTTTGCGTCCTGGCGGTTCGAAGTACTACCGGCGGATGTCCGCGGCCTCTAAGCCGCGGCCTCATTGAAGCCCCGGCTACCGCTGCGCGCTGATCGCTGCCCGATCACCGATGTCCGCGGCCTCTAAGCCGCGGCCTCATTGAAGCCTTGTCCGGCGCCGATGGCGTGATGGGGAACCACGTGAATGTCCGCGGCCTCTAAGCCGCGGCCTCATTGAAGCATCTATACCCCCACTTATTTCACAAACCCGGGGACTATGTCCGCGGCCTCTAAGCCGCGGCCTCATTGAAGCGTCCAGTTCAGTAGCTCGCGCACCTCGTAGATCTCGCCCATGTCCGCGGCCTCTAAGCCGCGGCCTCATTGAAGCCTGCTCGATCCGCATTTCCCGGCCGACGGCGTGGTGTTATGTCCGCGGCCTCTAAGCCGCGGCCTCATTGAAGCTCGGTCGGCCGCGCGCTGCGCGAGATATGGGATGGAATGTCCGCGGCCTCTAAGCCGCGGCCTCATTGAAGCTCTGGGGCCCCGGAGCCACGCGCTTTGTCGTGCGTCCTATGTCCGCGGCCTCTAAGCCGCGGCCTCATTGAAGCTTGACCGCGCCGGCGAACGCTCCGATCGCGAAGGTCAGATGTCCGCGGCCTCTAAGCCGCGGCCTCATTGAAGCCAGCTCCAGCTCGAGACCGGGCCGAACACCCGGTCGCATGTCCGCGGCCTCTAAGCCGCGGCCTCATTGAAGCGCGAACGGCCGCGTGCAGCAGATGACCGTGGTAGGGATATGTCCGCGGCCTCTAAGCCGCGGCCTCATTGAAGCTCTATACTACCATGGGTAGTCATTGGGAAACCGAGTATGTCCGCGGCCTCTAAGCCGCGGCCTCATTGAAGCCAATCGGTCTCCTGCGGCCGCTGGCCCGGGGTGGGCATGTCCGCGGCCTCTAAGCCGCGGCCTCATTGAAGCGTGTTCCGGCGGCCCCGTGCCGCCGGGTCAATGAGGATGTCCGCGGCCTCTAAGCCGCGGCCTCATTGAAGCAACCCGCTCCGCATGGGTTCCCAGGCGCTGCAACGGTATGTCCGCGGCCTCTAAGCCGCGGCCTCATTGAAGCACGGCCTGCCGGATGTCTGCCGGCTCGTCGCCCGGCATGTCCGCGGCCTCTAAGCCGCGGCCTCATTGAAGCGACCTCGCATCGGTGCCCCGCGCGCTGTGGTCGATCATGTCCGCGGCCTCTAAGCCGCGGCCTCATTGAAGCGGCCTGGTCGACGGCAAACTGACCGAAGACCACTTCGTATGTCCGCGGCCTCTAAGCCGCGGCCTCATTGAAGCATCCTTCGGTGCGCGCACAAGGCGTGGAAGGAGGGCTATGTCCGCGGCCTCTAAGCCGCGGCCTCATTGAAGCGTTCCGACGAGCGCCACGCGCATCCAGACGCTGGCCGCATGTCCGCGGCCTCTAAGCCGCGGCCTCATTGAAGCGAGGTACACGGAGTGGGGGCCAAAACGGCGGCGAAATGTCCGCGGCCTCTAAGCCGCGGCCTCATTGAAGCCTGTCGCCGCCCGGCGTCACCACGAGGTCGCTCGGGATGTCCGCGGCCTCTAAGCCGCGGCCTCATTGAAGCAGGGTTCGACTAACTTTGCACTACCAAAGGTAGTGCAAATGTCCGCGGCCTCTAAGCCGCGGCCTCATTGAAGCAGGACGTGCCCGAGCTCGTGGCGGATCGCGAAAAGCCATGTCCGCGGCCTCTAAGCCGCGGCCTCATTGAAGCATCAACTTGCGGACGATTAGCGGAACCCGGGAAGGCGATGTCCGCGGCCTCTAAGCCGCGGCCTCATTGAAGCTCTCCTGCCGGGGATAACGCGCAGCTGTAGTTATTGAACAGGGCTCCATATTATGGGATGGCGCTTGCGCAAGGGGAGATAGCAGGATTGTATCATAGCACGCATGATTGGTGACATGCAAGAATGACAACTAAGTGTATCATAATTGGCCCATCGGTTCGCTCGTGTTCTCCTTCGACGCCGCTCATACCAAGCGGCCCTTCCCGGGCGCCTCTCAATCGACAATACCGCACTGTATTGCGCCACGCAGTTACCGCGCCTGCTTTCCCACCCTTCCGCCTGAGCTGTACCTCTAACGTTCGCGAACCCCATTGCCTTCCCACCCTCCACCCCACAGATTCATTCTATCCCATTCAACCCCGCAGTCGGAACGAGAACCCCCGGAGGAGGCGGCCATGTTCAACGAGTTCCGCAAATTCATCGCGCGTGGGAATGTCATTGACCTTGCCGTCGGAATCGTGATCGGCGCCGCGTTCACCTCGGTGGTCAACTCGTTCGTGAACGACATCCTGATGCCGCCGTTCGGGCTGCTGACGGGCGGGATCGACTTCTCGGACCTGTACATCAACCTGTCCGGGGAGGAGTATCCGTCGCTGGCGGCGGCGAAGGAGGCGGGCGCGGCGACGATCAACTACGGCGTGTTCCTGAACGCGGTGATCTCGTTCTTCATCGTCTCCTTCGCGGTGTTCCTGCTGGTGAAGCAGTACAACCGTCTGCGGGAGCAGCCGGCGCCGGCGCCCGCGGAGCCGACGGACAAGGAGTGCCCGTACTGCAAGATGCGGATCCCGCTCGAGGCGACGCGCTGCGCCCACTGCACCTCGGAGCTGATCCCGGCGTAGGCGTTTCGGCTCAGACGTCGCTCGTCATGATGAAGACCGGCTTCCCCCCGAACGTTTCATATCGGGGGCGGAGCCGGTCCGTGTTGTAGTACTTCTCCACGTCCACGGACTTCTTCTTCTGCATGATGACGTCGATCGGCACGCTCCCGTAGACGCCCTGGTGCACGTTGACGAGGAGCCCGGACTTTCCGGCGAGGATCAGGTCGAGGGCGAGGTTGCCGAAGGCCATGGGGACGATGGAGTCGAGGGCGTCCGGGTCGCCGGAGCGGACCATGTAGCCGAGGCGCTGGTTGACGACGTTTATGCGCCGGCCGTTGTTGTACTTCGGGGAGAGCTCCTTGAGCATGGCGGAGACCTTGTCGCCGATGCCGCCGAGCTTGCGGTGTCCGTACTGGTCGCGCTCGGCGCTCTCGAAGGACATCTCCTCCTCGTGCTGCATGCGCGCGCCCTCGGAGACGAGGACCACGGCGTACTTGCTGGGGTGGCGGTTGCGGTCGTAGACGAGGAGCTCGGTGAGGCGCTCGACGTCGAAGGGGTACTCGGGGATCACGCAGCGGTCGGCGGCGCCGGCCATGGTGGGGAGGAGGGCGGTGAAGCCGGCGTATCGCCCGAAGACCTCGATGACGAGGAAGCGCTCGTGGGATCCGGCGGTGGTGCGCAGCCGGTGGGTCAGCTCGATGGTGCGGGTCACGCACGTGCTGAACCCGATGCAGTAGTCGGTGCCGGGGACGTCGTTGTCCATGGTCTTCGGGATCGCGACGATGCGGACGCCCTCGGTGTGCAGGCGCTGGGCGTAGCTCAGGGTGTCGTCTCCGCCGATCGGGATGAGGACGTCGATCCCGAGGTACTCGAGGTTCTCGAGGACGGTGGGGGTCACGTCGTTGACCTCGTCCACGTAGCGGTCCCGGAGGTGGGGCGGGACGGCGGTGCGGGGGAGCCGGCCCGGGTGGGTCCGGGAGGTGTGGAGGAAGGTGCCGCCGGTCCGGCCCGCACGGTTCACGACGTATTCGGTCAGGACCTGGACGGAGTCGCTGTTGTCCGCGGCGGGGTCGGGGACCAGGTCCACGAGCCCGGCCCATCCGCGGCGGATCCCGAGGACGCGGAAGCCCTCGCGGAGCGCGCGGATCGTGATGGCGCGGATGGCGGGGTTGAGCCCCGGCACATCGCCGCCGCCGGTCAGGATGCCGATGGTTCCCTTGTATGCCATGGTCGCCGCTCGTCGGTCTCGGGGGCGTTGTTGGTGGCGCCGGTGCGAGCCGGGCAGGATGGGGCGGGAGAGGCCAACCCCGTGCCAGGGGTGGAGGAGGCGGGCCGCCGGGTGCGCCAGCTCCATGGGCGGCGGGCGTGCTGGCACGGCCGGTTGGCCATTGGACAACGGGGCCGGGCTTCGACATTTTCCGTGCCCGTCGACCGTTTTCTCGAGAACGAGGCCGCTGCGGGCGGGCGCCGTGGCGGCTGACGCGCGCGAAGCACGCACGCTGGAGCAACGAATGCGCAACCGTATCCCGTACCGGATCCCGGCGCTTCTCATTCTGTCGTTGGCAGTCACCCCATGCGGAGCGCTGGCGTCCGCCGGGCGGGTAGATCACGCCGTGGAGGGGGTTCGGGCGACGTCGCCCGGATCATGGCGCGCGTCCGGACCTGCAACCTTCGCGGCCGTGCCACCCTCCCATCATGCGACGCCGGGCGCGCCCGCGACCGGTCCGGCGTCCGGGGCCCGGGACTCCCTCGAGGCGAAGGTGGACGCGCTCTTCGCGGAGTGGGACCGGCCGGACTCCCCCGGCGCGGCTGTGGCCGTGATCCGGGACGGGCAGCTGGTCTACGCCCGGGGCTACGGGATGGCGGACCTGGAGCACGGGGTGCGGATCGAGCCGTCCACGATCTTCCACGTGGCGTCCGTCTCGAAGCACTTCACGGCGTTCGCGGTGCACCTGCTCGCGGCGGAGGGGAAGCTCTCGCTGGACGACGACGTGCGGAAGCACCTCCCGGAACTCCCGGACTTCGGGCACCGGATCACGCTCCGTCACCTGATCCACCACACCAGCGGGATCCGGGACCAGTGGGAGCTGCTGGTCATGTCCGGGTGGCGCATGGACGACGTGATCACCATGGACCACATCCGGAAGACGCTGGTGCTGCAGCGGGAGCTGAACTACGAGCCGGGCGCGGAGCACCTGTACTCGAACTCGGGCTACACGCTGCTGGCGTTCGTGGTGGAGCGGGTCACGGGGAAGACGCTGCGGGAGTTCGCGGAGGAGCGGATCTTCCGGCCGCTCGGGATGACGAACACACACTTCCACGATGACCACGAGATGATCGTGCCGGGGCGGGCGTACTCGTACGCGCCCGCGGAGGTCGGCGGGTTCCGGCACGCGCGGCTGAACTACGCGAACGCGGGCGCGACGTCGCTCTTCACCACGGTCGAGGACATGGTGAAGTGGGAGCGGAACTGGGTCCGGCCGACGGTCGGGACGCGGGAGATCCTGGAGCGGATGCTGGAGCCCGGCGTGCTGAACAGCGGGGACACGATCCCATACGCGCACGCGCTGGTCTGGGGGACGTACCGGGGGCTCAGGACGGTGGCGCACAGCGGCTCGGATGCGGGGTTCCGGACGATGTATCTCCGGTTCCCGGACCAGGGGTACGCGTTCGTGGTGTTCGGCAACGTGGCGTCGTTCAACGCGGTGCGGATGGCGCAGCGGGTGGCGGAGGTCTACCTGGAGCACGAGTTGGAGCCGCTCCCGGAGCCGCCGCCGAGCCGGCCGCGGCCGAAGGCGGCGAACGTGCCGGAGCGGCGGCTCGCGGCGCTGGCGGGGACGTACGTGGATCCGAAGACGAACGGGGTGCGTCGGTTCGAGGTGTGGGACGGCGCGCTGCGGCTGGCGGCCGGCCAGGGCGGCATACCGCTGATCCCGCTGGACGGGCGCCGGTTCGCGGTGGATGGCCCGGAGGGGGCGCCGGCGGAGTTCGTGTTCGAGGGCCCGGCGGACGGCTCGCCGGCCCGGGTGCTGGAGGTGTCCGCGGCGGGCGACACGACGGAGCTCCTGCCGGCGGTGCAGCCGACCGCCGAGGAGCTGGCGGCCTACGAAGGCGTCTACTACAGCCCCGAGCTGGAGACCCTGTACACGCTCGAGGCGCGGGACGGTCGGCTCGTTGCGCGGCACCGGCGGCACGACGACGCCACGCTCCTGCCCACGCTCCGGGACCGGTTCCTCGGCGACCGCTGGTGGTTCCGGAACCTGTACTTCGAACGGGATGGGGACGGTCGGGTAACGGGGTTCAGGCTGACGGGCAATCGCGTGCGCAATTTGCGGTTCATCCGCACGGCCGGCTGGCCCGCGCCGGCATCCTGATGGAGCAGGGGGAGTCCAGAGTTGCCAACGATCGTCTTCGGTACGGGTGAGAACCCGATCCGCGTGCAGCGCGGGGAGTTCTACTGTCCGGCCTGCCAGGAGAGGCGCACGTATTCGCGCACGGAGGTCCGGCGTTCGGTGACGGTGCTCGGGTGGACGGTGCTCGGCCGCCGTCGGGGCGAGTACGTGGAGTGCGAAACGTGCCTCGCCACGTACCGGCCGGAGATTTTGTCGTACGACGCCGGTCCGGCCACGGAGCGGGTCATGGCCGAGTACCAGCGCGCCGTGCTGCGGGTGCTGGTGCTCATGGTCGTGGTGGATGGCCGGATCCGGGAGCCCGAGATCCAGACCGTGCGGGAGATCTACGAGGCGGTGTGCGGGGTGGAGCTGACCCGGGCGCAGGTGCTGGAGGAGGCGGAGGCGCTGCGGCGCACGCCCACGACCGTGGCGCGGTACGTGGCCTCGGTGGCGCCGTACCTGAACGACTACGGGAAGGAGCAGGTGCTCCGGGCGATCACGCTCGTGTCCCGGTCGGACGGGGAGGTGCACGAGCGGGAGGTGGGGCTGACCCGCCGGCTCGCGGGCGTGCTGCGCGTCGGCCCGGCGAGGCTGGAGGCGATCCTGGGCGGGTGAGCGGCGTGGTGGACGGGTCTGCGCCCGCCGGTCACGGCGTAGCGGAGGTGCGGGGATGAGCGGGGAGCGGCGCGCGACGCGCATCGCCGGGACGGGGCGGTTCCTGCCGGAGTCGGTCCTGGACAACGCCGCGCTGGCCGAGACCGCGGGGGTGGACGCGGACTGGATCCTGCGCCGGACGGGGATCCGGGAGCGGCGGATCGCGGGGCCGGGCGTGGGGAGCGCGGTCATGGGCACGGCCGCGGCGCGGGCCGCGCTGGCGTCCGCCGGGGTCGAGGGAGGCGACGTCGACCTGATCGTCGTCGCGACGTCTACCCCGGACCACCTGACGCCGCCGACCGCGTGCGAGATCCAGGCGCAGATCGGCGCGATCGGCGCGGCGTGCTTCGACATTGAGGCCGGGTTCGCGGGGTGGATCTACGGGCTGATCACCGCGGACGCGCTGGTTCGGGCCGGCACGGCGAGGTGCGCGCTGGTGGTGGGCGTGGACAAGCTCTCCACGGTCACGGACCGGACCGACCCGGCCACCGGGCCGCTCTTCGGCGATGGGGCCGGCGCGGTGCTGCTCGTGGAAGGGCCGGGGGCGCTGGAGGTGCGGTCCACGTCCTGGTGGGCGGACGGGCGGCTGGCGCCGGTGCTCCAGCGGCCCGCGGGCGGCGCGCTCCGCCCGTTCGACGAGCGGGTGCTCCTGGAGCGGAGCCACCTTCTGCGCATGGAGGGGACGCGGCTCTTCCGCCCGGCGGTGCGGACCATGGCCGAGCAGGCGGAGGCCGCGCTGGCGCGGGCGGGGATCGGCGCGGAGGATGTCGGCCTGGTCGTCCCCCACCAGGCGAACCTCCGCATCCTGGAGGCCGTGGCCCGGGAGCTGGACCTCCCCCTCGACCGCTTCCTCATCAACATCGACCGGTACGGCAACACGGGTGCGGCGACGGTCCCGATCGCGCTGGACGAGGCGATCGAGCAGGGCGCGGCCCCCGCCGGCCGGCCGATCCTCCTCCTCGCCTTCGGCGCCGGCGCCACGGCGGGTGCGGCGGTGGTGGGGTAGCCGGCCGGGATCCGGTCACCAGCGTACCGCCGCTCAACCCACGATCCAGCAGGATAGTATCACAATTGTCCGCATTTTCTGGTCGCTTAATGCACAGGTCTGTGTCATTTCGCGGCCGACGCCTGCCTCCATAGCGCGTTCGTTCGTGGAATCATTGCTCTCGTCCAGGCCGACGGCCGGCCGCACGGGGGCGTTCAGCGTCCGGCGGGCTCGCCGTAGGGCGCGTCGCGGGTCACGATGCCGCAGTCGCGCTGGAGGAAGTTCCAGAAGAGCTCGCAGCTCCCGTCGATGCGGTAGTCCACTTCGCGCACGTCGGGGAACTGGAAGAGGGTGGCGTGGAGCTCGGCGAGGAGGATGGCGCTCCCGGCGGAGGAGGAGGCGTTCGGGATGACGTCGCGGAAGTCGGCGAAGTCGATGGTGGCGCGGCCGCGCTCGTCCAGCGCCACGGACCGGAGCATCCCGGCGGTTTCGGATGAGAAGAACGAGAAAATGCCGGCGGCCTGCTCCTCCGGTGTCGGGCCCTGGAGGAGCTGCTCCAGGGCGCCGCGGATCCGGTCGTCGGCGGGCACCTGGCGGGAGACGGGCACCGGCGCCTCGTCCCGGGTGAAGTAGACGGACACGGTGGTGGTCGCCGGGGCGGCGGGGCGGGACCCGGTGCCCGCGCCCGCCGTATCCGTCCCGGCGGCCGGGTGCTCGTGGTCGGCCGGGCGCGGCGCGCGGTCCGCGTCCCGGCAACCGCCTGCGGCCAGGGCCAGCGCGAGGGCGAGGGCGGCGGCCGCCCGGAACGGTCCACGGGCGACGAGGGCGGCGGACGCGACGTCGCCTACGAACCCGTGGACCGGAGTTCGCCGGGAACCGCTACGCCCGCCAGCCGGAGCGCCCGCCGCGACCCACACGCACCGCTCCACCCCCGGCTCCTCCCCGACCCGGCCCATCACGGCGTGTAGTACATCGGGGCACCCGGCCCGAGCGGGATCCCGAACACGATCCACGCGACGAGCAGCAGGATGCCGACGATCCCGAATGCGATGGAATACGGGAGCATGACCGAGATCAGCGTGCCGATCCCCACGTCCTTCTGGTACTTCTGGGCGAAGATGATGACCAGCGGGAAGTAGGGGAGGAGCGGCGTGATGATGTTCGTGAAGGAATCGCCGATCCGGTATGCCGCCTGGGTCATTTCCGGCGAGTAGCCCATGAGCATGAGCATGGGCACGAAGACCGGCGCCATGATCGCCCACTTCGCGGACGCGCTCCCGATGAACAGGTTGATGAAGGACGAGAGCACCACGAAGGACACGATCAACGGGAGCCCTTCGAACTCGATGGCCTTGAGCGCGTTCGCGCCCGTGACCGCCAGGATGATCCCGAGGTTCGACCAGTTGAAGAACGCAATGAAGTGGGCGGCGACGAAAGCCAGCACGATGTACGCGCCCATGCTCGCCATGGTCTCGGCGGTCATGGTGGCCGCGTCCTTGTCGCTCTTGATGGAGCCGGTCACGATCCCGTAGATCAGGCCCGGGATCAGGAACAGGAAGAACATCAGGGCGACGATGCTGCTCAGGAACGGCGTGATCTCGCCGTTCTCGCCGCGGAGCAGGCCGTTCTCGGGGATCGCCATGAGGGCGATCACGCCGAGGGCGGCAAACATGCCGATGGCCGCGAAGATGAGGCCCCTCCGCTCGGTCGGGGTGAGCGGCCGGTTCTCCTCGGCCCCGTCCACCTCGCCCCGATACGGTCCGAGGCGCGGTTCGATCACCCGATTCGTGATCACCGTGCCCGCAATGGTGAAGGCGGGCACGAGGGTGGCCATGAGGTACCAGTTCGCGGTCGGCTCCACCACGTAGTTCGGATCGATGATGTTGGCGGCCGAGGTGCTGAAGCCTCCGAGCAGCGGGTCGAGGGAGGTCAGGAGCAGGTTCGAGCTGAACCCGCCGGACACGCCCGCGAACGCGGCGGCGAGGCCGGCCAGCGGGTGCCGGCCCATACCGTGGAAGATGACCGCGCCGAGCGGGACCAGGACGACATAACCCGCGTCCACCGCCAGGCTGGACATGAGCCCGGCGAACACCACGGCCGCCGTCACCAGGCTGCGCGGCACGCTCCCGACGAACGCCTTGAGGCCGATGGCGATCAGCCCGGTCCTTTCCGCCACGCCGATCCCGAGCATGACCACGAGCACGAGCCCGAGCGGGGGGAAGTTCGTGAACGTGGTCGGCATCTCTCGGAGGAACCGCTGGATGTTCTCCTTGGTCAGGAGGCTCACGGCGCGGATCTCCTCGGCCCGGTTCGGATCCGGGTGAATGACGGAGACGCCGAGCTTCGCCATGATCCAGGAGATCACGACCACGAGGGCCATGAGGATCACGAAGAGCGTGACGGGGTCCGGGAGTTTGTTGCCGACGCGCTCGACGAAGTCCAGGCTGGCGGCGGTGATCCGGGTGAGGAACCCCCTCTTCTCGGTCTGTACTGTTGCCATCGTATCTTCCGTCGTTGGAATGAGTTATGGCCGTACACCCGAGCCCGCACCCGGGTTCGGGGGAGCGGCCGTTCCCCGGCATTCCAGGGCGGTGCGTGCGCGTTGTCGTACGCTTGCGCGCGTGGCGGCGTGTTCCACGCCGGGCGCTCGTTCGGTGGAAAGACGGTCGAAAAGGTAGGGCGTTCCCGGCTGGAAAGTAAAGAACGACGTTGGCCGCGGGCTGGTGGCGGCGGGGCGGGAGGGCGACGTGCGGTCGGTCCGCGGAGTGGAGCTCGGGGGAACGGCGCGCGGAGCGGGTGGGCGGCCCCAGGGGGGCGGGAGTAGAGCCGGGGCCGGTGCAACGATTTTGAGCGTGACGGGTGCGCGGCAAGGTCGCGAGGCGGGATTCCCGGTCTGCGCCGGTGGCGAACGCACGTCGAGCCGCGGGCGTGGTGAATGCGATGATCCGGCCCGGCGTGCCGCGTGGCGTGGCAGAGGCGTCGATCGGCCGCATCGGCATCCCGCCCGAGGTGCTCGCCTTGCCCCCGGTCCTCCACGAGGCCGAGTACCAACGCCTCTCCAGGGTGGGTCAGGATGTACCCGGGCTTGACGGCCAAAGCGGTGGCGCGGGTACAATCGGCGCGAGCGCCCCGCTAGATTTCAGGGCTATGGTCCGGTCGTGCGGCCCCGTTGGAGGGGGCCGGGAAGGGCCGGACGGAGCTGGGGGAGAGCATCGGACGGGGTCGATGACGAAGTCGGTCGAAGAGGTCCGGCGGCGGCGGACGTTCGCGATCATCAGCCATCCGGACGCGGGCAAGACCACGCTGACCGAGAAGCTGCTGCTGTACGGCGGCGCGGTGCATCTGGCGGGGAGCGTGAAGGCGCGCCGGGCGGCGAGGCACGCGACGTCGGACTGGATGAAGCTGGAGCAGGAGCGCGGGATCTCGGTCACGTCGAGCGTGCTGCAGTTCGAGTACGCGGGGTACAGGATCAACCTGCTGGACACGCCGGGTCACCAGGACTTCTCGGAGGACACGTACCGGACGCTGGTCGCGGCGGACAGCGCGGTGATGCTGCTGGACAACCGGAAGGGGGTCGAGGAGCAGACGCGGAAGCTGTTCAACGTCTGCAAGCGGCATCGGACGCCGATCTTCACGTTCGTGAACAAGTGCGACCGGCCGGGCGAGCATCCGTTGAAGCTGCTGGACGACGTGGAGGCGGAGCTGGGGATCCGGTGCTGTGCGGTGACGTGGCCGATCCTTCGGGACGGCCATTTCGTGGGGGTGTACGACCGGGTCCGTCGCGAGATCCATCTCTTCGACCGGACGGGGGACCATGGGCAGACGCGTCCGCCGGAGCGGATCGCGTCGCTGGACGATGGGCACGTCCGGGATCTGCTGGGCGCCGAGGCGCACGACCGGCTGCTGGAGGAGATCGAGCTGCTCTCGCTGGCCGGCGCGGAGTACGACCCGGCGGAGGTGGAGGCGGGGACGGTTTCGCCGACGTTCTTCGGCAGCGCGCTGACGAACTTCGGGGTGGAGCCGTTCTTCCGGTCGTTCCTGGAGGCGGCGCCGGCGCCGCGGCCGCGGGAGTCGAGCGCGGGTCCGGTCGACCCGCTGGATCCGGCGTTCACGGGGTTCGTGTTCAAGATCCAGGCGAACATGGATCCGCGGCACCGGGACCGGATCGCGTTCATCCGGGTCTGTTCGGGCCGGTTCGAGCCCGGTCTCTCGGCGGTGAACGTCCGGACGGGCCGGGAGATCCGGCTCGCCGCGCCGCAGCAGTTCCTGGCGCAGGAGCGGCAGGCGGTGGAGGAGGCGTGGGCGGGGGACGTGATCGGCGTGCACGACCGGGGGAACCTCCGGGTCGGGGACACGCTCTCGGCGAACGGCCAGCTCGAATTCGGCGGGATCCCGCGCTTCTCGCCGGAGCACTTCGCCCGGATCGCGGTGGCGGACCCGCTGCGGCGCAAGCAGCTCGACACGGGGCTCCGGCAGCTCTCGGAGGAGGGCACGGTCCAGGTCTTCTACGCGGACTCGGCGGTCGGGCCCGCGCCGATCGTGGGCGCCGTCGGGCTGCTCCAGTTCGACGTGCTGCTGCACCGGCTCGAGCACGAGTACGGGGTGAAGGCGAAGCTCGATCCGATGCCGTACCGGCACGCCCGGTGGGTCGAGGGGCCGGCCGCGCGGATCGAAGAGCTCGCGTCGTACGAGCGGGCGCTGGTCTACGACACGAAGGGCCGGCCGCTCCTCCTCTTCGACAGCGACTGGTCGCTGCGGGTGACGCTGGAGAAGGCGACGGACGTGGCGTTTCACGACGTCGCCCCGTGAACGTTCGCGGCTAGGCCGCGGCCCGTTCCTCGGTCTCTCCGCCGGTCGGGCGTCCCCGCCGCCGTTCCCGCCAGGACCGGTAGAGGAGCGCGCCCGCGCCCCAGAGCCCGGCCACCATCGCGATCAGCCCGCCGACCACCGGGATCAGCGCGACGAGCAGGAGGATGACGAGCCCGACCAGCACGGACCTGTAGGGCCGGTCCGGGCGCTCATCCCATCCGAAGCGGCGGGTGATGGGGAGTCCGACCGCCGCGCCCGCCACCAGGTAGCCCACGAACCACACCGCCGGCAGCAGGATCAGGAGCACGGCGAGCCCGAGCGGGATCCCGACCACGGTGAAGAAGAGCAGGAACGCGATGGCCGGGAGGACGACCCACAGGACCAGGGAGGCGAGGAGGGTGGGGCCGACCTCCCCGGTCATGAGGCGCCCGGCCTCGGTGAGCTGACGGCCGCCGAGCCAGGCGAAGAGGAGCCCCGCGACGAGGATGGCCACGGCCATCCCGAACCAGAGCGCCCAGAGGAACGCCCACGGGATGGCGAAGTCCTGCCGTTCCTGGATCGTGCCCGCCACGGTGGCGCCCGGGTCCCGGTCGAGGGTGCTGCGGACCAGGGTGATGTCCCCTTCGACCCGGGATCCGGCCCCCAGCGTCATACGGCTGTTGACCGCCACCACGCCGCCGAGCAGCGCGCCCTCCACGGTCGCGGTGCCGTTCACGACCACGAGCTGATTTCGGACCACGCCGTCGATCCGGGCGTCGTTGTTCACCACGACGAGGGTGGAGACCGTGTCCCCGGCCGCGAGGTAGACCGGGCCGTTGACGCGGACCAGCACGTCTTCGCCCTGGCGGTGCCGGGCCCGGGCGGGGGGCTGTGCCCGGGCCCGGTCCGGCTGCTGCGCGCGGGCCTGCACCCGGACGAGATCCGCGGCCACCGGCGCCACGGCGAGCTCGGGCCCGGCCGCCAGCCGGGCGAGCTCCGCTTCGGCCGACGGCCCCGCGAGGGCGCGCACCGGCGGGTGGGCGTCGGTCGTCCGGAGCGGCAGCGCCAGTGCTGCGCAGATCGGGATCCAGGTCCATGGCCGCATGGCCGCGACTCCTTTCCCAGCCCCATGGCCCGCGGGGCCCTTGTCGCGAGCGGCGGGCCGGGCGGCGTAAGCGATGCTCCGTTAATGAGATAGGCAAGGATAATGCTACCGGCGGGAGCCATGGACGGGAGGCCCGCATCGACCTCCCGCTCATCGGCCGGTGGAGCCCCGCCGTCGGGGCGGAGGTGCTCCGGTCGCCGGAGCGGGTGGGGAGGGCTTCAGGCCTCGACGGCCTCGATGATCGGCCGGGCTTCGTGGCGCGGCTCGTGGGCCGGCATCGCCGGGCCGATGCGCTCGATGGCCTCCTCGATGGCCCGGGTGGTCGCGTCGGCGATGTGGCGACGCAGCGCCTGGATCCGTATGTCGGCGCCGGCGTGGTCCATGGCGGCCGCGGGCTCGGCGTCCAGCGGTTCCTGGGCAGGGCGGCGCCGTGGCGTCAGCATGTCCCGGAAGGCAAGGGAATCGAGTTCCCGCTCCAGCTCGCGGGTGACGCGGCGGGCGATCTCGCGGGCCACGCGGCGGAGCGGACGGGCGCGTGGCGGAAGGTCGGCGGCCGGATCGTCGGACCGGACCAGGGGCTCGGCGCCGAAGGTGTCCGCCGCACGCCGGAAGGCCTCCGGGATGTCCTCGATGATCTCCGCGCCGATCCGGTCCCGGAGCGCGCGGGCGATGGTCTCGTCCAGGGACTCGGAGGCCGCGATCCGGCGCGCGCGCCGGTCCGGGTTGGCAATGGCCTCGAGCCAGCGGCCGGAGCCGAGGGTGCGGTCCCACTCGAAGGCGAGCCGGCGGGCCCGCTCCGCGGCGGCGGCCTCGTGGGGCGTGAGCGTGACATCGAAGCGGCGCGCGAACGCCTGGGGATCGTCCAGGAACTCCTCGAACGTATTCGGCTCGGCCAGCGCGCGCTGGAGCCGCCGCCGCCGCGCGATCTCGCCTATGTCCACGGCGGTGGGCAGATTCTCCACGGCCTTGGACTGAACCTGGGCGCGGGCAGCCATTCGACACCTCCTTGGGTGGGTTGGAAGACAAAAAGGGCTTCCGATCCGGATCGGAAGCCCTCGATGGCGCGGGCGCAGACGCCGCGCGGTTGTGGCTGAGATATGACGGAACGGCGGCCTCGTGTCAAGGCCGGGCCCGCAACGGCGCGGGGCGGGCCGTCGGCCGGCGGCTGGCGTGGCCCGGCGCGGGGATTCGGCGAACGCCGGGGAGGGTCCGAGGCGACGTCGCCCCGGACGCAACCGGGTGACCTCCGCCGGCGCGGCGCCCGCCGGATTCCGGGGCCATGGGCGTCGGTACCCCCTCCCGGGCCATGTACCCCGCGCGCGTTGCGGCTCCACGCCGTATATTGTGCCGCGGCAATCTCCCGCCCGCTGGGCGGCCGTCATCCCCTGTCCAACGAGGTGTGCGATGCTGCGACGCTCTCCGGCATCGGTCCCGATGCTCACCCTGGTGCTCGCGTCCGCGGGGTTGTCCGTGGTTTCCCCGGCGCCCGTCGATGCGCAGGAGGTCCGGGCCTCCGAGCCGAAGTACGGTCCGCGGACCGGCGCGACCGAGCTCGTGCCCCCGCTCGAGTCGCTGATCGACTTCCCGACGAGCGAGCTGCGGGACGTGGTGGCGCTGTACACCGCGGACCGGGGCGCCATGCTGCGTCGTTACGACGTGGCGTACTCGCCGATCCGGCGCGAGCGGCTGCGCGAGTTCTACAGGGCCTGGCAGCAGCGGCTGCGCGAGATCGACTTCGACCGGCTCGGCGTGGAGGGCCGGATCGACTACGTGCTGCTGGACTCCCGGATCCGCTACGAGCTGGAGCTGCTGGACCGGGAGGAGCGGCTCTTCGCCGAGATGGCGGCCATGCTCCCGTTCGCGCACCGGATCGCGGAGTTCGAGGAGGGGCGGCGCCGGGTCGAGGACATGGACGCGCCGGCGGCCGCGGCGTCGCTCGTGGCGCTGGAGGCCGAAGTCCGGGAGGCGCGGCGCGCGCTGGAGGCGGCGCTCAACGCGGAGGGCGGCCGGGCGCCGGTGGCGGCCCGGACGACGTCGTCCGGAAGGACCGCGCGCGCGGCTTCGAGCAACGGGGACGACGGCGGGTCGATGGCCCTCCCGTCCCGGCACGTGGTGCAACGGGCGGCCGAGGCGGTGGCGAGCCTCCGCCAGTCCCTGGGCAACTGGTACAGGCACTACGCCGGCTACGACCCGATCTTCACCTGGTGGGCGTCGGACCCGTACCGGAAGGCGGACGCGGCGCTGGACGGCTACCAGAAGTTCCTGCGGGAGCGGGTGCTCGGGATCCGCGAGGGGCAGCAGGACCCGATCATCGGCGACCCGATCGGCGCCGACGGGATGCGGGCGGACCTGCTCGTGGAGATGATCCCGTACACGCCCCAGGAGCTGATCGCCATCGCGGAGCGGGAGTTCGCCTGGTGCGAGGACGAGATGAAGAAGGCGGCCCGGGAGCTCGGCTTCGGCGATGACTGGAAGGCCGCGCTGGAGCACGTGAAGACGCTGCACGTGGCGCCGGGCGACCAGCCGGTGCTGGTCCGGGAGCTGGCGGCGGAGGCCGTCGACTTCCTGCGGCAGCGCGGGCTGGTGACGGTCCCGCCGCTCGCGGACGAGGTCTGGCGGCTGGAGATGATGCCGCCGGAGCGGCAGAGGTTCGCGCCGTTCTTCCTCGGCGGCGAGATCGTGCGCGTGTCCTACCCGACGGACGGCATGACGCACGACGAGAAGCTCATGAGCATGCGGGGCAACAACGTCCACTTCTCCCGGGCGGTGGTGCACCACGAGCTCATCCCGGGCCACCATCTCCAGGGCTTCATGACGCAGCGCTACAACGCGCACCGGCAGGCGTTCTCGACGCCGTTCTGGGGCGAGGGCTGGGCGCTGTACTGGGAGATGCTGCTGTGGAACGAGGGCTTCCCGAGCACGCCGGAGGACCGGATCGGCATGCTCTTCTGGCGGATGCACCGGGCGGCGCGGATCATCTTCTCGCTCTCCTTCCACCTCGGCACGATGACGCCGGAGGAGGCGGTGGACTTCCTGGTGGATCGGGTCGGCCACGAGCGGTTCACGGCGGAGGGCGAGGTGCGCCGGTCGTTCGAGGGCAACTACTCGCCGCTGTACCAGGCCGCGTACATGCTGGGCGGGCTGCAGATCCGGGCGCTGCACCAGGAGCTGGTGGGGTCGGGGCGGATGACGAACCGGGAGTTCCACGATGCGATCCTGCAGGGCGGCCGGATGCCGATCGAGATGGTGCGGGCGCGGCTGCTCGGGATCGAGCTGAGCCGGGACCATCGGCCGAGCTGGCGCTTCGCGGGCGATCCGCTCGGGCGGCAGCCTTCGCGGTAGGGCCACGTTACCGGGTCGAGCACGAG
>CALCID010000102.1 GCA_937907535.1 uncultured bacterium | reverse complement strand
GGCCGAGTACCAACGCCTCTCCAGGGTGGGTCAGGATGTACCCGGGCTTGACGCGCCGGCGGCTGGAGGCCGTCGGCGCACCGTGTTTCAGGACGAGCCGTCCGCCCGCGCCCGGCGCACGACCTCCTGGCCGACCCGGGTGCCGAGCTCCTCGCCCGCGAGCACGTCGAAGCGGTAGTGCACGGCGGCGTACACGCGCGAGATGGAGGCTTCGAGCGCCTTGCCGTGGTACATGTCGGCCCTGTCCGGGAACAGCTCGGCGAAGACCTCGGCGGCGGCGGTCGAGATGGTCGAGTGCCCGGACGGGTACGACGGGAAGGGCGGGGTGCTGAAAACGGTCACGATGGTGGTGTCCATCGTGATCGGCCGGGCGAGCCAATACACGTACTTGGCGTCCCAGCACGCCATGAACGCGTCGTAGATCGCGACGCTGACCAGCGCGTGGGCCCGCGCCGCCCGGAGCGGCGAAAGACCCCGCCGGGCGATCTCCTCCTCCAGGTAGAGGACCCACCGTAGCGATGGCGGCCCGGTCCCCCAGTACCGGGCGATGTCGGCCTGCTCCGGCGTCCGCTCGCGGGAGAGCTGGCGCAGCTCGTCCAGGTCGGCCTCGAACGCGGCGGATCCGGGCGCCGGCGGGGGTGGCGGCCGGAACGCATCTCCGCCCGGGATCACCCAGGTGCGCCAGGCGCCGGCGAGCGGCTCGTACGGCGGGTAGATCCGGCGGGGCGGGGTGGGCTTCCACATGTCGGGCCCCTCCGGCATGGTGCCGGTCCATTCCGCGTCCGATCCATCGGTCTTCGCGTACGCGATGACCCGCTCCGCCACGGCGCGGCCGAGGGCGAGCCCGGCTTCGACGTCGCTCGGGAAGGCGACGCCGGCGGCAATGCGCGCTTCGGCAACGGCGCGGACCATCGACCGGAACCGCTCCGGATCCTCGAGCGGAAAGAGGTATTCGAGGACTGCAGCCGCGGCGGCCGCCGCGGCCGCGTGCTCGGACGGGTAACTCGGAACGCCCGGATCGGGCACCCGGCGCCGGACCCGGCGATCGACCTGGAACGGCGGTCTGCGCTCGTACGCGTACTTGGCATCCCAGGTGGCGACCAGGGCGTCGTAGATCGCGACGTGGAGCAGGGCCAGGATGCGCGAGGACCGAACGGGCGTGGCGGTGCGGACGTCGGGGAGGAGCGCCCAGTAGAACTCGAGGAGCTCCACGGCGAGCTCCGTCCACGGGGTCGTGGGCGGGCCGTCCCAGCGCCGGAGGTCGGCGTCGCTCAGCGTCGACTCGCGCTGGATGCGGAGCACCTCCTCCAGGTCCCGGACCGCTTCGGCGGAGCCGGCAGCGGGGGGAGCCGGCGGCCGCAACGCCGACGCGCTGGGTAGCACCCAGGTCGCCCAGGTGCCGCCGTCCGCGTCCCGGTCCCGGGCCGGGCCGGAAGGCGAGTCGGAGCAGGCGTGGAGCAGGGCGGCGAGGGCGAGCAGGGCCAGAATGCGCCGTGCCATGGGTCACCTCACTCGCGCCGTGCCCGAAGGCACCCCGTCCTCCCGGAACGTGATGCTGCGCGGCACGCCGGGGCCGCCATCGCCGAACGGGTCCCGGTACGGCCGGATCAGGAACGGACGCTCGCTCCCGATCGGCTCGCCCTGGTCGAAGGCGGGCTCGATCGTGATCACGTGCGTCCACCGGAACTCGCCGGACGGCGTCTTCTCCCGCAGGTCCAGAGGGAGCGGGAGCTCGGAGGGCCAGGGGAAGCCGAGCGGGTTGGAGATCCAGTCGTCGCCCGGATAATCCTCCTCCCCTGCGGTGCGGAAGTCGACGACGCCGGAGAACGGGCCCCAGCCGGTGTCATCCCGGGAGTTGACCGCGCCGCCCGCGTCCGGCAGGAACTTGCCGTAGGAGAGCCAGATCGCGCCGGGCGAGTCGATGTCCCGCACCATCCATCCTTCGTAGACCCACCCGGGTCGCAGCGGCGTCAGCCGTACCCACTGGTCGTTCTGCTCGGTCTCGCGGGGAGCCATGTTGAAGAGCCAGATGCCCGCTTCCTCGGCCGAGGGATAGCCGTCTCGCCAGTTGTTGCTCGGCGTGAACATGGTGAACTGGCCGGGGCGTCGGCGGAGCGGCTGATTGCCGGCCGTGACCGCGCCCTCGATGGAGAGCGTGGCGCGGCCGTTGGAGAAGCGGCCGTGGAGGAGCCGGAGGGGAGTGGTGGACGAGCCGCCGCCGGGCGGTTCGAGCGTGATCTCGATGGCCACGCCGTTCGGGACCGGCGTCTCGACCTCGGCGGTGCCGGAGGCCGAGAGCTTCAGCTCCCCGGCGTAGTGGCGCTGGTCGCGGGCGTCCACGATCCAGACGCCGTAGCGGCCCTCGCGCTCCGGGTCCAGGGCTCTGAGGCCCCGGAACTCCAGCACGATCACGGTACCGGCCGGACCGATCGGCTCCGCGTCGCTTCCGCCGCACGCGGCGAGGCACGCGGCGAGGATCATGGCGAGGCCGGCCGTGAGGTGTGGACTACGACGCGCGTGACGGCCCGCCGCGTGGGAGGCGGGGGTGGTCTCCAATGACGCGCCCATCCCTCGGTGCTCGCAAACCATTGCGGGACCTCCGCGCCAACGAGAGAAACCGACCATACGGCCAGCGGGCACAACCGCCCCGGCCGAACCCGGGTGCGCGCCCGCGCGAATCCGTGTTTTGTGGTACGGAGCTCATGGTAATAACGAGCCCGCGGCCGGGGCAAGAATTTTCCGCGTCAACGGAGGCGACCGGCCGGGCACGACCACGGATACACCACGGGCTCGCATTCCCCGAAAATCCTTGACAACGCGTGCGCGGCCGACGTATTGTCGCTGATAATCCCACAAAGTCCCGTGGAGCAGGCCATGATCGAACGCGGTGGCGTGGCTGCCAGGCGCGCTACCGGTCTGCACCCCGGCGTATCCCGGCATGCCGCACTGCGCCTCGCCGGGGGCCCGCGTGGCGGCGTAACCGACCGATGGCGCCGTTGCCATGGACGACGGGCCGGGCCGAAGCCTCGCCTCCCCGCGATTACCTCGTGCACGGTCGTGATCCCGGAGCTCTGGCTGCCGGGATCCGTTGAAGCCTTCGTAGTGCCGAAGCGCTCCGATCAACCACACGTCGTGCGAGGGAGGTAGTCCAGATGAGCGATCGATCGTGCTTCCGGCGAGCCGGGGCGGTGGTCTGCGCCATCGCGCTCGGACTCGTGGCCGCGGCGCCGCTCGCCGCCCAGACCGGGCGGATCCAGGGCGAAGTCCGGGCGAGCGGATCGGGCCGCCCGCTGGCCGGCGCCCAGGTCTACCTGGTCGACGGCCGAGCCGGCACGGTGACGGGGCCGGACGGCAGGTACCTGATCCTGAACGTGCCGGTGGGAGAGGTCACGGTCCGGGTCCAGATGCTGGGCTACACGACCGTTACGCGGACGGTGACGGTGGTGGCGGACCAGGCGGCGACCCTCGACTTCACGTTGACCGAGTCCGCGGTCTCGCTGGACGAGATCGTGGTCACCGGCACGGCCGGCCAGGCCAGGCAGCGCGAGGTGGGCAACAGTCTCTCCCAGATCAGCACGCAGGAGATCGAACTCGCGCCCGTCCGCAACACACAGGACGTGATCGGTGGCCGGGCCACCGGCGTGACCGTGCTGGCGAATTCCGGGCAGCCCGGGACCGGGGGCACGATCCGGCTGCGCGGGAACAGCAGCGTGAGCCAGAGCAACGCGCCGCTCATTTACGTGGACGGCGTCCGCATCTACAGCGAGCAGAGCCTGGCCGGCGGCGCATCCCGCCAGCGCCTGCTGCCGCTGAACGACATCCCGGCGGAAGACATCGAACGGATCGAGATCGTGAAGGGTGCGGCCGCGACGACACTGTACGGCACGGAGGCGTCCGGCGGCGTGATCCAGATCTTCACGAAGCGCGGGCAGGCGGGGCGGCCGGTCTGGACCGTGGAGCTCGGAACGGGCGTGAACAACCTGGGGCACGTGGGACCGAAGGAGGACCCGACCGGCCTGTTCATGGTCAAGTGCCGGGGCCCCGAGCTAATCGACTCGGAGGGGAATCCATTCGAGGACGTGACCTGCCCGTCCAGTGGGAGCTGGCTGCGCAACGGGCCGATCTACCGATTCAACGCCTCGGTGCGCGGCGGCGGAGGGGACCTGACGTACTTCCTGTCCGCCGGCTACAACAACGAGAACGGCGCCATCGAGACCGGCTACTCGCGGGACGGCGGGTTCCGGGGCAACTTCTCGTTCCGGCCGTACTCGACGCTGGACTTCGCGGTCAACACCTCGTACCGCAAGCGGTCCAGCCGGTTCATCCCGGACGGCAATCTGGCGAACGGCTTCACGCTGAACGTGATGCGCGGGCCGGCGAACAACTTCAAGCGGCCCGGGGCGTGCTCGACGCCGGAGATGGTCTGCACGTCGAACGCGGAGGTCCTGGACCAGGTCTCGATGGCCCGCACGGACCACTTCGTGACGGGCTTCACGATGCGCTGGGAGCCGACGCCCCGGATGTCTCACCGGCTCACGCTCGGCTACGACTACCTGCGCATCGAGAACTCGTACGAGCTGCCGTTCGGCTTCCTGCGCGCGCCGCTCGGGCAGATCTCCATCAACGACCAGCAGCACACCACACTGTCCATCGACTACGTGGGCTCGGTCCGTCACGATCTCGGCGGGCTCGCGTCCACTTTCTCGTGGGGCGGCCAGCTCTTCGAGGACCGTGACAACTACGTGAGCGCGGTGGGCCGCGACTTCTCCGGGCCCGGCGAGCCCACGTTGACATCCGGCGCGGTCACGGAAGTGTCCACGCACTCGCGGCTGCGGGTCGTGAACGCGGGCTTCTTCTTCCAGGAGATGCTCGGCTGGCGGGACCGGCTGTTCATCACCGCCGGGCTGCGGGTGGACGGCAACAGCGCGTTCGGCGAGAACTTCGGCTTGCAGCCGTACCCGAAGCTGAGCGCGGCGTACGTGATCTCGGACCACGAGTGGTGGCCGAGCAGCATCGAGGCGATGAAGCTGCGGGCGGCGGTCGGCGAGTCGGGGAAGGCGCCGGGCGCGTTCGACGCGGTGCGGACCTGGGAGCCGATCGCGGCGGATGACGGCAAGCCGGGCTTCACGCCGGCGCAGCTCGGGAACCCGGATCTCGGCCCGGAGCGCACGCGGGAGTTCGAGGTCGGCTTCGAGGCGAGCGCGTTCGAGGGGCGGATCGGGATCGACTACACGTACTACCGCCAGCGCACCATGGACGCGCTGATCGGGATGCTCGCGCCGCCGTCCCAAGGGTTCCTGAACCGGCAGCTCATGAACGTGGGCACGATCGACAACCGTGGCCACGAGCTGCGCCTCGACGGCGCGATCCTGCGGACCCCGACGGCCGAGTGGCGCGCGCGGCTCAACATCTCGACGAACGACAGCAAGGCGGTCGACCTGGGCGGCGAGGACATCCCGGTCGGCTCGGGGAACTATGTGCGCGAGGGCTACCCGGTCCCGTCGTTCTTCGGGATCAAGATCCTGAATCCGGACGAGATCGCGGAGCCGATCCTGAGCGAGGAGACGTACATCGGCCCGTCGTATCCGACGCGGATCATCGGTTTCGGGACGACGATCAGCCTGTTCGAGGACCGGCTGGTGCTGGACCTCCTGGCCGAGCACCAGGGCGGCCATTACAACGCGAACTTCGTGGGTTACCAGAACAACCTGCGCGGCGTGTGGCGCCCGTGCTACGAGATCAACGCGAAGCTGCGCGCCTTCAATGCCGGCGACCAGTCCGCGTTGAACGACGTGACGGCGCGCGAACGTGCGCGGTGCGCGATCGACCGGGAGAAGATGCACTCCGATTTCTGGATCAGCCCGGCGGACTTCACGAAGCTGCGCACCGTCTCGTTGACGTACCGGCTGCCGCCGAGGCTCGTGCCGGGCGCGCGCACGGCGATGCTCACGTTGTCTGGCCGCAACCTGTTCACCTGGACGGACTACGACGGCGTGGATCCGGAGGTGGCGGACATGTCCGACTCGTCGTTCGGTCGGCGGGAGTACTACAACCTGCCGCCGCTCCGGTCGTTCCTGGCGTCCATTCGGGTCACGTTCTGAGGCAGGGAGGAGAGACAGCCATGAGGTACGAACGTCGCTCGTTCGTCGCGGCCCTGGCCGTGCTCCTGCTCCCGGCCGCCGCGTGCAGCGAGTTCACGAAGGTCACGAACCCCGGGCCGATCCAGGACAGTGACCTGAACAACCCCGACGTGGTTCCGGCGCTGGTGGTCGGGATGTCCGGCGACCTGTCCGCCGCCATCGACGACATGATCGAGCTGACCTCGATCGCCGCGGACGAGCTGGCGCACGGCGGGAGCTACACGGCGCCGGGGCTCTACTATCGGGGCATCATTCTGCCGGAGGACGTGAACGGGGTCTGGGCCGGCGCGCACCGGGCCCGCTGGGTCGCGGAGAACGGGATCCTGCGGATCCGCGAGATCCTCGGGGAGGAGGGGTACGAATCGAGCGCGGAAGCGGCCCGGGCGAACGTCCTTGCGGGCTACGCGAACCGGCTGCTCGGCGAGAACATGTGCTACGCGGTGATCGATGGCGGGCCCCGGGAGGACCACAAGGTCCACTTCTCGCGAGCCGAGGACTACTTCACTGAAGGACTTCGCCTCGCCGAGCGGGTCGGCAACGCGACGTTGCGCTACGCCGCGCTCGCGGGCCGCGCATCGGTCCGGGCGTGGCAGGGGAAGTGGGACGAGGCGGCGCAGGACGCAGCCCAGGTGCCCACGAACTTCGTCTACGAGGCGATCTTTTCGGAGAACAGCGGTCGGGAGAACAACAACTTCTGGATCGAGACGCATGTGCGTCTGGAGTACACGGTCTACAACACCCGCTGGGCGAACGTGCATGGGGATCCGCGGGTCCCGTGGGATACGCTGTACGCGCCGGGGGGCGGGATCCGGAACGGCCAGGACGGGTTCACGCCGTACTTCCAGCAGAAGAAGTATCCGGAGCGGGGCTCGGACGTACCGCTCTCGAAGGGCACGGAGATGCGCGTACTCCAGGCGGAGGCGGCGCTGCGCAGGGGCGATCTGACGCAGTTCACGGCGCTGATCAACGAGCAGCGAGGGCACTACGGGATGGACCCGATCCCGCAGCCGGCGAACGAAGATGAGGCGTGGGAGGTCCTGGACTTCGAGCGTGGCGCCGTGGTCTGGCTCGAGGTGCGGCGGTTCTGGGACCTCCGGCGCTGGTACGAGGAGGGTCGGAACCAGTTCCTGGCGAACCGGGACAAGTGCATCCCGATCAGCCGGAACGAAATGAACTCCAACCCGAACCTCCACGAGTAGTGCCCAACGGGCCGGCCGGTTCGGGCGTTGGGCGAGGACCGGCGCTGCTGCGGGCTCCGGGCGCGGGCCGCGGGGCGCCCGGGTCTTCGTCTCGCACCGGGCCGGCCGCCGGGCATTGGCGTGCCGTCCACGGCGGCGTGGAGCCAGATTCCGGGCCCGGCGGGCCCCGGTGCGGTAGTTCTCGGGCGACGCCGCCGGAGCCGGCCCCGGCGCGGAGCGGCCGCGGCCCCGGCGCGGAGCGGCGCCCGTCGTCGCGTAGTGGATCCCGGAACCGGCGCGGCGTGTCCGGCGTACCGCCGCGGAGCGATCACCTTTCCCCCGTAGACCCAGGAGCCGATCATGGAGAACATCGGTCGTCACACCCTGAAGTCGGTCCGCGCGCTCGCGGCCCTGGTCGTCGTGTCGCTGGCGGCCGCGGGCCCGCTCAATGGCCAGGCCCGTCAGGACGGGAGGGCCCAGCCCGGCCGCACGGTGCCCATGGACCCGGAGCGGGCCGCGCTCCTCTACGTCAGCAACCGGCCGGAGGACCACGACCCGAACCGGGACTACCAGCGGGACATCGAGATGAAGGCGGCGACCGACAGCCTGTACGAGGTGCTGACGAAGGGCGTCGTCGACTACAGGAAGGTCACGTACCGCAGCCGGATCGGGGACATGGACATCCCGGCGTACGTGTTCCAGCCGCTGGAGAAGCGGGGGCCGCGGGGGCACGCGGCGATGATCTGGGTCCACGGCGGCGTGCACGGGAACTGGAGCATCGGGATGTGGCCGTTCGTGCGGGAGGCGGTGGAGCGCGGGTACGTGATCATCGCGCCGGAGTACCGGGGGAGCACCGGGTACGGGAAGGAGCACCACGACGCGATCGACTACGGCGGCTACGAGATCGACGACGTCCTCACGGCGTACGAACACCTGGTGAAGAACTACCCGCACGTGGACCCGGAGCGGGTCGGGATCATGGGCTGGAGCCACGGCGGGTTCATCACCCTGCACGCGCTCATCCGGGAGGGGCATCCGTTCAAGGCGGGCGCGGCGATCGTGCCGGTCACGAACCTGATCTTCCGGCTGTCGTACAAGGGCCCGCGCTACCAGCGGCAGTTCGCCACGCAGCGGCGGATCCAGGGGCTGCCGTTCGAGAAGCCGGAGCTGTACGTGGAGCGCTCGCCGGTCTACCACGTGGACAAGATCGACGTGCCGGTCCTGGTGCACGTGGCCACGAACGACGATGACGTGAACTTCGTGGAGGCCGAGATGCTGGTCCACGCGCTGCGCGTGAAGAAGCCGGAGCTGGCCGAGACGAAGATCTACGTGGATCCGCCGGGCGGCCACAGCTTCAGCCGGCTCGTGAACCGGGAGACCTGGGAGCCGCAGTGGACGCCGGAGCTGCGGGACTCGTGGAACCGGACGTGGACGTTCTTCGAGTGGAACCTGCGTCCGTACGAGGATCGGTCGGCGACTTCGGCGGCGGAGGCGGCGGGCGGCGCGGCGCGGGGCGGGCGGTAGCGCGGCCTCGCGCGGTCAGGCGGTTCTGCGGCCGGGCGTGCGCCCGCCGGCGCCCGACACGGCGGCCGCGGCGACTCGAGGCGAGCCGGAAGCCGCGGCGACCGGCGGAAGGCTCGAGTACGGGAAGGGCTGGCGCGCGGACGGCATGGCAGGCGGCGGGCCTGCGGCAGTCCGCGGCCACGCACCGGGCCGCAGGCTCACCCTGGAGAGCACGGGCGCGCGGACAGGTCAGCCGGTGGCATGAAGCCCCGGCCGCTGCCCGAGCGCCCCGCCCGCCGGGCCCGGCCCCGGCCCGGGTCTCTTCGCCCGGGCCGGGGGGCGGCTCCCCCGAAGCCCCTCCCCCGCGTTGTGGATCCCGTATGAATCGATGACACGCGACGGGCGAAAAACGTTGGAGCGGGTCCGGACGACCGCGCCCGCGGGGGCACGCGGGGCGCCTTCGGGCGCGTAACCACGCCATTCTGCGGCCTCGGGCGCCGGGAGCGCCGCTGGCGTACGGGGGTGCGGTCGGGGCAGTGGCGGACGGGGAACGGGTCGCCGCCGGGCGCCGGCGGGGGCGCACGGCGGCGGATGCCGATGAACGTCCACGAGGCGACGTCGCGTGAGCCGGGTCCATCGGCAGCGGACCCGCCCGCGCCGGGCGCGCCGCGGTCCAGGGAATGCCGCGCTGCCGGGCCCGGCGCACCGCCACGCCGCGACACACCACGTGGCCGCCGCCGGTCAGGCGAATGAACCCGCAGCCGGGAGGAATACGGTGAAGGTGGAGCCGCCGCCGGGCGCGCTGGAGACCTCGACGTCGCCTCCCATGCGACGGGTGAACACGCGGGCGACGGAGAGCCCGAGCCCCGCGCCGGACGGCGCCGCGGCCACCGCGTCCGGAAGGCGCCGGAACGGCTCGAAGATGGCCTCCCGCAGCTCGGGCGGGATCCCCGGCCCGGCGTCCGTGATGGCGATCACGCCGTAGTTCCGGTCCCGGCGCTCCACGTCCGTGCGGATCTCGATCCGGCTCCCCGCGGGCGAGTAGCGCACCGCGTTGTCCAGCAGATTGATCAGCACCTGCCGCAGCCGGTCCGGGTCCCCGCGCACCCGCACCGGGACCACCGGCAGGATCGCGATCTCCTGGCCTTTCGCCTCCGCCGCGGGCTGGACGACCATGACCGCCTCGTACGCGACCTCCGGGGCGCCGAACTCGGTATCCGCGAACCGCACCTCCCCGGCGTCGACCCGGGCCAGCTCCAGCATGTTGCCGACGAGCGCCAGGATGTGCTGGCTGCCGACCCGGATGCGCTCGAGCGCCCCGCGCTGCTTCTCCGTGATCGGGCCGAGCAGCTCGCTGGTGACCAGCTCCGTGTAGCTCACGATGGCGCTGATCGGGGAGCGGAGGTCGTGGCTCAGGGTCGCGATGGCCCGGTCCCGGATCTCCGTCGCCTCGACGTGTTGCGCGACGGCCCGCCGGGCCTCGTCCGTCGTTCTCGCCGTGTCCAGCGCGATGGCGGCCAGGTCCGCAAGGACGGAGATCGTCGGGGGATCCTCGGGGCGGACGCCGTTGGAGTGGGGACGCACCGCGGCCAGGACGCCGGCGACCCGGCCATGCAGCACGATCGGCGAGGCGATCATGGCGTCCGGCCGGTCGGCCACCAGGATCTCGCGCAGCCGGTCGATGACGGTCTCGTCGATGGGGATCCGGCAGCGCCGGGTCAGCTCCGGGTCGAGTCCATGGCCCGCATGGACCCTCGCCAGCCCGTGCCCGTTCTCGAGGAGGAGCACCACGAGCGGGGCGCCGAGGAGCGAGGTCGCGCAGTCGACGGTGAGCTGGAGGACGTCGTTGAGCGGGGCGTCGCACGTCAGCGCATGACTGACGAGTTCGAGTTCTCGGAGCCGGGCCGCTGCATCGGAGCTCGCTTGGCCGCTGTCCACGGTTCCCCTCCCGGCGGTTCGGCCGCAGGGCTCGGATCGTAACGAAAAAAGCCCGGGACTGGGGTAGCCCGAGCGTCGGCACCGACGTGTGTATCGAGAATTTGCGCTTGCAACGGCGCTGGGCGTGCGGCGTGACGAAAGCCGACACATCCCGTAGCAATGGAATATGAACGGCCGGCCCGTCATGGGCAAGGATTCCGTTTTATGGGGCGTCGGTCGCCAGGGGGACAGGCAGGCGGCGGAAGGTGAGCTGGGGCGGGGGGTGGTTCGGCCGGTGCCGGATTGTGGTCAGGTACGCCGGGGGCGGGGGCAGCGTTCGGTTGGGGGTGGCGGTGGTGAGCGGCGGCAGCGTCACGGCGTCCGGGTGGCTCAGGGCTGCGGGGGCAGGGCGTGGCGGCCCGGTCGCGGCGTTGTGGCCGACGCGGGGAAGCGGGACGCGGGCAGAGGCGTCCGGGCGATTGGGTGGTCGTAGCGGTGTGGCCGGTGGGTGGCGCGGTGCGGTTTGCGGACCGGGGAGCGGCAGGCCCTTCTTCGGCGGAGGGTCTCGTGGGGGCGTGGGCCGCGCGCGGTGGCTGGCGGCGGAGCGCGTTCCCGTTCAGCGGCGAAGCGCCGCCCCTCCCTCCACCCCGCCCGCGCGGGTTATAATTCGCGGCCGACGGAGTCTCGCAATGGAGGACCGGATCATGTCGTCCGCTCATAGCGCATTTTCTCGCAAGAAGCTGTCGTGGATCCTCGTGCTGGTGGGCGCGGGGTTCGTCGCCGGGCCGTACGGCGCCGCCGCCGGGCCCGCCGGGGAGCCAGGGTTGGGGGCTCGGGCGCGAGCCGTGGCCGCGGAGGGCCCGACCGCCAGCGCGGCCGCCGTCCAGGCCGAGGCGGACACGGTGGCGCTCCGGGAGTGGCTGGTGCTGGGCCCGTTCCCGGTCCCGCTCCCGGCGTTCCACGACCAGGAGGGGAAGCGGTACGGGCCGGGCGAGCTGCTGGAGGCGAACACGCTGGACCGGGCGAGGCTCTGGCCGGCCGCGGGCGACCGGGTGGACGCGCCGGCCGGCGGTTCGCTGGTCTGGACCCGCACGGCGGCGGACGCGGAGGGCCGGATCGTCCTCGGCGCCGGCGGCGGAGCCGAGGGCGTGGAGGGCGGCGTGCCGGACGTCGCCTACCTGGCGGCGTACCTGGAGGCCGGTCGGTTCGTGAAGGCGAAGCTCTCGCTCCGGGGCGCGCACCCGGTGCGGGTCTTCCTGGACGACCGGCAGGTGGCGATCCGGAAGGCTGGGGGCAACGAGTCCGAGACCACGGCGGAGCTGGCGCTCACGCCCGGGAAGCACCTGCTGCTGGTGAAGGCGGTGCGGGACCCCTCCTCCGGCGCGGCGTGGAGCCTGTCCGGCGTGCTGACCCACGGCTCGGGCGTCCAGGCGGTGGCCGCGGCGGGCGGCGACTCGGGCGGGGCGCGCAAGGCCTCGATCGGGAGCATCAACGGCACGGTGCCGCTCCGGGCCACGACGCAGCCCGAGCGCACGGTGCGGATCACGGACCTGCTGGACATCGAGGCGGTCTCGGGCGTGCAGCTCTCGCCGGACGGGGAGTACATCGCGGTCCAGTACCGCCGGCCGGAGGTCCCGGCGCAGAACCAGGAGACGTGGGTCGAGGTGCTGCGGGTCTCGGACGGGCGGCCGGTCCGCACGTTCCGGGGGAACAACCCGGTCTCGAGCTTCGCCTGGGCGCCGACCGGCCGGGCGTTCAGCTACGTGACGCGGCAGGGCGGGAAGGCCACGCTCTGGGTCGGCGCGCTGGACGTGGACAGCGTGCGGCCCGTGGTCCGGGAGGTGGAGCGGATGGGCGGCTACCGGTGGATGCCGGACGGCCGGAGCGTGGTCTACTCGGTGACCGAGCCCGGGCCGCGGGATGACCGGGGCGTGAAGCGGATGCGGGACCTCCAGGACCGGTGGGCCGGCGCACGCGACGTCGCCTCCCTCTATCAGACGTTCGTGGCGAGCGGCCTGACGCGGCGGCTGACCGCAGGCGGGGAGAGCACATCGCTCCTGGACGTGAGCCCGGATGGCCAGCGGCTCCTCTTCACCCGCAGCCGGTTCAGCACGCAGCGGCCGTACAGCGAGTGGGAGCTTTGGGAGCTCTCGCTGGCGACGCTGGAGCCGAAGCTCCTGGCGTCCGGCAGCTTCGGCGGCTCGGCCACCTACGCGCCGGACGGGGAGCGGGTGCTGGTGCTGGCCGGGCCGTCCGCGTTCGGCGGGATCGGGGCGGCCGTGCCCGAGGGCGTGATCCCGAACGAGTACGACACGCAGGCGTACCTGCTGGACCGGGCCACGGGCCAGGCGCGGTCGATCACCCGGGACTTCGACCCGGCGGTATTGCAGGCCGTGTGGTCCCCCGCCGACGGCTCGCTCTACCTGCTGGCCCAGGAGGGCGCGCGGGTAGGGCTCTTCCGCTGGGACCCGCGGCGGGAGACCTTCACCCGGATCGAGACGGGCGTGGAGGCGGCCGGCGGGCTGAGCATCGCCCGGAACGGCCGGCGCCTCGCGCTGATCGGCTCTTCCGCGAACCGGCCGCCGCGGGTGCTGACGGTGGAACTCGCGGGCCGGGGCGCGCCGGTGGCCCGGACGCTCGTGGAGCCGGGGAAGTCGGAATACGCGCGCGTGGTGCACTCCCGCGTCGAGGACTGGGACTTCACCACGTCGAAGGGCGTGCGGGTGACCGGGCGGCTGCACTTCCCGCCGGACTTCGACCCGTCCAAGAAGTACCCGATGATCGTCCACTACTACGGCGGCACGACGCCGGTCGGGCGGTCGTTCGGCGGCCGCTACCCGGTCGACATGTGGGCCGGGCTCGGCTACGTGGTCTACGTCCCGGAGCCGAGCGGCGCGATCGGGTTCGGGCAGGAGTTCTCGGCCCGGCACGTGAACAACTGGGGGATCACGGTCGCGGACGAGATCATCGAGGGCGTGGAGAGCGTCCTCGCCGCGCACCCGTTCATCGACCGCGGCCGGGTGGGGTGCATCGGCGCGTCGTACGGCGGGTTCATGACCATGCTGCTGGTCACGCGGACGGACCTCTTCGCGGCGTGCGTCTCCCACGCGGGGATCAGCTCGATCTCCAGCTACTGGGGACAGGGGTGGTGGGGCTACTCGTACTCGGCCATCGCCACGGCCGAGAGCTTCCCGTGGAACCGGCCGGACATCTACGTGGAGCAGAGCCCGCTCTTCCACGCGGACCGGATCAACACGCCGCTCCTCCTGCTGCACGGCTCGGCGGACACGAACGTGCCGCCGGGCGAGAGCGAGCAGATGTACACGGCGCTCAAGCTGCTCGGGAAGGAGGTCGAATTCATCAAGGTCGACGGCGAGGATCACCACATCTTGCAGTATCCGAAGCGGACGCTGTGGATGGAGACGATCGTCGCGTGGTTCGACCGGTACCTGAAGGGCGAGCCGGAGTACTGGGAGCACCTGTACGGTGGGAAATAGCGTCGTGGTCGGAGGCGACGTCGGCGGGGCGGGGCCCCCGCGGCAATGGCGCCCCGCGCGGCGGGTGAGCGGTTCGCGCGCCGCGCAGCGACCGATCCTGCGGAGAGCGAGAGCGTCATGGGCCCGACCCTGCTGACGGCGGACGACCTGTACCTGTTCAACGAGGGCGCGCACCTGCGGATCTGGGAGAAGCTGGGCGCGCACCCCATGGAGGTGGACGGCCAGGCCGGGACGTACTTCGCCGTCTGGGCGCCGAACGCCGAGCGGGTCGCGGTCATCGGGGACTTCAACGGGTGGGACCGGAGCGCGAACCCGTTGCGCCCCCGGGACCGGTCGGGGATCTGGGAGGGCTGGGTCCCGGGCGTGGGCAAGGGCGCGCTCTACAAGTACCACATCGTCTCCCGGTACCGCCACTACACGGTGGACAAGGCGGACCCGGTCGGGTTCATGCACGAGGAGCCGCCCCGCACGGCCAGCGTGGTCTGGGACCTGGGCTACGAGTGGCGCGATGCCGAGTGGATGGAGCGCCGGGCCCGGCGCGCGCCCCTCGACGAGCCCATGTCCATCTACGAGGTGCACCTCGGCTCCTGGATGCGCGGGCCGGAGAACCGGTTCCTGAGCTACCGGGAGGTGGCGCACAAACTCGCGGACTACGTGACCGAGATGGGCTTCACCCACGTGGAGCTGCTCCCGGTCATGGAGCACCCGTTCTACGGGTCGTGGGGCTACCAGGTCACCGGCTACTTCGCGCCGACCCGCAGGTACGGCGAGCCCCAGGACTTCATGTACCTGATCGACCACCTGCACCAGCGCGGGATCGGCGTGATCCTGGACTGGGTGCCCTCCCACTTCCCCTCCGACCAGCACGGCCTCGCCTACTTCGACGGTACCGAGCTCTACGAGCACGCGGACCCGCGCAAGGGGTTCCACCCGGACTGGAGCAGCCTGATCTTCAACTACGGCCGGAACGAGGTGCGCAGCTTCCTCCTCTCGAGCGCGCTCTTCTGGCTGGACGTCTACCACGCCGACGGGCTCCGGGTCGACGCCGTCGCCTCCATGCTCTACCTGGACTACTCGCGCAAGGAAGGGGAGTGGATCCCGAACATCTACGGCGGGCGCGAGAACCTGGAGGCGATCTACTTCCTCCGGCGGCTGAACCAGGAGGTGCACGGGCAGTACCCGGGGACGGTCACGATCGCCGAGGAGTCGACGTCGTGGCCGATGGTCTCCCGCCCGGTCTACCTCGGCGGGCTCGGCTTCACCATGAAGTGGGACATGGGGTGGATGCACGACACCCGGCGCTACATGTCCCGGGACCCGATCTACCGGAAGTGGCAGCACAACGACCTGACCTTCCGGATGCTGTACGCCTGGCACGAGAACTTCGTGCTCCCGCTCTCTCACGACGAGGTGGTCCACGGCAAGGGCTCGCTCCTCGCCACCATGCCGGGGGACGACTGGCAGAAGTTCGCGAACCTGCGCGTGCTGTTCGGCTACATGTACGCGCAGCCGGGGAAGAAGCTGCTCTTCATGGGCGGCGAGTTCGGCCAGTGGCGGGAGTGGTCCCACGACCAGAGCCTGGACTGGCACCTCCTCGAGTACCCGACCCATCGCGGCGTCCAGCGCTGGGTCCAGGACCTGAACCGGCTGTACCGGGAGGAGCCGGCGCTCTACGAGCTGGACTTCGACCCGTCGGGATTCGAGTGGGTCGTGGCGAACGACGCGGAACAGAGCGTGGTGGCGCTGCTCCGCCGCGGGCGCTCCGCCGACGAGGTGATCCTGGTGGTCTGCAACTTCACGCCCGTGGTGCGCTACGGGTACCGGCTGGGCGTGCCCTTCGGCGGGTTCTGGCAGGAGCTCCTGAACTCGGACGCGGAGGTGTACGGGGGGAGCGGGGTCGGGAACCTGGGCGGCGTGGAGGCCGAGGCCACGGCGTCCCATGGGCGGCCGTACTCCCTCACGCTCACCCTGCCTCCGCTGGCGGCAGTCTACTTCCGGGGTCGCCGGGGTTAGGCGACGTCGTGGGGTCGGGGTTCGTCGTGGATCTATCGCCGGCGCGGCTCACGATGACCAAGTGATCGCTCGAGCGCATCTTACGTAAGGAACAAC
>CALCID010000101.1 GCA_937907535.1 uncultured bacterium | reverse complement strand
AGGCCGGTCAGCGGGTCCAGGCCGGAGAGTCGGGCCAGCTCTTCGTTGGAACGCGTGAGCGCGGCCTCCGCACGGTCGATCTCGCGCCGGAACCGGTTCGCGACCACGCCGCCGACGACCATCGCGCCGATCGCGGTGCCGGCGAACACCCAGGGCAGCGCGGGCCCCGGAATCGCGAGCGGCGCGGTCTCCGCCGGGAAGAGGAAGTGCCAGAGGAGGAAGAAGAAGGCGGCGACACCGAACGTGAGCACGACGCCCGTGCGGCTCGAAGAGGAGAACAGGCCGAGCCACGTCGCGATCGGGAAGAAGAACAGGTGCACGCCGGAGCCGGCGCCGATGAAGTACGTGACGACGATGATCTGGAGGTGAACGACCACGAGCGCCGTGTTCCGGGCCGCCCGGTACATGCGCGCCCGGTTCATGAACGGGACGGCCACGTAGCACGCCATGAAGCCCACGTTGGCGAGCAGCAGCGGCAGGTAGTACCCGGGGTCGTGGATCAGGTAGAAGACCTGATAGGGGATGGTGGCGGTGAAGGGGTAGAGGACGAGCTCGTTGACCAGCGAGATCTGACGGACGCGCTCTCGCGGTTGCCCGTCCGTACCGAGGGACAACAACCTCCCGACCCACTCCGGGATCGTTCCCATCCGGCGCTTGTCACGGGAAGTGTCGGAACGCAGCGGCATGCAGCCGCCCTGTGGGCGGTCAGTGCCGTGCGGGGCATCGGCCTCGCAGCATCTCGCCGGGACAAGCCACACGCTATGTCGCTGCCGACTCGCGCGCAAGGAGGTTTGTGACCCGACGCGTGGGACGCCGATCCAGGATCCCGGGAGACGACGGCGCAGGGCTCGTTCGTCGCGATCCGAACGCCCGCTCCCGGGCACGTCACGCTCCCGCACCAGGGCAGCGCCGGCCCCGGATCGCCCAGCAGCTCGTGGGCTGGTGCACGGAGGCTCCGGAACCAGGCACCGCGAGCGCGCGGCCCCGATCGCCACCGCGTCCGCCCGTGACCGCCTTCGACGGCGCACCCTTCCCCTGCCCGGCCACATTCGGGTAATATCCCCGATCCGGTTCGGCGACCGAGGCGAAACCCGCGCCGCTGACGCTGCCGTAAGGTATCCTCGAGAGATCCGACCGCATCCCCGGGCAACCCACGGTAGCCCCTTCCGCATCGAAGTGCGGTTGTTATCGCATCGTAATCCAGGAGGAGGATAATGCCTGGCTTCACCATACGCCGACTCCTCGCGCCGGCCCTCCTGCTGGCGCTCGCGTCCCCCCTTGCCGCGCAGGTGGATGCCCGCCTGCTGCGCTACCCCGACGTTTCCGCCACGCACATCACTTTCGTCTACGGCGGCGACATCTGGATCGTGCCGAAGGAGGGCGGCGTGGCGAACCGCCTGACCACGCCCGCAGGTGAGGAGACCTTCCCGCGCTTCTCGCCGGACGGCAGCGAAATCGCGTTCAGCGGCAACTACGACGGCAACATCGACGTCTACGTGATCCCGGCAACCGGCGGCACGCCGCGCCGGGTCACCCACCACCCCGCGTCGGACCGGCTCGTCGACTGGTACCCGGACGGTCGCTCGCTCCTCATCGCGAGCGACATGGCGAGCGAGAAGGACCGGTTCAACAAGCTGTTCAGGGTCCCGGTCGAGGGCGGCCTCCCGGAGCAGCTCCCGATGCCTTACGGCGAGTTCGCCGCGCTCTCCGCCGATGCCCGGCTGATCGCGTACACGCCCGGGACCCGCGACTTCCGGACCTGGAAGCGCTACCGCGGCGGCTGGGCCCAGGACATCTGGCTCTATGACCTGAGCGCGGACACCGCCCGCAAGATCATCGCGTCCGAGGCGAACAACTCGCAGCCCATGTGGCACGGCGAGACGCTGTACTTCATCTCGGACCAGGGCGCGGCCCAACGTTACAATATCTGGGCTTACAACACCCGCACGGGACAGCTCCGCCAGGTCACCCACTTCACGGACCACGACGTCCGGTTCCCCGCCATCGGACCGTCCGATATCGTGTTCGAGAACGGCGGCCGCCTCTACCTCCTCGACCTGGCCACCGAGCAGACCCGGGAAGTGAAGGTGCAGGTCACCACCGACCTGGCCTCGCTGCGGCCCCGGCCGGTGAACGCGGGCAACTACATCGCCAGCTTCGACATCGCGCCGACCGGCAAGCGCGCGGTCTTCGAAGCGCGCGGCGAGATCTTCACCGTGCCCGCGGAACACGGCATGATCCGCCAGCTCACCATGAGCTCCGGCAGCGCGGAACGGTACCCGACCTGGTCGCCGGATGGCCGCTACATCGCCTACTGGAGCGACCGGACCGGCGAGTACGAGCTCACGCTCCGCAGCGCGGACGGGACCGGCGAGGAGCGCACCATCACCCGGCTGGGCCCGGGATACCGCTACCGGCCGCAGTGGTCGCCGAACGCCGCGTCGATCGTGTTCATCGACCAGTTGCAGCGCATCCACCTCGTGGACGTGCGCTCCGGCCAGACTCGCGTCATCGACCAGGCCCACGGCTTCACCCACGGCCCGCTCCAGGCGTTCCGGGTGAGCTGGTCGCCGGACAGCCGCTGGATCGCCTACAGCCGGAACCTGCCGAACGGGCCGCTGGCCATCTTCCTCTACGACACGCAGCGTAACGAGCTGCACCAGGTCACGAGCGGGTTCTACCCGGCGACCGAGCCGGTCTTCGATCCGGAGGGGAAGTACCTCTACTTCCTGACGCAGCGCCACTTCCAGCCGGCGTACAGCGCGTTCGAGAACACCTGGATCTACGCCAACGCCACGGTCATCGCCGCCGTGCCGCTCCGCAAGGACGTGCCCTCGCCCCTCGCCCCGCGCAACGACGAGGAGCCGGTGCGTGACCTGAACGGCGGGCAGTCGAAGGAGACGAAGCAGGAGGCGACGACGTCGCCCGCAACCTCACCGGCGCCCATCACCATCGACGTGGAAGACTTCGAGCGCCGCGTGGTCATCCTGCCGCCGAAGCCGGGCAACTACGGCGAGCTGGCCGCGGTCCCCGGCAAGGTCCTCTATCACCGGCACGTCCGGACCGGCGCCGCGGACGAGAAGAACCCCATCGTCGCGTACGACCTCAAGGAGCGGAAGGAAGAGACGATCGTCGACGACGCGTTCACGTTCATCGTCTCCGCGGACGGGAAGAAGCTGCTGGTCCAGCACCAGAACCGCTTCGCCATCGTGGATCCGCGCCCGAACCAGAAGCTGGACAAGGTGCTGGCCACGGCGAACCTGGAGATGATGGTCGACCCGCGGGAGGAGTGGCGCCAGCTCTTCGCCGACGCATGGCGCTTCCAGCGCGACTTCTTCTACGACCCCGGGATGCACGGCGTGGACTGGGAGTCGATGCGGCGGCACTACGCGCCGCTCATCGAGGACGCCGTGAGCCGCGAGGACGTGAACTTCGTGATCGGCGAGATGATCGCGGAGCTGAACGCCTCCCACGCGTACCGCAGCGGCGGGGACATGGAGCGGCCGCTCCGCCGCGGGGTGGGCTTGCTCGGCGTCGACTTCGCCCTCGAGAACGGGGCATACCGCATCAAGCGCATCATCGACGGCGCGCCCTGGGACAGCGAGGTCCGCTCCCCGCTCGCCCGGCCCGGCGTGGACGTGCGTGAGGGGGACTACCTGCTGGCGGTGAACGGCGTGCCGCTGGACGTGTCGAAGGACCCGTGGGCCTCGTTCCAGGGCCTCGCGGGCAAGACCGTCGCACTGACCGTGAACTCCCGCCCCACCATGGAAGGCGCCCGCACCGTCCTGGTCGAGACGCTGACGAGCGAGTACCGGCTCCGCAACCTGGCGTGGATCGAGGCGAACCGGCGCCGGGTGTTCGAGGCCACGGGCGGCCGCGTCGGCTACATCTACGTGCCGGACACGGGCGTGAACGGCCAGAACGAGCTCGTCCGCCAGTTCTACGGACAGGCGCACATGGACGCGCTGATCATCGACGAGCGCTTCAACAGCGGCGGCCAGATCCCGGACCGCTTCGTCGAGCTCCTCAACCGCCCGATCTACAACTTCTGGGCGGTCCGGTCCGGCACGGACTGGCAGTGGCCGCCCGTGGCGCACACCGGGCCGAAGGTCATGCTGATCAACGAGTGGAGCGGGTCCGGCGGCGACGCGTTCCCGTTCTACTTCAAGTCCGCGGGGCTCGGCCCGCTGATCGGGAAGCGGACGTGGGGCGGGCTCATCGGGATCAGCGGCTCGCCGGCGCTGGTCGACGGCGGCTCCGTGACCGTCCCGACCTTCGCCATCTACAGCACCGACGGCGAGTGGATCATCGAGGGCCACGGCGTGGAACCGGACATCGAGGTCGAGGCCGACCCGGCCCGGCTGGCGCGAGGCGAGGACCCGCAGCTCGAGCGCGCGATCCAGGAGGCGTTGCGCCTGCTCGAAAGGAACCCGCCCGTGCGGTCGAAGCGGCCGCCGTACCCGAACCGCGCGCCGGTCACCGACGCCACGAACGACGGGCAGCCGTAGGCCTCGCCTCTAGTGTGGCGCGGACATCGAGTCCGTCCGAACGTTGACGAATGCGCCCCGGGGCCCATGCGGCTCCGGGGCGCTTTCCTGCCCCGCGCTCACCCTCACTGCCGCATCGCGCTGAAGTTCCCCGCCACGGTCACCACGCCGATCGGATCGCCCAGGTCCGCGCGCACGACCAGCGTGCCGGACATCCCGAGGCCATCGACCACGCCCGTATTCCGGAAGTACGGGCCGTCGAAGTCGAAGGTCACGTTCGCGCCCTGCACCCGTCCGTCGGTCACGACACCCGGACCGAGGGGGATCACCCGGACACCGACGGTCTCGGCGCAGATCAACGCGCCCCCGGTATAGATCCCGTTGAAGCGGTTGCCGGTCTGCTCCAGTTCCAACCGCACCCCGTCGATCCGACACGTGAGCCCGCCGCCCGTGACGTTCGTCGCGCTGTAGCTCCACGTCCCGGACACGTTCGCGTCCGGTGTCACCCCGACGGCCAGCCCCTCCCCGTCCCCATCGCATCCAGCGATCAATGCGGCGGCGAGCGCCACGGGCAGCTGCCGCCACACGCGTGAGAAAACGAGACGCATGTCCTCCAGCCGTGGCTTCACCGGGGAGAGTCGCGCCGCGGGTACGGGCAATTCCCATTCCGGGCGCGGCCCCGGCTGTCAACTAGACCCGCAACACCTTACCACCCCGTGCTCTGGGCGACGTCATCCCCGCGCCCTCCTCGCGTGCCTCCGCCTCCGGCGATGCCGCCAACCACGCAGTTCTTTCACGCCGCAAGCCCTCGGCTCCGGCCCCGGAACGCAGCAGCGCGCCGTACCTTCCCGAAACCACGATCCCCACGCCCCCCAACCCCACGGAGCCGAGCCGGCCGACGCATCCGGCCGACCGAACGAGTCCGGACACCCCCGGCAAGCCAGGCGAGCTCGTCGACCCTGCCAACCCGGCGATCCATGCAGTCGGCTTGTTCCCCCATCGCCGGCCGGTCCGTCGATTCTGCCGGACAGCCCCGGCCGGCCCCCCACCGTTCGCCCCACCCGCGCCCGCGAATGCGCCGTGTCATCACCCCACCCGATTCACTTTACATCACAAAGTACTTGACAACCACAAACACCCGCGCTACCCTTCTCACCACGCGGCACGACGCGCTCTCGCGCGCAACGGCGCACCGATCGCTCGATGGACGGCTTGGCATGAAACCGAACCCCGCCTCCCCCCCGACCTCCCCTCCCGTCGCGCTGCACGACCGCGCGATGGAAGACCTGCGGTACATCCGCCGCACCATGGAGCAGGCCGGGTCCTTCACCGCCGTACCCGGCTGGGGCGGCGTCGTCATGGGCATCACGGCCGTCGCCGCCGCATGGCTGGCTCACCAGCAGCCCACCGACACACGCTGGCTCGCGGTCTGGCTGGCCGAAGCCCTCGTCGCGGTCGCCGTCGCGGCGTGGTCGATCGTGCGCAAGGCGCGCCGGGCCAAGCTCTCGCTCCTCAGGGGCGCGGGGCGCAAGTTCGCGATGAGCTTCCTGCCGCCGGTGGTGGCCGGCGCCGCCTTGTCGGGCGCACTCTACCGGGTCGGGGACTTCGCGACCATCCCGGCCATGTGGCTCCTGCTGTACGGCGCGGGCGTGGTCACGGCCGGCACCTTCTCGGTCCGGATCGTCCCCGTCATGGGCCTTTGCTTCATGGTCTCCGGCGTTGCCGCGCTGCTCTCCCCCATGGCCTGGAGAGACGCCTACCTGGCCGTGGGCTTCGGCGGCCTGCACATGCTGTTCGGCGCCCTGATCGCAAGGAGGCACGGTGGCTGACCCGCGCCTCGTCACCCGCATCGCGGCCGGTCCGGTGCCGGCCCGCACAGCCGCAGCTTGGAACACGGCAGGGGAGCATGGCGGCTGATCGCTCTGCTGCATCGCGCAAGCAGCCGACCTCGCCGGAAGGCGGCAAGGAGGTCGATCGCACCATGCCGAGCACCCGCCCCCGCGGCCGCGCGCGCCCCGACGCCGTCGAGCTGAATCGCATCATCCACGAACGCGTCCGCCTCGGCATCGTGAGCGCCCTCGCCGTCAACGACTCGCTGACCTTCAACGACCTGAAGGAGCTCCTCGGTACGTCGGACGGCAACCTGAGCGTGCACGCCCGGAAGCTCGAGGAGGCCGGGTACGTGGAATGCACGAAGTCCTTCGACGGCCGGATCCCGCGCACCGAGTACCGCCTCACGGAGGAGGGCCGGCGTGCGCTGGAGCGGTACCTGGACCACATGGAGGCATTGATCCGCAAGGTGCGCGAGCCGTGAGGCGTCGTGCGCCGCCCGCCGCCCCGGGGTGTTCCGAGCGGCGCGGGCGACCGACCCCAGGCGCACGGCGCCGCTTTCTCGAGGATTGACTTTATGGAGCAAAGCCCTTTGCACAAACCCGGCCAGGACCCGCGGGACCAGGATCCCGAACCGGCCCGCACGCCCGGGTTCGTCCTTCACCCCGCAGCCCGGGCCAGGGACGCGAGCGCGCGCGCCGGATCGCCCACGACCTCGCCGCACGCGCCCGATCCTGCGCCGCACCCTGCCGACGCATCGGCGAGGGCGCCGGATCCCACCGCTCCGTCCGGCCTGCACGTAGCCATCATCATGGACGGCAACGGCCGCTGGGCGCTGGACCGGGGCAAGCCCCGAACGGCGGGCCACCGCGCGGGCGCCGAAGCGGTGCGCCGGACGGTGGAAGCCGCGGCGTCGCTCGGGATCGGGACGCTGACGCTCTACGCCTTCTCCTCGGACAACTGGCGGCGCCCGGCGGGCGAGGTCCGCGCTCTCATGCGCCTGTTCCGCGCGTACCTGGCGCGGGAGACGGCGAGGTGCGTGGAGCAGGGGGTGCGGCTGAGTGTGATCGGACGGCGTGACCGGCTCGATCTCCCGCTCCGCCGCGCCATCGAGGCCGCGGAGGCCGCCACCGCCGGGGGACGCACGCTCCACCTCCGGCTCGCGGTGGACTACTCGTCCCGCGACGCGCTCCTCCAGGCCGCGGGCCGCTGGCGGCGTCCGTTCCCGCCGAGCCGGGCGGCGTTCGCCGAGCTGATCGCCGAGGCGATCCACGCCACCGGCGGGCTCCCGGATGTGGACCTCCTGATCCGCACCGGCGGCGAACAGCGGCTGAGCGATTTCCTGCTCTGGGAGTGCGCGTACGCGGAGCTCTTCTTCACCCCGCGGCTCTGGCCGGACTTCGGCCCGGCGGACCTCGAGGCCGCCCTCACCGAGTATCGCCGGCGGGAACGCAGGTTCGGCGGGCTCGGGCCGAGCTCGCTCCAGGCGACGTCGCCTGAGCCGCCACCGTCGGTCGCCGCATCCGCCCGGCGCTTCGCCGACTCCGCAGACGATGCTGTCCAGGACGACTGCCCGCCGGCAGCGTCCCCCGCGCCGAAACGCATCTCTCTCACCGCGTGACCGGGCCCATGAACGACTCGACGCCCACGCCGATCGTCCGTGCCGCGCCCGTGCTGGGCGTGGCCCTCCTCCTCGGGCTCCTCGCCGACTACCTCTTCCGTTCGGCTGGCGAGCCGACCGTTGCCTTCTTCCTCTGGCCGCTGGTCCTGGCCGTGGCTGTAGTCATGTTGCGGCGGCGGACCGGCACGCTCTCCACCGAGGCCGCCGTGTTGCTGGGCCTGGGGCTCCTCTCCGCCGCGGTCCACATCTGGCGGGATGCGCCGGCGCTCCGGCTCCTGGCCTTCTGGGCCACCGCCGCCGCCTTCGCCCTCGCGGCCTTCCACGGCGGCGCCGCGTGGATCCGGCGGAGCGGCGTCGTCCGCTATGCCGCATCGGTCGCCGGCACCGCCCTGCACACGGCCTTCGGCCCGTTCCTCACCCTGGGCGACGTCGACTGGTCCTCGATCCGGGGCGAATCCGCACCCGCTTCGCGGTGGCGGCGGGCGGCGCCGGTCGCCCGGGGGCTCCTCCTTGCCGTGCCGCTCCTGGTCGTGTTCGGCGGTCTCTTCGCCTCCGCCGACCCGGTCTTCGCGGCCATGCTCGACGACCTGGCGCGCATCGATCCCGAGCAGGTCGCCGGCCACGTCCTGCTGACCGGGTTCTTCGCCTGGATCGCCACGGGATACGCGCGCGGGTTCCTGACCGGCACCGCGGTCCCGCTACCGCCTGCGGTCACGCGACTCCGCCCGTGGCTCGGGATCACCGAGGTCGGCGTGGTGCTCGGCCTGCTCAGCGCGCTCTTCGCCGCCTTCGTCGCCGTTCAGTTCCGGTACCTCTTCGGCGGCGGCACGCTGGTCGAGGTCACGCCGGGCCTCACGTACGCGGAATACGCCCGGCGAGGCTTCTTCGAGCTCGTGGCCGTGGCCGCCCTGACCCTGCCCGTCCTCCTGGCCGCGGACTGGCTGCTCCGCCGGGAGCGGCCCCGGGACGAGCGCATCTTCCGCGTGCTGGCGGGCGCACAGATCGTCCTCCTGGCCGCGGTCATGACCTCGGCCTTCACCCGCATGCGCCTGTACCTCGAGGCGTACGGCCTGACCGAGCAGCGTTTCTACGCGACGTCGTTCCTGGCATGGCTCGCGTTCGTCCTCGCGTGGCTCGCGGTCACCATCCTTCGCGGGCGACGGGAGCAGTTCGCGTTCGGCGCGCTGGTCTCCGCCTTCGTCCTGCTGGCCGCCCTCGTGCTGGTCAACCCCGATGCGCGGATCGCCCGCACGAACCTGGCCCGGGCCGCCGTGAGCCCGGACGCGCTGGAGGCGTTCGACGCGTCCTACGCCGCGTCCCTCAGCGCCGACGCGGTCCCGGTCCTGGTCCCGGCGCTGCCCGATCTGCATCCGGCGGCGCGCTGCCAGATCGCACGCCGGGTCCTGCGCCGGTGGGGCCCGGAACAGGAGCGTGACTGGCGGAGCTGGAGCGTGTCCACCGCCCGGGCGCGGGCCGTCGTGCGCGCGCACGAGGCGGAGCTGCGGAGCGCGCTCGGACCCGATGGAGGCTGCCGGGCGACGTCGCCCGGAGCGTGACACGCCCGCGCGACCCACACCTCGTTTTCCGGCCGCCGGGCTCGAGCCACCGCGTTGTGTGCGCTCCCGGGCCCGGCCGCCGGCCGTTCGACTCCCGCAGTCATCATCCCGACCCAAAACCCCTGCTTTCGCCACACAGGCCCCGGCCGGGGGCGGCGAGATCGGCCGAAAACTGCTACGTTGAGCCCGTAGCCGCGTCACGATCCGACGCGCCGGTCGAACCCCCGACGCCGAGCCCCGATGCCGACGACCGTCTGGTACGCGGACCTGCACATCCACTCGAAGTACTCGCGCGCCACGAGCCGCGACCTGGACCTCGAACACCTCGCCCTCTGGGCCGCCAGGAAGGGGATCGCGGTGGTCGGTACCGGGGACTTCACCCACCCGTCGTGGTACGAGGAACTGAAGGAGAAGCTCATCCCTGCGGAGCCCGGCCTCTTCCGGCTGCGGCCCACCATCGAGCGCGAAGTCGCCGAGCGACTCCCTGCCGCCTGCCGGACGCCCGTCCGCTTCATGCTCTCGGTCGAGATCTCCACCGTCTATCGCCGCGGCGACCGCTCCCGGAAGGTGCACCACCTGGTCTTCGCGCCGGACCGCACCACCGCGCGGAAGATCATTACGAAACTGGCGAAGATCGGGAACCTTGCGGCGGACGGCCGGCCGATCCTCGGCATGGATTCCCGGGAGCTCCTCGAGATCACCCTCGAGGCCGGGGAAGACGCGTACCTGATCCCCGCACACATCTGGACCCCCTGGTACGCGGTGCTCGGCTCGAAGTCCGGCTTCGACTCCATCGAGGAATGTTACGGCGATCTCGCCCGGCACATCTTCGCCGTCGAGACCGGGCTCTCGTCCGACCCGGTGATGAATCGCCGGCTCGAGAGCCTCGACCGGTACCGGCTCGTCTCGAACTCCGATGCGCACTCGCCGGCGAAGCTCGGCCGCGAGGCCACTATGTTCGATGGCGACATGGACTACCACGCCATCCGCCGCGCCCTGGAGACGGGCAAGGGGTACGCCGGAACCGTCGAGTTCTTCCCGGAGGAGGGCAAATACCACCTGGACGGCCACCGCCGGTGCGGCGTGCGGCTCACCCCCCGCGAGACCGAGAAGCTGGGCGGGATCTGCCCCGTGTGCGGCCAGCCCGTGACCGTCGGCGTGCTGCACCGCATCGATTCCCTGGCCGACCGGGATGAGGACGAGGCCGCGAAGGTCGCGGCGAAGGAGGGCTTCGTGAGCCTGGTGCCCCTTGCGGAAATCCTTTCCGAGCTGCTCGGCGTGGGCGCGACCAGCAAACGGGTCACGGCCGCGTACGAATCCCTGCTCGCGGAGCTCGGACCGGAGCTCGCCATCCTCCGCACCGTCCCGATCGAGGAGCTGGAGCGGACCGACGTGCCGAACCTCGCCGAGGCCATTGCCCGGATGCGCGCGGGTCGCGTGATCCGCGAGGCGGGCTACGACGGCGAATACGGCGTGATCCGGCTGTTCGAGCCGGGCGAGCTGGAGTCGTAGAAGATCCTACCCGGAGGTGCCACGGCCGAACCCGGGCGGTTCCCGGCCGGGTCACGCCGGTCACCGCACCCATCGCCGGCCAAACGGCCAACCCCCGCACCGCTCGTGGAATGGCCACTCCGGGCGGGGCCGCGCCCTCCCCGATCCCGCGGGCGACCACCGACGGCGGCGATGTCTCAGGAGCGACGCGGCCCCGGTCCGGCCTGCCCCCGGCGCCGTGGACGGAGGGCATTGTGCCCGGCCAGTGCCATGGCCGAAGACAACTGCCAGCGCCCCCGCGCCGGGCAGGTCGCCGTCCGTGGCGTCGTCGCGACGTGGAGCACCCGCAGGTTCCGGGCGCCCCGACCGCCGACCCTCATCCACCCTCCCCTGCGCCCCGCGGCCGGAAGTGCTCGGCGTAATCCCGCGCGAAGTCGCGGATCGTGCGCGGCGGCCGGCCCAGGATCCGCTCCACCTCGCCGGACACCTGCGCCGTCGGCCCACCCGCCTTCTGGTACGCGGCCAGGGCGAGGGTCGCGTCGATCAGCGGGGCGGGCGTGCCCCGGGCCTCCATCCGCGCCCGGGCCTCCTCCATCGAGATCGGCTGGTACGTCACTTCCCTGCCCGTGGCTTCCGAGATCGCCGACGCCACGTCCGCATATCCCACCGCCTCGCCACCGGACAGATAGTACTTCTTCCCGGCATGCGGCGCCGGGTCCTTCAGCACCACGGCCGCCACATCCGCGATGTCCCGCGCGTCGATGAACGGCACCCGGCCATCTTCGATCGGCGAGTAGATCCGCCCTTCCGCCCGCACCGATTCGGCCACGTCATCCAGCCAGTTCTGCATGAACGAGTGGGGCCGCAGGATCGTCCAGCCCATGGCAGACTGCTGCTGGAGCGCCTGCTCCACCTCCCAGTGCTCGCGCCCGATCGCCGAGTTCGAACGCGGCGAAGCGCCGTAGGCCGAGAGCTTCACCACGTGCCGCACACCGACCTGCGCGGCCACGCGCAGCACGTCGATCTGGATCCTGCCGAACCCCGGGTCGTTCCCCGTCAGGAGGAAGAGACGGTCGGTCCCGGCGAGCGCGGGCTCGAGCAGCGAGGCATCGCTCAGGTCCGCTTGTGCCCAGACGACGTGCGGGAGCCGCCGAGCCTTCGCCGGATCCCGCAGGATCGCGCGCGTGGGGACGCCCTCTCGCGCAAGAACCTCCACCAGGTGCGAACCGATCGTGCCCGTGCTACCCGTGACGGTGATGACCATGGCCGCCTCCCGTGTGTCCGTGTGGAGAGTTCCCGGCCTCGCCGATGGACCGTGTGACGCCCGTGCCCGCAACGCCCGCCCGTGAGATTCCTGCCGCCGGAGGCCTGCGGCAACCATGATCACCCAGGGCCGCCGCCGGCAAGGCCCGGCCCGGTGGCGGATCCGGGCGTGGGCATCGGCTCGCGGGCCCAGCCACTCCCGCGACCGTGACGACGGCCGCCGAGCACCGTGCAGGTCGGAGGACCGTTCCTGGCCAACCGGGGCCGATCGTGAGCCCAGGGGCCAGACCGGCATCCTCGCCCCCGCACATCCGGGCTCTCGACTTTCCGGGGCCGTCCACCGGTCTTCGGCCGAACCGGCGCTCCACGCGTCCGACGCCTCGGCTGGATTGACGTAACGTTTTGGCTGAATCCGGCGCGCCCCCGAACGCCCGATCGTTCGCGCCGGGTTTGCGCCAACCGATTGGCGCCGACTGCGATCCACCACGGGCGTCGATCGTAGCGTCACCGGCGCCTGGGCTCGCCTGAATCCGGCCCGCGTGCCCGGTCCGGTCGGTCCGGTCCGGAGTCCGTTTCCGGTCGGCACCGCGAACGCCTCGTCCGGAGCTCGCAAGCTCGGGACCGGAACGCTGCCGATCCTGCGCGGGGAACGATCATCGGGCCACCCAAGGTGGCCGATGGACCCGTCTCACCCGCGCTCGGCAGTCCGGCTCCATCCGGCGCCATGGCAGGGTTCCGTTTCTCCATACAACGCAGTACTTTGCGCGGGGGCGCCACGGATGTGGCAGGCGACGTCGCACGGCGCCCTCACCGGCCAACGCCCGAATCCCCGTGGGGCCGCCACCCCGGGTCGGCCAGGGCGCGGGGCAAACCGACGATGGTGGAGCACCGATGACGGAACGCACACTGATCCTCGGCGGCGGCTTCGGCGGCATCGCGACCGCCGTGACGCTTCGCGAGCTCCTTCCGGAGGACCACGAGATCGTGGTCGTGGACCGCCGGCGACGGTTCTACATGGGGCTGCGCAAGCTCTGGCTGATGGTCGGGATCGAGGAGCTCGAGCCGGGCATGCGGCCGCTGGAGGCGCTGACCGCGCGCGGGATCAACGTGCGGCGCGGAGAGATCGGAAGGATCGAGCCGGAGGCGAAGCGCGCGTGGGTCGACGGCGAGCCGCTGGAGGCGGATTACGTCGTCGTCGCCCTCGGCGCGGAGCCCCGCCCCGAAATGGTGCCGGGGATGATCGAACACGCCTTCGACCTGTACGAGCTCGAATCCATGCGCTCCCTGGCCGCGGCGCTCCGCACGTTCGAAGGCGGGCGGATCCTCATCGCCATCGCGGGACTCCCGTACAAGTGTCCGCCCGCGCCCTACGAGGCGGCATTCTTGCTCGACACGCGCTTCCGCGAGCGCGGCATCCGGGACCGGGTGTCCATCACCCTCGCCACCGTGCAGCCCATGCTCCTCCCGAACGCGGGCGCGGCGGGCGCCGAGCGCATCGCGGCCGAGTTCCAGCAGCGGGGCATCGAGTCCCGGGTGGGGTGCGAGGTCAAACGCTTCGAGCGCGGCCGGCTCATCCTCGCGGACGGCGAACTGCCCTTCGACCTGGCCATTGCCGTGCCCCCTCACCGCCCCCCGCCCGTCGTGCGGGCGAGCGGGCTGACCGGCGTCGGGGACTGGGTCGAGGTCTACCCGGCCACGCTCCGCACCCGCTTCCCCGACGTCTTCGCCATCGGCGACATGGTCCACATCCCCATCGCCGGCGGCGGCGCGCTGCCCAAGGCCGGCGTGTTCGCCGAGGCGCACGGTCGGGTGGTGGCCGCCCAGATCGCCGCCCGGGTCCGCGGCGAGCCCGCCCCGCCGCCCTTCGACGGCCACGGCTTCTGCTACCTGGAGCTGGGCGGCGGCCAGGCCGCGATGATCCAGGGCAACTTCTTCGCCGAGCCGCGGCCGGACCTCCGCATCATGGCCGGCTCGCCCGAGTACCTGGCCGCGAAACGCGCCTTCGAGACCGAGCGGCTCCAGGCCTGGTTCGGCCGGTAAGGGCGGAAGGGCGCTGCGGGCTCACCGGCCGCAGCAACGGTCCCGCCTGCCGGCCCGCTCGCCGATCGGCTGCACGGGAATGACGGGACACTGCCACGGCAGGGACGAAGAACGAGGCCGCGCCGCCGCCCGCCAGGACGCTCTCCCTGACCCGCGCACGTCCCTGACCAAGCGAATCGACACGGCCTCGATACTCTTCCCAGCGTGCCACAGCCCGGCACGCCGGGCCCGCTCCGTGTGACGGCAGGGTGCTCCGGTGGCGTTCCAGCGTCGCGGCATAGGGCTCTGGCGACCGGCCACCGCCAGCACCGGTCCGCCGCGTCAGGGAACGCACCTCCACCACCCACCCACCTCGCCCGGCCATCGGCCGATCGCGCCCCGGAGCCCTGCGCCAACCCTCGCACGTACGCCGATCAAGCGCCTCGGCACCACCTCCGCCACGGTGCACCCCTGCGCCGCGCGGCATCGTCATGATCGTGATGCCCGTAGGGCGCATCCCCATCCGCGACCGCTCTACCCGCACAACAGCACGTTCGGGCGAGCCCGGTCCCTCCTCCGACCGATCACCCTGAAACGGCAGCGCCGCTGCCGCCCCGGCATTTCGCTGTACGACGCGACGCGTGGCCGTTGCTGCCCCCCAGCCCGCCAGCCCGCCGGCCTGCCAGCCCGCCAACCGCCGTGGTCGGCCATCCACCGCCACGCGCACCGCTTCCATGAGCGCACGACGCCGCCCGCCACCCCGTTACGGCGCGCATCCTCGGGCACACCGGCGTCCCGGTGCCGCTCCTGCTCCCGGAGGCCACGGACGCGCCCGCGGCTCCGGGACGTGCCGCTGATCTCCGCGCTGCCGGCGGCGGGGCCGGAAGCGCGCACCATGCCGCCAGAGCTTTCCGCCGCCTCAGACGCGGCGCCCGATGCGGGCGTAACCGATCATGCGCCTGGCCCGGCTACCACCCGACCCCTCACCCGCGGCCCACGAACGTCCGGGACCGCTCACGCTGCCGTTCCGCCCGGTTCCGTCCGCCCTTGCCGCCCCCCTGCTACAATCCCCGTCGCTCACCGGCAGTACGGATTGTCGTTCGTCACGTAGATGCGGCTCTGATCCAGGTACGGGGCGCCGTTCCGGAACGTGAGCACGCCGTACTCCATGCCGCTCCCTTCCATCTGATACTGGATCACGGCCTGCCCCTGATACTCGATGATCCGCCACGTACCGCGCGTCACGCCCCCACCCCCAGCGGAGCCGAAGACGCCGCCTACGTCGACGCCCACGTTCGAGCTCGACCGGAAGAAGAACGTGCCGTCGCTGCAGAGGTACGCGTCCCAGTTGTTGGAATAGCCGCCACCGCCCCCGGGACCGAAGCTCCCGTACGACTCCCGGTACGACAGCTTCTTCCCGCTCAGGTGAGCGAGCCACTGCTGCACCAGCGGCGAGTTCGCGCCCTGCTGCACCCCGCCGGGCATCCCGGGCTGCCCGCCCCAACCCTGCGCCGCACCACCCACGTTCCCGGATTGCGCGCCCATCGCCCCCTGCGCCACGCCGCCCGTCGGCGTGAAGTCCAGGTTCCACGCACTGCTCAGGTCCGGCTGCCCGTTCTCGTCCAGCTCGGCCACGATCACCTTGAGCTGATCCCCCACGAACCCGGCCGCGAACCACCCCGCCCCGTCCCCGACCATGATCGACCCGGTCGCCCGGCCCCCCTCGACCGTGCCCCGCAACGTGAAATTCAGGCCGGCGCCGGACATGGTGCCCGTGAGGATCGCGCCCTGCTGCTGGAGAGAGAGCGTGACGGGCCCGTTCGGCCCATAGAACACGTACGTGCCCGCGAGGGACTGGGCGCTGATCGCGCCGGGGAAGAGGAGGAGCACGATGAAGACAACGCGACGGAGCAAGGCAACCTCCGGGTTGGTGACACGTGCGACGCCGACCACGACCGCTCGGCTCACGTTCGTCCATACGCGCAACCCGGAGATCGGGGATCATCCCGCGTGCACCGACGAGCGGCCCGCCGCCCCGGCCAACAACGCCCCGCGTCCCCCGCCACCATCACCTCACGTCCTCGCCGATCCCGGCCTGCCCGGCTTCCACCCCTCACCGCCCGAACGCCCCCGCACCCCGCGCTCCCCCGGGCGATCCACGGAACGCCTCACACCCTCGACGTCAACGACCGCTCCCCCGAAGCCGCCGGGGAGCACCGCCGCTCCCCCCTTGTACCGCCGGGCTCCTCCCTCACCGCCGACCGTTCGATCCGCAGCACCGCAGGAGCCAACCGGTCACCCGCCTCCGCAACGGCATCCATGAGCTCCCGCCGCAGCGCCCGGGCCTACCGCTCGAGCCCCGCGAACCGCCACCCCGCCCGGCCCAGCCGCCGCTCGATCGCCTCCAGACGCTCCGCGAGCGTCCGGGACCTCCTCCTCAGCTCCCGCAATCGCTCCACGAGCGCGTCCGGGCTCCCCTCCGGCGCCCCACCACGCCCATCCGGCGCACCGCCGCCTTCGACCACGCTGCCCTCGACCTGCCCCGCATCTCTCCGTACCGGTCTCATGCCACCCTCCGGCCCCGGCCTGACGACGATCTCGCGTCCCCCGCCGCAGAACGTACGCGCCTCCCCCGGGACAGGGCCATAGCAACGAGAGGCACCGGGCGCACGCCACGCCCCGGCCTCATGGCGCTGCCGAAACCCGCAGCAGCCGCCGCCGGACCCCTCCTTGTGCGCTGGAATTGGTTCGTGGAAGGAATTCGATGGGATACGATGCGCCCGCGCCTACCACCCGGCCACGAGCAACGAATCGAGCCGGGTGCGGGCATCCGCGAGCACCGTCGAATCCGGCGGGCTCGCGAGCTCCACGGCACGGACCGCCGCCCGCAACGCCGCCACCGCCTCCCCGCGGCGCCCCAGGCGGCCCAGGCAATCCCCCCGCGCCATGTGGACCCGCGCGACTCTGTTCCCCCAATCCGGACCGCTCGCCTCGAACGCCGTCACGGCCTCCGCGAGCACCGGCAACGCGGACTCGCAGTCACCCATGTCCGCGAGGAGCGCCGCGAGATTGTACGCATCCACGCCGACCTCCGGGTGCTCCGGCCCGTAGACCCGCCGATCGATCTCGAACGCGGCTCGCATGTGCGGCTCGGCCGCCGCCAGCTCCCCCTTCACGTGCAGCAGCCGACCCAGGTTGAAATGCGCCGTGGCAACCGCCGGATGCCCATCCCCGAATACCTGCAGCCGCGACTCCAGCGACTCCCGATAGAGCGGCTCCGCTTCGTCCATCCGGCCGAGCTCACGGTACACCGCGGCCAGATTGTTCGACGAGAGCGCAACATCCGGGTGCGTGGCGGGAAGCAACCTGCGGCGGATCTCCAGCGCCTCCGCGAAAAACCGCTCCGCCTCCTCGTAGCGTCCCTGCCGGAAGTGCAGGACCCCGATGTTGTTGAGCGTGACCGCGACTTCCACATGGTTGTCGGCATGGCGCCACTTCCGGAGGAGCTCCTCGTGCAGCCGCAGTGCTTCGTCGACCAGACCGACGTTCGCGCTGGAGGTCGCCACGTTGTTCAGCGACGAGAGCACGTCCGGATGGTCGTCTCCCAGCTCCCGACGCCGGACCTCGTACGCCTCTCGCCCGTACCGCAGCGCCTCCTCGTACTGCCGCAAGTCCCAGTGCAGCATGGCCATGCTCGTCAGCGCATCGGCCAGGTCCAGCGGCGGCGGGGCATCCATCCCCTCGTAGATGGCCATCGCCCGCTCGAACAACTCCCTGGCCCGATCGAACCGGGCGAGCACCCGGTACACGTCCCCGATCGTGATGAGCAGCAGCGCCTGGAGCTCCGGCTGATCCGCCAGCGAGTCGGTCTTCTGCACGCCGCTTTCGAGCACGTCGCTCACCCGCAGCGTGTCCCCCAGCGCCCGGTGCGGCAGGTTGCTCTTGAACATGCTGAGCAGGAAGTCCCGCACCTCCCCGGCCTTCTTCGCCTCCAGCTCCGCCCGGTTCCGCTCCCGCGTGATCCGTGCGTTGTGCGCCGCGAGCGACGCTGCCCCGACCAGAACAAGCGCCACGACACCCGCGAGCGCCGCCCGGTTCCGCCGCACGAACTTGCGCAGCCGGTACGCCGCGCTGGCCGGCCGCGCCTGCACCGGCTCGAACCGCAACCATCGGCCGATGTCCTCTGCCAGGGCGCCGGCGGTCGGATAGCGCTCCGCCGGGTCCTTCGCGAGCGCCCGCAGCACGATCGCATCCAGGTCCCCACGCACCCGGGCCCGCCGATCCCCGGGCACGAGCGCGCTCGGCGACGGCGGGTCGGTCTCCAGCGTCGCCCGCATCGCCTCGAAGCCGTCCTTGATGTCCGCGAAAGGCGTACGGCCGGTCAGCAGCTCGAAGAGCACGACCCCCAGCGCGTAGACGTCGGTCCCCGTGGTGATCGGACCGTTCCGGATCTGCTCCGGGCTCGAATAGCGCGGAGTGAAGACGTACGGCGCGGTCTGGGTCTCGTCCGCCGAGGGGCCTTCCCCGGAGAGCAGCTTCGCGATCCCGAAATCCAGCAGCTTCACCACGCCGTCCGGAGTGACCACGATGTGCGCCGGCTTGAGATCCCGGTGTACCACCAGGCTCCGGTGCGCGTAGTCGACGGCCCTGCACGCCGTCACGAAGAGTTCGAGCCGCTCCTCGATCCCGAGCCCCCGGCTCTCACAGTACCGGGTGATCGGCTCGCCCTCCACGTACTCCATGGCGAGGAACGGCTGGCCGTCGGGCGACTGGCCGCCGTCCAGGAGCTGCGCGATGTTCGGATGCTGGAGCGAAGCCAGGATCTGGCGCTCCCGCAGGAACCGGGCGGCCAGCGCATCCCCGTCCGGCCCCGCCCGGATGACCTTCAGCGCCACCCGCCGGTCGAACACCCCATCCGCGCGCTCGGCCAGGTACACCACACCCATGCCGCCACGCGCGATCTCGCGCACGATCCTGTACGGGCCGAACATCCGGCCCGCCGGGTCCGGGTCTTCCAGGAGCGCCGCGGCGATCTCGGGGACTTCCGTGTCCAGGAGGGGGTGTTCGGTGGATTCGGCTTCGAGCAGCCCCTCGACCCAGGCGCGGAGCGCGGCATCGCCCGCGCACACGCGGTCGAGGACTTCGGCCCGCCGCTCGGGCGGCTCGTCGAGCACCTCGGAGAAAATGGCGTGCGCACGAGCGGCGAGTTGGAAGGCGACGTCGTCTTCCGCAACCTGCGCCGCCGGATCCCCCTCACCGGCAAGGACAGGGGCCGGGGCAGGGGCATCCGGGGCGGCGCCGGATCCGTCCCCTGGGCGCCCGCCCGAGACGGGTTCCGGATCGCCCGCCGGCGGCCTCACCGGGGCATCCCTCCAGCCGGCGGTTCCGACCCGCTCCCTCCCGCCGCACCGAGGGCATGCGCAAGCCACGCCCGCGCGATCCGCCAATCGCGCTTGACCGTGGGGGGCGAGACCGCCAGCGCCTCCGCGGTCTCCTCCACGGACAGACCCGCGAAGAACCGGCACTCCACGACGCTGGCCTGCCGGGGATTGATCCGCTCGAGCGTGACGAGCGCCCGGTCCAGCGCGACCACGTCGCACGAAATGTCGCCCGAGTCCTCCGCCACGTACGCGACGAGGTCGGGCTCATGCTTCGCCCGCGTCTGCCGCCGCCTCGCCGCATCGATCAGCACCTGCCGCATCGCCCGCGCAGCGATCCGGAGGAAATGCGCCCGGTCCCGCGCATCCAGGGCCCCCGACGGCGCCAGCTTCAGGTACGCCTCGTGTACCAGCGCCGTGGTGTTCACCGTCTCCGCGCCATACCCCGCGCGCACGCTGTGCGCCAGACGCCGCAGCTCGGCGTACAGCCGCTCGTAGAGCAGCCGGAACGCATCCTGGTCGCCCTCCCGAACGGCCGCCAGCAGCGTCGTGAATTCGTCGTCGGTAGCCCTGCGATCCGCCAATTGCACGTACCCGTCCTTCTGGATGGACCCGGGGAGGGGTCCCACCGCATGAATAGAACGGCCAGGCGGGGCTGGCAAGCGTTCCGTGGCTGCGCAGTGCCCGGCGACGAGCCTATCGGCAACATGCGGGAGTCATCGCCGAGGCTACTTGGGCGCCCCGTGTCCCCTGCGCCAGCCGTGTCACCGGCGCCCCCCAGGCCCGTCCCGATGAAACCAGAGCACCACCTCGCTCGTTCTTCATCTCGGGAGCGGTCCGCGCCCCGTTGACCGCTCCCGTCGAGCGCTTCGAACGACATCACCCGCAGGTTCGTTTGCCATGAGACCGATCATCCTGGCAGGCGTGCTGCTCGCACTCGCCTCCACCCTCTCCGCACAGGAGCAGGAGATTCGCGCGGCAAGGCTGCCGGCTTCGGTGGAGCGCCAGCTCCTGCGCTTCTTCCAGGACCCGGCCACCGTCCGTATGACCGGTCCCGCCGTCATCGAAGAAGGGCGCACCGTGACCGGGAACGTGGGCGTGTACGGCGGCGGGCTGCGCCTCCACGGCCGCATCGAGGGCGACCTGGTCGTGGTCGGCGGTAACCTGGTCTTCGGCCCGGCCGGTGCCGTGACCGGAGACGTGACCGTCGTGAACGGCGAACTGGTCGAAATGCCGCCCGACGGCGCCGTAGGCGGAGAGATCGTCGTCTTCGGGCCGATCGAGTCCGCAACGATCCGTGCGTCCGAGCCGCGGGACGTCTGGGACCGCGACCGATTCCGCCCCGGTCCGTTCGGCTATTGGCCCGGCGATGGCAGGGCCGCTATCGCCGTGCGCGCCACGGGCGCGTACAACCGGATCGAAGGGCTCCCCGTCGGGATCGGGCCGGTCATCGAGACCTCGGGCCGCAACCCGCTCCGCCTCGAGGCGCTCGCCATCTGGCGGACCGAGACCGGATTCCGGGTGGACGAGGACCGGCTCGGCTACCTGGCGAGGCTCGAACAGTTCCTCGGCGGTGAGCGGGAGTGGCGAGTGGGCGCTTCCCTGCGCTCCACCGTGGATCCCATCGAGGACGCCGGCCTGACCGAGCTCGAGAACACGCTGTCTTCCGCCCTGTTCCGCCGCGATTATCGGGATTACGTGGAACGCACCGGGTGGACCGCGTACGTGCGCGCCACGCCGCGGGCGTTCCCCCTCGACGCGCGGGTCGAGTACCGGGACTTCGACTACGACGTCGCCGTGGTGACGGACCCGTGGAGCCTCTTCAACGGCGATGACGCCTGGCGGCTGCAGCCGCTCACGGGCGTCGGCCGGCTCCGGACCATCGCCGCGATCGCCGAGTACGACCGCCGGAACGACCCCGAGGACCCCACAGCCGGCTGGCTTGCATCCGCACGCTTCGAGCGCGGGCTCGGTGGCTCGCTCCGCATGCCGGACTACACCCTCGAGACCGGACCCGCGGCGGCGCTCCCGGGCGCGCCGCTCGAAACCGACTTTACCACCGCGGTGCTCGACCTGCGCACCTACCGGCGCGTCGGACGGAGCGCGCTCCTGAACCTGCGTGCCACCGGCGGCGGCGCGCTCGGGAACGCTCCGCTCCCGCCCCAGTTCCAGTACGCCCTCGGCGGACCGGGCTCCCTCCCCGCGTTCCGCGCCATGACCGTGGACTGCGGCGCCCGCGCGGGCCGCGCCCGCCTCGATCCGGACGGCCCCCTCTTCCTCACCGGGTACGGCTGTGACCGGTTTGCGCTCTTCCAGGTCGAGTACATCGGCTCGCTGGACATCGACTTCGTTTTCGGATTCGATGACCGGCGCGACCGGCGGCTCGGCCGATCCACCGCCGCGCGCCGCGGTGCCGACAAAGACCCCTGGGATTGGGACTGGGATTGGGATCTGGACGTGGAGCCCCGCTGGGCCGTGTTCTTCGATGCCGGCCGCGGCTGGGCCGCCGACGGATCCGGCACCGTACGGTCGACCGCATTCCATTACGACGCCGGCGTGGGCTTGCTCTTCGACGACTTCGGGATCTACGCCTCCGTCCCGCTCAGCGGCGAGCGCCGGGGCGTGAACTTCAACGTCCGGCTCGTCCGCCGCTTCTGACCCGCGGCGAACCGACCCCGCTCGCCGAACGTATACGAGCCGGCCCGCGCAGCGCTCCGGAGCTCCCCGCGAGCGTACTGCGCGGCCGGCTCGTTCCGTCTGCCCACGTCCGGGATCGCGGCCCTACGCGGCGCTCGCGCTCCCCTCGCCCGGCGCGGTCAACAGATAGAAGCAGCGGTCCCCGATCCGCCGGAAGGCCGCCACTTCGTACCCCTTCCCCAGATACTCGAGGAACGCCGCGCGGGTCGAGGCGCGCCAGGCACGGGCCAGAGCCACGTCGCCCATCCCCTCCACATCCACCGGGACCTCGATCCGCACGCCCGGCGCCGAGCGCCCGAGCTCCACACCCCCTCCCCCCGCACCACCGCCCGGCTCGCTCACGACCGCGGGTTCGACCTCCCCGCCATCCCGCGATCCGGCGCCCACGCCGGACACGGTCCCCGCGCTGCCCTGGCCAGTCGCAGGCGCAACGTTCACCACCGGCCACGTCTCCGCATCCGACCAGGCCGAACCCGCACCGGACCCATCCCGCGCCTCCCCCGCCCCTCCCTCCACCGGCCACGCCACCACGAACCGGTCCGTCCCGAAATCGTGCAGCGGACTCCCCGTCGGCGCGTACATGTCCACCACGTACTCCACGACCCGCGCGCCCAGCCGGTTCAGGTTCAGGTGCGCATTGCGCGCCACCAGCGGGTCGAACGTCCAGTAGATCACCTCCACCCCCATCCCCCGCAGCTCCGCCCGCTGGAATTCCTTCAGCAGACGTCCGACCCCCCGGTTCCGGTACTCCTGCCGCACCGCCAGCATGTGCGACCAGTGCACGAGCCGCCCTCGCTCCACCCCCGTCAGCCCGTACACGAACCCGATCATCCGCCCCGCCTCATCGAATGCGCCCGCGCTGATCCCGCCCACCCGCTGCGTGACCTTCAGCAGCGACGCCGGCACACAATCATCGTATTCGGGACCCCACGTCAGACGCTGCAGCGCCACGCACGCCTCATACTCCTCGTGCGCGCTCATCCTCCTGACCACGATTCCGGTCGTCATACATGGTCACCCGTTCGTCCGTTGGCCCGACCGCCGGGCGGGGATAAAGCATGCCGAGTTGTATACAATATCGAGAGGCAAGCTACCACACGAACGACCGCAACGCAACGATCACGTCGCGATGCCCGGACCCCTCACCAGGTCCCGTGCTCCCCGAGCGCCCGGATCACCCGGCACAACCGATCGGCCGCATTGTGCCAGTTGACCCGCACCGCCGCGTGCGCGGCCTCCGGATCTCCACTCGCGATCGCGGTGATGATGGCCTCGTGCTCCTCGACCGAGACCCCGATCTCATCCACGAGCGCGCTGATGTAAAGGCGAATGTAACGATCGGTCTGCGGCTTGACCCCATCGTGCAGGCGAGTGATGCGCCTGCCCGCGGCGGCGTCCACGTAGTGCCGGTGGAACGCCTGGTCCGCGTCGAAGATCCGGTTGTGGTCCGCGGGGTTCGTGGCCGCGGCGCGCTGCAGCTCCTCGTTGCGGCGAGCGAGTTCCCGCGTGACCGTCTCCCTGTCCGGCGCCGGCAGACGCGCGGTCCGGCCCGCGGCGAGCCCTTCCACCTCGGCAACGATGGAGAAGAGCTCCCGGGCGTCCTCCTCGGTCAGCGGCGCAACGGCGAACCGGGACTGCCGGCCATGGCCGATGGCAATGATGAAGCCCTCCTGCTCGAGCCGACGGATCGCCGCGCTCACGGGCGTGCGGCTCACCCCGTAGCGGTCCGCGATCTCGGATTCGACGATGCGTGCACCGGGCGCGAGGCGGCCCCAGACGATCGCCTCGCGCAAGCGGCAGTATACCTGGGTTACGCGGTCGCCGCGTCGGGCATCCGATCGGGCGGGGCGTTGGGCGGTTCGATGCCGAGACGTCGAATCGCGCATGACTGACCATACCCCTGACCGTCTTTTCGGTGCCAGAGCCGGGCGGCGGCGCATTTTTCCCGGGGTTCCGTGACGCCGCCCGGCTACGTCCGCTCCGGGCGGCGCCTCGCGCCCACGGCCCGATCAGGCGTCTTCCGTGCGATTCCTCAGGATCCGCTTCTTCGCCTCCACGCGGCTCCTCAGGTTGTCGTAGGAGCGCTGGTACAGGTACTTCGCGTCCCGGACGGTGATGTCCCGCAGGTAGAACTTCCTGGCCATGGCCCGCAGGTCCGCGGCCTCCTCCGCGAGTTCGGGGTCGTGGGCCCAGCCGAGCTCGAGCGCCGCCGCGATCTCGCTGAGCACGGTGCTGGCCCCGTCGAAGTCACCCCGGGCCCGCCGTTCGAGCGCCTCCTGTCTCGCCCGCGCCGTCCGGATCAGCATCAGCTCGCGGCGCACCTCCGGGTTCACCCGCGGACCCTCGGCCGGCGAGAAGGTGATCGGGAGCCGGATCTCACGGTGCTCCACGTCGCCCGACGACGTGATCACGTGCCCCGTCACGCACACCGTGGCCACGGCCGCCTCCTCCGCCGGAACGGGCCCGGGCCGCGTCCGGACCAGGAACTCGAGGAGGAGCGAGCGCGGCTCCCGCGCGTACAGGTCCCCCAGCTCCAGGCGCACCCCGTTCTCCGCCGGCGCCCGCCTGTAATCGTGGTGCACAGCGGTGACCGACGCCGCCGGCGCGGGCATCACCGTCACAGCCAGGTTCTGGGCCGCGAGAGAGAGCAGGCCCTGGATCTCCTCCTCGAAGATCCCCGGCGCCTGGTCCGGCCGCTCGATGTAATAGGTGTTGCCGCCGCCGGCGTCCGCCATGGCGCGGAGCAGGTGCTCGTCGTAATCCGCGCCGAACCCGATGGTGGTGGTCGTGATCCCCTCTCGTCGCGCGGCCGCGCACAGCCCGGTGAGGGCGTCCGGGTCGACGATCCCCACGTTCGCGAGACCGTCCGTCAGGAGCAGCACGCGGTTCACGCCTTCCTTCCGGAGGTTTTGCCCGACCAGTTCCCGCCCGCGCAGCCAGCCGCCGCTCAGGTTCGTGCTCCCCCCGCTCCGGATCGCCTCGATGCGCCGCGGCAGGCCCGCCTGCTCCGCGCCCGTCGCCGGCGGCGCGATCGTCATCACGCCCTCAGCGTAAGCGACGACGCTCACCACGTCTTCCGGCCAGAGCCGCCTCACGAGCAGGGCCGCCGCCTCCCGGGCCGCGGCCAGCTTGGCCCCGGCCATGGAGCCGGAGCGGTCCAGCACGATGGAGAGGTTCAGCGGCACGCGCGCCTGGTCGCTGCGCGGCTCCGCCTCGATCCTGAGCAGTGCGCGCACCACGTGCGCGGCCGCACCCCCGTCGCCCCCACCGCTCGCACCACCCGCGCCGTATGGCTCGTGCTCCAGCATGATCGTCGTCTTCATCGCGCGCCTCCGCGTTGGGGGATTCCGACTACCGCGCGGAAGCTAACCGGGGGCTCTGACAATGGAGCGCGTACGGGCGGATTGGACCGAAACAGAAACGGCCGGCGGCACGCGCCGCCAGCCGTCCTCGAATGCGCCCGATCCCTTTCCGGGAGCGGAGATCCCGACCGGGGCCGCGCCTCAGCGCACCACGCCCCAGTTGTTGATCAGCACGTTCAGGTTGTGGTTGATCCGCACCCCGGCAATGCCGTGCGTGTCGAGCCCGGCCGCGGGCACCGTGGCCACCTCGGTGCCGTTCACCGAGAAGCGAACCTCGTCCCCGGCCACCCGGACCTCGAGGGCGTTGACCACGTCGCCGGAGCCGGTCGACGCGTTGACGGCCTCGTGCGCCACCCAGCCCTCGCTCACATCCGCGGTCTCGGCGCCCGTGCGCCGCTTGATCAGGTAGCGCCCGTCCGCGCGCACCAGGAAGTACGTGTAGCTCTGGTCCGCGCCCTGGAGGTCCTGACCGCCGATGAAGATCCCGTACGCCTCCCGGTGGTTCGCCGGCGCGCCGAGCTCCGTGAACGTCGCGGAGACCGTGTAATCACCCTCCGCGACCGCGTCCATGTCGTGATACAGGATCCCGGCCGGGCCCGTCTGCACGTACAACCCGCCGCCCATGATCATGGCGCGGAAATCCGTGGGGTTCGCGCCCTCGTGGTCGAGCCGCAGCGCGTAGCCGGCGGGCAAGCCGGGCACGCCGCCCGATGCGACGTCGCCACCCGCCGTCATCTCGGCGGCCCCGCCCGCCCCCGGCGCGTCCCCGCTTCCGGCTCCGCAGCCCGCGGCCACGAACGCCACCATCAACAACGCACCCGGCAACCTGGTCCCGAGCATCCATGCCTCCTCGTTGACGACGCCCACGGGGTACGACCACGGACGAGCCGCACCGACCGCCGCGAGCATCGGTCCTCTGGTTCGATCGGCTGTCCCGACTCTAGCACCATACCCCGGATCCGACAAGGACTTCCGCCGCCCGCCGTTCCCTGCGCGCAGGCCCGCCACGATCCGCCCGCAGCCCGCCGCACGTTGAAGCCGGGCCCGCAAGCACATACGTTTCGTGCGCCGCCGCGGGCACGCCCACCGGGCTGCGCCGCGGCGTTCGCGTACGTCGGTCCGATTCCCCGGAGCCGCTCATGAGGACTTCGTTGCGCTTCGTCCCCGTCATCGCCGCGCTGGTCGCGGCCCCGTTCACCGCGGCTGCCCAGGAGCGATCCGCAGCACCCGCACCCGTCACCCCGGCCGATTACGGGAAATGGGAATCCCTCGGCCCGGCCACGCTCTCGCCGGACGGCCGCTGGCTCGCCCACGCGGTGGGTCGGGTGGACGAGGAGGACGAGCTGCGCATCCGTGGACTCGCCCGGGACACGACCCTGGTCGTCAAGTACGGCGCTTCGCCCGCATTCTCCGGAGACTCGCGCTGGCTGGCCTACGCGATCCGCCCGTCCCCCGCGGAGCGGGAACGGCTCCAGTCGGAGCGGAAACCGGTCCGGAACCGCGCGGGGATCGTGAACCTCGCCACGCTCGAGATCGTGGAGCTGGGCGACGTCGCCTCCTTCCAGTTCAGCGGCGACGGCCGCTACCTCACGCTCCGCGGCTACCCGCCCGAGGGCCGGCAGGACGGTGCTGCGGACCTGATCGTCCGGGACCTCGCCTCCGGGACCATGATCAACTTCGGCAACGTGACCGGCTTCGCCTGGTCCGACCGGGGCGCGCTCCTCGCCATGACGATCCGGACCGGGAACGGCACGGGGAACAGCGTGCAGCTCTACGATCCCCGCGCCGGCACGATCCGCGTGCTCGACTCCTCCGACTCCATCTACCGGGCGCTCGCCTGGCGCAAGGACGCGGACGACCTGGCCGTGCTCCGGACCCGCGTGGAGGACGGGTTCCGCGACACCACGCACGTCGTGCTCGCCTGGTCCCGCCTCGGCTCGGCCAACCCGACCCGGCGCGAGCTCGATCCCGGCGCCGCGCCCGGCTTCCCCGAAGACATGCGCGTGGCCGAGCACACCGCGCCCCGCTGGTCGAAGGATGGCGCCATCCTCTACTTCGGGATCCGGCCCCGCGAGCCGAAGCCCCGGCCGGCCGCAGACAGCGCCGCGACCGCGGTCCGCGCCGCCCGGGATGACGCCGCGGCCCAGGCCGACACCGCCCGCGGCGCTCCTGCCACGAACGGTCGCCGCACCGCGCCAGGGACGTCTCCGGAGAAACCCTCCGACGTCCAGGTCTGGCACGCCCGCGACCGCCGCATCATGCCGCAGCAGAAGGCCCAGGAGCAGCAGGACCTGCGGCGCACCATGCTGACCGCCTGGCACCTCCGGGATGGCCGCGTGGTCCGGCTCGGGTCCGACCTGCAGGAGAGCGTCACCGTCCTCGAGGGCGACCGCTACGCCATCGAGACCGACCACGGGCCCTACCCCTTCGAGTACATGTTCGGCCGCCGCACCCACGACGTCTGGCTCGTGGACGTCCGCACCGGCGAGCGCGAGAAGGTGCTGGAGGGCATCCGCTGGTTCCACGGTGCGAGCCCGGGCGGCCGCTACCTGACCTGGTTCGATGGCAAGGACTTCTGGACGTACGACGTGCAAACGGGCCGGCGCACGAACCTGACCGCCCGCGTGGACGCGGACTTCAGGAACGCGCTCCACGACTATCCGGTGGACGTCCCCCCGGCCTACGGCCTGGCCGGCTGGACCCGCGGGGACCGCGCGCTCCTCGTCTACGACCGCTACGACGTCTGGAGCCTCGCGCCCGACGGGTCCGGCGGCCGGAGATTGACCGATGGCGCCGCGGAGCGGGTCGTGCACCGGTACCTGCGGACCGCGAGGGACGATGAGGGGATCGACGTCGCCCGACCCATCTACCTCAGCCTCTCCGGCGAGCGGAGCAAGCGCACCGGGTTCGCGCGCCTCGCGTCCGCCCGCGCGCCCGAACGCCTGGTCTTCGAGGACGCCCGGCTCTGGCGGCTCATGCGCGCGGACAGCACCGACGTCTTCGCGTACGTGCGCGAGCGCTACGACACCCCGCCCAACTGGCACGTGGGCGGGCCGCGCCTGGCGGACGCCCGCCGCGTCACGGACATCAACCCGTTCCACGCGGACTACGCCTGGGGGCGCGCGGAGCTCGTGGACTTCACGACCCGGGCGGGCGATGAGCTGCAGGCCGCGCTCATCTACCCGGCAGACTACCAGCCGGGCCGCCGCTATCCCATGATCGTCTACACCTACGAGCGGCTCTCCCAGAACGTCCACAATTACGTGGTCCCGTCCGAGCGGAACTATTACAACTTCGCGGTCTTCTCCGCGCAGGGTTACTTCGTGCTCATGCCGGACATCGTGTACCGCCCGGGGGATCCCGGCCTCTCCGCGCTGGACACCGTGGAGTCCGCCGTGGCGGCCGTGTTGGAACGGGGGCTCGTGGACCCGGCGAGGATCGGGCTGGTCGGCCACTCCTGGGGGGGTTACCAGGCGACGTATCTCCCGACGCGCACCCGGCTCTTCGCCGCCTCCGTCGCCGGAGCACCGATCACGAACTTCCTGAGCTTCGCCGGCGCGGTGCACTGGACGCCCGGGTTCCCGGAGCTCGACCACTGGGAGACCGGCCAGGCGCGCATGGGCGCGGCGCCGTGGGAGGCGTTCGAGGCGCACGTCCGGAACTCGCCCGCCGCCTGGGTGCACGAGCTCGAAACGCCCATGCTCATGATGTTCGGGGACGCGGACGGGACCGTGGACTGGCACCAGGGGATCGAGTTCTACAACTTCGCGCGCCGCGCGGGGAAGCAGGACTTCGTCCTGCTCGTCTACCCGGGCGAGGACCACGGGCTGCGGAAGAAGGAGAACCAGATCGACTACCACCGCCGCATCCTCGAGTGGTTCGGCCACTGGCTGAAGGGCGAGCCGGCGCCGAAGTGGATGACGGAGGGGGTGAGCTGGCTCGAACGGAAGCGGATGCTCGATGAAGCGAACGCACAGGGCCAGCGGGGCCGGCGGTAGCCCGGGAACGGGTCCACGGGGTGAGCCGCCGGTGCGCCCGGATCGAGCTACGAGCCCGGGATGACGTCGGCCCTCGTGAACCTGGCGTTCGGCGCCGCCCTCGCCGCGATCGTGGCCGTGGGCGGCTGGCGCGCGCGGGCATTGACCGCGGGCGGGGCGGCGGGCGCGGTCCTGGTGGGCGGTGCCGTGTTCGGCGTGGGCGGCCTGTTGTGGGGCGCGCTGCTCGTGGTGTTCTTCGTGAGCTCGAGCGCGCTCAGCCGCCTGCGAGGAGCGGAGAAGGCCCGGGCGGAGCGGGAGTTCGCGAAAGGCGGGCGGAGGGACCTGGGCCAGGTCCTGGCGAACGGCGGCGTGCCCGCGCTCCTGGCGCTCGCGCAGCTCGTCCGGCCGGAACTCGACCTCACGCCCGCGTTCGTTGGCGCCATTGCCGCCGTGACCGCGGACACGTGGGCTACCGAGGTCGGGCTCCTGAGCCGCGGCACGCCACGCCTGATCACCACCGGGCGCCGGGTCCCGGCCGGAACGTCCGGCGCCGTTACCGGACTCGGCCTGGGGGCCGCGCTGGCCGGAGGCCTGGCGATCGGCACGGCTGCGGCCGGGCTCGTACGGCTCGCGGAACCGGCCGCTCGCATGATCTCCGGCACCGCGGATCTGTTCGCCGGGGTCGCGCGGATCGGGGTGGGCGGCGCCGCCGCCAACGCCGGCGCGGTTCTCTGGCCGCGCCTGCTCCTCGTCGCGCCCGTGGCTGCGCTCGCCGCGGCGCTGGCCGACAGCCTCCTCGGCGCCACCACCCAGGCCATGTACCGCTGCCCGCGCTGTGACGCCGAGACCGAGCGGCGCATCCACCATTGCGGCGAACCCACGCGGCTGGTCCGTGGCCTGCCGTTCATGACGAACGACGCCGTCAACCTCGCCGCGAGCGCTATCGGCGCACTCGTCGCCGCGGGACTCTACGCCATCGTTCTCGGGCCGCCTCTCGACTGAGCCCACCAAGAGGGCGGCCACGACGCAACGCTCACCCTGGCCACGTCCCGCGGCCGGGGGCCCAGCCACACGCAGCCGTCGATCAGGAAGAGAGTCGGGTGGCGAGCGGGAGGTTCCTGCCGCGACGCGCGGATCGGGCCGTGGGTGTGTCCCCGTGGTGCCGCCCTGTCGAGGGCCCTCCCGCGGCCCGCCGCTGTACGAGACCCGATCGGTTTCCGGGCAGGATCCGGCCGGCGCGGACCCGGCCGTCACTCCACCAGCCGATCGTGGATGGCGTGGCTGCTCTCGGCCGTGCGGAGCGCCCGGATGCTCAGGTGCTCGGCCTGCTGCATGAGCCGATTCAGCATCTCGAGCGCCGGCTCGGACGGCCGGGCGGTGAGCCGCTGGCTCAGCGCGCCATCGATCACCTCGGTCAGGAGTTCGAACTCCCGCCGCACGTGCGCTTCGGTCCAGCCGTGGCGGTGGCGGTGCAGCCCGTGCCGCTCCGCGATCAGGCGCTGGATCGCGCCGGCATCCTGCATGACCTCGGCCGGCGTCTCGCCGATCGTACCGACCGCGACCAGCGACTGCGCAATGTTCGCCATGAGCGCGGGCAGGTGATGGAGCACCTCCACGTCGCTCATTTCCGGGGCTTCCGCGAGCACCGGATCCCGCCGGACCCTGGCGAGGAACGCGTCCATCGCGCCATCCAGCTCGGCGAGCAGGACGTGCCCGACCTCCGAGACCCGCCGCTCCCCCGCCACCTCCCGCGCCAGCGTGGCCACCGCATCCGTCGGGTCCCGCTGCACCGCATTCCGCTCTGCACCGGCGGCTTCCACCGCCCGCGGCAGCCAGAGCGTGAACACCGACCCTTCGCCGACCTTGCTGGAGACCGTGATGTCTCCGCCCATCACCCGCGCGAACCGGCGGCTGATCGTCAACCCGAGCCCGGTCCCGCTGTGCGTCCGCGTGTAACCCGAGTCCAGTTGCACGAAGGGGAGGAAGATCCGCTCGAACTGCTCGGGCGCGATCCCGATCCCGGTGTCCGCGACCGATACGTAGGTCCAGGCAGTGTTCGAGGCCCCGTCTCCGCCGTCCGGCGCCCGATCGAGCCCCGCGTCATCCGGCACGGTCCGGAGTTCCGGCCGCTCTGCAACGCCGCACCGGACCGTGATGCGCCCGCCCGGCGGCGTGAACTTGATGGCGTTCGAGAGCAGATTCAGGACGATCTGCCGGACGCGCTGCGGATCGCCGTAGTACAGCGCCTCCTCGGTCCGATCGCACACCACCTCCAACGGCACGCCCCGGGCCGCCGCCTCAGGCCGCGCCAGCTCCACCGCCGTCTCCACCACGTCCACCACGTTCGCCAGCAGCCGGTCCACCACCAGCCGGCCCGACTCGATCTTCGCCAGATCCAGCACTTCGTTGACCAGCGAGGCCAGGTGCCTGCCGCTGGTCCGGATCCGACCGAGATGCACCCGCTGCATCTCCGTGATCGGCCCGGAGATCCCCATTTCGAGCAGTTCCGAGTACCCGATGATCGCGTTGATCGGCGTCCGGATCTCGTGGCTCATCATGGCCAGGAACTCGGACTTCGCACGATTCGCGGACTCCGCCTCCGCCTTCGCCGCCTCCGCACGCTCTCGCGCCGCTTCCGCTTCGAGACGCGCCCGCTCCGCCTCCTCCTTCGCCTCCTCGAGCCGCTGGTTCGCGCTCTCCAGCTCCTCGGCCATGAGCTGCGCTTCCACGAACTGCTGCTCCAGCTCGATCCGGGACGCGCCGACCTGCTCGGCCATTCGATTGAACATCCGGGCGAGCAGACCGATCTCGTCGCTCCGGGTCACCTCCGCCCGCACCGAATAGTCACCGTCCGCGACCGCGTACGTGGCGCGGGTCAGCTCCGACAGCGGCCGCGTGAGCCCCCGGCTCACCACCGTCGCCAGGACCGCACCGCCCAGGAGCAGCAGGAGACCCATTCCGAGCGCCCGCTCGAGGATCGTACGCGACCGCGCGAGGATCGCGCTCAACGGCCACTCGCTGATGACCACCCACGGCGTACCGTCCACCGTGGCGCGATGGGCCAGGACGTGCCCCGCCTCCGGTCGCTCGAACTCGAAAATGCCATCCGTGCTCGGAAGGGCAGCCGGCGGAGCCACGGGAGCGCCGGTGGCGGCCAGCCACACATCGCCCCGCACGTTCGCGAGCATCACGTTCACGTCATCCGCCAGCAGACGCCAGAGCCGGTCCGCACCCGCCACCGAGCCCCGGAGCGAACTGATGTGAACGAGGTAGCCGAGGATTTCCCCGTCCTCCTCCACCGGCACCATGAGCAGCACCTGCGGGAGGTCGTTCACCAGGTAGAACGGCGCATACACCGCGGAGTCCGGCGGGCCGGCCGCCATCATCGCCCGCCACGCCGCCTCGTGGCCCGGATCCCAGGACCCGACGAAGCTCGACAGCAAGGGATCGCCCCAGGGATCCAGGAGCGCGGCGGCAGCCGTGAACGGAACCGTGGCGACGAGCCGGTCGAGCACGCTCCTGGCCAGCGCCGTGTCCTCGCCCAGCGGGCGCGCGAGATACGCGCGCAGCTCCGCGGCGCGCGCGACCTCCAGCAGACGATCCCGTCGGAAGTGCGTGGAACGCTGCACCAGCTGCGCGAGCTCCACGGTCGTCCGCTCCAGCCGCGCCGCCGACGCATCCAGCATCGAGCGGCGCACCTCCACGTACAGCATGACCAGGTAGACCCCGATGACGATCGCGATGAGGGCCGTGATCTGGAGCGGCAGCTTGCGGGTCAGCGGCAGGCCCTCGAGCGGCGGCAGTTCACGCGGTCCGTGCGGGACGGCTGGATCCATGCGAAGGGGAACCGTGGAGGTAGCGGATCGGACCCGCGCTTCATCGGCGCGGTGGAGCACGGCGCCGGCCTCCAGCGCTCAGCCCTATTGTGCAACCGCCGGGACCGGGACGCAATGCCGATGGCGGGCGCGTCACCAGTTCCGATGGGTTTGAAGAAATTTCACTTCCGGCCCGGCCGCCCCCCGGAAACGGCCGGTCCGCCCGCCCGGGCCGGGCCGGGCAGAGCCCCGCGCAAATCCATGCAGCCATTCGGCTCGGGCCTCCCGGCCCGCCACGCGGCCATCCGGCTCGCCGGGCCGAGAACGCAAATTGCACGGGGTACCTCCCCCGGATCCCCTTCGAACGACAACCCGGACCCCTCTCCCCGTCCGATACGCGAAAGGATCGGTCTACGATCAGGCGACGCGAATCGCTCCCGAATCTCGGTCCCGCGGCGCGCCGCGACCTGGAAGTGGCGCTCGCCGTGACCCAGGAGCGGCTGCTCGAGGTTCACACGCAGCACGCGCTCGAGCTCGTCGAGCGGGCTCGCGGCGAGGTCCCGGTGCTGCGCGCACTCCGCATCTACTGTCGGCTCCACGACCTCTACGGCGCCGAGGCCGGGGTGCTGATGAACCGGGTCATCGCCCGCCTCGGTCTGAGACCCGGGCGCAGGCCGGGGCCGGCGCCCGCGGACTCGCGGGAGGATGTGGACGACTGGACGGAACCCTCCTGGTTCCAGCGCTTGATGCGCCGCCTGCGCGGCCGCGTCAACCACGAGCTGCGCACCTGGATCGAGATCCACACCGCCCGCACCGAGGTCGAGCTCATCCGCGTGTACGTGGAGGGCGCGCTCCGCGCGATCCGGATCGTGCAGCCGACCCGGTCCTATACCAGCGTACTCGAGTACTACATCACCGCCATGCGGATCCGGCCGTCCCTCGCGCGGGCCGTGTTCATCTTCACCCTGGCCCGGCTCGGCAGCGCGGCGCCTGCCTCGCGAATCGACGAACGCCCGACCCCCACCCCACCCCAGGCGGCCAAGCCCGCCGAGCAGATCCTGCGCGTCGTAGCGCCGTAGCGGGAACACGGGATCGGCCCGCACCCCGCCGATCCCTCGAACGTGCCCGCCCGGCCAGGGTCCTCCCGGCACTCCGCGGCCCCCTCCACCCTCCGACCGACCAGCCGCCCCACGTTGCGCTTCTCCTTTGTTCGTCGCATCCTACGTTGTTTCCGACGCAAGATCTCCGCGGGCGCCGACACCCGTGCCCGTGGTCCATAGCCAGCGAGAGTTCGCAGGAGTTGGAGATGTCGATCCCGACCACCGGTCGATCCCTGATTCCGTCTTCGCGTCCGCGCCCCGCTGCCCCACACGGGCACGGCGGCGCTCCCGCCGGATCCCGCATGCTCCGGGGCCTCCTGGCCATCGGCCTCGCGCTCGCACCGGCCAGGATCGCCGCCCTGCCGCAGGAGCCCTCCACGACGCCCGCGCACGCGGCCGAGCCCGGCACGCGGTCGGGCGCCCCGACGGATGCCCGGATGACGTCGCCCGGAACCCCTCGGGACTCCCTCACCGCCGAAGACTACGCCCGCGCGGAACGCTTCCTGAGCTGGAACGTGGAACCGCTCGTCTACCGCGCGGACGTGACCCCGAACTGGATGCAGGGCGACCGGTTCTGGTACCGGACCCGGATCCCGGAAGGACACGAGTTCATCGTGGTCGACCCCTACAACGGCACCCGCGCCCACGCCTTCGACCACGAACGCCTCGCCGCGGCGCTCTCCGCGGCGACCGACACGACCTTCGGGCCGTTCGGCCTCCCGGGCTCCGGCTTCTCCCTCGATGACGCCGCCCGCCGCGCCCACTTCGTGGTCCGGGGCGAGCGCTGGACGTGCGACCTCTTCGCTTACCGCTGCGAGGCCGCGGAGCCGCCCGCGCGCCGGAACCCGCCGCCCAACTCCAGCGTCTCGCCGGACGGCAACCTTGCCGCGTTCATCCGCGACAACGACCTCTGGGTCATGGACCTCCGCACCGGCGAGGAGAAACGCCTGACCATGGACGGGGAGGAACACTACGGCTACGCCGTGAACAACCAGGGCTGGAGCCGGTCCCCCGCTCCGGTCCTCGCCTGGTCGCCCGACTCGCGCAAGATCTTCACCTACAAGCTCGACGAGCGCGGCGTCCGGGACATGTACCTGCTCGAGACCGCCGAGCCCGCGCCGATCCTCCACGCCTGGAAGTACGCGCTCCCCGGCGACACCGTCGTGCCCATGCTCGAGCGCGTCGTCATCCACGTGGACGACGCCCGCGTCGTCCGGCTCCAGGCCGAGCCCGACCACCAGCGCACCTCGAGCTGCTGCGGCCTCACCCGCGGCCCCGTGATGGCGGACGTGGAGTGGAGCCCGGATTCACGCCACGTCGCGTACGTGTCGACGTCGCGTGACTACCGCCACGTGAAGCTCCGCCTCGCCGACGTGTTCACCGGCGAGGTCCGGCCCCTGCTCGAGGAGCGGGACCCGAAGTTCATCGAAACGAGCGCCGCGGGCCGGGGCACCCCGAACTGGCGCGTGCTCCACGACCGGGGCGAGTTCATCTGGTTCTCGCGCTACGACGGCTGGGGCCACCTCTACCGCTACGACCTCGAGACGGGCATGCCCAGGGGCCGCCTGACCTCCGGCGAGTGGAACGTGCTCGACATCGTGCGCATCGACGAGCGCGAGGGCTGGCTCTACTTCACCGCCGTGGGCCGCGAGCCGGGCCGTGACCCGTACTTCCGCCACCTCTACCGTGTGCGACTCGACGGGACCGGGCTCACGCTGCTCACGCCGGAGGACGCGGACCACGAGGTTGCGTTCTCGCCCTCCGGCCGCTACTTCGTGGACAGCTACTCGACCATGGACACGCCGCCCATCACGGTGCTCCGGCGCGCGGACGGCAGCATCGTCCGGGAGCTCGAGACGGCGGACATCTCCCGCCTCGAAGCCATGGGCTGGCCGCGGCCGATCCCGTTCACGGTCAAGGCCCGGGACGGCGAGACCGACCTCTACGGCGTCATGTTCCGGCCGTCGAACTTCGACCCGTCGAAGAAGTATCCGATCATCAACGCCATCTATCCGGGCCCGCAGGCCGGGAGCGTCGGCGCGCGCAGCTTCTCGCCCGCCCGGCGGGGACAGGCCCAGGCGCTCGCCGAGCTCGGCTTCATCGTGGTGAGCATCGACGCCCTCGGCACGCCGATGCGCTCCCGGGATTTCCACGCCTACTACTACGGCAACATGGGGGACAACGGGCTCGAGGATCAGATCGCCGGGATGCGCGAGCTCGCCGCCCGCTACCCCTGGATCGACCTCGACCGGGTCGGCATCTACGGGCACTCCGGCGGCGGCTTCGCGTCCACCGCCGCGATGCTCCGCTACCCGGACTTCTTCCACGTGGCGGTTTCCAGCGCGGGCAACCACGACAACCGCGCGTACACCTATTATTGGGGCGAGAAGTGGCAGGGCCCGCTGGTCCGCAACGAAGACGGCTCCGACAACTACGAGAACCAGGCGAACCACCTGCTGGCGAAGAACCTGAAGGGGCGCCTCCTGCTGGCCTACGGGACCATGGACTCGAACGTCCCGCCGAACGGGACGCTGCTCCTCATCAACGAGCTGATCCGGCACAACAAGGACTTCGACCTGATCGTCATGCCGAACCGGGGCCATGGCTTCAGCAACGAGCGGTACTTCGTCCGGCGGACCTGGGACTACTTCGTGAAGCACCTGCTCGGCAAGGAGCCGCCGCGGGAGTACGAGTTCGGGGCCGCGAGCCCGGCATTGTAGGGTGCAGGCCTACGGGCGCCTGTCCCATTCGGGAACCGCCGGGTCCGGGCTTCTCGAGTCCGGCCCGGCCTGGATCGGGAAGTGATCGATATGGAGCGACGTCGTCTGACCCCCCTCCTCGCGCTGGCGGCATCCGCCGTCGCGGCTGCCTGCGGCGCCGGAGACGCGCGTGAACCCGTCGTGGTCCAGGACAGCGCCGGCGTGCGGATCATCGAGAGCCGGGCCCCGGCCTGGCAGCCGGGTCGGCTCCGGGTCGCCGAGGAGCCGGTGTTGAGTATCGGGATGGTGGACGGCCCGCCGGAGTACCAGCTCTTCCGCGTCACGGGCGCGGTGCGGCTCTCGGATGGCCGTATCGTCATCGCGAACTCCGGCACCCGGGAGCTCCGGTTCTACGACGCGAACGGCGCCCATCTCCACACCGCCGGGCGGGAAGGCGGCGGCCCCGGCGAGTTCGCGAGCCTGTCGTGGCTCGGCCGCACAGGAGCCGACACGCTTCTCGCCTGGGACGGCCAGGCCCGGCGCCTCTCCACCTTCGACCCGGAAGGCAACTTCGTGACCAGCGTGAACGCGGGCATGGACCTCCCCGGGTTCGCCGTGGTCATGCGCGGCATCTTCAGCGACGGCTCGTTCGTCCTCGAGCCCGGCGAGGATCCGCTGGCCTTCATCAGCCGGGGCACGGGCGCGATCCGGGACACCGTTACCCTGTTCCGATTCGGTCCGGACGGAGCGGGCCTCGGCGCGATCGGGCGGTTCCCCGGAGACGAACGGTTCGTCTACCAGCGCGAAGGCGGCTTCTCCCTCGGGGACGTGTTCTTCGGGCGCAGGACCTTCGCGGCCGTGCGGGGCGACCGCCTCTATGTGGCCGACAACGACCGCTTCGAGGTTGCGACCTACGCGGCGGACGGCTCCCTCCGGGAGCGGATCCGCCGGACCCACAAGCCGGTGAGGGTCGAGCCGCGCCACGTCGAGGAGGCCCGCCAGCAGGCCCTCGCCGCGTGGAGTGAAGCCCTGCGGCGCCAGCGCGAGCCGATGATCGCCGAGACGCCGGCCCGGGAGACCTTACCCGCGTTCCAGGGATTCGTGATCGACCGCACGGGACGGCTTTGGCTCGAGGAGTACCGGTTGCCGGGCGAACTCGAGGGCCGCTGGAACGTGTTCGATACCGACGGGCGCTGGCTCGGCACGGTCCAGGTCCCGGCCGGACTACGCATCCTGGAGATCGGAGAGGATTACCTGCTCGCTGCCATGCGCGACGACCTGGACGTCGAGTACGTGCGCATGTTCCGGATCGAGCGCGCAGGCGAATGAGCGCGCGCTCCTCGTGACCACCGTTCACCCGGGAGGCGGGATCATGATGCCGGAACCGCTCTTCTTGATCCTTGCGTTGCTGTACTCGGTCGTGCCCCTCGTCATCGTCGGCTGGCTGGCGTTGCCCCTCAACCGGATGCGGCGGGCTCTGGAGACCATGGCCGAGGCGCTGACGGAGCGCGGCAAGGGTTGACGCCGGCGCTCCGAGCCGCAGGCGACCGGAGCGCCCGCTCGTCCCATCCAATGGGTACCCATGCCCCGTGCGGTACACCCTGGTAGGGGAGGTCGGCCCATGTTCTGGACCGCGTGCGGTACGCTCCTGATCGCGGTGGCGGCAGGCGGGGCGGTGGCCCCACAGACGACGATGCCGGACCGGGTCACCGTTCCGCTGCACGTCGTAGGTAATCGGCCCTTCGTCGATCTCACCTTCAACGCCCCGGACGGCTCGAAGCGTTCGGGGCGCTTCTGGCTCGATACGGGCGGCGGCGCGTTCATCCTCTCGGAAGCCCTGGCCCGCGATCTCGGCCTGGAGTGGGGCGACCTGGTCCAGGAAGAAGGCAGGACGTTCGCCCGCGTGCGCACGGCTCCTCAGCCCTTCCTGGACGAGTTGCCGCTGGAGATCCAGGCGAACCGGACCCTGGTGGTCCTGGGAACGGACAACATCCTGCCCGAATCGGCTCCCGGCCACGCAGACGGCTTGATCCCCGGCCACGTGCTCGCCCGCTACCACGTCGTGTTCGATTACCCGAACCGGATGTTCACCCTCGCGAAGCCCGGCATCCTGCAACCCGAAGGCGATCGCATGCCGATGCCCGTCTCGGAGTGGATGGGTTTCCCATGCACGGTGGTCGAAGTGGACGGCGAGAGCTACGGCTTCCTCCTCGATACCGGCGCCTCCTACACGATGGTCTCGGAGGCGATTCTCAAAGCGTGGGGCGAGCGCCACCCGGACTGGTCTCGCCACGATGGCGCGGTCGGGGACGCGGTCACGCTGGGCGGACAGGCGCTCGAAACGATCTTCGTTCCGAGCGCGCGCTGGGGAGCGCACGAGATCCGGGAGTTCGGCGTGGTGTCCCAGCGGGAGGGAGTGTTCGAGCAGTTCATGAGCTCGTTGATGGCCGAACCCATCATCGGCGCACTCGGCGGGAACGTGCTCAAGGAGTTCCGGGTCGAGCTGGACTACGCGAACCAGGCGGTCTACCTCTCGAGCCCCGGAGAGGCCGGCCCGCAGCCGACGCGTTGACCTTCGGAACCCGGGACCGTAGGGGCGGCCGAGCCCGAAGGGCGCGGCCGCCCTACTCCGCCACCACCGCCACCATCTCGATCTCGGGCGAGAGGATCGTGCCGGGGACCACCTCGAACCCCGCTTTCTTGTACGACCTCACCGCGGCGCGGTTCGTCGCTTCCACCGAGAGCCAGACGCGCCGATAGCCCGCGTCCCGCGCCAGCTCCAGCCCGAGCCTGTTCACCGCGGTCCCGATCCCCCGGTTCCGGATGGACTGATGCAGGAAGTTCGCGAGCTCGAGCGTCTCGTCGTCCATCGGGATGAGCATCACGTGGCCGAGCACCCGCCCCCCGACCTCCACCACGAGCTGGATGCCACGGCCGAGGATCCGGTCGAGCCACCGCCGCACCGCTTCCTCTCCCATGGGCGGCAGCCCCTGCGCGGCGCGCTTCGGCTCGAAGTCCTCGTACATGGCCTCGAGCGCGACGCGGTCCGCAAGGTCGAAGCGCCGGACGACGAACGGACGACCGAGCTTGTCGTCCAGTGTGATCGGGAGTTCGATCGACATGAATGATTCAGAAGGCCATGCCCCAGCCGGTCAGGAGCGGGAAGACCCGGCTCCGCACCGAGCCGACGGTCCGGCGGTTGTTCGCCTCCGCCTCGGCCCGGCCCGGCCACGGCGGAAATAGGCCCGGCGGATCACGCAGCGTCCCGGGAATCGGCGTGGTTGTCTCCGCCCGCACCCCTTCGAGCCAGTCGGCCGGGATCTCGTCCGGCACGTCTACCCCGCAGAGCGCCGCCCAGACCAGCGTCCAGGCGCGCGGCACCACGGCGTACGCCGCGTACCCTCCGCCCCCGGTGGCGATGATCCGGCCGTCGCAGTGGCGGTCGGCCACGTCGCACACCACCCGCACCAGCCGCTCGAAGAGCCGGGTCGTGGCCCGCAGATGCGTCAGCGGGTCGAGGGTGTGCCCGTCACACCCGTTCTGCAGCACGATCACGTCCGGCCGGAACGCATCCGCCAGCGCGGGCACCAGCTCCGCGAACGCCTCGAACCACGAGTCATCCTCCGTGCTCGGATCGAGCGGCACGTTCACCGAATAGCCGTATCCGTCCCCCGCGCCCAGTTCGTCGATGAAGCCCGTGCCCGGGAAGAGGAACGCCCCGCTCTCGTGGAACGAGACCGTCAAGACCTCCGGGTCCTCGTAGAAGATCTCCTGGACCCCGTCCCCGTGGTGCGCGTCGTAGTCGATGTACATCACGCGCGCACGGTATTCCCGCTGGATCCAGCGGATCGCCACGGCCAGGTCGTTGTACACGCAGAACCCGGACGCCCGCTTCACCCCCGCGTGGTGCAGTCCGCCCGCAGGGTTGAACGCCCGCCGCACCTCGCCGCGCATGACCCGCTCGGCCGCCACCAGCGTGGCCCCCGCCACCAGCGCCGCCGCATCGTGCATCCCCGGCACCACCGGCGTGTCTTCCGTCCCGAGTCCGTATGCGACGCCATCCCGGGCATCCGCCCCGGGCTCGGACAGTCGCCGGACCACCTCCACGTACGCGGGCGCGTGCACCATGGCCAGCTCTTCGTCCGTGGCCGGACGGGGCGGGATCACCGGGCGCGCGGCGTCGCCCACGAGCCCGAGACGCCGGATCAGCGAGACGGTCAGCTCTAGCCGCCGCGGCTTCAACGGATGCCCGGGGCCGAAGCCGTAGGCGGCGAGCGCTTCATCCCAGATTAGCGCAACGTCGGGCAACGGTCTCTCGGACGATGAGGGGAACGGTGCCGGGCCGACGCGACCGGACGAGCCGGCGTCGCCTCAGTTAACGATGTAGCCCATCTTCCGGAGGGACTCCACAACGGGCGCCGCATCCGGCGTCTGGAGGTGGATGATCGCCATGGACTCCTCCGGGCCGAGAGGCGGGACGACCATGCCCGTGATGTTGACCCTGTGCTCGACCCCGATCGCGCGTACGACGCGGGCCAGCTCGCCCGGGCGGTTCGGCATCCGCACCTCGATCCGGCTGGTCGGCCCTCCGCCCCGGAACAGCTCCGCGAACGCGCGCAACAGGTCCGTCTCGGAGAGGATCCCCACCAACCGCCCGTCCTCCACCACCGGCAGGCAGTCGACATCGTGGTCCGCGAGCAGCAACGCCGCCTCCTCGACCGGCGTGTCCGGCGTCACCGTCACGACCTGCCGGGCCATTACCTCGCGGACCGTTCGGGTGCCCAGGATCCGGCGCCGCTCTTCCTCCGGCACTGTACCCGCCGCCGGGACCGCCCGAAGGAGGTCCCGCTCCGTCACCATGCCGACCAGCGTCCCCTCGTCCACCACGGGGAGATGCCGGATCCCCCGCCGACGCGCCAGCGCGCTCGCTTCCGCCAGGGTCGCCGAGGGAGACGCCGTCACCACCTCACGCGTCATTCGGCCGCGGACGAGCATAGGAAAAAGCCCGTTCGTGTGAGGGAAGAATGCCTGTTGGATATCAGCGGCTCGGGCCTATAGTACGCCCGCCGCCCGTTCCCGGTCAAGAAATATGCGCGCCACGGAGATGCGCCTTCACCAGCTCCGCTCGCCTCACGATCGGGAGCGCGCCCAACGCCCCGGCTCTACCCATGGTCTCCTCCACCAGTCCGATCGCCCGCCCGGGATCGGCGTCCGCCAGGAGCTCCGCCAGCTCGAGCTGGAGCCTGAGCCGGCACAGGACATCCCGCCGCGCGTACTCCGCGATCGCCTGCTCCAGCCCCCGGACCGCGGTCTCGGTCTCGCCCTCCCACGCGGCGAGCCGCGCCAGGAACATCTCCGTGTACGACTGATCCGTCACCCGCCGGGCATGCCGGCTCCTGATCTTCAGGATCTCCCGCCGGCAGGCCATCGCCTCCGCCAGCCGCCCCTTGGCCACCGAACAGAGGCCGATCAGCCCGTGCATCGTCATGCTGTGCCACCAGGCACCGGCGACCCGCGCCCGCTCGAGCGCCCGGCGAGCCGTCCGGTCCACATCCTCGATCCGGCCGCGCTCCCACTGCAGGATCGCCAGATTCGCGTGGATGAACAGCAGCTCCCGGTTCGCGCCCGCCTCCTCCGCGATGTTCGCCGCCGCCGCCAGCATCTCTTCCGCCCGGGCATGGTCTCCGGACTCGATCAACTGCACCGCGTAGTTGTTCAGGATGCCGTAACGATGCTCGATCAGCGCCGATCGCTCGCAGATGCCGAGCGCACGGTCGAGGTCCGCGGCCGCCGGACCCAGCATCCCCGCCTGCAACAGATTGCCGACCCGCGCGACCAGCGCGGTCACCACACAGCCGTCATCCCCCAGCGCTTCGGCCTCCCGCACCGCCCGGTCCGCCAGCTCCAACCCGGCCTCCACATCCACGTAGAGGCCCGTCATGGTCGCCGCCGCCGTGAGCGCTTCGATCTTCGGCCGGCTTGCGGGGAGGCGGGATCCGATTTCCCTGGCCCGCTCGATCCCCTCCAGGATCACCCGCTCCAGCCCCGCATCGTGCGCCGCGTGCAGGAGCTGGACGTTCACCGTCACCAGCGACTCCACATCCTCCAACCGCTCCGCCAGCTCCGCCATCCGCTCCAGCTCGCGGCAGAGCGACTCCGCCGGCGCCGCGCCCTGCTTGATCCGGATCGCCAGCCGTTGCACGCCCGTCGACAGCATCCCGCGCGGATCCCCGCTCTTCTCGTACTCCTCGTGCGGCCTCGAAAGCAGGGTTTCCGCTTCGGCATACCTCCGCGTGCGGAACAGGAACTCCCCGTATTCCGCCTCCAGCGCCCGCCTCCTCCGCCCCGCTCGGCCCGATCGCCATCCGGTAGAAGTAGTCCGCCTCGTCGTACGCGTGCACCCGGCGATAATGCTCGATCGCCCGCACCGCGTACCCGTGCGCGCTCCCACCCTCGCCCGCCAGCTCCAGATGCATCGCGATCGACCCGGAGCTCGCGTCGCTCCGCCGCATGAGCGCCCGCGCGACCGAGCCGTGCAGCATCCGCCGGCGCGCACCCGTCAACGACCGGTACGCCGCCTCCCTGATCAGGTCGTGGGTGAACCCCACATCCTCTCCGTCCAGATCCACGAACCCCACCCGCACGAGCTCCTCGAGCGCGGTACGCAACTGCGGCTCGCTCCACCCGCACACCTCGCGGAGCGTCGCGATGGAGGCGTCCGGACCGAGCACCGCGAGCACCGCGAGACATTCCTGGGCGGCAGGCGCAAGCTCCGCGCCCCGGCGCCGGACATAGTCCTCCACCGACCCGGGCAGGAGCTCCCCGCCCGGCGCACGCCCGCGTCCCCGCGCCACGAGCCGGTCGACATCGATCGACCGCTCCCCCACCGCCTTCATCACCTCGATCAGGAAGAACGGATGCCCCCGCGTGTGCGCGAACAGGTACCCGTACGCTTCCGGGCCGAGGTCCAGCGAGAACCGATCGGCGAACCACGAGATGATCTGCCGCGTCGCCGCCTCCGGTAACCCCTTGAGCTTCACCTCGTGGATCGCGGCGACCCCGGCCATGCCCCTGAACGGACCCAGCTCCGCCGCCTGCGAGCCCGACGAACGCGTCGCCAGGAGCAGCAGCGTGGGCGTCCAGGCCAGCCGCCGGGCAAGGTACTGGATCACCCCCCGCGTCGACTCGTCCGCCCAGTGATAATCATCGATGAACAGGACCACCGGCTGCGTCTCGCCGATCGCCTCCAGCAGCCGCGCGATCCCCTCGTACAGCCGCCGCCGCGCGAAATGCGCATCCGGGCGGAGCAGCTTCGACTCCACAGCGTGCGGCGTCCCGGACTCCTCGGTCAGCTCCGGCAGCAGCTCCGCCAGCACCGCCGCCCACGCCGGCGTCAGACGACGCATGTCCCCGGGCTTCACACCGCTGATCAGCGCCTCGACGAGCCCGCCGTAGGGCAGCCGGTACTCCGCCGCATAACACCGCCCGCTCAGGATCCGCCCGCCCTGGATCGCCGCCACACGCAAGAAGTTCATGCACAGCCGGGACTTGCCGATCCCCGCCTCGCCATGCACGATCACCGTCGCACCCGCCTTCCGACGGACCCGGTCCCAGATCCGCCGGAGCTCCATCATCTCCGCGCCACGGCCCGCGAACGGAACGGTCACCGGATCGTCCGGGAAATCCGCGGGACCCGCGTCCGGTGACCAGTCCCCACCGAAATCCACCGTCGGCGTCGGCGGCGCATCCAGCCGGACGCTCTCCAGCTCGCTCGCGAGCATGCGACGAGCGGCGTGATACTCGCTCACCGCCCGCCGATAGTCGCCCCGCGCCGCGATGACCCGGATCTTCGTCCTGTGGACTTCATCATCGAGCGGGTCGAGCTGCAGCAGCCGGGCGGCGAGCTCCTCCGCCCGGTCCCACAGGCCGTGCATCTCGGCTTCCACCAGCAACTGCGCCAGCACCTCCCGCACCCGGGCCCGGTAATGGGCGCGACGCTGCTCCTGCCACTCCTCGAACGGCGCCGCGCCCCGGACCCAGAAACCCTCGAGGAACTCACCCGCGTACAGGTCCGCGGCTTCCCCGAGGCGCCCCTCCGCGACCCAGCGGTCGAAATGGAGCGCATCCACCTCGCACCGATCGGCGACGAGGCGCACCTCGCCTCCCGTCACGACCAGCGAGTCCGGCGGAACCACCGACCGCACTTCGTAAATCGTCTGGCTCAGGGAGTGCCGCGCCCGGGCGTCCGGCACGTCCGGCCAGAGCAGGTGCGCCAGGTGCTCCCGCCGACACGCCCGCCCATCGGCCAGCGCCAGGTACACCAGCAGCGCCCCGGCCTTGCGCGTGGTCAACGCTACCGCCGCGCCGGCCACGCTCACGGAAAGGCCGCCAAAGGTCCGGATCGTCAACCCGGACCGCTCCGAACGCGGGACTTCCACCGGCGGGATCATCGCGGGTTCCGTGGGATCCGTCGGTCGGCCGGCGTCCGCCCCACCCCGCCGCACACCGGGAACCGCTCGGAACGGACGCCGCAACTCATTTCAGATCAATACTTTGAAGAAAAATTGATACCACCCGTCCACGATGGGGAGCACGCACGGCGCCTGTACTCCAGCCCGGCAGGAGGGACGATGCATACCATGACCCGGTATGGTACCGATTCCCGGCTCGCCATCTTCCACCCGCCGTACCTGGAGCTGGAACCCATCGACACGGCCTGGGTCCCACCCACGCTCCCGCTCCCCGGCCGCTGCATCGTGTGGTGGCTCGTCGATGGCCGCGCCCAGGACCGGGAGTTCCAGTGGCTGCACGACCGGCCCGCAGGATTGCCGCTGATCGTGGTGCTGCCGCCGGCCTCCGACATCGGCCGCGCAATGCCCCTGCTGAACTACGTGGCTTCGCTCGCCCCCCGGGCCGTGCTCCCGAACAGTCGGCTCGTCTCGCCGCCCCGCCTCCAGCACATCCTCGCCACACCGCCCCAGCGGCTGTCCGTGGCGGCGTTCGAGTACCTGGACCGCCGGCAACTCCTCGTCGATCGAGTCGTCCGGCTCGAGGTGCGCCGCATCCTCGAGCTCGTGCCCGAGGTCCGGAGCGTCTCCCGGCTCGCGTCTCGCCTCTACTCCTCGAGGCGAACCCTGGGACGCCACTTCGCCGCGGCCGGACTCCCCGTCCCCTCCCACTGGCTACAGTTCGCCCGGCTCCTATACGTGGCCACCCGCCTCCAGCAGGACCGCCGACTGCCCGTCTTCCGGGCCGCCGCCCACGCAGGCTACCCGGACGGGTTCACCATGAGCAACCAGATGAAGCGGCTCACCAACTACCGCCCCACCGTGGTCCGCAAGCATCTCGGTTGGGAATGGTTCATCGAGGCGTGGCTGTGCGCCGAAACGCGCAGCGGCTCGATTGACCATGAACGATACGGATCGGCAATCGGAATCTACATCGATCGACCCACTTCTGGCCATGTTTCGTTGGGTCGATCCGGCAACCCCACCGCCACCCGCGAGATCGGCGTACCCCGCACCGTCGGCGCACTCGCCGCCAACCCGTGAGCCGCCTGGCCCGAACCCTGCCGCGGACCCTTCCCCGGAACGGAGAGCCGGATAGATTACGTGCGGCCCCGGGCGCGGCCTCCCATGCGAGGTCGGCCCCGGCCCGGTCCGCGGGCGCCGACCCGTCCGCCCCGCCGGCCCGGAACCGCCGCCGACGTCGGCAACGGACCCGCCGCGGCGCCTCGCGCACCGGGCACTGCGGCGTGGCGCCTGAAACAGGGCGGTCCGGGTCGACGTAGATCCCGTGGACACATCACGGACCTCTCGCGCGGAGCCGAGCCATGCTGGAGGTACTGCCCGGGATCATGCCGTTCCTCATCCCCATCACCGCACTGCTGGTGGGGGGTGCGGTGATCGGCAGCATTTTCGTCGTGGACCCGATCGTGAAAGCGTTGACGAAGCTCGCCGAGTCGAACCAGGCCAGGCTCGCGGGCCAGGCGGAGCGGGACCTCCGCCAGCTCGAAGAGCGGCTGGACCGGATCGAGGGCGCGCTCCAGCGGCTCATCGAGGAGCAGCGGTTCGACCGGGAGCTCCTCGCCGCCCGGTCGGACGCGAGCACGAATCCGGCCGGGACGGAAGCCGTGCCCCGCCAGGCCGGCTGAGCCGGGGCGCGCATCGGGGTGGCGAGGGCGGGGCGGCCGCGACCCGCGCGACTCGCCCCCGCCAGGCCCGGCGCGAACGCGGGCCGACCCGGGCGCGCCCACACGACGCGAGGCGCACGGTCACTCGCCCGGAATGGACACGATGACGCGGAATCCGATGGCCATGGTGCTGATCGTGACCGGCCTGATCCTCCTGCTGGCCGGTCTCCTCGCCTGGAGCGGCCTCTTCTCCTGGTTCGGCCGGCTCCCGGGCGACATCCGCATCGAGCGCGAGCACACGCGCGTCTACATCCCGATCACGTCCATGCTCATCGTGTCCATCGTGCTGACGCTGCTCCTCTCCTTGCTGCGCAGATTGCGCTAGCACGACGGGCGTCTCCCGCGCCCCATCCCATCACGGAGCCGTCGCGACCAGCTCGGCCCGGAATCGCGCGGCTTCCTCCGGACGGCCCAGCGCCTCGTAGGCTTCGACGAGATCCCCCCGCACGAAACGCAGCCAGTTGCTGGAAGGGTCGGCCTGGGCCTTGATGATCTCGTAGCCGGCCCGGCTCTCGACTTCGGCCTCGGCCCACTGCCCCCGGCGAGCGAGCACGCGGCCCAGCTTGACCCGGGCGATGGCGGTGTTCATGTGGTCGGCGGAAAGGGTTTCGATGAACAGGCCGACCACCTCGCGCAGCAGCGCCTCCGCCTGCTCGTACTGGTCCCGCTTCATGAAGACCGTGGCCAGGTTCGACTTCGCGATCCCGACCAGGTAGTGCCTCGTCCCGTGGGCCGCCTCGTAGATGTCGCTCATCCGCCGGTAGTACGCTTCCTCCAGCTCCGTGTCCCCCCTGGCGCCGGCGACCTGGGCGAGCTCGTTGAGCGTGGAGGCCACGTGCGGATGGTCCTGGCCGAAGACGCGCTCCCGGACCGCGAGCGCCCGCCGCAGCAGGTCGTCGGCTTCATCGTACCGCGCCTGCGCCACGAGCGCGCGCCCGAGAATGGTGAGGATGGACGCGGTCTTGTGGTGGTCGGGGCCGTGGAACCCGAGTATGATGTCGAGCGCCTGTCGGAAGAGCTCCTCGGCCTCCGAGTACCGGCCGCGCTCGAACTGGCTGGCGCCGAGATTGATCAGGTCGTCCGCCACGTTGGGGTGACGCTCGCCGTAGAGCTCGCGGCTCATGGCGAGGAGCCGGAGGTTGAGCGAGTCCGCGGCCTCGTAGTCCCCGGCGTAGTGCCTGGTGATGGCCAGGATGTTGAGCGCGGAGGCCAGCTCCGGTGTAGCCGGGCCGCGGGCCGACTCCAGGCGGATCGCATCCTGGAGCACGGCCGTTGCCCCATCGAAGTCGCCACGCGCTTGCAGCACCGAGCCCAGCGTGACCATGGCTTCGATCATGATCGGATGCTCGGACAGGTAGTGGCGGCGCCCCAGCACGAGGGCTTCCCTCACGAGCCGCTCCGCCTCCTCGTAACGGGCCTGCTCCTGGCGCAGCGCACCGAGGGCGATGAGGCTGGGCACCACATCCGGGTGGTCCGCGCCGAGCCGCTCCCGCCGCAGGTCCAGCGCGGCAACCAGCAACGACTCCGCGCGCGCGAAATCCCCCAGCTTCTGGAAGATCTCGCCGAGCGTCTCCAGGACCTCCGCCTTCATCGCCGGCTCGTTCTCCAGGACGTGCGCCTCCTGGACGCCTCGCTCGAGGAGGGTCAGCACCCGTGTCGTGTCCGACGGCCCCACCGTCGGGTCGCCGCCCTCGAACAGGCTCAGCGTGAACTGCTGGATCCTCCGGGCCCGCGCGGCCTCGGCGACCGCCGCGTCCCGTGCGGCGGCGAGCCGGACGGTGTAGAAGACGACGAGGCCGATCATCGCGCACAGGACCACCGCCGCGGCCGCGACCGGCCGCTGGTGCCGCCGCAGGAACTTCCCCATCCGGTAGCGCCAAGAGTCCGGTCTCGCCTCGAGCGGCCGGTTCGTCAGGAACCGTTCGACGTCCCGGATCAGTGCATCCACGGTCCGGTACCGGCGCTGCGGGTCCTTGTGCATGGCGGTCATGCACAGCACGTCCAGATCCGCCCATGCCCGCGGGTCGGCGGAAACCGGCGCCAGCGAGCCGGACGCCCGGTCGCTCCCGGACCGGCGAGCCGCCACCGAGGGTCGCTCCGGCTCCCGCTCCAGGATCTCACGCTCCGCCTGCCCCGGCGTCCGGTCCGACAGGTCGTACGGCAGCCGTCCGGTCAGGAGCTCGTACAGGACCACGCCGAGGGCGTAAACGTCCGTGTATGTACCGATCGGATCGCCGGTGATCTGCTCCGGCGCCGCGTACGCCGGCGTCATGGGCCGGAGCCCGGTGCGCGTCATGTCCGCCGACGCGTCCTGACGCTCCAGGTGCTTCGCGACCCCGAAGTCGAGCAGCTTCACCGACCCGCCTTCGGTGACCAGGATGTTCGAGGGCTTGATGTCCCGGTGGATGATCGCGTGGCGATGAGCATGCTGCACCGCCTCGCATGCCGCCATGAAGAGGCGCAGCCGCTCCGGGAGCGTGGCCGAGTGCCGCGCACAGTAGGCGTTCAGCGGCTCCCCCTCGACGTACTCCATGACGATGTACGGCGTGCCGTCCGGGAGCGTGCCCGCGTCGTAGAGCCGCGCGATCGACGGGTGATTGAGCTGCGCGAGCGTCCGCTGCTCCACCGCGAAGCGCTCCCGCCGCGCGGGCGACAGCGCCGCATCCCGCAGCATCTTCACCGCGACCCGGGTGCCCAGGTCCTCCCGCTCCGCCAGATACACCACGCCCATCCCGCCCTCGCCCAGCAGCCGCAAGATCCTGTACGGACCGAACATGCGCATGGCGGGCTCGGGCAGCTCGAGCACCTCGTGCGCGATCGTCGCCAGCCCCCGGTCCAGCACCGACCCGACCCGCGCATCCTCGTCCAGCAGCTCGAGGACTTCGAGGAGAATGTCGGGATCATCCGCGCACGCGGCCTCCAGGAACGCCCGCCGCTCCGTTTCCGGATGATCGAGCGCCGCGTGGAATAGGGACTGGACCCGCTCCCACCGTACGGCATCCATGGTGCCCCCCGGAGATTGTATCGAATGAAGCGACGCTGCCCGATCAGCCTGCCCGGCGCAGCTGGCGGGCGAGCCACGCCCGGGCCGCACGCCAGTCGCGGAGGATCGTGGATTCGGACACCTCGAGGAGCTCGGCGGTCTCGGCGATGTCCAGTCCCCCGAAGAAGCGACACTCCACCATCAGCGCCTGGCGCGGGTGCATCTTCGCGAGGTCGTCCAGCGCCCGGTCGAGATCGAGCAGGTCCTGCGCGGTGTTCGCGGCCACATCCAGCTCGTCATCGAGCGTGACGAACGCCACGTCCCCGCCACGCTTCAACGCGTTCCGCCGCCTCGCCGCCTCGACCAGGACCTGCCGCATGGCGCGCGCGGCGATCCGCTTGAAGTGGAGCCTCGACGTAGAGCCGGATGGAAGGGAATCCGCCAGCTTCAGATACGCCTCGTTCACCAGCGCCGTCGGGTTCAACGTGCGGTTCGGATCCCTATGGCTCACACTGGCAGCCAGCCGCCGCAACTCTTCGTACGTGGCGCTGAACAGGTGATCGAGCGTGGGCTTGTCCACTCGCGTCCTACCGAGAGGGCGGCACCGCCGCCATTACGACCAGGCTATGATCCACGGTCACGCGCCCCGTCACGACACGAAGTGCGCAAGGCAGGAGCTCGGGCCTACGGGACCAGTCATCCAGGAATAGGCGCAAGCGGCCGGACGCGTGTGCCGGATAGCAATGCCGGGGTGTGCGGGACTCGCTCCGTTTCCGTATGAGACGACCAACCATCGGAACGTCCCGTGGGGTTGGCTCGTTGGACCTCGGATGTACCGGTTGTCGGAGGTTGAGACCCGTTTGGTCTGAGTATAAGGCGACGTCGTGCACGTCGCCACCCCGGCGCACGGCTGCGGCCCCGGCGCCCGCAACGTCCCGGGCCCGCAGGACCGCTCACGCACGGGGACGATCCCGGGCAGTTGCGCGGCCGCTACGCCCCGCTCCATCTTGCACACTGAGTGCGAGTGCACGGACTTGCCGGACCGGACCCGCTCGCCCGCCAGACGCACGGCACGCCGCGCTCCATGACGGCTTCGCCCGGCATGGACCACCGCCTGCAACGGCAGCGGCGAACCGCCGGCTCGTACCGAGCACCGCGGCATGCCTCGCCGATAGCGACATCCGGCGTCCTCACTGCCCTTCGGCGGCCGGCAGCCCGGTGCCCCCCGGGCCGAATGCCCGCCGGAGTCGGTGCACCGGCTCCGGGGCTGTCCGCTGCCCGCCGGGAGCAGGGTCATCGCGAGCGGGGATATGTCCTGGAAAGAACGATCGTACTACCGTATCCGCTATCCGCGCCGTGAGCGGCCGTGGCTCGTGATCGACGGCTCGAACTTCGAGGTGCTCGACTGCTCGGAAACCGGGCTCAGGTACCAGTACCTGGGCGATGCGCCACCGGAGCCCGGCGCCGTGGTCACCGGCACGCTGCGGATCCCGCGCGAGGAAGAGGAACTCCCGATCGAGGGCACCGTCGTCTGGGTACGGGATCGGGAAGTGGCGCTCCACCTGCCCGAGACGCGGATCCCGTTGGGGATGATCTTGCGGGAGCAACGCTACCTGCGCGCACATTACCCGGATTGGCCCACCAGTTGGGAGGACTGACGGGCGACGACGGCCGTGAGGCCGACCGCCGCTGCACGGGACTCCTGATCTGCCCTGTGTGCGGCGAGCGGCTGGAGGACACGGGGGCCTCTTTCGTCTGCCCCCGGCGACACACCTTCGACCGTGCACGGGACGGGTCCGTGGACCTGCTCCCCGCGGGGCACGGGCGCTCCAGGCTCCGGGGGGACACGGCCGAGATGCTCCGCGCGCGCCGTCGGTTCCTGGACCGGCGCCACTACGAGCCGCTGGCGTCCGCCATTGTGGATGCGGTCCGCCGCCACATCGCCGCGGACGCGTCCGGGCATACCCCCGCGACCACCCCGGCCCCGCCCGCGCGACCGCCCGTGGTCCTGGATTCCGGCTGCGGCGTGGGATACTACCTCGGCCACGTCATGGAGCGGCTCGAGCCGCTGACCGGTGGCGGGTGCTACTTCGGCCTGGACGTCTCCCGGGACGCGCTCCGGCTCGCCGCGCGCACCTACCGCGGCGCCCTGTTCTTCCGCAACGACGTGAAGCACCGGATCTGCCTGGCCGACGGCTGCGTGGATGCGCTGCTGGACATGTTCGCGCCGCGGAACGCCGCAGAGTTCGCCCGGGTGCTGGCCCCGGGCGGCCTCCTCCTGGTCGTCATCCCGGACGATCGACATCTCGCCGAGCTGCGCGCCGCGCTGCCGCTGCTCGGCATCGGCGAGGACAAGCCGGAGCGCATCGCCGAGCTGTTCGCGGCGGATTTCGAGCCGTCCGGCCGCGACACGCTCGAGTACCACCGGGAGCTGGACCCGGAGAGCGTGGCCGATCTCCTCGCCATGACCCCGAGCGCCTGGCACCTGGACGAGGGCGCGTTCGAGCGGGCCCGCGCGCTGGGGAACACTCCCGTGACCTTCCACTTCTCCATCCTGGAGTTCCGCAGGGCCGACGGGTCCCGCCGGTGACCGGTACCCGTTCGTCGAGCCACTCCGGGGCCGAGCACCGGGCGCCATTGACGGCGTCCGCCAGCGATGGCCAGGACGGGCTGGAGCGCGGTGACGTGTGCGGCGGAGGTGCCGTCCGGCGGTCGGAGCCGGTTCCGTGAATCGGTTGCGCCCCTGGCGCTGCGGTGTGGTCGCCGTGGACCTCGGGCCCGTGGTCTGCGGGCTGGGCCGGCGAGCGTCGCCCGGCGCCCCCAACGACGCCGGCCAGGACCGGGTCGGCAGGGAGCAGCGCGCGGCTACCAGCCCGGGTCCGCGCAGCGGGCAACGTACAGGACCGCCGCCACGGAGGTCGCGAGGTTCAGGCTGGAGACGCCGGGGCGCATGGGGATCCCGATCCTGCGGTCCGCGGCCGCGACGAGTTCCCGGCTCAACCCGTGGCGCTCTCCCCCGAACGCCAGGATGGCGCGGGGCGGGATCGCTTCGGGGCGGAGCGGCTCGCCGCCGGGATCGATGGCGACCAGGGGCCGGTCGGACGCGGGGAGCCGTTCCACGCGCGCCACCGGCAGGGCGAAGTGCAGGCCCGCGGATCCGCGGATCACCGTCGGGTGCCAGGGGTCGTGGGGGCCGGTCGTGAGCACGCCCGCCGCCTCCGCCGCCGCGGCCACGCGGATCGCCGCACCAATGTTGCCGAGCCGGGAAGGATTTTCGAGGAAGACGAGGGGAGCCGGTGCGACGTCGCCCAGGACCCCCTCCACGGAAACCGCCGGGCGCCGGGCGATGGAGACCACCGGCGAATCCGGCGGCTCGCGCGTGATGCGGGTGAACGCCTCGAGCGGGAGGATCGTCATGGCCGGCGGCGCGCCGGGAGCCGGAGCGGCGCCCATGCTCGAAGGCTGGCCGGCCTGCGCGCCCCCGCCCGCACCGTTGCCGGCCCCCTCCTCGCCGAACCAGGAGGCCAGCGTACGGGCAACGTCCGGAGCGAGCGACCACGCGAGTGCCAGCACTCTCCCGGGATCCGCGGTCGCGAGCTCCAGCACCTCCGCCCCGAACCGGAGCGCGTGCTTGAGCGCGTGGAATCCCTCGAGCACGGCGAGGCCGGGGTCGCGCCGCGCCAGGTGGAAACGCTCGATGATGCGTCCGTGAGCGGTCATGGCACCCCGGGCTCGCAGCCGCCATGCGTGCCCCGGCGCACCCCGGCGCGCGGGTCCGGTTCACCGCCGCCCGACCCGCGCCGACCAGGCAGCACCAGCGGGCTCAAGCTTCTCCCTGCGGCTCCGCCCGCGCACCCGGCACGTTCCGGATCCGGGCCACGCCGTAGATCAGCTCCCTGCCGAGCCGCGTGGCGAGCCGGTAGACGACCAGGATCGAGGCCGCCCACAGCGCCATGAGCGGGCCGGTCGCCGGCTTCACCGCCAGCGCGATCCAGATCGTCAGACCGAGGCCGAAGGCAATGCCGATCCGTCGGCCCCAAATCGCGGCCACGGCGCGCTCCGTTTCGCGGCAGGCCTCGCACCAGAGCAGACGGTCCAGCTCGTCCGACGGCCGGCGTTGCAGGCAGCGCGTGCACTCCAGGCCATCGTTCGCGGCATCGGACTCGGCCGATCCGGACCGGATCGTGAATTTGAACGGTTCGCGTCGCATGCTCTAAGCTACCACCATTGCCGCGCCGATGGGACCCCTCGGGGAACGGGCGGGGTCCGGCGGTCCTCCGACACGGGAACCGCCCTCGACGCTTGCGGCCCACCGACCCGCCAGCGCTCAAGCCGGCACACGCGTGACCGCCCGCTCGCCCCGCCGCCTGCGCTCGACCCGCGCATGGGTGCACGCCCGGGGCTCGCACCCCACCCGGCGCGCAATGCGCTTCCAGTGCGCGCCATGGCCGCGGTCGCCATGGAAGAGATACGCCTCGGCGTGCGCCATCTCGTGGAGCAGCGTGTCCAGCCGCTGGGCGTCGTTCGCCTCCAGCATGAGGTCCACGTTCAGCGCGATGTCGACGACCACGCGCTCCCCGTCGATCACGTCGAAGCGCACCTGCCCCAGCCGACGGCGCATCCGGTTGCTGAGCCGGATCGGCAGGTTCTCCGGCAGCCGGCCGCCGAACCGCTCACGGTTCAGCGTCCGGTAGAGCGAGCGCAGGTAGGCGCGTTGTTCCGGGGTGGCGCAGCACGGCGCGCTCGGGATCCCGGCCCGGATCGCCGCCGTCCGCGCCGCGGCCCGGGCAGCCGAGTACGCCCGCCGCGCCTCGGTGATCACCTCCACCAGCGGAGGCCATTCGCACACCCGCCGGACGGCGTTCCGGTACGCCTGGCTCCGACGGCTGCGCGCCGTGGCGATCACCGCGAAGGCATCCAGCAGCGGCGGCGGCGAGGCCCGGAACGCGGCGTTCAGGTTCAGGACCGCGCCGCCGCGGGTGAGGGAGAAAATGGTGCTGCGCGTCGGCCGGAAGGAGACCTTCCTGAGCCGGGTCGCGCCTCGCGCGCGCAACGCGCCCAGGAACGTCTCCTCGGTGTGGAGCGGGGTTCGGCCCTTGTGTTCGTGCATGGCCGTGGATCTCGCACCCGGCGCCCGCCGCGTTCCGCAGGCCGGGCAGGCGCGTACGACTTGCCCGGCCCGGCCGCGGACCTCAGCCGCCCAGGCGGTCGGTCAGCAGCTCCTTGACGCGCTCGGGGTTCGCGCGCCCGCCGGTCCGCCGCATGACCTGCCCGACGAAGAAGCCCAGGAGCCCGGTCCGGCCGCCGCGGTACGCCTCCACCTTGTCCGGGTTCGAGGCCAGGACCTCGTCCACCACCGGCGCGAGCTGCCCCGCGTCTTCGATCTGGACCAGTCCCCGGCGCTCCACGATCTCGGCCGGATCCCCGCCCCGGGCGGCCAGCTCCGTGAGCACCTCACGCCCCGCGGTGCTGGAGAGCGTCCCGCGCTCGACCATGGCGACCAGCGTGCCCAGCTCCCGGGCCCCGAACGGCGCTTCCGCCAGGCTCCTGCCGCCCAGCGCACGGGGCAGCTCGTTCACCATCCAGTTCGCGAGGGCCCGCGGGGATGCGCCCGCCGCGAGCGCGCCCTCGAACAGGTCCGCCACCGCCGAATCCCGGGTGAGCAGGTCCGCGTCCTCTGCGGAGAGGCCGAGCTCGGACTCGAAGCGCCGGGCGCGCGCCTCCAGCTCCGGCGGGCGAGTGCGGACAGCCGGGCGGGCAGGGCTCCGCCGGCGTTCGGCTTCGGCGACGTCGCGTTCCACGCCACCGGCGGCACGCGGCTTCGCGGCAGCGGCCGGCTTCCCGGCAGCCGCCTCCGCCCCCGCCGTCCGCGCCACACGCTTCGCCCACGTGTCCCGAAGCGTCACGATCCGGTTGTAGACGAGCGCGTCTGGCCTGGAATCGACCTCATCGGTCACGAAGTAGCCCAGCCGCTCGAACTGGTAGCGCGTGCCCGGCGGATCCGACGCCACGCTCGGCTCCACGCGCGCGCCCTTCACCACGACCAGCGACTCCGGATTCAGATAGTTCCGGAAGTCGTCACCCTGCGCCTCCGGGTCCGGAACCGTGAAGAGCCGGTCGTACAGCCGGACCTCGCACAGGATCGAATGCTCCGCCGAAACCCAGTGGATCGTGCCCCGGACCGCGCGCCCCTCCGGCGCCGCGCCGCCCCGCGTCGCCGGATCGTACGTGCAGCGCAGCTCCACGACCTCGCCGGCCTCGTTCTTCACCACCTCGTCGCAACGGATGATGTACGCGTAGCGGAGCCGCACCTCCCGTCCCGGCGCGAGACGGTAGAAGTCCTTCGGCGGGTCCTCCATGAAGTCGTCCCGCTCGATGTAGAGCGTGCGCGAGAACGGCACCGGCCGCGACCCCTCCTTCGGCACGTCGTGCGGCCAGTACGGCGCGTCCAGCTCCTCCACCCGCCCTTCCGGATAGTTCGTGATCACCACCCGGAGCGGCCGGAGCACGCACATGACCCGCGGGGCCCGGGAGTTCAGGTCGTCCCGGATCGCATACTCCAGCTTCGCCATGTCCACCCGGCTGTTCACCCGCGCCACGCCGATCATCTCGCAGAACCTGCGGATCGCTTCCGGTGTGACGCCCCGCCGCCTGAGCCCCGCGATCGTCGGCAGCCGCGGGTCGTCCCAGCCGCTCACGTGCCCGCCCTCCACGAGCTGGAGCAGCTTGCGCTTGCTCATGACCGTGTAGTCGAGGTTCAGCCGGGCGAACTCGTACTGGCGCGGCCGCGACGCGACCCCCGTGTTCTCGATGACCCAGTCGTACAGCTCGCGGTTGTTCTCGAACTCCAGCGTGCAGATCGAGTGGGTCACGCCCTCCAGCGCGTCCTCGAGCGGGTGCGCGTAGTCGTACATCGGGTAGATGCACCACTTGTCGCCCGCCCGGTAATGACGCGCGTGCCGGATCCGGTAGAGCACCGGATCGCGCATGAGCATGTTCGGGGAGGCCAGGTCGATCTTCGCCCGCAGTACGTGGGCGCCGTCCGGGAACTCGCCCGCCCGCATGCGCCGGAACAGATCCAGGTTCTCCTCGACGCTCCGGTCCCGGTACGGGCTCGGCCGGCCCGGCTCCGTGACCGTGCCCCGCTGCTCCCGGATCTCCTCCTCGGTCTGGCTGTCCACGTACGCCTTCCCGTCGAGGATGAGCTTCTCCGCCAGCCGGTAGAATTCCTCGAAGTAGTCGGACGCGAAATACAGGTGCTCGCCCCAGTCCCAGCCGAGCCACTTCACGTCCCGGATGATCGCCTGGACGTACTCCTCGTCCTCCGTCTCCGGGTTCGTGTCGTCGAAGCGCAGGTGGCAGCGCCCGCCGTACTCCTGGGCGAGCCCGAAGTTCAGCGTGATCGACTTGGCGTGCCCGATGTGCAGGTAGCCGTTCGGCTCCGGCGGGAAGCGGGTGACCACCCGGCCGCCGTGTTTGCCGGTCCGCACGTCCTCGCTGATGATGGCTCGCAGGAAATCGCGGCCCGCGCGCTCGCCCGGAGCCGCATGCTTGCTCTCTTCCATTGCCGCGCCCGTGTACGGTGTCATCGTGTGCACAGACTTCTAATATAACGAATTCCGGCCCCGTTCGGGCACATCGGGGCGCGGATCCGGCATCGCGGGACCGGCGGCCGAGCCCGCGCGGCTCCATCGCCCTCGCGGTGGAACGCGCGGCACCCGGAACGCACGCCGGCGGGCCCGGGTGTCCGCAGCCGGCAGACGATCCTGAATGGGACAGCACCCGGCCCCGGCGACGCCCCCCACCAGGCCGGGCGCCGGGCGTTCCAGGGCGCCCGCCCCTCGGATGGACCGGCGCCGATCGCACCGCCGTCGGTTCCCCGGGGCAAGGGATGTCGCGGGCGGATCCGAAAAAAAGCCCCGGCGGCCGGCATGGCCGCGCGGGGTTTGGCATCGCGAGCGGGTCGCGGCTGCGCGGCATCGCGTTCCGGGGTACCCGGGACGGGCTGCCGCGAGAGCCGGGGACGGCCCGCCAGGAGCCGCCCCGCCCGGCCCCCGATCAGCCGCGCTGGTCGATCGGCACGACCTTCCGGCCGTGCGGACCCACGTAATCGGACGACGGCCGGATCAGCCGGTTGTCATCGAGCTGCTCGATGATGTGCGCCGTCCAGCCCGGCGTCCGGGCGCACGCGAAGATGTTCGTGAAGAAGTTCGTCGGGATCCCCATCGTGAAGTACAGCGGAGCGCTGTAGAAGTCCACGTTGGGATAGATCTGCTTCTGCCGACGCTCCATCTCCTCCGCCATGGTCTGCTGCACCACGGCGGCGATGTCCAGCCAGCGGGTGTCGCCGCCCTGCTGCGCGAGCTGCTCGGCCAGCGACCGCAGGATCGGCGCACGCGGATCCAGCGTCTTGTACACCCGATGGCCGAAGCCCATGATCCGCCGCTTCTCGTCCAGCGCCTTCCGGACCCAGTCCGCCGCGACCGCCGGATCCCCGATCTCCTGGAGCATCCGCATCACGCCCTCGTTCGCGCCCCCGTGGAGCGGCCCCTTGAGCGTGCCGATCGCGGACGTGACCGCCGAGTAGATGTCCGAGAACGTCGCGATGGTCACCCGGGCGGAGAACGTCGACGCGTTCATGCCGTGCTCGGCATGGAGGATCAGCGCCGCGTCCATCGCCCGCTCGGTCAGCGCATCCGGCTCCTTGCCCCGGATCAGGTACAGCAGGTTCGCCGCCAGGCTGAGATCCGCCCGCGGCTCGAGCGGCTCGCCGCCGGCCCGCAGCCGGATCATCGTGCCAGTCAGCGTGAGCATCCGGGCGGTGATCCGGATCGCCTTCCGCAGATTCGCCTCCCGGGCCATGTCCTCGGCTTCCGGATCGTAGCACCCGAGCGCCGAGACCGCCGTGCGCAGCACGCTCATGGGATGAGCGCTCTGCGGCATACGGCGCACCAGGTCCAGCACTTCGCCGGGCAGCTTCGCCTCCTCCACGAAGCGCCCCTTCAACTCGTCGAGCTGCGCCCGGGTCGGCAGCTCGCCGTACCACAACAGATGGCAGACTTCCTCGAACGACGTGTTCGCCGCGAGGTCCTCGATCTCATAGCCGCGATAGATCAGGCGACCTTCGAGCCCGTAGACTTTGCTCAGTGACGTCTCCGCGGCGACGACTCCTTCCAAACCTTTCGTAGACATCGGCGTGATTCCTCTGGTTAGGCTCGCATTCGGGGCGGATGCGGCATCGGCCGCCGCTTACCGCCCGAATCTATGCAAGCCGGCCCTCTCGGGAAAGGCGCCGCCGCCCCCACGCGCTCCGGGCCGCCCCTCCACCCGGCCACTACTTGATGAACAGCATGTCCCGATAACGCGGCAACGGCCAGAGGTCATCCGGCACCACCTTCTCCAGCCGGTCGACCACCGCGCGTACCGCGGCCATGGCCGGCAGGATGTTGTCCCGCATGTGGCGGGCCTTGGAGTGCACGTCGTCTCCGCCCAGCTCCGCGTTCTGCTCCACCAGCCCCCGGAGCGCTATGGACAACTCGTCGATCAGCCCGTTGACCTCCTCGATCGTGCGCAGCACGCCCGTCGGCTCGACCCCCAGCGAACGCGTCCGCTCCGCCGCGGTGACCAGCTCGTTCAGGTACCGCGCCGCCGCAGGGAGCACCATCGTGCGCGCGATCTCCGCCGCGGTCTCGCCTTCGATGTTGATCGTCTTGAAGTACTGGTCGACGAGGATCTCCCTCCGCGACTCCAGCTCCCGCCGGCTCAGGACCCCGTACTTCTCGAACAGCGCCGCGTTCTTCTGCGACGTCAGCAGGTCGATCGCATCCAGCGCGTTGCGCAGGTTCAAGAGACCCCGCCGCTCCGCCTCCGCCTGCCACTCCTGCGAGTAGTTGTCCCCGTCGAAGATGATCCGCTTGATCTTCGGGATCTCCCGCGCCAGCACCGCGCCCAGCGCGTCCTCCAGACCGCGCCCGGCCTTCAGCTCGGCCTCGAGCGCGTCCGCCAGCTCCTCGATCGACTCCGCGACGATCGTGTTCAGGATCGTCGCCGGGAAGCTGATCGACTGCGACGCGCCCAGCGCGCGGAACTCGAACTTGTTCCCCGTGAACGCGAAGGGCGACGTCCGGTTGCGGTCCCCGGCATGCTTCGGGATCGCCGGCAGGACCGGCGTGCCCAGGCCCAGCAGCCCGCCGTTCTTGCTCGACTTCGCCCGGCCTGCCTTCTCAAGCTGCTCGAAAATGTCCGAGAGCTGCTCGCCCAGGAACACCGACATGATCGCCGGCGGCGCCTCGTTCGCCCCGAGACGATGGTCGTTCCCGGCGTACGCCACGCCCAACCGCACCAGGTCCTGGTGCCGCTCCACCGCCCGGATCACCGCCGTCACGAAGAAGAGGAACCGCAGGTTCTCGTGCGGGCTCTCCCCCGGATCCAGGAAGTTCTCCTCCGCGGTGCCGAACGACCAGTTCAGGTGCTTGCCGCTCCCGTTCACCCCCGCGAACGGCTTCTCGTGCAACAGCGCCACCAGCCCGTACTTCCTCGCCGTGTTCCGGATCACCAGCATCATGAGCTGCTGATGATCCGCCGCGATGTTCGCGGTCTCGTAAAGCGGCGCCATCTCGTACTGGCCCGGCGCCACCTCGTTGTGCCGCGTCTTGACCGGAATGCCGAGCCGGTACAGCTCCCGCTCCGCATCCATCATGAACGCCAGCACCCGCTCCGGGATCGAGCCGAAATAGTGGTCCTCCAGCTCCTGGCCACGCGGCGGCTTCGCCCCGAACAGCGTGCGCCCCGTCACCACCAGGTCCGGGCGCCGGTAGTAGAACTCCTGGTCCACCAGGAAGAACTCCTGCTCGGGACCCAGCGTGACCCGCACCGGCTTCGGCTCCAGCCCCAACAGCTGCAACGCCCGCCGCGCCTGCTTGTCGATCGCGTGCAACGACCGCAGCAGCGGGATCTTCGTGTCCAGCGCGTTCCCCGTCCACGACGTGAACGCCGTGGGGATCGCCAGGTACGAACCCGCCGCCGTCTCCATGATGAACGCCGGCGAAGTCGGGTCCCACGCCGTGTAGCCCCGCGCCTCGAACGTCGCCCGCAGCCCGCCCGACGGGAACGACGACGCGTCCGGCTCGCCC
>CALCID010000100.1 GCA_937907535.1 uncultured bacterium | reverse complement strand
GCAGGTCCCGATTCACCAAATGTGCGGGAGAACCCATTTTCAACCGCCGCTAACAGCGCGGGCCCATCCGTTGGCCGGGGCCGGTTCGCCCCCGCCTGCTCGCCGGTGCAGGCCGAAGCACGGGAGGGCGGGTTCTCGAGCCCGGCGCGCCGCAGGGCGTTGCGGTCGGAGGCGTTGCCCACGAAGACCAGGTCTGCCAGGCCGGCCGCGCTCCGGGCCCACCCCGGCTCCCGCTCGATCCGGTGCGGGGTCAACAGCTGGGGGCCAGCGCCGGTCGCCCCCGCACGACCACCTCACAGGCGAGATGCTGCTGCACAAGCGGGGTCGCGTGCGGTCCGATGGTCTGTGGCTGCGCGCGTCTCCCCGAGGGGCTCGCGGAGCGCAGCTCGGCTACGGCCGATCCAGGGGGCGAATGGGCCACGACATGCGCACCGGGCGGCCGGTACGCCCCCCTCCGCCGACGATCGCCGCGCCCGGCTCGCCGCTCACAGGTAGGTCTCGCGGAACCGCTGGAGCTGCTCCGGGCTTCCGACGGCCACGAGCTCCATGCCGCGCCGGAGGATGCGGCCGGGACCGGGATTCGTGACGACGCCCTCGTCGGAGTCGATCGCGATCACGGTCAAGCCGGTCCGGGCGCCGATCCCGCTTTCGCCGAGTGTCCTGCCGTCGAGCGACGCCGGCACGGCGATCTCATAGAGGTCCAGATGCTCGCCGAGGAGGAGCAGCTCGCGGCCCTGGGTCAGGGCCATGAGCGACTCGGCGCCGAGAGAGTCGTAACTGAGCACGAAGTCCGCGCCTGCCCGGAGCACCGCCTCCATGTTCCGCTCGTGGGTGATGCGGCTCACGATCCGGAGGTCGGGGTTGAGACGCCGGCAGTAGACGGCGAGGTAGATGTTCATGGCGTCGTCGTGGGTGGTGAGCAGGACGGACGGCGCGCTCTCGAGCCCCGCGCGCCGCAGGACGTTGCGGTCGGAGGCGTCGCCCACGAAGACCTGATCGGCGAGGCCGGCCGCGCTCTGTGCCAGTTCCGGCTCCCGCTCGATCAGGTGCACGGCGGCGTCCCTGCGCTTTAGGGACCGGATCGCTGCCCTGCCCACGTTCCCGCCGCCGATGACCAGCACCGGGTTCGGGTTCGGCTGGTAGATGATGAGCAGCTCGTTCAGCTGGTCGATCTGCTCCCGTGTGCCGGTCACCACGACGACCGTGGAGGACTCGATGCGCGTGGCCGGGCTTGCCGGATAGAGACGGCCTCGCTCCCACACCGCGATCACGCTGACGCCCGTCGCCTCCCTGAGCCGGGAGCTGCGGACGGTCCGGCCGGCCAACGGGGTTCCCTGGGCCGGGAACTCGGCGATCAGCAGGTCCCGGTATGTGGCGATGACGTGCGCCTCCGCCTTGCCCACGCTGATCCGGTTGGCGAGTTGCTCGCCGAGCTGCCGTTTGAGCGGGAGTACGTGGGTGGCGCCGCTCAGGGAGAGGATGTCGACCGATTCCTCGTGCTCCACGATGGCCGCGATCGGGACGGTTGCCGAGACCTCGCGCACGGTCAGCGTGATGTTGCTGTTGATCGTGTCGTCCGCGTTCGCCACCACCATGCGAGCGTGTTCCACGCGCAGTGCTTCGAAGGTGGAGCGCCCGTCCACCGCGCCCTGCACGACCGACACGCCCTCCACGGCGAGCCGGGCCGCCTTCTCCGGCTCCTGCTCGATCACGAAGCACGGGATCCCTGCCGCCCTCAGCTTCGCCACCAGCCCCGGGACGATCGTGTCCATGCGGCAGATGATGACGTGGTCCCGAATGTCCGGCGGCGCCGCCCTCGGCGCTCGCGTCCGGACCTGGGTTTCGAGCCAGGGCGCCAGGAAGAACCGGATGAACACGAATGGCAGGAGGGTGAGCAGGAGCACCACGCCGGTGAGGAGGACGAGGAGGCTGAACAGCCGGCCGGTGTCGCTCGAGAAGGTGATGTCCCCGAACCCGAGCGTGGTCATGACGGTCAGCGTCCAGTACAGCCCGGTGACCCAGGAATGGCGCTGCCCTTCCACGTGCAGCATGAGCAGGTGGAAGAGCACCGAGTAGAAGGCCACGAGCCCGGCCAGCACGGCCAGATACTTGCCCAGCGCCCTGAGATTCCGCCGGACCTCGGGTTGACTGAGAAATTGAGCGAGCTGACTATCCCCGGATTTCATCGATCCTCCCAAACCACCGGACCGGCCCCGCCGGCCGGACTCCGGCCGTGCACGCCGCCCTCCTGAGGCCGCCATGGGGCATCGACCACGCCCGTGGGCAGACCTGCACGAATTTGCGCTCTTCGTCTATATTCTGTGAACACTCATCGCGTCCTCGGCAACACGATCCATGGTCTCACAGGTACTCGGCGGCGTCGGCCTCTTCCTGATCGGCATGGTCCTCATGACCGAGGGGCTGAAGGCCGCCGCCGGGGACACGATCCGGCGCGTGCTCAGCCACCTGACGGGTGGTCGGATCCGGGCCGTCCTTTCGGGCGCAGCCATCACGTTGGTGGTCCAGTCCTCGAGCGCCACGACGCTGGCCACCATCGGGTTCGTGAGCGCGGGCCTCCTCACCTTTCCGCAAGCCATCGGGCTGGTCTTCGGGGCGAATCTGGGCACCACGAGCACGGGCTGGATCGTGGCGTTCCTCGGGCTCAAGCTCGGCGTCGGGGCGATCGCGTTCCCCCTCGTGGGGCTCGGCGCGCTGCTCCGGCTACTCGCGCGCGGGCGCACGGCGTCCCTCGGCCTGGCCCTCGCCGGCTTCGGCCTGATCTTCGTCGGAATCGACACGCTTCAGGTCGGGATGGGTACCCTCTCCGGCCGCTTCGATCTCGCCGTGCTCCCCGATGAGACCCCGGGCGGTCGGATCCTGCTGGTGATCGTCGGGATGGTGATCACCTTCATCCTCCAGTCGTCCAGCGCCTCGGTTGCGGCGACCATCACCGCGTTGCACGCCGGCACCCTCGAGCTGAACCAGGCGGCGCTGCTCGTGATCGGCCACAACGTGGGCTCCACGCTCCCGGCCGCCATCGCGGCGATCGGCGCGTCCGTGGCGGCGAGGCGAACGGCGCTGGCGCACATCCTGTTCAACGTGTTCACCGCGATCGTCACGTTCCTGACGCTCCCATGGATACTGGAGCTGCTCGGGGCGATCAACCACCTCCTGGGCCTGGATGGCGACGCCGCGTTGATCGCCGCGTTCCACACGGCGTTCAGCGTGTTCGGGATCGCGATGCTCCTGCCGATCACCGGCACGTTCGCGCGGATCATCTCGCATCTCGTCCCGGAGCGTGGCGCGCAACTCACGCGCAATCTGGACGCGACGGTGGCGAACGTGCCGGCGGTGGCTGTGGAGGCGGCGAGGCGTACGGTTCGAGAGATCGCGGGAGTGCTGATCGAGGCGGTCCGCCGGGAGTTGAGCGATGCGGAAGACGTGCTCGGTACGGAGCGGGCGCTGGAGGCCGCCAGCGCGGCGCTGCGCGAGACCCAGCGGTTCCTGGCGGAGGTCCGGACCACGCCGGAGGCCGCGGAGTACGAGCGGCATCTCTCGGTCCTGCACGCCATCGATCATCTCGACAATCTGATCGAGGCGTTGCGCGAGCCGCAACACCGGCCCGTCCTGCGCAGCGACCCGGACCTGCGCGCGATCGCGGCCGAGCTCGCGGAGCGGCTCGGGCCCATCCAGCAGTGGCACGGATCGGAAGCGGATGGCCGCGAGGGGCCGTGCGAGGCACAGCGCATCTCCCAGACCATGGCGGAGGTGCGGAAGTCCGAGCGGGTCCGGATCCTGGAGCGGACGGCCCACGGCCTGATCGAGCCCACCGATGCGCTCGTCTGGATGGACGCGATCCGCTGGCTCGACCGGCTGGCCTATCACATCTGGCGGAGCGCGCACCACCTCGCCCAGCCGGTGCCCGGTGCGCCGGCGCCGGAGCCTGCCCCGGTGCCGCCGGAGCCCGCGGACGTGGCCCACCGCTGAGTCCCCGACGGGCGCCGGGAACGGGGCCGGGGCGACGTCGCCTCAGAGCCGGCTCAGCCCTCCCAGGATCCGGACGCCCGCCCGCAGGCCGATGTCCCGGGCCCGGCCCAGGAACAGGCCCGGACGCCCCTCGAACCGCACGGACGCGGCCAGGTCCGGCTCCACCACTTCCGCGCGGAATCGGGCGATGGTGTGGGGGTCCGTGATGATCGCCACGATCTCCGGGTGCACCACGTAGCTCAGGGCATCGAAGTTGGACGAACCGGCCACCAGGTAGGTGTCGTCCACGAGCAATGCCTTGAGGTGGCTCATCCTGCCCTGGTACAGCCACAGGTCGAGCCCGGAGCGTACCGCCTCCCATTCCAGGTTGCGGCGCAGGAATCCGCGGTTGTTCAGCGCCGGGCTGATGAGGGTGACCTGTACGCCCCGGCGCCTCGCCGCGCAGAGGTGGTCGAGGAAGGGGAAGCTGAGGTACGGGCTCACGGCAATGATCTCGCGGCGGGCCGAGCGGAGCAGCTCCAGCACCGGCTCGAAGGCCCGCGCGTTGGAGCGGCCGTCCAGCAAGTGCAGTTCGATGCCCGGGAAGCGCCCCGCGATGTACTGGCTGCGACCCTCGAACGTGGCCAGGAAGTCGCGCTCGAGGAGCGCCGCCACGTCCGGCGCCTCGATGCGCAGCATCATGTCGTGCCAGTCGAAGTTGTGGTCGCTGAAGTTGATCCCGCCGATGTAGGCGACCCTCCCGTCCAAGACCACGAGCTTCTTGTGGTCCCGGGCCGCGACCCGTCCGATCCGGATCCCGATCGGGTTCGTGAAGCGTACGTCGACCCCCGAGCTCGCGAGGCCGTTGAGCAGCTCGGTGGTGGCCCGGGCCTCGGCGCGCAGCTCGGCGTCCAGCAGGTTCGGGATCCAGTAGATGAACCGGTCGTTCAGGATGAAGCGCGTGAACGTGTCGACCAGGACCCTGCGGTCGGGGCAAGCCGCGGCGGTGAGTGCGTGGGCGAGGGCGGTGCCTGCGGCGTCGCCTTCGAAGGAGAGGGTTTGTACGTAGATCCGGCTCCGCGCGCCGGCGATGTCTTCCGCGAGCCGCTCCCAGAAGCGCGCAGAATCGACCAGCAAATCGATTTCCACGTCGACCTTCCCGCAGGGATCACTGGAACTACGGCCATCTATGGTCCCTTGCGCGACCGCCCGTGACAAGGTCCGCGCACCGCCACGTCGATCCGGCCGGTAGAGCGCTGGTCGCGCTCACGCACGCACACGGCCCCGCTCCGCGCGGCTCCACGGCATGCAATGGGCGACGTCGGCTCCTCCGGCTTCGTCGCGCCGACCGCTGTGGCCGTCGCATATGATAGCCATCGGAAGCGCGGATTGCACGCCCGGGGCCTGCCCGGTCCATGGCCGAGGCGTTGGTTGGGGCGTGGCGTCGAGGCACCCGGCCCGATTTCCGGACGCGCCGGGCCCCCTCCCTTTCCGCCCGGTCCTGGTCCGTGGCCTTCGCGTGGCCATGCCGCAGAGCGTTGCCGTGGCGCCCGCTCGGCACGCGGCCGACGGCCGGCGCGAAGTCCCGGGCTGGTACGCGGCATGCATCCGGGTACGGCCGCTTCCCTCCAGTTTCCAGCGTCGACGCGGCGATCCGGCCGCGCCGGCGCCAGCGGCACCTGCGGAACCGCGACCCGCCCGGAGGTGTGGCCGTGATCGAAGCGGTGAAGTTCTGGAACGAGCCGAACAACAAGTCGCACTGGGATTTCGAGGTCGATACGGACTGGAGGATCTACGCGGAAATGGTGAAGGTCGCGTCCGCGGCCGTGGCCGCCGAACGCCCTGCCCTCACCCGCGTGCTCGGCGGGATCTCGCCGATCGACCCGAACTTCATCCAGAACCTCGGATCGAAGGGCGTCCTCGAAGCGGTGGACGCCGTTGCGATCCACGGCTTCCCGCTCGACTGGAACCACTGGACGATCCACGAATGGCCGGACAAGGTCGCGGAGATCGAAGCCGTGACGGAGCTCCCGATCTGGGTGACCGAGGTCGGGGTCTCGAGCTTCGGCGCGGAGGAGGTGCAGGCGTTCGGGCTGGACCGCACCGCGGAGCTGCTGATCGGCCGTGTGCCAAGGATCCACTGGTACAGCCTGTACGACCTGCCCCGCGCGTGGCCGGCCACCACACGCCATCGCGAGGCCGAAGGCTCCGCCTACTACCGTCACTTCTACATGGGGCTCGTGCGCGAGGACGGTTGTCCGAAGATCGCGCTCCCGCGCTTCTCCCGGTACACGCCGGAGTTCGGGATCTGCCAGTGGTTCCACTTCGAGGATCACCGGCTGGATGACGCGGTGCGCCTGCTGCGCCGGCTCGGCGTCCGCTACCTGCGTACGGGGTTGAGCTGGGCGGACAGCTTCCGGCCGGGTGCGGATGCGTGGTTCGACCGCATGATGCGCGCGCTGGAGCCGTTCGAGGTCACGCTCACGTTCTGCTTCACGCCCGAATCCGAGGGCATCGTTCCCCATCACACGAGCCCGCCCCGGGAGATCGAGGCGTTCGCCGAGTTCTGCGCGCGGATGGTGCGGCGCTACGCGTAGGTCGCACGGCTCGGGGGCTCTGGGGCGCAGGGGGCCCGCGCCCGTTCTACGGGCTCTGCCGGCCGGCCCGGCCCGTCGCCAGCAGGTCCCTTCCGGTCGCGGCCTCCAGCTCGGCGGGATCCCAGCCCGACTCCTCGTACGTGGGGCGAGCCGGGCTCGGCTCGCAGAGGTAGATCTCGTGGCCGGGCCGGCGGATCACGGTGAGTCCGGCAGACCGGATCATGGCCTCCACGGCCGCGTGGTTCGGGACCCACCAGTTCGTGGGGTCGCCGGCGAAACGCCCCTCGATGAACGCCATCTTGGGCCAGCCGCGGCGGTGGAACACCTCCCGGTCGTGGATCTCCCGGTCTCCGGTGTCGCGATAGACGCGCACGCCCGGCATGGTCAGCGTCTGGAACACCATCAGGCGGCGCGCCTTCTCCGCCACGATGTCCAGTCCGAGCAGCGGATAGCGCAGGTGATAGAAGACGCCCATGAACAGCACGAGGTCGAACGTCTCGCTCATGTGCGCCAGGTGGTACACCTGCATGCGGCGGAACTCGAGGCGGTCGGTCAGCTCGAACTCGCGCGCGGCCCATTCGGCCTGGGCGAGGAAGCGCGGATTCACGTCGATCCCGAGCACGTGCGCGCCGCGTTTCGCGAGCTCGATCGCGTAGAACCCGGCGTTGCACCCGACATCGAGCGCAGTCCATCCCGTGAGGTCCGCGGGCAGGTGATCCGCGATCTGCCGCCACTTGTTCAGCGGGAAATCGCCCAGCGGATGACCGGGCGCGGTCTGGCTGCCGTCCGGAAGGTGGAGGTTGTGAAACCAGGGCCCCAGCGCGACCACGTCCTCCCGCTGCCCGGGGTACGCCGGGGTGTGCCGCATGAGGGGTTCCGCCATACCGGATCCTCACATCGCTTCAATGCATGACATGGCCGGCGCGCGCCCGGCGCGCGTACGCCTCGAGTTCGGCGGCCCGATGCGCTGGCGTGTGCTCGGCGAGGACCCGATCGCGCGCGCGCCGGCCGATCGTGCGCCGTTCCTCCTCCGGCAACTCGCGGAGATAGCGCAGCGTATCCTGTGTGGAGCGCGCTATGAGGATCTCCTCTCCGGGCACGAAGAAGTGGTCGATTCCCTCCCACTCATCCGTGATCACGGGCGCAGCGCACGCGGCCGCTTCGAAGAGCCGGACGCTCGGCGAAAAGCCTGCCAGGGCCATGTCCCTACGGGTCACATTGAGCGTGAAACGCTGGCTGTTGTAGAACACGCGGTGGTTGGGCGGCGCCAGGTGCGGGATGCGCTGGACGTTCGCCGGCCACGCGATCTCCTCGGGGTACATGGGCCCGGCCACGACGAAGCGCCCGTCCGGCCACAGCGACGCGGGTTCGATCAGGAGGGCGTGGAGCGCCGGCTGCCGATCCTCGCTGTAGGTGCCCATGTAGCCGAGGTCCCAGCGGTGGCGGGTCGGCTCCTCGAAGTACCCGGCCGGGTCGGCGGAGCAGTAGAGCGGCCGGGCGAGCGGGGCGCCGTAGTCCCGCTCGATCCTGGCGAGCGTCGGCCCGCCGGTGAATGACAGGTAGAGGTCGTAGCGGCTGATCTGCTCGGCCGCGAGGTACGGCGCGCCGCCGGACTCGAGTTGCCGCAACGTGACCGGAGTGTCGATGTCGTAGAACGCAGTGACGCCGGTGGCGGTGCGCTGCACCCAGTCCCCGACCTCGATGCCGTCCGGCACGTAGGATCCGACGACGACGAGGTCGGCGTGCTTCACCGCCTGGGTGAAATGCCCGCGCAACTCGTCGAGAGAGCGATAGAGCACGGTTCGACCGTACGGCGGGTCGGGTAGATCGCGGTGCGCGGCGTACCACTCCACGTCGCGCTCGAGGAAGAGGACGCGGTGGCCGCGCTTGTGCAGCGCGTGCACGAGCCCGCGGTACGTGGTGGCGTGTCCGTTTCCCCAGGATGACGTGATCGACAGTCCCAGGAACACGATGTCGAGCGGCGTGTGGTTCACGGTCCGACCTCCACGGCCGGGGAGCGGCGGTACGCGTCCAGCACGCGTTCGAGCTGGACCGCACGGTGCGCGTAGGTGTGCTCCGCGAGCACGCGTCGCCGCGCGGCGCGGCCGATCGTGCGCGCGCGGATCCAGGTGAGCCCGGTGACATATTCGAGGACGTCGTCGCCATCCTCCGCGACGAGCACTTCCCGCCCCTCCTCGAGGAAGAGCTCGAGACCCGGCCATCGGTCCGTGATGATGCATGCGCCGGCGCCGGCGGCCTCGAAGATCCGCGTGGGCGGAGAGTACCCGTAGCGCGCCATGCTCTCCCGGTTCACGTTCAGCACCGCGCGGGGCGTGCAGTTGAAGGCGTTGTGGTCCGCGGTATAGACGTGCCCGGTCCGGCGCACGTTCGCGGGCATGGGCTTGTCGGCCCAGCCGTTCCCGCCGAGGAGGAAGCGTTGGTCCGGCGCCCGCGCGGCCGGTTCCAGCAAGAAGTGTTCGACCCGGGCCTCCCGATCCGGCAGTCTGTTCCCGAGGAACGCGAGGTCCGCCGCGAAACGCGGGTTCGGGGGAACCGGGTGGTGGGTGGCCGGATCGAGCGCATAGTAGATCGGCACGCACTGGGCGGCGCCGAGCCGCCGGTAGGCCTCCACGACCGGATCGCCGCCGCCGTACGTCAGGATCAGGTCGTACCTCGGGATCAGCGGCAGGAACGGATCCCGCGGATTGCTCCGGATCCGGTCGAGCGTGGCGGGCGCATCCACGTCCCAGAATGCGACGATCCTGCCCGGCCCGCGCAGCGCGAGGACCTCTCGCTCCAGCAGCCCGTCGAACACGCCCACGCCGCTCGCCTTGACCACCAGGTCGGCGCGGGCAGCGGTCTCCAGCGCGCGGAACACGGCATCCTCGTCCGTGGCCGGGTACACCACCACCTTCGCCCAGGGCGGATCCTCGATGTCCCGGTGCCGCTGCCGGTCGAAGGCGTCGGGCTCGTAGAACGTGATCCGGTGCCCGCGTGCGGCCAGCGCCCGGATGAGCCCACGGTAGTATGTGGCTGCGCCGTTCCAGTACGCGGACACGAGGCTCGAGCCGAAGAACGCGATCTCCATTCCGCTGTCCATCGTTCCGGCCTTTCGTCGGAGGTCAGACGGCCAACGCCGGCTCGGGGCGAACCGGCGCCAGCTCCCGGTATATGCGGAGCAGCTCGTCGACTCTGTGGCTGCAGGTGTGGCGGGACCGGATCGTCTGCAGGCCGTGCTCGACGAGGTGCGTGGCGAGCGCGTCGTCGTTCAGGACCGCTCGCAGGTGTCGGCACATTTCGGAACCGGTCCGGGCAACGAGGTAGTCGTCGCCCGCACGGAACAGTCCTTCCACATCTTCCCACGGCGAGCAAACGAGCGGAATACCGCACGCGAGCGCCTCGAACACCCGGATCGTCGGCACGCCCGGCAGGAGGCGGACGTACGGTCGCCGCGGCACGTGGATCGTGACTCCGTGCCGGCTGAAGGCCCACGGCACGTCGAAGTTGCTGATCCAACCGCCGTACCGGATCCCGGCGTCCGCCATGCGCGCTTTCGCCCGATCCGGATAGCGCACGCCGTACACGGTCGCACGGAGCGAGAGCTCGCGCACCGGCTCGATCAGGAACCTGACCAGCTCCGCGGACCGTTCCTCATCCCCCCAGTTGCCGATCCAGACCAGGCCTCCGGCGCGCTCGGTCCTCGGAAGCGGCCGGAAGACGCGGGTGTCCGCCGCCTCGTGCCACACCCAGGCGCGCTGGGTCCAGCCGCGCTCCAGGTACAGGTCCCGGATCACCGCTCCGAACGCGAGCACCCCATCGTAGTGACGGAGGTCCAGCGCCCCGATCCGATCCGGCTCGGTCAGCGCGCGGTGGTGCGTGTCGTGGAAGAGGAGTCGGAACGTACCGCGGGCCCGGCGTTCCCCGATCCGCGCCACCAGCTCGGGCTCATTCCATTCGTGGACCAGCACCAGGTCCGCGCCGTCCAGCGCCTCGTCCAGGTCGAGTCGCTCCAGGTCGTACATCCGGCTGACGAGCCCCGGGTACACCGCGTGGAACCGCTCGATCGGTGCGGTCCCGTGGTCTGCGATCAGGTTCCGGAGACTCCAGCCGTCCCGCGGCTCGAAGATCGAGACCTCGCACCCCCGGGCGCGCAGTTCGGTGGCCACCCCGCGCAGGAAGTGGGCGTTGCCGTGATTCCAGTCCGAAACGAGCGAGTGGTAGAACATCACGATGCGCACGCCATCACCTCCCGGCGATTGGCGGCTCCGCCGGCCGCCGTGCGAAGCTGGCCTCCTGTCGGGCGAGAAAGGACGCGGCCGCCCGAGCCGGCGCGGCCGACCGTGGGCCCGCGCCTCACGGGACGACCAGCGCTTTGAGGAACCCGTTCGGCCGGGTCGCCAGCGCCTCGAACGCACGATCCATTTCGTCGAGTCCGAACACGTGCGTGTACAGCGGCGCCGGATCCAGCGCGCCCTCTTCCACCGCCCGCACCGCATCCCGGATCCCCTGCACGTACGCGGCGGGATCTCGCGCATGGGCGTTGACGACTTCGAGTGCCCGCCAGTTCCAGAGCCGGAGATCGATCTGCCGCGTTCCGTCCTGGTGGAAGCCCGCGATCACGAGACGCCCGCCCTCGCAGGTCAGCTCGGCGGCGAGGTTGAGAGGCTCTTCGAGCCCGACCGCCTCGATCACCCGGGCGCAGCCCGCACCGCCCGTCAGCGCATGTACCTGACGGATGGTTTCGGCCCGATCCTGGAGCGGGACCGTCTCGGCCGCCCCGAGGCGCAACGCGGTGTCGAGCGCGAAGCGACGTCGCGAGATCGCGATCACCCGCGCGCCCGCGCCCGCGGCGAGCTGCGTCACCACCGCGCCGAGGAAGCCGATCCCGACCACGGCGACCACGTCGCCACGCCGGATCCCCGCGCGCCGGAACACGTTCAACGCGCACCCCAGCGCCTCGCCCGGGAACGGCTGCCCAGCCAGCGAAGGTGGGAGCGGAACCACGGAGTCGGCCCGTGCGACGTCGTATTCCGCGAATCCGTGATACGAGACCGCCGCCACGCGCTGGCCGACCTCCACGCCCTCCACATCCGGCCCAACGGCATCGATCCAACCCCAGGCCTCGTGTCCGGGCGCGCCCGCGGCCTGCGGATACGTGAACCACGGTCGCCCTTCCCAGACCGGCGCGCTCGAGCCGCAGACGCCACACCCCTCGACCCGGATCCGCACCTCGCCCGGCCCGGGATCAGGCCGCCCGATCCGCTCCACCCGCGTCGTACGCGGGCCCGCGACAACCGCCGCACGCATCGTCGATTCGGCCGCCATCACACGACCTCCTGCATCGAGCCCGCTGCGGGTGCGTAGACCTCCCCATGGGCGAGCAGCCAGTCCCGCACGCGCTCGAGCCCTTCGCGTAGTCCGATCCGTGGTGTCCAGCCCGTGGCGCGCTGGAAGCGCCGGGTGTCGGAGACGTAGTCGCGCTGGTCGCCCGGCCTCCACGCATCGAAAACCACCTGGATCCGTCGGCCTTCGAGTTGCCCGATCGCCTCGACGGCCTCCAGGAGACTCACGGAGTTCGCCGGACCGCCGCCGATGTTGTACGCGCGGCCCGCGAGCGCCGGCAGGTGCTCCACCGCGGCCTCGAACGCGTCCAGAAGGTCCTGAACGTAGAGGACGTCCCGTACCTGGTGCCCATCCCCGTAGAGGGTGATCGGCTCGCCCCGGATCGCGCGGATGAGGAAATGGGCGATCCAGCCCTGGTCCTCGTTCCCGAACTGGTGCGGGCCGTATACACAGCTCATTCGGAAGACCACCGCCGGGATCCGGTACGTCCGCGCGTAGTCGAGCACGTACTGGTCGGCCGCGCCCTTCGAGCAGCCGTACGGGCTGTGGAAGTCGAGCGCACGGTCCTCGCCCACGCCGTACGCGCGCAGCACGGGGTCCTCCGGGACGTAGCGCGCGCCGGACCGCCTCAACGGAATGTCGTCCAGCGAGCCGTAGACCTTGTTCGTGGAGGTGAAGAAGAGCGGCGGCGGGTCCGCCCGCGCCCGGATCGCTTCGAGCACGTTCAGCGTGCCGCGGGCATTGATCTCGAAGTCGTGGACCGGCGCATCCAGGCTCGTGGTGACCGCGACCTGCGCAGCGAAGTGGTAGACTACTCGCGCGTCGGCCACGGCCGCCGCGACCGCTGACGCATCCCGCGTGTCCGCGACCTCCACCCGCAGACTCTCTCCGTGCTTCCGGGTCAGCCACTCCAGGTTCCGCTCCACCCCCGGCCGCGAAAGGTTGTCCAGGATGATCACGCGGAGCCCCCGCGCGAGTAGTCGATCGGCCAGGTTCGAGCCCACGAATCCGGCGCCGCCCGTGATGAGCACGGGGGCGTCCGAACGCCCGTTTCGCATGAGCTCGAGCGGGGCGCCCGGCCGCGACTCCCGCTTGCTTCCGCCGGTCATACGGTAAGCCCCCGGGCGGCCAGCTCCGCGCTCGCCTGCGCAACGCGGTCGAGCGCGACCCGGCCATCCAGCCAGTTCGCCAGCTCGCGCAGTCCCTCGTCCAGCGAAACGCGGGGCTCGTAACCGAGCATCTGTCGGGCGAGCGTAATGTCCGCGAAGCAGTGTCGTATGTCTCCGAACCGATATCGCCCCGTGATTTCTGGCGTGAGATCCTCGCGCCCGACCGCCTTCGCCGTCCGCTCCGCGACCTCCAGGACCGTGTGCGACGCCCCGCTCCCCACGTTGATCGTGAGGCCCGGCGCGCCCGGCGCGTCCATCGCCAGCACGCACGCCTGGACCACGTCCCGTACGTTCACGAAATCCCGCCGCTGCAGCCCATCCTCGAAGATCAGCGGGCGGTTCCCGTTCAGGAGCCGGGAAGCGAAGATCGCGAGCACGCCCGTGTACGGGTTGGACAGCGCCTGGCGCGGGCCGTACGTGTTGAAGAAGCGAAGCGCCACGGTCGGCAATCCGTACGCCTGCCCGATCAGCAGCGCAGCCCGTTCCTGGTCGAACTTCGACAGCGCGTAGACGGACGCGATCGCCGGCGCCTTGCTCTCCGGCGTCGCGATCGGCTCGAGCGGCTCGCCCGTCGGACCACGCACCTCCCAGTCGCCACGCCGGAGCTGGTGGAGCGTGCGCTCCGCACGCTCGACCGTCTCCCCACCCGGCGCACGGTACAGTCCCTCTCCGTACAGGCTCATGCTCGACGCCACGATCAGCCGCTGGACCGGCCGCTCGATCAGGGCGGAAAGCAGGACGGCGGTGCCCAGCCCGTTCACCGCCATGTAGTCCGAAACCTCGTACATGCTCTGCCCCACGCCGACCCGGGCCGCGAAGTGGAAGACCACGTCCACACCCTCCAGGGCGCGGCGCACCACGGCCGGATCGCGGATGTCTCCGACGATCAGCTCGACCTCCGGATCCAGGTACGGCGGGCGCGCGCCGCCGGCCCCATGCACCTGCGGGGAGAGTACGTCCAGGGCCCGCACATGATGGCCCTCCTGCAACAGCTTGTCGGCCAGGTGGGAGCCTATGAACCCGGCACCACCTGTGATCAGAACCTTTTGGCCCACGCGTCGTCCTCCGGCTCCGGTTCGTTGAGCGATGGCTGTCGGTCGGATGAGCGACTCCGGAGTCCCGGTCGCTGCGGTGCACGGCATCCTGCAAGAACTCCGGATGTCGACCCGGGTTCATGCGTGGCATCGCTCGGCTTTTCGGGAGATTCCGGAACGCTCGACCCCTTCGGGGCGTTTCGGCGTCCCCAGCGGATCGGTGCTCGGTGGCCGGCTTCGGCCTGTGGAGAGAGAGGTCGGCTGCGGCCTCGCGGCGCGGTTCCTCCGGCGGCGCGCGGACGCAATCATCATGCCCGCGCCTGCCTCGCCGCATCCGCCCGCTGCGGCGGATCTCCCGCGTCCCTGGCCGTGGGGGGAGGGGGCGTAATCCCGCCGTGGATGCCGCATTCGTGGCCATCGCCGGTTCCCGGTGGGACGACGCGGATCGTCACCGGGCCGATGCACGTGTTCCGTTCGACGGGCCAACGGCCGGATGCGCAGCGGGCGTGGGCTCGTCGAACGTCTGACGTGCATGAGCTGGCTGGCGTATATGCGGGAACCGCGATCTGCCGTCGGAGAACGGGCCGTCGAGATCGTCAAGCGGAGAGGTGCGCAGGCGGCAAGGCTCGATACCGGACCGGGCTGCACGCCTTCCAGGGGGGAGGAGCTATGACAAAGCGGGCGCCGCCGCGCCCGATCCGGCCGTGCGAACGGCTTACGGCCACGGCCGTGTGGAGGTCCGATCCGCAGGCGCCTGCCCGGAGCGCCTCCGGAGGCACGGGCCCCACCCGCGGTATTCACTAGACTCGCGGGCGGGCGCGGGGGCGCGGCGCGCCTGGTTCAGCGCGACGTCAGGGGAGAACGCAACGCCACGGGAGAGCGCAACGTGAGCGCAAAGTCCAGTCCGCGCATGGCGCTCTCCTGCCCCTCCCGGACCACCAGGTTGCCCACCCGCGCCCGCAGCGACGGCACCGCCACGATCGAGCGGGACAGCGGGACCTCGACCGCCGCGCCGGCCGTGGTGATGTGACCCTGGGCGGTGCCGTCGTCGCTCCTGAGGAGCCGCGCGTCCAGGTTCGGCGTGAGCGTGATCCGACCCAACGGCACGCGCATGCCGCCGCCCAGGACCACCAGGTCCTGCGCGGGGACGTCGAGCAGGAGATCCACCGCTGACCGGCCGCGGTCCCGATGCTGGGCGCCCGCATAGACGATCCCCGATGACCGTGCCCCGGCCGCGAACGCGTACGACCCGATGACGCGATAGCGCCGCCCGGCCCGGTAGAGGTTCGCGCCATTCAGCGCATCCTCCTCATGGTGCTCCATGGCGACCTGGAGCGTGGCCTTGCCAGCCCGTCCGATATTGCGGTCCGCCGCAACCTGGAGCGAAAGCGTGTTGCCCGGCCGGTAGGCGAACGCATCCACCTCCAGCGGCTCGAATTCCCGGGCCACCAGGTAGGACGCGCCCGCGCCGAGCGCGAACCCGCCTACCGTCCCCACCACCGTGAGCCCCATGCCCGCCCCGCCGCCCGCGCCCCACTGCGAGATCCGCGTGGGGAACAGGTCCGTGGCGATCGCGCCCGCGATCTCGGCTTCTTCGAGGGTGAGCGTGGCCTTCCCCGTCGGCAGGGACACGACCCCGTGGATCGCGGCGCTTCCCCCGGCGAGGGGGACACGAAGACGCAGGTCCGTGTCCACCATGCCGACGAGAATCGTTTCCGAGCCGTCGGGCCGCTCCAGCTTCCCGTGCGCGAAGGCGCCGCCGAGTTCCACGGTACTCGCGCCGATCAGCGGGACCCTCGTGGCGACCGGCGCGACCAGGAGCGAGAGGGAGCGGATGCCGATGCGTTCGGCATCCTCGAACCGGTAGGTCTCGTAGCCGACGCCGACGGCCCCGAGAACGGCGGTCGTCTGGGCGCGACCCGCGGCCGGTGATCCGACCGCGAGGAGAGCGGCCACGGCGGCCATGACCTGGAGACGAGTCTTCCATCCGCTCATGTTGCTACCTCACGGCCGCCGGATCAGGATCTCGATCGCCGGGCGACGCGTGCCCACGCCCTCTCTCCCGAGCACCTCCGAAGCGGCGTTCCGCCCCCCCATCGAGGGGATCAACCCCTGGAGCGCATCCAGACCAGGCGGCTCGGGCGGCACGGCCCGGCCTTCGAGTTCCGCCGTGCCGAGCACGGCGAGGCGGTCCGTGTTGAGCTGGGTGCCGGTCGCCAGCTCCCGGGCCTGGCCGGCCCGCTCCCGAGCAAGCTCGAAACCCGGGTCCAGCGCGACGGCGCGCTCGAAGTGCTCCGTCGCCTGGAGGAAGTTCCCCCGGTCATGGGCCTCCAGCCCGAGCCCGAACTCCAGGAGCGCTTGCAGGTTCTCCGTCGGCCGCCGGTTGATCCGTTCCCGCTCCGCCGGCGTCAGTTCGATCTCGAGGGAGCGGAAGAGCGCCAACACGAGCCGCTTCTCGAGGTCGAAGAACTGTGGGAGCGCGTCCTGCTCGGTCACCGGGGCGATCCGGCCGTCCCAATCGCCGCCCACGCCGACCACGGCCGCGCTCACCTCCACCTGCCGGTCGTCCCCGACGATCCGTCCCTGGACCACCCGTCCCGCGCCGAGCAGCCGGCCGCTCCGCGCCGCCGTGGTCCTGTCCACGTAGCCGGACTCGGCGAGGCGCATCTCGTCCAACAGGTACTGGACGCGGACCCGCTCGAGCACCGTCAGCCGGTCGGTGGCGGACAGGTCGGTGACCAGGAACTCGGCCAGGGCGCGGCCGAGAGGACGGAGGTCTGGAGACGCCCCGGCGTAGACGAAGGGGAACACGGCCACCGTCCTGGGCTGGGGCCGGGTCTGCGCCAGCTCGCTCTCCTGGCTCAATGCCTGTCTCACCGCCAGCCGGAGCTGCTCCCGCTCCAGCACCGGGATCCGGCGCCGGAGCGCATCGCGCAGCTCCGCGGAGCGCGAGGTCTGGATATAGCGCCCGTAATGCGCGAGCGCCTGGTCGTACGCCTGTTGATCTTCGTACGCGAGGCCGAGGTAGAACACCGCGCCGGGGTCGTCCGGCCGGAGCTCGAGCGCGCGCTCCAGCGTCCCGCGGGCGTCTTCCGCGCGCCCGGCGGCCCGGTACGCCGCGCCGAGGGATACCAGCACCGTCACGTCCATCGGGTTCTGCCGTACGGCGGCCTCGAGCGCGGGAATCTCCTCAGGGGCCGGAGGTGGCGGGGGCGCGAAAGCCGGGGCACAACCCGCCAGGAGCACCGCGGCGAGCAGCGCCCGGGCTGCACGGCCGCCGCCCGTGTCCGGCGGTTCGGCTGTACGACGACCTTGGGCCTCGGAGAAACCGGACGACGGGCGATGCTGCTTCATGGGAATGTTCGAGGTGGGGAGCCGGTCGCTGGGTCGCGTCCATCGAGACGGGTCAGTATAGGGAGCGGCGGTTCTGAGCGTCAAGGAGTCCGTGCCCCAGGACCGACACGCACCGGTACGGCCCGAACCCGGTCGTGAGAGCGTCGTCCCCCGGCCCTGGCCCACCCCGAGGCAGACCCCGAGCCGGCGCCTCGACGAACCCGGTTCGCGCGCGCGGCGCGCGTATTATATTGCGCACGCCAGCCGCAATCGCACCCACCAGCAGCGAGGGCACCATGGCGGATGATCGTGGGCGTGCCGAGGTCCGGATCGACGTGGGCTCGGGCCGGGCCACCATGCCGGCAGCACCCCGCGGAGACGAGCCGTTCCGCATCGCGGTGTTCGGGGACTTCGGCGGCAGCGGCGCCGGCCGGGGCGGTCTCTCCGACCGCCGCCCGATCCTCATCGACCGGGACAACTTCGATGACGTCCTCGCCGCCCTGGCCCCGGAACTCCGGCTCGATCTCGGAGGCGAGGACGGCGGCGCGATCGCACTCCGCTTCGGGGAGCTGGACGATTTCCACCCCGACACGATCTACGCGCGCGCGCCCGTGTTCCAGACCCTCCGGATCCTGCGGGAACGGCTCGCGGATCCTCGCACGTTCCCGGACGCCGCCCGCGAGCTCCAGGCGCTGATCGGCCCGCCGGTCGCGGCCGCACCATCCGGCCCGGCCGCCGATGCGGCCCTCGAACCGGCTGCGCCGAGCCCAGCACCCGGTAGCCTGCTGGAACGGATCCTCGAAGAGTCCTCGGGCCCTGCGGCGCAACCCGCGCACCGCGCGCCGCCGGATGAGCTGCAGGCGCTGGTCCGCAGCATCGTGGCACCGTACATCGTGCCGGACCCCGACCCCCGCCAGCCGGCGCTGGTCGCGCGGGTCGACCGGATGATCGGGGACCACATGCGGGCCATCCTGCACCACCCCGGCTTCCGCTCCCTGGAATCCGCCTGGCGCTCGCTCTTCCTCCTGATCCGAAACCTGGACACCGACAGCCAGCTCCAGCTGTACCTGGTGGATGTGACGCGGGCCGAGCTGGAGGCCGACCTCGCGCCCGACCAGCCCCTGCGGGGGACCACCCTGTACCGCCTGCTCGTCGAGGAGGCGGTCGGCACCGTCGGCGCGCCCGGATGGGCACTCGCGGTCGGGCTCTATTCGTTCGCGCCCGACGCCGCGGATGTCGCGTTGCTCGCGCGCATCGCGGAGATCGCCCGGGCTGCGGGCGCGCCGTGGATCTCCGCCGCGGATCCCCGGTTGGCCGGCTACACGGGTTTCGAGGCCACGCCCGAACGCCCGGACACGGACGTTGCGCGCCTCCGGGAGTGGCAGGCGTTCCGCGCGACGCCGCACGCCCGTTGGGTCGGGCTCGTCGCGCCGCGCTTCCTCCTGCGGCTCCCGTACGGCGCCGAAGGCGAACCCTGCGATGCGTCCCCGTTCGAGGAGCTGGGAACGCCGCCGAAGCACGAGGAGTTTCTCTGGGGGAACGGCGCGGTGCTCTGCGCCCTTCTCCTCGGGCGCGCGTTCTCCACCGCGGGATGGGAAATGCGGGCCGGCATGGTCCAGGATTTCGGCGGGCTCCCCTTCTACCTGGACCGGAGCTCGGGTACGGCCGAACCGAAACCATGCGCCGAGTGCCTCATGACCGAGCGCGTGGCCGCGCAGCTGCTGGAGGCGGGGATCATGCCGCTGGCCAGCCTGAAGGACACGGACGCGGTACGCCTGGTTCGATTCCAGTCGGTGGCCTCGCCCCCGACCGCGCTCGCGGGCCGTTGGCTCGCTGCCCACGGGCGCTGACCAGCCTCCGGGCGAGGCGCGCTACCCCGCGGAGTTTGTCGAGGCGACGTCGCCCGGCAACCTCACCGGCGCCCCGAGCCGCCCTCGACCCTCATCCGCCGATCAGCACGGTGGGCAGCCCCGATACAATGACGCCTCCGTGCACGGTCAGGTCTCCGAGCCTCGCCGCGGGCATGCCCCCGATCAGCACGGTCATGGAGCCTTTGATGATCGCGTCGGGCGGGCCGACGCACATGGCCATGTCCCCGAGCCGGGCGGCCGGGAGGCCGCCGATCAACACGGTGGGTGCTCCCGGCCCGACGATCGGCCCGCCCACGTGCGGGACGGTGCCGGTCACCATCGGGCACGTGTGCATGTCCGTGAGCCGCGCCGCCGGGAGGCTCATGTGGCACCCCCGCCGCTCTGCTGCGGCGAGCTCCCCGCAGCCGCCCAGAGCTGGATCCGGTCCGCCACCTCGAGCCCCCGCATGAGGAAGTCCCGATACCGATCCGCGATGCCCTCCGGATCCCCCGCCGCGGCCGCCAGGTTGACCCCGCCTGCGATGACCTTCGCCGCCGCGAACTCGCCCGGCGGCGCCGGCGGCGCATCCGGAGGACCCAGCGTATCGCCCGAGAAGAACGCCGCCACCCCGGCGCAGCCGGCCGGAGTCCCGAAGTCCGCCGCCTCCGCGGCCTGAAACGCCTTGCGCCTCAGGTCATCCACCGGATTCGCGATCCACTGCCGCGTCGCCTCGAGCGACGCCGCAATGGTCGGCGCCGCGTCCGGGCCCGCTGCCGCCTTCGCGCTCGACCAGACCCACCACACGCCTTCCCGTTTCGGCATCGCATGCGCGAGGAACGCGACCGCGTCCGTCAACAACCTGGCCTCCAGCAGTCTCACCAGGAACTCTCGACCGCCCTGGCCCGCTTCCCGCAGCGCCAACGCCTCTTTCGAGAGACCCGCCGCCGCGCACACCGCATCCACCGTCTTTCCCGTGCGCAACACCTGGCGTTCCCCGTCCATAGTCAGTTGATCATGGTGAGGGCGCCCTGGATCTTGACCATCCCGCTGCCGTTCAGGTTCGCCATCGGCCCCTTCACCGTGACCATCCCCGTCCCCTCGACCGTGGTCATCGGCGACTTCAGATCCGCCTTCCCGGTCCCCTCCACCGTCACCAGCGTGCCTTTGATGGTGATCCCGGACTGGTCGATCTTGATGCTGTTCGCGCCCACCTTCAGCTCGATCGACTGGAGCGCCTCCGCCTCCAGCTTGCCCCGGCTGACCTGGAACTTCACCAGCTCCGCGGCCGTGACTTCGAACCTCTGCCCTACGTCCAGCCGGTCGTTCCGGTCGACCTTCGTCTCACGAGACCCCTTGATCCGGACCGATTCGTCCTCCCCCACCTCCTCCGTCCGCTGACCCATGATCGTGATCGACTCGTCCTTCTCGACCTTCTCGGTCCGGTTCCCCTTGATCTCGATGGACTCGTCTTCCTCGACGGTCTCGGTCCGGTTCCGCTTGACCGTGATCGTCTCGTCCCGGCCGACGGTCTCCCGCCGGTCGTTCTCGACCACGACCTGCATGTCCTTCTGCGCATGGAAGTAGAGGAGCTCGGCGCCCTTCTTGTCCTCCATGCGGATCTCGTTGTAATCCGCCGTCCCGCCGCCCTTCGTGCTCCGGGACTTGATCCCGCTCTGCGTCTGGTTGTCCGGCAGCGCGTACGGCGGCACCTGCTCCGCGTTGTACACGCTCCCCACGATGATCGGCTGGTCCGGGTCGCCCTCCAGGAATTGGACCACCACCTCTTGGCCGATGCGCGGAATGTGGATCGCGCCCCACCCCTTCCCCGCCCACGGCGTGGCCACGCGCACCCAGCACGAGCTGTTCTCGTCCTTCTTCCCGAGCCGATCCCAGTAGAACTGGATCTTCACCCGCCCGTGCTTGTCGACCCAGAGCTCCTCCCCGGACTTCCCGACCACAAGCGCGGTCTGCGTCCCCCGGATCATCGGCTTCGGCGTCCGCAGCGGCGGCCGGTACGGCACTTCGTACGGGATCGCCAGGAACTCCGACCGGAACTCCGCTGGCAGACCATCCCGTCCCAGGTAGTCCTCGTTCCTTCCGGACACCCGGACTTCGAGCAGCGTGTACGCCCGGTTCACGTCCTCCCGATAGTGCTCCACGAGGTCGAACCGGTGGCCCGCCTCCAGGAACCGGCAGTTCCCGAACCCGCGGACCACGTGCTGCATCGCTTCCTCCGCCTCCAGCCGGATCCGCGCGATCCGGTCGCCTTCATCGGGGCTCCGGTACCGACCCGGATGATAGTCGTACACCTCGCCCACGCCGGTCCCGGAGACCGAGCTACTCAGCTTCAGCGACGGCTGGAGGTAGTCGTAATCGCTCAATGCCACCGCCCCGACGTGGACCGCGTGCTCCTGCCGCAGGCTCAGCACCGTGTCCTCGGTCACCCGCGGCTGTTCGGACACCGCCGCCACCGAGATCTCGGGACACGGGTGGATCGCGGTCTTCCCATCCGCCAGCACCAGATCGTGCCGCGACCCGCTGTGCCGGAAGAAGTAGAAGATGCCCTCCTCCTCCATCAGGCGGGATATGAAGTTCAGGTCGCTCTCCCGGTACTGGACGCAGTACTCCCGCTTCAGGTAGCTGGCGGTGCACTTGATCTCGAAGTCCCGGTACCCGTGCTCCTTGAACACCGCCTGGATGATCTCGGGCACGGTCATGTTCTGGAAGATCCGGCAGTTGTACGACAACGAGAGGAACCAGAGCCACGGCACCACCACGGCCTGGTAGCTCGTCAGGTCGTCTCCCCGGCCGAGCTGGACGAAGCGGTTCACGATCCCGTGGATCGCCCGCTCCGCGCCGTTCGAGAGCCGCACCTTGATGGTGACTTCCTGCCCCAGGAGCTTCTTGGCCTCGATCGCCGGGTCCGTGGACAGCAGATCGAGCGTGTACTCGAAGGGCCGTGACACGCCCTCCACGCCGCTGAACCCGGCGAGGAGCAGGACATCGTCGCCGAGCGGCGTCTCCACCCGGAGGAGCCGGCCGCCCTGTGTGAACTCAGGCATGGATACCGCCTCGATCGTTACGGGACAGACTCATCCGTCCGTGGTCCCGCGCCAGTCGTGACCGCCGCCGACCCCGTCACGCCGGCACGGCAGCCGCCAGCGCGCCCGGCCCGCCGTTCTGTGCGACGACGTACTGGAACTCGCCGTTCGCGTCCAGTTCCACCCGGATCGCCTCCGGCTTCACGTTGTCCACCAGCGACCGCAGGATCACTTCCGCAATGGACGGCAGCATCGTGTTCGTCAGGATGTTGTCGACGTTGCGCGCGCCGCTCTCCACCTCCGTGCAGCGCGCGGCGATCGCGTCGATCACCTCAGGGGCCGTGACCAGCTCGACCCGGTGCGTGTCCTTCAGGCGCCGGCGGATCTTGTTCAGCTTGAGCTCGATGATCCGCTGCAGGACTTCGTCCCGCACCGGGTAGTACGGGATGATGACCGTGCGCCCGAGGAACGCCGGCTTGAAGACCCTGTCCAGCTCCGGCTTGATCGCCCGGACCAGCGCATCCGGCTCCGGCATGGTTTCCGGATCCGCGCACAGCTTCATGATGGTGTCGGTCGCGGCGTTCGTCGTGAGGAGGATCAGGCAGTTCTTGAAGTCGATCTGCCGGCCCTCGCCGTCCTCCATCCGGCCCTTGTCGAATACCTGGAAGAACAGCTCGAGCACGTCCGGGTGGGCCTTCTCGATCTCGTCCAGGAGGACCACGGAGTACGGCCGCCGCCGCACCGCCTCGGTCAACACGCCGCCTTCGCCGTAGCCCACGTAGCCCGGCGGAGAGCCCTTCAGGGTGGAGACGGTGTGCGCCTCCTGGAACTCGGACATGTTGATGGTGATCACGTTGTGCTCGCCGCCGTACAGCAGATCGGAGAGGGCGAGCGCCGTCTCCGTCTTCCCTACGCCGCTCGGGCCGACCAGCAGGAACACGCCCACCGGCTTGTTCGGATCCTCGATCCCCGCGCGCGAGGTCCGGATCCGGTGGCTGATGATGCGCAGTGCGTGGGACTGGCCGATGATCCGCTGCTCGAGGTGCTGCTCCAGGTTGAGGGCGGTGGTCAGGTCGTCCCGCAGCATCTTGCCGACCGGGATCCCGGTCCAGCCCGAGATCACCTCGCTCACGAGCTGGGCGTCGACCGTCACCGGCACGAGCGGGTCCTCGCCCTGGACCGCCTCCAGCTCCGACTGGAGCCGGGCCAGCTCCGCACGCAGGGTATCAGGGTCCGCGGCCGTAGCCGCGCCCGCCCCGTTGGACGCCGTGGCAACGGCGCCCGCATCCGCGCCGCCAGCTTCGCTGGGGGCGGCCTCCGCCTCCGGCGCCTGGCCGTTCTGCCCCCGCGGCGCGCCGTTCCGGCCCGCTAGCTCTTCCAACTGCCGGCGAACGGCGAGCACCTGCCGCACCAGCTCCCGTTCCCGGTCCCACCGCGCACGGAATTCGGTGAGGCGGGCCTCCAGCGCCGCACGCTCCCGCTCGATCTCCGCCAGCCGCTCCGAGTGGTCCACGCCGATCGCCGCCTCCCGCTGGAGTACCCGGGTTTGCACCGCCAGGTCGTCGAGCCGCCGGAGCGCGTCCTCGATGGCCGGCGGCGTGGCGTTCTGTCCGAGGGCGAGCCGGGCGCACGCCGTGTCCAGCACGCTCACCGCCTTGTCCGGGAGCTGCCGGTCGGGCAGATACCGGTGGGAGAGGCGCACCGCCGCCCGCAACCCGTCGTCCAGGATCCGCACGCCGTGGTGCCGCTCCAGGGCCGGCGCCACGCCGCGCAGCATGACCAGGCACGCCTCCTCCGAAGGCTCCTCCACCTTGATCAACTGGAAGCGCCGGGCGAGCGCCGGGTCCTTCTCGAAGTACTTCTTGTACTCCGACCAGGTGGTCGCGGCCACCGTGCGGAGCTCGCCCCGGGCCAGCGCGGGCTTCAACAGGTTCGCCGCGTCGTTCTGCCCGGCCGTGCCTCCCGCGCCGATCATCGTGTGCGCCTCGTCAATGAAGAGGATGATCGGGGTCGGCGACGACCGCACCTCCTCGATCAGCCCCTTGAGCCGGTTCTCGAACTCGCCCTTCACCCCCGCTCCGGCCTGGAGCAGCGCCAGATCCAGTGAACGCAAGGACACGTTCCGGAGAACCTCCGGCACTTCGCCCTGGGCGATCCGCATGGCCAGACCCTCCACCACCGCCGTCTTCCCCACCCCGGCCTCGCCCACCAGGATCGGGTTGTTCTGCCGACGCCGCGTCAGGATGTCCACCGCCTGACGGATCTCGAAGTCCCGCCCCAGGACCGGGTCCAGCTTCCCCTGCTTCGCGCGCTCCGTGAGATCGATCGTGAACTGGTCCAGGAACGGCGTCTTCCCGCCCGCGGCGGGCGCACTCCCGGCGCCGCCCGGAACCACCGCCCGACCCGCGCTCGCCTCCTCCGCCGAGCCGCTCACGATCTGCGCGAACTCCTGCCGCAGCGCCTCCGCGGGGATCCGCTCGAACTCCCGGCTCACGCTCCGCATGAGCCGGCTCAGCTCATCGTTCGTCACCAGCGCGACGATCGTGTGCCCGCTCCGGATCCGCGCGGCATCCTGCTCCAGCGAGCCGAACGTCCACGCCTCCATGAGCATCTTGATCAGCGTCGGGCTCAAGGAAGGCGTCCGCGCATTCCCCGTCTTCAGCCGGTCCAGGCTCGCCGTCAGCTCGCTCGCCAGCCGGGACCGGTTGATCCCGAAATGCTTGAGAATGTACGCGAAGTCAGAGTCCACGACGTCAAGCAGCTTCATGAGATAATGCTCGATCTCGACGTCGTAGTGCGTCCGCGAGAGGCAGAGCCCGGCCGCGGCTTCGAAGGCGGAGCGCGTCTCGTGGTTCAGCCTGCCGATCAGGGAGCGCAAGTTCACGTTCATAGGCCACGCCTTTCCTCAGAGTGCGAAGATGGTCTCGTCGGCGTCCCGAGTCCTCGGCACCGTCCGGATCCAGGTCATCCAGCCGAGCGGCTGGGCGCCACCCTCCGCCGAGCCGAGCACGAGGCCCGGCACATCGTCCCGCGCCAGGACGAGCTGGACCTCGAACTCGAGTTCATCCCTGCTATAGAAGCGCGTCAGGCGGCGCAGCTCCTCGAACCCGCTGCCGCCGGGTAGAAACGATTCGAACTGCGGACGGGTCAGTGGCCCGAGCCGGATCCGGACCCGGCACTGATGGTTCCAGATTTCGTCCCCGATCACCGAGCCCACCCCGAGCCGGGTCGAGATGTTGTCGTCTTCGCCGAGCGCGCACTGGTCCCGGCGTGGGATCGGATACCAGGCGCCGACGAACTGTTCGATCTGGGCAGGCACCCCGAAGTAGTCGGCGATCAGCTGCTCCAGCGCCGCAGCACCTCGCGGGCGCAGTGCGAAGAGGCCCGCATAGAAAGCCAGCGATTCCTCGGCCAGCGGCGCCCGAGCCCGCGCCGCATCCATCCCCATCCCGATCAGATCGAGGAGGTGCTGGGCCAGGTAATCCCCTTCACCCTTCTCGTAGGTGGTCGTGAACCGATGCTTCTCCCACGCCCGGTGGAAGAGCGAGAGGATCCGGTGGTGGAAGAGATCGAGGAACGCGACGAGCGCGCCGTCGCGTGCCCGGACCCGCTGGGCCACGAGCAGCGTGTATTCGTGGGGCAGGACGCCCGACGGGCCGGTGAGACCCATGAAGTTCACCGCCATCCGGGCGCGGCCGTCCTCCTCCTCGTCGAGGGAAGCGATCTCGCTCGGCGGGAACCGGAGCACCGGCGGGACCGTAAACCTCACCACCTCCTGCGACGGGTCCACGAACCGCCCCACCGGCGCGCGGTCCGGGTTCAGCCGCTCCAGCAGGCGCACGGCCTGGAAGAACCCGAACTCCGTCGGATCCTCCCAGAGCGCGTCCGCCAGCTCGCGCAACGCTAGACCAGCGTCCTGTTCCCGGTCCTGGGCGGCCATTCCCTCAGGATCTCCTTGCGTTGACGCGTGCGGACCACGAGCGAGATGAAGCTGTTGAGCGAGACGTACTGGCCGAGGAAGTGGTCGAGGACGTTCGCCAGCAGGTACGCGCTGCTGCCGGCGAAGGGCTCCTCGTCCATCTCGATCTCCAACCGGTTGCCACGCACGAAGGTCAGCCCGTGCTCGCTCTCGATCATGGCGTACGTGGGGCTCCCCCGCACGCCCACGATGCCCTGGATCTGTTTCTCGCCCGACGCGGACTCCGCCACGTTGTGCAGCCTCAGCAACTCCCGCAGCGTTTCGCCATCGCCGTCCATGAGCGACGTGTAGTTCAACGAGAGCTGCGAGATCACCCGCCAGAGCTGCGGCTTCCCGAGCGGCGGCTCGATGTACGGCGTGGGCCGGACGAGCGTCGTGATCCGGTCGATGGGGCCGCCGCCCTGCATCTCGAAGTCTCCCGCGCCATCCCCGAACGGGAGCCTCGATGGCAGGCTCCCGTTGTGGCAGAGCAGGCGCACCGTGACCGCGTCCTGCTCCGGGTACACGGTCCGGCCGGTCAGATCCACGAACGACAGGTAGAGGTCGGTCCCCTCATCCCGCCGCCAGCCCGCGGGCCGGCGCGACGCGTACCAGTAGGCGCCGCCCGTGGAGTCCCCGCCGCCGTGACGGTACGAGTACAGCGGCTCGAACCGGATCGGCTCGGTGGACCCGGGCGTGACCGCCACCACGTCCTCGATGGAGAAGATCCACGTACTCTCCCGCCGCCGCGCGTCCGGCACCACGAGGTACTCGTGCCGCCGCTCGGTCAGCAGGATCGGCTCGGCGGTCTGCGGGAAGAGGTTCACGATCGGCGTGCACCCCAGGCGGATCGCATCCCGGCTGACGCCGATCTCCAGCAGCTGTCGCCGCTCCGGCCGCTGGAACGGCGCGATCAGGAACACGATCTCGAGCCGATCCCCGAACCCCGCGGCCCGGGCCCGTTCGAAGCCGCTCAGGTCCAGGAAGTAGAACTTCTCGGGGAAGGTGAAGTACTCCCGGAGCAGGTCGTAGCCGTGGAACGAACGTCCGTCCGGCGGGAGCATCGACTCTTCTTCCGCGAAGCCGGCCGGCCGTAGCGCGGAGGGCGGGAGCTCGACCGGGTCACGGCTCGCGCCCGGCGTCGCATCCCGGAGCAGGATCCGCACGCAGTTGTTGCACAGGAGTTCGTATAGCGTGGCGTTGACCCCCGCATCCCCGCCGAGGTAGAAGCGCAGGGTGCTCAGCTCCAGCGACGCGAAGGTGATGTCCGGGAAGCACCGGAGCTCCACGCTCAGGGCGGCCGTCGCTTCCGAGGTGCGCACCGGCGGCTGCAGCTCGTAGGGCGCCACCCATTTCGCCGCCGCCACCTCGAGCGGCCACAGCGTCGTGTCGTAGCACGTGCGGAACTTGCACGGCACGCCGCCCACCGGCCGCGAATAGAGGAGCGTGTCCCGCGGGATCCGCAATCCGCTCGTCAGCTTCCCCTGCTCCCGGTCCAGATGGAACTCCACCAGCGACATGGACGGGACGGGGCGCACTGCGTGCGGGTAGATCACGCTCAGGAGCGCTTCGCTGATCTCCGGAAAGTCGTCCTCGATGCGGAGATGCACCCGCGCCGCCAGGAACGCGAAGCCCTCGAGCAGCCGCTCCACGTGCGGGTCGTCGCACTTGTTCGGCTCGAGGAGCAGCCGCGCCGCGACCTTCGGGTACCGCTTCGCGAACTCCGCGCCGATCCGACGCAGGTATGCCAGTTCCCGCTCGTAGAAGTACAGCAGCTCATCACGCATTCGCGTCTCCGCCGACCTCGAATGCCCCGCTGACGGGCTCGAAAACGGTGTCGAAGACCACCCGCTCCGGATCCGGGTCCGTTCGAAGGATGCCCTCGATCACGAACCGGATCCGCCGCTCGTTCTCCCCCTTCGGATCGGCCGCGGTGACCTTGACGCCCATGAGGCGCGGCTCGAAGAGCCGGATGGTCTCCTCGACCTGCCGCGCGAGCCGGCGCCGCACCTCCAGCGAGTCTCCGCTCAGCGAAGTGATGTCGGGCAGGCCATAGTGATAGACCGATGTCTGGAGCTCGGGATACCGATCCGGTGCGGGCTCGATCACCCGCCGGGTGTTGAGGAGCCACGTCACGTCGCGCAGCAGCGCGGCTTTCAGCTCCGTGACCGACTGCTCCCTGGTCCGGGGCGGGTCGGCGGCGGCCCGCGGATCGGGATCGATCAGGCGATCGAGGACGGAAAGGCGGACAGGCCGCTCAGCCTCCCCACTCGTCATCGTTCTGCGCCGTCGTCGTCACGGACGTGAACTCGATCGCTCGCATGGGGTCGAGCCGGCAGACGCGCAGGTAGAGCTCCTCGGACTCCGAGCTCTGGCCCTCGGTCTGAAGGAGGCACCGGTAGAGGAGGCCCATGGGCTCCGCGACGGTCTCGCCCGCCTCCCACTCCTCCAGGTTGTGCCGTTCGATCTGCTCCATCATCTCCCGGAGCAGGGGCATGGCCACCGTTTCGAGCCCGTGGTCGACCATGATCCGCGCCGCCTGGGAGCGCCTAAGGAACCGGGCGCGCGCGCTCCGCTCCTGGGCGGCCTCCCGCATGAGCAGCTCGATGGCCTTGCTCGGCTGCCCCGCCCGCACGCGTTCCATGGCCCGTTCGAAAACCCGGTCTCTGAGCGACGTCTCGTCGGCCGCGCTCCGGCGCCCGGCGTCGGACTCCCCGGCCGCGCCGTCTCCTGCGCCGTCCTCGCCCCACAGCCCTTCCGAGCGAAGCCAGGCCCGGGTCTCGCCGTTCGCCGTCGGGGAGTCGTCCATGAGCGTGAGGTCCGGCAGCTCCGGGAGATCCTGGAGCAGCCCCCGGAGCGCGCTCCGCAGGGCGGACGCCACCGGCTCGTACGGCTCGCCGAGCCGGTCCGCGGCCGTCAGCGCATAGCGCTGCAGGTCCAGCCAGCCGCGGCCATACGCCGTGGCCATGACCTCTTCGGATGCGTCCAGGAGCTCCGCCCACCGTTCGTCCAGGAGCAGCATCTTGAGCCGCGTCCGCATATCCGTCGGCGGCGCCACCAGCAGCTTCGGATCGATGGACCGGCCGTTCGCCCGGATTTCGCCCCACCGGAACCCGCGCAGCAGCAGGTACGGCGCCGGGTCCGTCGGCCGCTCCCGGCGCATGAACCGCGCGGCCGCCGCCACTCGCGCCGCGGCATCCTCCCGGTTCTTCGGCATCGCGGAGATCGCGGCGGCGCCACCCCCACCCGCCAACCCCTCCGCCGCCGCCCTTTCGGCCTCGCCCGCATCCCCATCGACGACGTCGCCGGCATCCGCACCGACCAGCTCGCCCGCCGTCCCGATCGGCTCGAGCGGCTCGATCGGATCCGGATCCTTCTCCAGCTTCTTCGCCAGGAGGTGCGCGGCGAAACGGCGCACTTCGTCGATCGCTTCCCGCAGCGGCTTGAACGTGGGCGCCACGTCCCCGAAGTGCTCGGCGCAGAAGGAATCCAGCGCCTCCAGCGCCGCCACCGCCTCGTCGATGTCCGCGACGAGCTGCTTGTACCACGCCTTCGGCGTCGCCGCGACCGCGTCGTCGAAGTCCTCCAGCGTCGGCTTGCGCGCCTCGATCGCCGCGGCCCGCAGGGCCGCCTTCTCCGGGTCGTCTTCCGCCTCGCTCTCGTACCCGAACGCCCGCGCCTCGCGGTACGCCAGCAGGCTGTGCCCGCCCGCGTTCAGCGGTACGGACATGACCGCGAGCTCGAGCGGGCCCGGCGCCGTCGACCGCGTCGAGCCGCCGACCCACTGGAGCGGCGCGGCCCGCAGCTCCAGGTCCCCGTCGTCGATCTCCGGGTAGACGTGGTCCCAGAACCGCTCCATCAGGCCGTGCAGCAGCTCGAGGCCCTGCTTGAGGCCTGGGAAACCCTCGCGGCGGACCAGGGCCTCCGTCAGCCACGCCGCGACCTGGAGGTCCTTGGACCGCTTCTCCAGCACCTCGGTTGCGAGCTTCATCGCGAGCGCATAGTCCGCCAGTTTGCGCGGCGGATCGTTCTCGCCCCTCGGCAGGTCCGGATCTTCGTGGCGCGCCTGCTTGATCTTGTCGTAGACCGGATCGTAGCGGACGTTCTCGCCGGCCGGATTCGGCCCCGCGATCGGCTCCAGGAGGCTGCTGCTCAACGGCATGGTGGAGGATTCTCAACCGGGCTGCGGCTCGGCGACGGAGATCTCGAGCTCGCGCAGCTCCAACAGCGGAATGGGTTCGTCATCCACGAGCAGCACCTTCGCCCCGACGGGCACGAGGGTGCCGTCCTCGAGTTCCTGCCAATCGGCCACGCGGCCCAGGCGCACGTTCCCGTCCGGGTGCCGCCAGGACAGCGGCGAGATCGCCGGGATCAGGACTTCGCCCAGCTCGTGGCCGCGGAATCGCGGCCCCATCACGACGCGTGCCGGCGCCCACAGCAGGTCCCGCAGGAACCGCGGCGACTCCATGCGCACCGCGGCCACGTGCTCCAGCGGCAGCCACATGTACTGCCCCGCGGCGAACACCTCGAGGCGCGCGCCGATGCGCGGGTCCGCGTCGGTCAACGTCGTGAACGGCCGCCCGTTCAATGTGCCGGAGACGGCCAACTGCGTGCCGCCCGCCTCCGGGTACTGGCCTGCTTCGAACATCTGCTGGCGCAGCCGCTCGGCGTGGAGCGCGCCGCGGTACAGCAGCGCGCCCAACTCCGCCTCGCGGCTCCCGCCCGCGATCACGTCGAGCTGCTTCGCCGCACGGTCGTACTCGCCCGCGAAGCACAGCAGCTCGAAGAGGAAGGTGCGACGACGTACGTCCGTCGGGTCGCCGCGCAGCTCCGCGGACAGCGCCTCGATCGCCTCGTCGACCTTCCCCGCCTCGAACAGCAACCGCGCCTTCAAGCCGTCCGCTCCGGCCGCGTCACGCGGACACCGTCGTCGCGTCCCAGCTCCCGATCACGGCCTTCGCGTCCTTGGCGCCCGTCATCGCCTGCGCGTTGTACGTGATGGTGACCTTGCCGAACGCGATGGACAGGGACTCCATCGGCCGGTCATCGCCGCCCGTGCTGCCCGACCACTGCACCGACTCGATGAAGCAGTTCTCGAACTCGTAGGTCAGGTACGTCACCGAGTCGCCACCCGCCTTGTTCAGCGAGACCGTCACCTTCGGGAAGTGCTTCCCGCTCGCGCATGCCTGGAAGAGCAGCGGGCTCGCCTTGTCCGTGGCCTTCATGCAGTTGAAGCTCGAGAGGGTCGCCCGGCCGCCGCCCGCGCCACCGGTGCCCGGGCCGATCGTCGTGGGGTTCGAGACGCCCCAGCTGAAGCTGTAGATCTCGATCTGCTTCTCGAAGCCCTTGCGGGTCGACTCGCCCTCGATCTCCTTGCCGAGGGACAGGTATGCGTCGAACGCCATGGTGCCTCCTCTCCTATCGCGTCGGGTTGGTTGGGTGTTGTTCGGAAGAGCGACGATCCGGCGGCGGTCCCCTCACGCGCCCGGCCGGCCCGCGCCGGTGCGCCCGTCCCTCCGGCGGCAAGGCCGGAGGGACGGACCGGAACCCGCCTTGCCGCTCACGATGCCGGTGCCGGCAAGTCTGCCACCAGCCGCATGGACACGCTCAGCTCATCGAGCTGGAAGTGCGGCCGCAGATACGCCACGGCGCGGTATGCGCCCGGCTTGCCCGGGACCTCCACCACGTCGATGCGCGCGTCGGAGAGTGGCCGCTTCGCCTTGACCTCCGGGGACGCGTTCGCGTTGCCCACCACGTAGTCCGAGATCCAGTTGTTCAGGAACGACTCCGCCTCGGCCCGCGACATGTAGCCGCCGATCTTGTCGCGCATCATCGCCTTCAGGTAATGCGCGAAGCGGGAGACGGCGAAGATGTACGGCAACTGCGCCGAAATGCGCGCGTTCGCCGTCGCCGCGTCCGTGTTGAAGACCTTCGGCTTCTGCGCCGACTGCACGCTGAAGAACGCCGCTTTGTCCGTCCCCTTGCAGTGCACCAGCGGCACGAAGCCCAGGTCCGCGAGTTCCTTCTCCCGACGGTCCGTGATCGGCACCTCGGTCGGGCACTTCATCGTCACGTCGCCCGCGTCCGTGCGGAAATTGTGCACGGGCAGGCCCTCGACCAGCCCGCCGCTCTCGACGCCGCGGATCATCGCGCACCAGCCGTGCCTCGCGAACGCCTGCGTGACCCGCGCGCCCAGCGCGTACGCCGCGTTGCCCCACAGGTACTTGCCGTGGTCCGTACCGTCCACGTCCTCCTCGTAGCCGAACGCCTCGATCGGCACGGTCGCCTTGCCGTACGGCTCACGCAGCAGCATGCGCGGCACGGTCAGCGCCACGTAGCGCGAGTCCTCGCTGTCCCGGAACGACTTCCACTTCGCGTATTCGGTCGTCTCGAAGATCTTCGCCAGGTCGCGCGGCGCGTCGAGCTGCGTGAAGCTCTCCAGGTTGAACATCTCGGGCGACGCCGCGGTGAGGAACGGCGCGTGCGCCGCCGCCGCGACCTGCGAGATCTTCTCCAGCA
>CALCID010000099.1 GCA_937907535.1 uncultured bacterium | reverse complement strand
AGAGATCCCCCTCCGGCACCGGCAGCGACCTCCACCGCTCGTCGCCCTTGAAGACCGAGGCATAGACCTCGCGGTACATGGACGACTCGATTGTACGCTGGATCAGCTCCTCGACCTCCCGGCGCAACGGCCAGATGTCCCGGAGGTAGACCGGCGCGCCGGACGGATCCGTGCCGAGCGGTTCGTTCAGCATGTCAACGTCGATCCGGCCCGCAAGCGCGTACGCCACCACCAGCGGCGGGGACATGAGATAGTTCGCCCGCACCTCCGAGTGGATCCTCGCCTCGAAGTTCCGGTTGCCCGAGAGCACCGCGCACACCACCAGCCCCCGGCGCGCGATCTCCTCGGACACCTCCTCCGGGAGCGGACCGCTGTTCCCGATGCACGTGGCGCAGCCGTAGCCGACCACGTGGAAGCCGAGCTGCTCCAGGTCCCGGAGCAGCCCGGCTTTCTCCAGGTATTCCGTCACCACCCGGGAGCCCGGCGCGAGCGATGTCTTCACCCACGGCTTCGGCCTGAGCCCCCGCTCCACCGCCTTCCTCGCCAGGAGGCCCGCCGCCATCATGACCGACGGGTTCGACGTGTTCGTGCAGCTCGTGATCGATGCGATCACGATCGACCCGTGGTCGAGCGCGGCGCCGGCCTCGTCGACGAGGATGCCGGCGCCCGATGATTCCCTGCCCGTCCCCCGCTGCTCGCCCCAAATGCCGACGGGCCGGCCGTCCTCCGTGTTCCCGTTCGTCCGCCCCTTCTGCGTCCGCCCCGGCTCGGTCGGCCGGAGGGCCTGGATGGCCTCCCGCGCGCTCGCCCCGGCCCGCGAGAGCGGCACCCGGTCCTGCGGCCGCCGTGGCCCCGCAATGCTCGCCTCTACGATCCCCAGATCCAGCTCCACCGTGTCCGAGAACTCCGGCTCCGGCGAATCCGGGCCGTAGAACAGCCCCTGCTCCTTCATGTACGCTTCCACCAGAGCGAGCCGCTCCGGCGATCGTCCCGTGAAGCGCAGGTAGCCCAGCGTCTCCGCGTCTACCGGGAACATGGCGCAGGTGGCCCCGTACTCCGGCGACATATTCCCGATCGTCGCCCGGTCCGCCAGCGGCAGATGCGCCAGGCCAGGACCGTAGAACTCCACGAAAGCGCCAACCACCCCCTTCTGCCGCAGCATCTCCGTCACGGTCAACACCAGGTCCGTGGCCGTGGCGCCCTCCGGCAGCTCCCCGTGCAGCCGCACCCCGACGACCCGCGGCATCAACATGGAGATCGGCTGCCCCAGCATGGCCGCCTCGGCCTCGATCCCGCCCACGCCCCAACCCACGACCCCGAGCCCGTTCACCATCGGCGTGTGGGAATCCGTGCCGACCAGCGTGTCCGGGTATGCGAGCATCCCGCCCCCGTCCCCGCCTTCCTGCGCCGCAAACACGACCCGGGCCAGGTACTCCAGGTTCACCTGGTGCACGATCCCCGTGTACGGCGGCACGACCTTGAAGTTGTCGAACGCCCGCTGACCCCAGCGCAGGAACGCGTAACGCTCCTCGTTCCGCCGGTAGTCCAGCTCCCGGTTCACCCGCAAGGCGTCCGGCGAGCCGTACGTGTCGACCTGCATCGAGTGGTCGATCACCAGCTCCACCGGCTGGAGCGGATTGATGCGGGCCGGGTCCCCGCCCAGCGCCGCGATGGCATCCCGCATCGCCGCCAGGTCCACCAGCGCCGGGACGCCCGTGAAGTCCTGGAGGAGGACCCGCGCGGGAGTGAACGCAAACTCCCGGTTCGCAACGTGTTTCGGGTCCCAGCGCGCGAACGCTTCCACATCGTCCGTCCCCACCACCAGGCCGTCCTCGTGCCGCAGGAGATTCTCGAGGAGGACCCGCAACGTGTAGGGCATCCGCGAGAGGGAGAACCCGGCCTTCTCCAGCGCTTCGAGTCGGTAGATGGTGTACTGCCGGTCCCCCACCCGTAGCGTCGATCGGGCGCCGAAGCTGTCCATGGGTCGCCGCCTTCCGATTCGTTCCAGAGCCCCGGCCCGCCGATGCACTCCGCGTGCTAAGGGCCGCCCGGCCCGGGTGTCCGGGCCACCAGCGCTCCCCTGAACCCCGCCTTTGATCCGTCACCGGGGCTCTATGGAGGGCGCGGCGAGTGCCCCATCGGTCGCGTGGCAGCAGGCCGAAAGTTAGGCAACGGAGCCCGGGATACCCCTTCCCCGGACGGCTCCGGCCCGACCGATCCACGGCCCGAACTGTCGGTCGGCAACCTCAGGCAACACGCGACACCACCGCCGTCAACCGTCTGCGATATCATCCACTATCCCGCGTCACCTCATCGATTTTCTAGGGCCTGATGCACGCCCAGTCTCGAGCACATCGCCGGGCATTCCTGCGCCCCACGGCCGTAATTCATCCGGCAGGCGACGTCATCCTCCCGAACTTCGCCGGCGGTGCCCGCCATCCCGGACGGGCGCCGGCCACACGCCGGATCCAGCCGGACCCGGGCGCCCCCGGTTCCCCGGTCCCCCCGGCAACACGCCCCCGGGGTCCTCCCGATGCCCGGCGCCCGCAGAGCACCACCGCGCAAGCAGAGCGTACGGTCGACGCGCCCGGCACAGCCTTCCGACCGCTCCGCACCCCACCACCGATCCAGCAGGCGGGCCTGCCAGCGCCGGCGGGTCCACCGGCCCGCGCGACCGCGCTCATCCACCGCCGCCTCCACACCGGCCAGATCATGAGCATCCGCGGCAACGCCTACCGCATGCGCCACCGCAGAGAACTTTCCATGACCCTCCGGTCTCCCGAGGCCAAGACGGAGGCCCCGGCGGCGGCAATCAGTCCCCAGGGAGGCAGCATCGCTCTGCGGGCTCGTCACCCCCACCAACCTGGACCATTTCAGTCGCCGTTCGTGCCACGTTATCGCTCGCCATTGCCAGGCGCTGGCCCGAGCGCACGTCGGTCACCTCCCGTCTCCCCGCATTCAGCGCACGATCGCGCACGCCACACGCACGAACCGCTGCCCGCCAACGACCACCTGTCCCACCGAAAAAACACACAACTGCCGCCCCCGCCCGCCGCGCCCCTCGAACATTCGCTCCGGGCCCGCGCAAGATCGTCCCATCGCGAACGCCTCGAGCGAAAGTCGACCCTCGCCATGCCCATAGGCCTTTTCGGAGCTCATACCGTCCACGTGCGACGGCTCCGCGCCGCCGCCTCTCCCCCACTCCCCAATCATTGCCGATTCCCGTCCGCCACCGAAGCACCCGTCGCCCCGACCACTGCCTACCGCGAAGCCGAGTCCCGTCCAGTCACCTCCACCCTGCCATGCTCCCGCATGCCTCACTCTGCTCCCTAGATGCTCCGTCCTGCTCCCCGTGCCCCCTCCTGATGCTCCTCGTGCCCCCTTGATGCTCCGCTCAATGCCACCAACGATCGCGGGACCAGAGCGTTCGGACGGACGATGCCACACGAACCACGGTCGATGCCGCCGATCGATGCCGGAACGAGAAGGGCTCCCGCATCGTACCCGGAGCCGGCGGACCGGCCCCCGCCCCCAATACTGTCGTAGGGATGCCCGCAGGCAGCGCCGCAACGAGCCCGGGCCCCGAGCCGCCCGCCCACCCGCAAGGGCGAGACCTGCCCCGACGTTCACCCGCCCTGCTCCCGGGAGCACTACGGCGCATACCGGAGCACCAATACGAAGACAAAGTGCTCCGCGGTGCTTCCCCGTGGAGCATCGCGTGCCACATGGGGGCACAACCCTCGAATCGCGTGCTCCGTCGTCCGGAGGTGCGTGCGTGGATCATCTCCCCGCACCGGCCGACGTGCAGTGCCTCGCGTTCGCCGGAACCAAGACGCAGGGCGCGTCGGCACACGGTCCTGGGGGAGGTTGGCTTCGACCCGTCGCGGGCCGGCTGCCGGTCACGAAAGTGCGCCGCCGTTGCCCGGCCCTCCGGACGACCGATCCGTGCGCAATTGCACCGGCGAGGCGGCTTCGATGGTCCCGCTCAGAGCCGGGGACGTGACGGTGGGAACCTGGTGCGTGGCGAGTACGGGATGGGGGAACAGGGTCGAGCGCGAAGCCGGCTGGCGGGAGCGTGTGGGAATCGAACCCACCAACCCGGGTGTTGGCCGGGCCACCTGGTTTTGAAGACCAGTGGGTCCACCAGGACCCCTCCGCCCCCTTCCCGGAAACCTGCCGGCTGCGCTGAGTCGACGGTAGCGAAGGCCGTGCTGCGGCGCAAGTCGGCGCGGCCCCGGGCCGGGGGCCGCCGCATCGTCTGGGCGGCGACGGACGCCCCGCACGCCGGCCAGCCCGCCGCGGCGCGGTGGCGCGCGTCTACGGCACGACGGTCCGGTGTGCGGTCCTCCCCCGGTCCCTCAGCCCCGGGCCCGGCGCGGCGCGGGGCGCTCCGGCTCCTCGGGAGCTTCGACCGGTGGCTGCCGGAGGTGGAAGAGGAACCAGTCCGCGGCGAGCCGTGCGACCACGTCCAGGGCGCCGGGCTCCTCGAAGAGGTGCGTGGCGCCGGGGACGATCTCCAGGCGGGTTTCCGCCCGAAGGTAGCGCATTGCCTCCCGGTTCATGTCGATTACGGGCTCGTCCCGCTCGCCCACGATGAGGAGCGTGGGCGCCCTGACCTGTGCCAGGGCGAAGCGGGCCAGGTCCGGCCGTCCTCCGCGGGACACGACCGCGAACGTCACCCCGGGCCTGCGGGCGGCGGCGACCAGCGCCGCGGCCGCGCCCGTGCTGGCCCCGAAGTACCCGATGGGGAGCCCACTCCCGAACTCCTGGCGGCGGACCCAGTCGGTGGCGGCCACGAGGCGGCCGGCCAGCAGCCCGATATCGAACCGGAGGTGCCCGGTCCGCTCATCCACGGCCGCTTCTTCCTCGCTGAGCAGATCGAACAGCAGGGTGGCGAGGCCGGCCTCCTGGAGCACGCGCGCCACGTGCTGGTTCCTCGGGCTCAGGCGCCCGCTGCCACTGCCGTGGGCGAAGAGCACGATCGCCTCCGCGCCTTCCGGGAGGGCGAGGAACCCGGCGAGCTCCACGTGGTCGGCGGGGATCCTCACATCCTGCGAGCGGATGTTCGGTGCGCGCTGCGTCATGGTTCTGACCACTCCCGCCATGGACGCGACGAATTGCCTTGCCGATCCACCGTGCGGGTCCCGCCGGCTCGGGCGAGCAGGGTGCGTACTTCCTCGTCGCCGACCTGGTCGAACCGGTCGTAGTAGGCGCCCACGGCGAAGAAGCCGGGCGGCGTTTCGAGGACCATCAGCTCGTCCACCTCCGGGCGCAGCGCCCGGGCGGTCTCGGGGGCCGCGACCGGTACCGCCACGATCACGCGCGCCGGCCCGTGCTGCTTCACGGCCTCGATCGCGGCGCGCATGGTAGAGCCCGTGGCCAGGCCGTCGTCGATCAGGATCACGGTGCGGCCCTGGAGGTCGACGGGCGGACGGTTCCCACGGTAGAGGCGCTCGCGGCGGTCGAGCTCTTCGAGCTCCACGCGGGCCACCCGCTCGATGGTCTCGTCGCTGATTCCGAAACTCGCGACCACTTCCCGGTTCAGCACGCGGGTTCCCCCGCTCGCGATGGCGCCCATGGCCAGCTCGGCCATGCCGGGCACGCCGAGTTTGCGGACGACGAACACGTCGAGCGGCGCGCCGAGGGCCTGCGCCACCTCGAAGGCGACGGGGACCCCGCCCCGCGGCAGCGCCAGGACGATCACGTCGTTACGCCCCGCGTACGCGCCGAGCGCGCCCGCGAGCCTGCGCCCAGCGTCCTGCCGATCCCTGAAGATCATGGGCACGCCTCGCCGTTGTCGGACCCGACGGATTCTACAAGATAGTCTCGTGCCTCTTTCGTGCCAGCCCGGCCGGGGATCGGAGGTCACGCCCGCGCGGAGCGAAAGCGCGGCGGCTGCGCCGCCGGCGCGGAGTCCGGTGCGTGGAGCCCGGACAGCCCGGTCTGTTTGGCGGGCACCCCGGGCGCTCACTGCGGCCTTGCATCGGCGACACCGGCAGGCGAACTTGACCGATCCGGGGGACGCGCAGGGCCGCGCGTCCCGGGGCTGCGACGGCGGTTGGGGGACGGCCTACCGTTCCCCCCCGCGCACGGCGGCCGCTGTCGCGAACGGCGGCGCCGAGGCCTGGATCCGGTGCGGGCCGCGGCCCGCGCCGCGGCCGGACGAGCCCGTGTCGAAGGAGGTCGCATGTCGCTGGAACGCGTCGTCGTGGGGGTCGATTTCACCGAAGGCTCCACCGCCGCCGCGCGTTGGGTCGCCCGGGAGCTGGCGCCGGACGCGGAGCTGGTGCTGGTGTACGTCGTCGACATCCCGACGCCGCCGGCGTTCCTTCAGGGCGCGTTCCCGCCGCACGACGAGCTGGTCCAGACGACGATCCGCGGAGCGGAGGCGCGGCTGCGCGAGCTCGGCGGCGAGCTGCGCGCGCGGCTGATGTGGACGAAGGTGCGGGTCGGCCAGCCGGCGGAGGAGATCGCCGCGGAGGCGGAGGAGATGCACGCGGGGCTGATCGTCGTGGGTGAGCACGGGAAGCGCCGCGGCTTCTGGGACGTGCTCGGCAGCACGGCGGAACGTCTGGTGGCGCGCTCGTCGGTACCCGTCCTGGTCGCCCGGGGTTCGCCCCAGCAGCCGCCGCGCCGCATTCTCGCGCCCGTGGACGAATCGCCGGTCACCGCTGCGGTCCTGGAGCTCGCGTGGGAGCTCGCGATGCGCTTCAACGCCCGCGTGACCGCGTTGCACGCGCTGCCGTCATCGCTGTACGACCACCCGCGGGCCGAGACATTGACGGGCCGGCTGGACCTGGACGAGCTGGCCCGGTCGGGCGCGCGGCAATGGCTCGAACAGGAACTGGCGGCGGCCGGTTTCGGTCCCGGCGAAGCGGATGTGCTCGTGACCATGGGGAACGTGCGGGATGAGATCCGCACGGCTGCGGAACGGTTGGAAGCGGACCTGATCATCATGGGGAGCCGCGGATCGACCACGGGCATCGAGCGCGTCATTCTCGGCAGCGTAGCGTCCGCAGTGCTCCGGGGCGCGAACTGCCCGGTGCTCGTGGTGCCGCCACGGACCGGGGAGTCCTGACCGGGCCGTGGTCGCCTGAGTGCGCCGGAGGGCCATGCCGGCGCGCCCCGGGACCGATCCCTCGATGCGAAAAGGCCCCGCGGAGCGAATCCGCGGGGCCTCTCATCTTCAGGCGACGACGGCGATCGCGTCGATCTCGACCTTCACGTCCTTCGGCAACCGGGCCACCTGCACCGTGGAACGGGCCGGCCGGTGCTCGCCGAAGTACTCGGCGTAGACCGCGTTCATGGCCGCGAAGTCGTTCATGTCCGCCAGGTAGACCGTCGTCTTCACGACGCTCTGGAGCGATGCCCCCGCCGCTTCCAGGATCGCGCGGAGGTTGTCCAGCACGCGCGCGGTCTGGGCCGAGACGTCGCCCTCGATCACGGCTCCGGTGGCCGGATCCAGCGGGATCTGCCCCGCCGTGAACACCAGGTTACCGACCACCTGCGCCTGGCTGTACGGACCGATCGCCGCCGGGGCGTTCGGCGTCCGGATCTCCTTCAACTCCGCCATTCGTCCGCATCCTCCTTGGGGTTCGCAACGTGGCGCCACGGGGCGCCAGCCGTACCACTTCCGTTCGACAGCGGGCCGCAGGCACCGACCGGGGCTCAACCTCCGTGGTGCTGGAGGACCCCCTCCATGAGCTCGTCGGCCGACACCGGCGCCACGCCCGCTTTCCCGACCTCGATGCCCGCGGCGTGGTTCGCGAGAACCGCGGCCTCGATCGGGTCCGCGCCGGCGGCCAGCGCCACGCCCACCACCGCGATGACGGTGTCGCCGGCGCCCGAGACATCATAGACGGACCGGGCCACGGTCGGCACCCGCACGTACTCCCCGCTCTCCGTCATGAGCGCCATACCGTCCTCGCCCAGGGTGACGAGCAGGTTCGCGCACGCGAGCTGACGGCGGGTACGCTCCATCCACTCCGGGTCGTCCGCGTTGACGGGCGCGCGCAGCGCCGCGCCGAGCTCGACCTTGTTCGGCTTGAACACCGTGGCGCCCGCGTAATCGAAGAAATGCCGCGCCTTGGGGTCGACGACGACGGGCACGTCGCGCGCACGGCCGAGCTCCATGGCCGCGGCGATGACCCTGGGGGTGAGCACGCCCTTGTCGTAGTCCTCGAGCACGATCACGTCGCACGCCTCGGCGCATTCCGCCATGGCGGCGATGATGCGGCGCTCGGTGACCTCGTCCACATCGCCTTCCTCCTCGTAGTCGAAGCGGACCACCTGCTGGTTCCTGGCCAGGACGCGGGTCTTGACCGTGGTGCGGCGGCGGTCCATGACCACGAGGCCGTGGGCGCCGATGCCCGCCCGTTCCAGCTCGTCGCGCAGCTCCTCGCCGGACCGGTCCGCGCCGATGCAGGCGATGAGGTCACAGGCGGCCCCCAGCGCCACCACGTTGGCGGCCACGTTGGCCGCGCCGCCCACCGCGCGCCATTCCTCCTGCACGTGCACCACGGGCACGGGCGCTTCCGGCGAGATCCTCAAGGCGGCGCCTCGCAGATAGACGTCCAGCATGGCATCGCCGACCACCAGGACGCGGACCTGCCGGGCCCGCTCCAGCAGGTCGGCGATGCGATCAGGCTTCAATCGCTTCACGTATCGATCCGGGATCAGGGCACGGAACTTGTGTATCCAGGCCGACCGGGAGCCGGCCGGGCCTGAAAATACCGTGCGACACGAGCGATGTAAAGCGCGCGGGCATGGCAAGTTCCGGGAGTAGACCATGACGCGCGCGGTGATGGCCATCGACGAGCGACTCCGCACCGTTGCCCTCGGCGCCCAGGACTACGCCACCCTCGCGCTCCGGGCGACACGGGGGATCGTGACCCGCCCCTTCTACTGGCGCGACACCTTCGAGCAGATGGACCGGATCGGGGTCGGCTCGCTCCCCATCGTCCTGCTGACCGGGATCTTCACCGGGATGGTACTCGCGCTCCAGAGCTCGGTCGAGCTGGTCCGGTTTGGCGCGAACATCTACCTCGGCAATCTCGTGGCCGCGTCCATGGTCCGGGAGCTGGGCCCGGTGCTGGGCGCGCTCGCGGTGGCCGGCCGGGCAGGATCGGGCATCGCCGCCGAGCTCGGGGCCATGCGCGTCACCGAACAGATCGACGCCATGGAGACCATGGGCACGGACCCGATCCGCAAGCTGGTCACGCCCCGGCTCGTGGCCGGCCTGGTGATGCTGCCGATGCTCACGATCGTCATGGACGTGATCGGGATCCTGGGCGGCCTGCTGGTCTCCGTCATGCGCGTCCAGCTCGGCGCGGACGTGTACCTGCGCGGCGTGTGGAGCGCCTTCGCCGTGTCCGGGATCACGTTCGGGATCGTTCCGCGGGACTTCGTGAGCGGGCTGCTCAAGCCGATCGTCTTCGGCGGCATCATCACGCTCACGGGCTCGTACTACGGCCTGCGCGCAGGCGGGGGCACCGAGGGCGTCGGGCGTGCGACGACGCGGGCCGTCGTCGCGTCCTCCATGGCGATCTTCGCCTCCGACTATTTCATCACGCAGCTCCTCCTGGTGCTGCTGCCTCCCCCGCGATGAGCCGCGCGGAAGAACATGCCCGTGCGATCCGCGAGACGCTCCGCAGGGACACGCGCGGCCGGCCGGCGAGCCTGGTGCTCAATGCGCCGAAGATCGTGGAGTTGTGCGATGTGTGGCTCAGCTTCGAGACCCCGGTGCTCCGGGGCGTGGACCTGTGGGCGCGCGAGGGCGAGACCCTGCTCGTGGTGGGCGAGTCGGGCACGGGGAAGTCCACGCTGCTCAAGCTGATCCTCCGGCTGCTCACCCCCGACCGGGGCACCGTCCGGGTGTTCGGCATGGAGATGCCCCGGCTCTCCTTCGAGCAGGTGCTCGCGGTGCGGCGCCGCATCGGCATGGTCTTCCAGTACGCCGCACTCTTCGACTCCCTGACGGTCTACGAGAACGTGGCGTACCCGCTGCGCGAGAACACGAAGCTGCTGGAGCCGGACATCCGGCACATCGTACGGGAGCGGCTCCGGTTCGTGGACATGAATCCGGATGTGGTGAGCAACCTGCTCCCCGGCGAGCTCTCCGGCGGGATGCGCAAGCGGGTCGGGATCGCTCGGGCCATTGCCACCGATCCGGAGCTGATCCTGTACGACGAGCCCACGGCCGGGCTTGACCCGCTGGCCGTGAACACCATCACGCGGCTGATCCGGAAGCTCCAGGTGGAGCTCGGGGTGACGTCCATCGTGGTGACGCACGATCTGCGCGCGGGTTTCCGGATCGCGTCCCGGGTGGCCATGCTGCGGAATGGCCGGATCCTGTTCGACGGGTCGCCGGAGGACATGGTGGCGGCGAGCGATCCGTACATCGAGGCGTTCCTGCGGGCCAGTTGAGCCATGCGGGGCAGCCGACTTCGCGGATCCGGGCTCGTGTGGAGCCAGGTCAGGGTCGGGGTCCTGATCCTCGTAGGGCTCGCCATCCTCGCGTACGCGGTGTTCCGGGTCGGGGACCTGCTGAACATCTTCACCGGCCGCTACGAGCTGGTGGCGCTCTTCCCCACCGCGGCGGGGCTGGTGGAGGGGTCGGCGGTGACGGTGGCGGGGCTGCGGGTCGGACAGGTGGAAGAGGTGGAGCTGATCCCGCTGCACCGGCAGTACGGCGGAAATCACGTGTCCGTCCGGATCTCCGTCTCGCAGGACGTCCGGGAGCAGATCCGCGCGGACTCGCGGGCGCAACTCCGGACCCAGGGGCTCCTCGGGGACCGGTACATTGACGTGGAGCCGGGCACGCCCGGCGCGCCGGTCCTCCGGCCCGGGGACACGATCCCGAGCGTGCCTCCGATCCAGGTCGAAGACCTGATCGCCACGGCGTCCGGGATCCTCGACGAGGCGGGCGCCGTGATCGGCAGCCTGCGGCGGATCACGGCGGCGATCGAGCAGGGGGAGGGGACGCTCGGGCGGCTGCTCACGGATGACGCCCTCTACACGCAGCTTGCGGGCGCGGCGGCGGAGCTCGAGTGGTCGCTCCGGGCGGTCATGGACGCGGACGGGACCCTCGGCCGGCTGATCCGGGACCCGGCCCTGTATGAGGACCTCCGCGCGGCGGTGGCGCGCCTCGACAGCATTGGCGGCAGGGTCCTGCAGGGCGAGGGCACCCTCGGCCGGCTGCTGAACGACGACTCGCTCTACCGGAGCCTGCTCGGCGCGGTCCAGCGCGCGGATACGGCGGTCTCGGGGCTGACGGAGATCCTGGGCCGGGCCGCCGCGGCGGACGGCACGCTCGGCCGACTGATGACCGACCCGGCGCTCTACGACCAGCTCCTGAAAGCGGTGGTGGACCTCCAGATCCTGCTGAACGACATCCGCGCGAACCCGAGGCGTTACCGGCCGGAGATCCGCATCTTCTGAGCGCGAGCGCGGTGCCGCCCGCTACCGGATGCGTCGCCCGGGCGCTAGCTTCCCACTACGGCCCGGCCCGAGCGGTCGACCGCGTGTTCGATACAGGCAGGTGAGACATGGCGATGGAACGCTGGATCGTGGTCCTGACCCTCGTGGCCGGTCTGGCCGGCGTGAGGCCCGTGACCGCGCAGGTGACGCGAGCGGACTCGGCGGCGGTGATCCAGGGTGCGGCATCCGAGCTGGAGGCCCAGGGGCGCCGCGAGCTGGCGAAAGCGCTGTACGAGTATCTCATCCGCCGATACCCGGGGACGCCGGCGGCGCTGGAGGCCGAGCGGCGCCTGGCGGTGGCCCGGGCGGCGGCACAGACCGGACTCGATCGCGAAGGCCGGGTGGAGCTCACCGTGTGGAGCACGCTCTTCGGGCTCTGGCTCGGCGTGGCCGTGCCGGCCACGTTCGGCGCGAACGACCCGGAGCCGTACGGGCTGGGTCTCCTGATCGGCGGGCCGGCCGGTTTCCTGGCGTCCCGATACTACACGAGCCGGACCTGGGTCAGGACCGGGGACGCCCGGGCCATCACCTGGGGCGGGATGTGGGGCACGTGGCAGGGGTACGGCTGGCGGGAGGTGCTCGGGATCGGCACGCGCACCCACGAGGTCTGCCCCGGCTGCCCGCCGGCGGAGGAAACGCCGTCCGAAGCGGTTTTCGCTTCGATGCTGGTCGGGGGCCTGGCCGGCGTGGCCACCGGAGCGCTCCTCGCCCGGAGCCAGGACATCCCGCCCGGCACCGCGACAATGGTGAGCTTCGGGTCGCTGTGGGGGACCTGGTTCGCCGTGGCGGCCGGCATGCTGGGCGATCTCGAGGGCGACGACCTCCTGACCACCGCGCTCCTCGGAGGCAACGCCGGCCTCGTGTCCACCGCGTTCCTCGCCCCGCGCTGGGACATGAGCCGGGAGCGGGCACGGTTGGTCAACGTGGCCGGGGTGGCCGGGCTGGTGGGCGGGCTGGGCCTCGACCTGCTGCTCCAGCCCGATGACGACAAGGTCCAGGTCGCGATCCCGCTGGCCACCAGCGTTGCGGGCCTCGCCGCCGGGGCGCTTTTGACGCGCGGCTACGATCGGGCCCGGGACCGGGATGATGGGCCGGACAGCGGCGCCATGATCGAGCTCCGGGATGGCCGGCTCGGCTTCGACGTGCCGCTCCCGAGCCCGGCGCTGGTCCGGCAGCCCGGCCGCGATCACGGGCGGCTCGCGCCCGCCGTGCGCCTCACCCTGCTGGACGCGCGGTTCTGACGACCGGCGGGGGGCGTGACATCCGGCGCCGGGTGAGGCTCGACGCCCGGCCCGGACGCCCGGCGTCGCTCTTCCGCCTGGCCGTGCCCGACCCACCGATCGCGCCCGACCTCGATCCGCCGCTGCGCACCGGGTGGCGGGTCCTGCGGCCGGGACCCGCCCCTGCCCCGCCGGGTTTCCCGCCATCACCGGCCAGGGCGCACCGGTCCTCCGGATCCGGCACCACCCGCTGCTGCCGGCTGGGCCGCCGGGGGCCCGCATTGGAGCCATGGGGGCGCCGCGAGCCGGCGGACACCCCGCGGGGATGGGGTGAGTGACGTCGCCCGGAGCATTTCGCGGGTGCGACGCCGCGAACGCCCGTCCCTCGCGGCGGGACACCGTGCCCCGCCGACGCGGCCCGGTTCCGCACGCCGCGATTGCCCCGGCACCGGTATGGGATCAGGGCTCGACCGCCCGAGCCTGCCGGACGCGGTCCAGGTCAGCGCGCCCCGCCCCGCGCGACGCGATGCAAGCCCGCGGCGTCGAGGATCGTGACCCGGGCGCCCTTCTGGCTGATGATCCCCTCGCGCCGCAGACCGGCGAGGGCCCTGGCGACCCCCTCCCGGGTCGTGGCCAGGCTCCGGGCGAGTTCCTCCTGGGTCTGCCGGAGGACGAGGGTGCCGCCGTCGCGGAAGACCCCGGCCGCCTCGGCGAACTCCACCAGCGTGGCCGCGACCCGCGCCCGCACGTCCTTCAACGTGACCTTCTCGATGAGCGCGACCAACCGGCGCAGCCTGCGGCCGAGGGCGCGGATCACGGCGTCCGCGATCTCCGGGTAGTCCCGGTATAGCGCCTGGAACGCGTCCCGTGGGAGGAAGAGGAGCCGGGTGTCCTCGAGCACCCGGGCCGATGCGGGGAAGGGTCCGCCGTCGAACATGGGTACCTCCGCCACCGGCCGGCCCGGCCCCTCGACGTGCAGGACCTGTTCGCGGCCGTCCGGACTCGCGCGGTAGACCTGGATCTTCCCTTCGACGACGATGTGGAGCCCGTGGCACGGCTCACCTTCGCGGAAGAGCTGGGCGTTCCGGGGCAGCGTCCGCGGGACGGTCCGGGACGCCACCGCCCGGACCGCCTCATCGCTCAGCCCGGCGAAGACATCGAGTCCGCGCAGGATCCGCTCGGCCTCTCCCGGCATCTCCACCTCCGCCTTCGTGCGGCGCGTGATTCCGACGTGTACGGGCTCCGGCGGCACGCCGTCCCCGGACCGATCCCGGCGCGCGGCGTCCGCCGCCGGCGGCAGCCAGGCCGGTGGGGGGTGCCGTGCGACGTCGCGTACCGACTCAGAACCGCTCTCCCCTGCCCTCGCGGATGTGGCTGCCCACCGGGCGGATACGCGTCCACATGGTCCAGAAGTACAGCGCCAGCCCCGCGATCTGGCCCAACCCGCCGAGGACCACGATCCACGCGAGCCAGTGGGAGGCGCTCCAGGCCCGGGCCGTTTCCGCCAGGACGCGGGAGGCGGTGGCCACGGTGAGGATCCAGTACGCCGCCTCCACGCGCTCCGGCCGGTACCGGGTGTCCCCCTTCTCCGCCCGGGGGAAAAGCCACAGCGCGACGCCGAGGATCAGGAACATCACGAACCCGACCAGCACGGCGTGCATGTGGGCGGAGACGAGATGGGGGTGCGGCCAGACCCCGAACAGCTCCCGCCGGACCAGCAGGTAGCCGCCCAGGAGGAGCCCCGCGAACAGGAAGCCGATCCCCGTCTTGATGTACCGTCGGACGAGCGTGTACACGTCGCTACACCACGGGTGGGAAGGCCTGCGGGCAGCAGGGCCCCGGCCGGCTCATCCGCCCGGCTCGTGCCGAGCCGTGTCCGGGACCGCGAGCTTGCGAACCTCGACGCGCCAGTCGACCGGCCCCCGTTCCAGGTAGTCGAAGCGGAACGCGCCGTCCCCCTGGGTGGCCCTGAGCGTGTAGTACATGCACTCGGGGTCGTGGTCCACGGTCAGCTCCAGAACCTCCCCGGGCGCCAGCGCGTCATACGCGCCCATGATCGTTTCGAACCGGTCCCTGGGCGGGATCGGCCGAACATCCAGGAGAATGCAGCGCCCCTCGCTCATCGCCCGGCTCCTCCCGGCCCGCCGGCGATGCCGATCAACTCGGCGCCCGCCTTGCTGCCACACCCCCAGCCGCCCCGGTGGCCCAGCCAGGCGCGCCAGGCGTGGCGGAAGCGGGGCGTGCTCGGCGCGAGGGCGAAGGTACCGGCGTACCCGGCGAGGGCCAGGGCGCCCATGAGCCGCCCGATCCCGAGTCCTACCTGTCCCACGGCTTCGGGCCCGCCGCCCTGGAGCCGGATGTGGCGGATCCGGCCGCCGCCCGCCTCCAGCACGGCATCGGGCGTGGTGAGCGGACCGGCGCCGGGATCGATGTCCCAGGCCAGACCGACCGCTCCCGGGGGCGCCATCTCGGCAACCGCGCGCAGCCACGCCATCACTTCGGCCCGGCCGGTTTCGACGGCCAGGAGCAGCGTGGCGCCCGCCTCCGCAAAATGCGGCACCGCATCCGCAACGACAATGGCCGCGTGGTCCGGATCGACGGTGGCCACGATCGGAGCACCCAGCGCCGTGCCGAGCCGGGCGGTCGCCGGATCGGCGGCCCGGCCGGCGTCCCCCAGCCGGAACGCGGTGATCGGCAGCCCGGACCGGGCAGCTCCGGCCGCCATGGCTTCGACCGCGGCCGTGGGCGCCCCGGGTCCCAAACCGTGGGCGTGGCCCTCCTCCAGCTCCAGCCCCGCGAACCCACGCCGTACGCCCGCGGCCACCAGCTCGGGGAGTGCGGCTTCCGGCAGGGCCGAAGAACTCAGCGTGAGCCGCATGTCACACCGACCGCCGCGAGATGGCCACGCGCCAGACCGTCGGGCCCTGCTCCAGGTACTCCCACCCGAACTCGCCCGGGTACTGGAACTCGAACTGGTAGCGCAGCGGCTTCGGGTCGTGGTCGTTGACCAGGATGAACGACTCGCCCGGCCGTAGCGAAAGAAAGGTCTCGAAGATCGTCGGGTGCTTCTCCCGGGGCGGGATCACCCGCACATCCAGCTCGCGCGTCTCGCGCTGCGACATTCTCGGCTCCTCGTTGGCTGATCGGTTGATTTCCCGGCCATGGGACCGGGGGACCTCACGCATCCGCCCGGCGGCGGATGATGACCCGCACGAGACCGGGCTCCTGCTCCCGGACCTCATACGTGAAGCCGCGCTCCTCGAGCTGCGGCAACAGGAACTGCGGCACGCGGACGTTGATCTGGACCAGCGTCCCGCCGGGCGGGAGTCGCTCCGCGGCCTCCAGGGTGCGTAGCATCGGCTCCGGCGGCTCCAGCCCTCGCACATCGAGGTAGGCGACGTCATCGCCCCCCGCCTCCCCGGGCCTGGCCGGGTCCGTCTCCCGGGCAGCTGTCCCGGGCCGGGATTCGTGCCCGATGGATCCGCCGTGTCCGGCCTCCGCGGGTCCCGCAAGCGCCGGGGACAGGTCGGCCGGTCCGGGGTCCGTGGCTGCGGGCGTGGAGCCGTGGCGGTAGAACCAGACCCGCCAGTCGTCGTCCGCCAGCCGCTCGGTCCAGTGCTCGAAGCCGTGGCGGGCCATGACGGCGTAGAGCGGCACGGGTTCGAAGATCACCCGGAGCCGCAGGACGCCGCCCTCGGGGACGGCCCGTCGTGCGGCCATGATTCGGCTGAACGGCTCGCGGCCCGAGCGGAGATCCTCGCGGACGTCCAGGTCCACGATCCGCTCCGGTGGGAGATGCCGCAGCCACGGTGGCATCCCGGTCGCGGGCGTAGCACCCCGCGAGGCGATGAGGCCGGGTCGCGGGGCGTGGCGATCGTCCGCTCCCCGTTCCGCCACTGGCCTGGCGTCGGCTCCGATCGCCCGGTTCAGCGCCGCAACGACTTCTTGAGGGTCCAGACCGGCCAGCTTCGCAGCCTGTTCGACCGTCGCCAGGCGAGCCATGACCTTGCGCATGGTCGGACTCCGCAGGCGCTCGAACACGGGCGAGAGCGAAACGAGCACGTCAACCATGCGCTCGCCGTGGGCGAGGACGGTCGAGATCCGGTCCCCGGGCCGGATCACCATGCGCCCTCCCGGATCCTCCCCGGGTGCCAGCGCGGCTCCCAGACCAGCTTCGGACGGATCTCCTCCACGCCGGGCACGGCGCCCAGCTCCGCCAGGATGGCGTTCGTGATGTACGTCTCCATCGGGCAGCCGGGCGTGGTCAGCGTGTACGTGACCTCGACGACGCCTCCCTCCGCGCGCAGGTCGTAGACGAGGCCGAGGGTGACGATGTCGAGGCCGATCTCGGGGTCCACCACCCACTTCAGGGCATCCCACGCGAGCGCCTCCAGGTCGGCTTCGCCATCCGGAGCCTGGACGGGCTCCGGATCAGGAGGGGTGGGGACACCGCCGCCGTCGGCCAGGAGGGGCGCGTCCGGGGCGCCCGGCCAGGCCGATCCGGGCTCGGCCGCCGACCGGGGCGTCGGGTCCGGCATTGCCGCCGCGAGGTGGTCCAGTGCGGCGTGCAGGTTCGCAAGCACGTTCATTCCGGTCTCCTCCGCGCAATGGAGCTCATCTGCACGATCTCGATACCGACGCCCGCTGCGTACGCGACGGCGGCCAGCCGGGCGCCGGGCGGGAGGCCGAGCAACGTCGCCCCGATGATCCCGGATGCTCCCAGGAGCTGGAGCGCCCCGGCGGCGTGGGCGAGCTTCTCGCCGTACAGCTCCGCGACCCGCGGGACCGCCCGCCTCCCCGCCAGCGGGCCGAAGCGGTGGTACCAGACCAGAAAAGGCAGGATCTTGTAGTAGTGCGCCGCCACGAAGAGGCTGATGCCGAGCAGCGCGGCGCAGACGTAGGCGGTGACGAGCCGGGGCGAAGTCAGCCCTGCGGGGAGCGCAGCGGGCGCCAGCACGAGCGCCAGCGCCAGGACGCCCAGCGCCCCACCCGCGAGCCGCATCCCGGGATCGAGCTTCGGCCGTTTCCGGTGGCGGAAATAGAGCGCCGCCTGGAGCAGGAACGCGGCGGCGCCGGCGGCTACGAGCGCCGCCGCGGCCCACATGGCGGCGAGCGGGATCACGTGGTGGAGCAGCGAGAGCCCGAGGACGCCTGCCCCGATCAGCGCCGCCGCGACCTTGCCCGGCCGCTCGCTCGCGCCGTGGCTCAACAGGAACATGGGCAGGAGGTGCCGGGCCACCCCGACGATCACCAGCAGGACCCACCCGGCGATCGCCACGTGCAGATGAACGCCGACCGCCAGGAACCGGTGCGCGCCGAGGTAGCCGAACCTCAGGTTCGCGACCAGTGTCATGCCGAGAGCGATGGTCGTGAAGAGGAAGAACCCGGCGCCCGCCAGCGACCACCAGGTGAGATCCCGGGTCCGGACCCGAGCGAGCGTGGCGGCAAGGTTGCCGAGGAACAGGAGTAATCCGGTGGAGAACAGTCCGGCGCCGGTCCACTGGAGCCCGTGCACCCCGAATGCGAGCCCGACCGCGAATGCCGCGACGCCCGGCGCGAAGAGCCAGAACGCCAGGTGCGCCAGGCGTTCCGATCGGATCGGCGCCCCGAGCGCGACCGGGAGGAACTGGTACAGGGCGCCGAGGATCGACGTCGTGATCCAGCCCAGTGTGAACAGGTGCGTCACGGCGACCACCCGGGGCAACGGGAAGTATCCCCGCGCCACGTCCGGCGCGATCCGGACGAGCCCCAGCGCGCCCACGCCCCAGAACGCGAGCGCGGCGGCGAAGTGCTCGCCAGGGAGGCGGAAGGGCGGCGCGCTCGGCGAGCCGAATCCGCCGGGGAGCGGCATGGTCGGCCGGCCCGGCGCGGTGTGTGCTTTCATCCGCCGCCCCCCTCCCGGCGACGCGCCGGGGCGGTGGCGCTTCCGGCCGTCGCGGCCGCGCGCCTCGCCGCCCAGTTCAGCCGCCGGTGTCGTCCACCGAAGGGTAGAATGCCGTTCAGATCGATCGTAGCTGCCATGGATCGCGATCTCCACGGGCCGCGGCGTGCCCCGCGATCGAGAATCGTTCTCAGTCCGCCGTCACGAATGTAGGGAGAGGTCACGGGAGTGCGCTGTGACGAAAGTCACACGGGGGAAGGCGCCGGATCTCGCGTTCGACCGCCTCGAGGCCGCCGTCGTGGTGCTGGTCCCGGGGCCGGGGTTGGGACCGTGGCTGAAGAGCCATCCGCCGATCGATGGCCGAGCCAGCGTCGGGCCGGACGCGGTGCCCGCGGACTGACGCCCCCGGTCGTGGACGCGCGCCGAGGCGTCGTCATCGTTCACGGCCGGCACCGGCGCAGGCGATCCCGCCCGCCAAGGAGGTCCATGAGACGCCTTACACCGGGTGATGTCCGGACGGTGGCGGAGTCAGCGCATCGTCTAACGGAGGAACGGAACGGCTCGACGGTCGGGATCGATGGCAGTACCCCACGCACGAGAAAAGGCGCTGAATAATATATCAATAACATGCACTAACGTTCTCTACAACGTCGATACTCATATCATTCCACAGCCCGCCCTCCGGCGACGCCGGTCCAGGCGCCACCTCGTGGGCATCCCAGGGAGACGCGATGGAGCCCATCCCGCTCGACGTCGTCCACGCACGCGTCTCTGCACGTGAGGCCCTCGGGACCGCGCCAACGCCGGGCCTTCCCCACCGGCGATTCGGGCGCGTCGGGCGGCCCGGATCGTCCGTAACGGGAATGGCCGCTCGAAGCCTCACAAGCGCGCCGATCACCACGGGAGGGGGCCGGGCGCCGCTGCCCAGCCCGTACGGGCGGATCCGCCCCAGTCGCCCGCGAGCGGATGCATGGCATCCATCCCCCATTGACAGCCGCGGCGGCGTCGTACGAGATAGGTGGTACATCGAGAACTGCAGCGAGCCGGTGTACGGCAAGAACCGGCTCGACAAGGGGGCAAGACAATGGCGGAGGTCTCGTCAGCCGTCCAGGCCATCGAGCGCGAGCTCGCGGAGCTCGGCGATCCGGAGATCGCGGCGTTCCTCGCCCGGTTCTTCAAGACCGGACCGGGCGAGTACGGCGAGGGCGACCGGTTCCTCGGCATCCGGGTGCCGGTGCTGCGGCGGCTCGCCAGGAAGCACCAATCCCTGGGCCTCCCCGACTGCCGGGTCCTGCTCACGTCGTCCTACCACGAGGCCCGACTCCTCGGACTGTTGATCCTCGTCCGGGCCTACGACCGCGGCGACGAAGCGAAGCGGGAGGAGATCTACCGGCTCTACCTGGACCACCTCCCGTACGTGAACAACTGGGACCTCGTGGACAGCTCGGCGGAGCACATCGTGGGGAGGCACCTCCGGAACCGGGACCGCTGGATCCTCTACGACCTGGCGCGGTCGAGCTCCGTGTGGGAGCGCCGGATCGCGATCATGGCCACGTTCCACTACGTGAAGGCCGGTTCTTTCGACGAGACGCTCCGCATCGCCGATCTCCTGCTCACGGATCCGCACGACCTCATCCACAAGGCGGTGGGGTGGATGCTTCGGGAGGTGGGCAAGCGGGACCGGGCGGTGGCGGAGGCGTTCCTGCGGCCCCGCTACAAGCGGATGCCCCGCACGATGCTGCGCTACGCCATTGAGAAGTACCCGGAGCCGCTGCGGCAGCGGTACCTGCGCGGGGAGGTCGAAGCCGAGGACGCGGCGGCCGCGACGTCGCGATCCTGAGTCGATGACAGGCCGGTGCGCGCTGCGAGCCGCCGCCAGGGCGAGCCCACAGCGACTGCGGCGTGCGTCCGTGCTCAATCATCGGTGGATACGGGCTCGTGCTCTCCGAGGAGCCGAGAGCGCCCGATCCGTAGACCGGAATCGAGCCCATGTTCGAGGCGAGCGCGGTCAGGGGACGCCTGGCGGATCATCGGCCTAAGGACGAGACGGGCGATGAGCGCACCGATGCCACTGTGCCAGGCGCTCCGCCTTCATTGGGGCCGGCCCCGTGCCGCGTCGATCGTAAAGGGCAATCACTGCAGGGCGTACAGGAGTACCGGCGGGAACGGCACGTTCCGGAACCCCAGCGTGCGCCCATCCGAAATCTCGACGATCCGGTTCAGGTCCGGCAGCGTCGCGAGCTCATCCCCGGTCCCGAGATTCAACACCCGCGTCTCCGGAGGCGCTTCGTCGCTGCCGCGATGGCCGGTGGGAGACCGGTACGTCGGAGGACTCGAGCTCTCGAGGATCGAACTCCAGGCGTACTTCCCAGTTGACGTGGTCTGGAGACCGCCCAAGATCGACGTTGCTGACGGTCAGTACGGGCGGACCCGACAACGCCGGGAAGCCATGCCCGGTGAAGGTCGAGTCTTCGGACAGCTCGGCAGCGGGCGACAACGTGCCGGGCCGTGGCAACTCGCCGACGTACCCAGCCCGAGAGAACAGCGAAACTCGCTTGTTGCGGGTATCGACGAATCCTACCGTCTCGCCGGGGCCGCTCACGAGCGTGCCGCTCCTCCGGAGCTCGCCCGGGCTGCCTCCCTCCCGACCGAACCTCGCCACGTCCTTGCCGCCCCGTGCGGCGCACACGATCTGCAACTCGTACGAGTCGAAGGTGCACGCGTAGTCGGCCGTCATTGCGGCGAGGTCATTTCTTTTGGAGACCGGCAACGGCGAGGACCTCCCCAGGAGCCGGACGCGGGCTCCATCGAGAGGCCGCGGCGGCGATCCGTCGCTGCGACCGCACGCCACGACCAGTGCGGCCACGATCAGGCAGGCGTGTCCCACGTGACCCATGGTTCGCCCTCCCGTGGTGCACCACGGACTGTCGTGGTCGCCCGCGACAGGTGCTGGCCTACACGGTCGCGCGGACCTCCCAGACGGGAAGCAATTCCCCTGGACATGCGACGGTTCCGGCAGGGGGTCCGGCCGACCGACGGCGAGCAATGGGAACGCAAGCCCGGGGGCCCAATGGTTCCGCATCTCAGCCGCCCGCGCAAGGCTGTGATCGATGCGCATCCGCTGGCTGACGATGACTGCAATGCCCGTCGAAGGGCTCCATCACCCCGGACGGAGTGAGATCTAGCGCGCCTTCCACCGCCTCGTCGGTTCCCTCGGTAGCCGGCCATGCGTCCGGTCACGGCCAGCGCATCCGACCAATTTCGTGACAGCGGCACCCGGTTGATTCTCCCAATGGTTCCGAGGGGTGGGTCTTTCCCGTTTCGTTCGCGAAGCCGCCACGGATTCCTTGCGAATCGGGCGGCGTTCTCCTAAGATTTCTCGCTTTTTCGTGTGACGCCCCATGGACGCCCCCACGCCACAGGGCGCATTCCTCATCCCCCCAGCGCGGAGGCCGCGAACAATGAAGTTGCCGCAGACCAGGAGAAGCGCTCCCGCGCTCCTGGTCGGCGTCGTGTTGTTTTTCGCCCTGACGACCGACGCAACGGCTCAGGAAGCGTCGAACACGCTTCGCGCATGCTTTGTCCCGGGAACCGGGACGATCTACCGGATCGGGGCGCCGGGACTCCCGTCCTCGTGACTCTCGAATGCGCACGTCGAGTTCACGTGGAACCTGAAAGGGGTCGCGGGGGAGCCGGGTCCGCAGGGCGAGCCGGGACCGGCCGGTCCTCAGGGTCCGCAGGGTCCCCCGGGTCCGCAAGGCCCGCAAGGACCGGAGGGTCCGCAGGGTCCGCCGGGCCCGCAGGGTCCCCAGGGTCCGCAGGGCGAGCCGGGACCAGCCGGTCCGGAGGGACCGCCGGGACCCCAGGGACCGCCCGGACCCCAGGGCCCCCCAGGACCACCGGGACCTGTCGGCCCTCGCGGCCCTGCCGGTGACCCCAGTCTCCCCTGTGCGGGATGTGTCGACAACGGCTCGCTCCAGGTGCTCACGGCCCCGGGGCTGGTGGCGAACTCCGCCACCACGGCGACGCCCGACAAAACGCCCAACGCCATCGTCGCGCGGGACGGCAACGGGGATTTCGCGGTGCGGAACATGAACTTCGAGGTCATCCAGACCTCCCTCAGCCAGGCCAGCACGCGCACCGTCATGGTGGACCAGAACAACGCGCCCTTCATCCGCATCGGGGCGGACAACATCTTCCTGGGAGAGCGGGCAGGTGAGATCAGCACCACGGCCTCGCAGAACGTGGGGATCGGCGACTCCGCCCTCCGCAACCTCACGGCCGGCATCCGGAACACGGCCGTGGGCGCGGCGGCCGCCGCCACGGTCACCACGGGGCTGCGCAACACGGCCGTGGGGATGTCGGCCCTCGCCTCCATCACGACCCAGAACGGCAACACCGCCGTGGGGAACTCGGCCCTCACGATCCTCTCCACCGGGGGGGGAAACATCGCCATCGGCGACGGCGCGGGCGCGGCGCTCCTCAACGGGAGCAACAACATCTACATCGGCAACGCCGGGGTGGCGACCGAGGACCAGAGGATCCGCATCGGCACCGCCGGGACGCACGCCGCCACCTACATCGCGGGCATCCGGGGCACGACCACCGCCGCCGCCGACGCCGTCCCCGTGATCATCTCCTCCCAGGGGCAGCTGGGAACCGTCAGCTCGTCGATCCGCTTCAAGCACGACATCGAGGACCTGGCGGCCATGAGCGAGCGCCTCTACGACCTCCGTCCCGTGTCGTTCCGCTACCTGCCGTCCATCGACCCCAAACAGACGCTCACCTTCGGGCTCATTGCCGAGGAGGTGGCGGAGGTGATGCCCGAGTTGGTGGCGCGGGATGCGGATGGTCAGATCGAGACGGTGAAGTACCACCTCCTGTCGCCGCTCCTCCTGGCCGAGGTGCAGCGCCTGCGGCGGGAACTGGACGCGGCGGCCACGAGGGAAGCCGAGCTCGCCGCCAGGATCGCCCGGCTCGAAGCCAAACTCGACGCCCTGCTCGCCCGTGACGGCGGCTTAGAGGCTGCGGGCGAGCGCGCCGGCACGCAGGAGTGATCGGGCGGGATCGCAAGACGGCCCCGGGCCACGCAAGGTGGCCCGGGGCCGTTTCCATGACGCCCGTTTCCACCCCGGGTCACGCACCGCCGCCCCGGACTCGAACACGGAGCGGCTCGTCCCCGGTTCCACCAATGACATAGCGGGATCGCACGCGCCGGCGGTCGGAGAGCGGCGCTCCCCCTCCGCCGGATCCCTCGAGTCCGCAGCCGCAGCCGCCCCGAAGCGGCGACGGCACCTTCGCCCACCACAACGCGACGGGCAACGGGAGTCGGCGCCTGCGTCCACCAGCGCCAATCATGCCCCCCAGGCGCGATCACAGCACCGGACAGTTCGTATGGAGCCGGCGGGAGTCGAACCGAGCGGAGCGAGGTC
>CALCID010000098.1 GCA_937907535.1 uncultured bacterium | reverse complement strand
GTCCGGATCGGCGCCCGGATCGCCGAGCACGACTATGGCGCCCAGTGGTTCGGCAACTTCGAGGAAGGCGACGGCATCCGCCACGTCTTCGCGCGTCTCGATCAGCGTACGCTGGGCATGAACCTCCGTGTGAATTACGCGGCGGCGCGGGATCTGACGCTGGAGCTGTACGCGGAGCCGTTCGTGAGCACGGGTACGTACACGGACTTCCGGGTGCCGAGCGAGACGCCGGACGCGGCGTCGTTCGCGGACCGGTTCGTGCCGTATGCGCCGCCGGCATCGGTGGCCACGGCGTTCCGATTCCGGCAGCTCCGGACGAACGCGGTGGCGCGGTGGGAGTACCGGCCGGGCTCCACGCTCTACCTGGTCTGGTCCCACGGCCGGCAGGGATCGGCGTCGGATCCGGCGCGGCGGGACTGGATCCGGGAGTACCGGGACCTGCTCGACCTGCACCCGGACAACACGTTCCTGATCAAGGTGGCGTACTGGCTGAACCGCTAGCCCGGGCCGGCGGTCGTGGCCGGGGCCGCGGGGGCGCCGTCGGCATCAACGATGCCGGCGGCGCGTTGCTTGGGAGACCTGCCCATGGGAGGATCGGGCCGGGCGGGGGCGGCGGGGCGCGGCTGGCGAAGAAGGCAGGGGGCGCCGGGGCCACGACCGTCGGCGCTCATCGGCCACGGGGGGCGGTGTCTGGATCGTCAGGGGCCATTGGCGGCGCCGTCCCCGGGCCGCGCAGGGAGCGCCAGCGGCCGGGTCGGCTTCGCCGTTCGATGCCGGCCGTGCCGCGCACGCCCTGCCGTCCGTCTCGCCGGGCGCCGGGCCCGGGTCCGGAGCCGTGGGGACATCCCCGGGTGAAGTCGTGGGGGCGTGGCCCGCGCCCGGTCAGCCGCCGCAGCCGCCGGGCGCGTCGCCGGTCCAGAGCATTCTGTAGTTCTCCGGATGCAGCCGGGCGCCCGCGGCGGCGAAGTAGCGGGTCCAGAACTCGCGCACGGCCACGCCGTTCGGGGAGGTGGGGTCCGCGCCGACCACGAGGACGCAGGCCCCGTCGAGGCGTGGGATGAGTCCGCGCTCGCGGTTCCGGTCGATCCAGTCGGGCGGGGGCATCCCGTCGGGTCGGCTCATCTCGATGCCGTGGGCGGACTGGAGCATGTCGGAGAGGAGCACGAGGGTGGTGGGGCGGCCCGCCGCGTCCTGCATGAACTCCGCGGCCACGTGGAGGGTGGCGAAGAGGTCGGTGGTGGGCAGGCGGCCCGCGGCCTCCGCGTCGTAGAACGTCCGTGCCACGGAGCTCGCGGCCCGCTGCACGGCCTCGAGGCGTTCCCGGTCGAGGGAGGTGGGGCGGGCGGGGTTGCGGGGTCGGGGCACGGTGTCCGCCCAGCGGAGCGCGTCGTCCTCCTGGGCCTGGCGCTGGTGGACGCGGAGGAGGACGATCCGGTCTCCGTACGACAGCTTCTGGATGATGCGGTCCAGGGCGCGCCGGCTCTCGGCCAGGCGCGCGTCGTTCTGGCTGCCGGACAGGTCCAGGGCCACGACGTACTGACGGCCGGGCGGGGTGGCGGCGGCGTCGGCGGTGCCGGTGCGGTCCGCATCCGGTGCGCACCCGGCGGCGGCGAGGAGGGCGGTCAGCAGGGCGACGAAGGCGTTGGCGGGCGACGTCGCCCCAGGCCGCCCCCGGGTCCCGCGGAACGCTCCGCGGCCCAGCCAACCCGAAGCCACGGTCGGGAAGGCCGGCGCTGCGCGACAGGGGGCGCTCATGCGGCCTGCGCCCGGTCGGGCGTGGTCTGCGGGTCCACGGCGGGCTCGGCGGCGGGCACGGCTGGTGGCGGGGTGGCCGCGCTCCTCACCGGGCCCGGTTCGCCGGGCCTGTCGACCTCCAGACTTCCGAGCGTGGGCGGAGCGTTTGCGGCCTGGCCCGGCACAGGTCCCGGGTCCGTATCGGCGCGGGCCGCACCGGCGCTCATCGGGTTCCGTGCGACGTCGGCGTCTGCCCCCCTCGCGGCGTTCCGCTCGTTCCCGGGGGCGGCCGTCGGCGCGGGAGGTGTCCCGGCCTGCAGTTCGGCCATCGCGCTCGCCGGAGACCATGGTTCCGGATCCCCATCTCCGATCAGCGCAGCGGCGCGGCGCCGCAGGCGCTCGAAGCGCTGCTGCTGCCGGAGGAGCTCCGCGGGCGGGGTCAGCCGGCCGTCCTCCTCCCGCGGCGCCAGGTGGAACGCGCCCGGCCGCCGGAACGCGGCGATGTTCGCGGTGTCGATCCCGCGGGCGCGGGCGTTCTCCGCCCGGAAGCGCGGGATCACGGCGCGGAGCCGGTCCGCCTTCGCTTCCCAGCCCTGGAGCGGCCGGGAGTTCAGCAAGTAGCTCGCGGCCGCGAACTCCTGCCGGATGCAGGTGTCCAGCCGGGCCAGCTCCCGGCGTCGGCGCGCACATTCGTGGCGCAGCTCGCGCAGTTCCCGGCGCAGCTCCGCGGCGTGGGGGTTGTCCGGCCGGCCGCGGACGGAATCGTGGGTCGCGAGGTACGCGGCGAGGGCGGCGGCGATGGCGAGCACGATGTTGAGGAGCAGGATCGGCTCGTTCATGCGCGCGATCACGTTCGCGTAGTCCGCCCGCTCGAGGCGCTGGTCGCGGACGCGGAGCGCGGCGTCGAGCTGGCGTTCGGCCGTGCCGATCCGTTCCAGGTCCCCGGCGGCCCGGGCGTCGGCGAGCGCGGCCTGGAGCTCGGCGACCTGCGCCTCGACCTGCGCGACCCGTTCGGCGGTCGAGCGCTCGAGCTGCTCGCGGGCGAGCCAGAGGAACGCGACCACGGTGAGAATGCCGGCCAGGCTGGCCAGGGCCGCGAGCCCGAACTGCCGCCGGTGGCCGCGGATCGTCGTTGCCGCGGAGGGTTCTTCCGCCTCGTGCATCGAGGTGCGACGTCGCATCGATTCCCCGAACACGTGGGCGAGGAAGACGAGGAAGACGATCACGCCGAGGGCGAGGACGGACGCGTCGATCTGGTGCAGGGTCCGGGCGACGACGCGGTACGCGCCGCCGAGGATGCCGAGCTGCTCGGAATCCGCCACCACCTGGCGCCAGGCCGCCTCCGCGCCCGGGTCGCTGGGGAGCAGCTCGGAGAAGACCGGCACGTTGGCGACCCAGTCCACGAGCACGAGGAGGGTGATCAGCGTCCAGTACTTCCAGCGCGCGAAGAAGCGGCGCACCTCGATGGCCGCGTGCGTGGCGGGGAGCTCGCCCTCGGCCCGCTCCAGGTCGCGGGCCGTCCGGGCGGCGTGGGACTCGGCCAGCTCCAGCTCCACGAGCTCGTGCTCGTAGTCCGAGAGGCGCGCATCCGCCCGCTCGGCGCAGCGCTGGACGGCGTCCTGCACATGGGTGCGCACCCGTTCCGTCCACCCGCGGAAGATGGCGCACGCACGGGTGATGAGGTCCTCTTCCTCCGGCACGGATTCGTATTCGACGTCGGCCCGGGGCAGCTTCGCGGCGGCGGCGGCCTGCGCCATCGCCACCGCCGAGGCCTCGAGCTCCGCCGCGCGCTCCTCGAACCACAGGTCCGCCGGCCTGCGGACCGCGTGCAGCCCGGAGCGCGCGCCGTCGGCATCCGGGTCCGATCCGGGCCTCGCCCGGCGCACGCGCCAGAGCCTGCGGGGGATGGAACCGATCCAGCGGAGGCGGGCCGTGCGGTTCGCGAGCGTAGGGTGCATACCACTCCCCTCGACCACCGGGTGAACGCGCGTCCGGAGCTCCGTCGGGCGTGGAGCGCCGGACCCGCCCCAGGTACGCAAGAAGAGTGAAACGGGCGGCCGCGGCGCCCGGGACGGCTCGTTGAATTCATTGACGCCGGCGCTCGCCGCGCACTACTTTGGGCGGCGATCCAACAACAACCTTCGAGGCGCGTGACCGCGGGCACCGCCGGATGGTCCGGCGCGTGTCCGGGCGCCGTCCATTATCCGTGGAGGGCTCATGGCCAGATTCCGACCGCTGTCTCTCGCAATCGCGGTGCTCGCGCTCGCGCTGTCCGCCGCGGCGGACGTTGCGGCGCAGCGTGGGCAGGAGCCGCCCACGCCCGCGCGCAAGGAAGGCGAGGGTGAGGGCCCGTACCGCCGGCTGATCATCCGGGGTGCGACCGTGATCGACGGGACCGGCGCGCCGCCGCAGGGACCGATGGACATCGTGATCGAGGGCAACCGGATCGTGGAGGTGCGCTCGGTCGGGTATCCGCACCTGCCCATCAACGAGTCGCGCCGGCCGCAGGGTGCGGATCGCGAGATCGACGCGACCGGGATGTACGTGATGCCCGGCTTCGTGGACCTGCACGTGCACGCCGGCGGCGGGTCGAAGAACCCGGCGGAGTACGCCTACAAGCTCTGGCTCGCGCACGGCGTGACGACGGTGCGCGGCGTCAGCCTCGGGCCCTTCGACTGGTCGATCCAGGAGCAGGCGCGGAGCGCTCGGAACGAGATCGTGGCGCCGCGGATCTTCAACTACCAGCGGCCGGGGAGCGGCTGGGACCGGGGGCCGATCGACTCGCCCGAGAAGGCCAGGGAGTGGGTCCGCTGGGCGGCGAGCCGTGGGATCGATGGCCTGAAGCTGTCCGCCCATGATCCCGAGATCATGGCCGCGCTGATCGATGAGGCGAAGAAGCACAAGCTCGGCACCACGGCGCACCTGGCCCAGATGGGCGTGGCGAACATGAACGCGCTGGATGCCGCCCGCCTCGGCCTCGGGACGGTGACCCACCACTACGGGCTCTTCGAGTCCATGTACGAGGAGAACGACATCCAGCCGTTCCCGGTGGACTACAACTACAACGACGAGCAGCATCGCTTCGGCCAGGTCGCCCGGCAGTGGAACCTGGTGAAGCCGCGGGGCGAGAAGTGGAACGCGCTGCTGAAGGAGTTCAAGGAGCTGGGCGTCACGCTGGACCCGACGTTCACGATCTACGAGGCCAGCCGGAACGTGATGGCGGCGCGGACCCGGGAGTGGCACGACAAGTACACGCTCCCGTCCCTCTGGGAGTTCTATCAGCCGAGCCGGGAGGCGCACGGGTCCTACTGGTTCGACTGGACCACACACGATGAGGTGGCGTGGAAGAACTACTATCGTGTGTGGATGCAGTTCGTGAACGACTACAAGAACATGGGCGGCCGGGTCACGACCGGGTCGGACGCCGGTTTCATTTACTCCACGTACGGGTTCGGGTACATCCACGAGCTGGAGCTGCTGCAGGAGGCGGGCTTCCATCCGCTGGAGGTGATCCGCTCCGCGACGATGTACGGTGCGCAGACGCTGTTCGAGCCGAAGGGCGAGCGGATCCAGTTCGGGGTGATCCGGCCGGGGATGCTGGCGGACCTGGTCATCGTGCCGGAGAACCCGCTCCAGAACTTCAAGACGCTGTACGGGCACGGCTTCCCGCGGCTGAACGACCAGACCGGGAAGGTGGAGCGGGTCGGTGGCGTGAAGTACACGATCAAGGATGGGATCGTGTACGACGCGAAGAAGCTGCTCGAGGACGTGGCGCGGATGGTGGAGGAGGCGAAGCGCGCGCAGCGCGTGGCGGCGGACTCGCAGGACCAGTGATCGACGTCGGCGCCGGGGCGGCCCCGTGCCGCCCGCGGGCGCGGTGCTGCGCCGGTCCTCGATGAGCCGGGCGGATCCCCGGATCCGGGACGCCCTGGCGGACGGAGCGGCGCGGGAGCATGGCTTGGCGGCCGGAGCCCGATGGTGGGCTCCGGCCGTTGGCGTGTCAATGCGTCGAGCATCGGGTGGGCCGCGGTGGACGGGGGCGGCAAAGTTCTTGCCTCCGGGGACCCGGGCGACGTAGAGTAGGCCCATCGCCCACCTCGGATCCGGCCGGTCCGCCGTCTCCCGTTCCGTGACGCCCACGGACCCGCCAACGCAGGAGGCGCAGATGAAACCGGTCTACTGGTTGACTCTCGTGGCGGTCGTCGCCTTGCCTGCGGTGGCTCGAGCCCAGGTGATCCGTGGCGTCGTGATCGACGAGGAAACGGACACGCCCATCGCCGCGGCGGCGGTCCAGCTCCTGGACCGATCGGGCAACGTCGTGGCCGCGGCGATGTCCAACAGTGCCGGTACGTTCCTGATTTCGACGAATCGGACCGGGCCGCATTACATCCGCGCCATCCATGTCGCCTACCAGGAGATGGCCCCGGCGAGTCTCGAACTGCGCCTCAACGAGTCGACGGTCCTCATCCTGAAGCTGGGCCGTGCGGTGCACCCGATCGAGCCGATGGTCGTGGTGGGTCGCGCGCGGGGACAGGTGGCGGCGTTCCGGGAGCGGGCCAGGCACGGGGCGTTCGGGAGATTCATTACGCGGGAGGAGCTCGAGGCGCGGCCGATGGCCACGGGCCCGGAGCTGCTGCGGGGGCTGGCCGGGGTCTCGGTGGTGCAGGCCGGCACCTCGGGGCACCTGATCTACATGAATCGGCAGAACGGCGGCTGTCTGCCCACGATCTACATCGACGGCGTGATGGTCGACCAGTCGATGGGCCCGCTGGACAGCTGGACGCGGGCGGAGGTCCTGGAGGGGATCGAGATCTACCCGGGTGGCATCGGCGCTCCGTATCCGCTGATGGAGAAGCGGGTGGGCTCGAAGCCGGGGTGCGGCGTGATCGCGTTCTGGACGCGGGAGTACGAAGGCGATGGGGGGCCGGTGAGGTTGGGGCGGCTGGCGAAAGGGGTCGGGAGTTTCGTGCTCGTCACGGGCCTGCTCCGGGCGATCGTGCACTGAGCGGCCACTGACTTGCGGCGGCGTGGATGGATCGAGGGGGTCGACCGTCGAGCGGTCGGCCCCCTCGGATCGTTCGGGCGCCGGGCGTTTGCCGTCGCGTCCCGGCTATCTTCGCCCCGTGCGGGTCAGGAGCCGAGCTCCTGGGCCACATCCGCGAAGGCGCGGAGCCGGCGTGCGTCCAGCGTACGCCCTTCCGCCTCGGCCTTCGCCGCATCTTCCCGTGCCAGATCCGCCGCGCGGGTCAGGATCTGACGGCGGTCCTCACCGGCCGGCATGCGCTCGGCCCGGTCCAGCTCCGCGGCCAGGTGCGCGAGCCGCTCGGCGTCCGCGCCGCGGGAGCGCACGAGCTGGTCGAGATAAGCCCGCGCCACCGTGAAGTGGGCCGGCCACACGAACCGCGGCTGGAGCTGCGGATTGAACTCCTCGAAGCGCACGAGCTTGGCGGCCTCGATCTCGTTCTGCGAGAGGTACTCGCTCGGGGTCAGCTCGAAGACGTCCAGCCCGCGCGTGATCTCGGAGCCGTAGATGTACCCGTTGTACCAGTACACGGACCAGTAGCCGCCGAGCATGAGCTGGGTGTCGCTGAGCGGGCCGCGGTCGAAGTACGCGATCTCCACCGGGTTCTCGGGGTCGGTGAAGTCGAAGATGGAGAGCCCGCCCTGGTACCAGCCCTGGACCATGATGTCGCGGCCGGGGACGGGGATGAGCGATCCGTTGTGCGCCACGCAGTTCTCGGTCATGGTCTGGGGCGCCGGCATCTTGTAGTAGCCGCGGAACACGAGCTTGCGGTCCACGATGTCGAAGATGGCGTTCGCGCCCCACTCCATGGGATCGGTCTCACGGCAGCGGGGTGCCATGCCGCCGCCCCACTCGTCGGTGTAGACGACCCGGGTGCCGTCGTTGTTGAAGGTGGCCGAGTGCCAGTAGGCGAAGTTCTGGTCGACCACGGCGTCGATGCGGCGGGGGTTCACCGGGTCCGAGATGTCGAGCAGGATCCCGTTGCCGGAGCAGGCGCCGGCGGCGAGCCCGATCTCCGGGTAGACGGTGATGTCGTGGCACTGGTTCGTCTGGGCGCTGGTCTGGGTGCCCGGGCCGTGATCCCCGCCGGGCCAGAGGCCGGCGATGTTGCCGGTCTCATCCGCGAAGATGCGCGGCTCGCTGACGATGCGCGCCAGGTGCGGGGCGGCGAGGGGGACCTGGATCACCTCGATGCGGAAGTACGAGGTGTTCGGGTCCTCGGCCGGGCCCAGGGGCGAGCAGCCCTCCAGCTCGGAGCCGGAGCGGGCGATGCTCGTGCCGGACACGTAGACGTAGACGTGGTCCGGGTCGTTCGGCACGGTCACGAGCGTGTGGGTGTGGGAGCCGCGGCAGGTCTGGACGGCCGCCACCTGCTTCGGGTTGTCCAGGTCCGAGATGTCGAAGATCCGGACGCCGCGGAACCGCTCGGTGCTGACCGAGTCCTGCACGCCCTGGGTGCCGCAGTCCACGCGGCCGCGGGTCTCCTCCACGGAAATGAAGAGCAGGTTCCCGTAGATCGACGGGTCGCCCTGGCCGCCGGGGCACACGAAGCTCGCGCGGAGCCTGGGCGCCTTCGGGTCCGAGATGTCGTAGACCATGAACCCGTTGAAGTTGCCCAGGAACACGAGGTTGCCCTGGAAGGCGAGGTCGGTGTTGGCGAAGCCGATGTCGCCGGGGTTCGCGGTCGGGTTGAAGGCGTCCGGGCGCGGCACGTTGGCGACGTGCACCAGGTTGCGGATGGCGGTGCCGGCGTCGGTCCAGCCTGGGCGGAGTCCCACGCGCGGGTCGGCCGGGTCTTCGGCGGCGCGCTGCGCGGTCGGCTCCTGCTGCTGAGCGTGCGATTCGGCCGGGCCGGCGAACGGCGCGAGGGTGGCGAACGCCAGGCCGAGCGCCGGAGCGACCCATGACCTCCCCGGCCACCGAAGCTTCGCAGAGATTTCCATGGCGATCCTCGTTGATGTTTGGCTCCCGTCGGGTGACCGATCCCGCCTGTGGCCGGCCGGCGGCTCGCGCGCCGCGGCGCGGATCGAGCCGCCGGTCTCGCAGGCGGTGCTGGCGAATGGTGATAAGCTACCCGGAGACCAGGAATTGGTTGCGTACCGTCGGCGTGTGCGGCCCGGGTCCGGGGGCGGGCGGCAAGCGGACGGCTGCCCGCGGGGACTCCCGTCCGGCCGACGGTGTGCCGACCTCCCGACATTCGTTACTTTCCAAGTATGATCTCGGTTTCGAATCTTGGGAAGTCGTACGGGGAGCGGGTGCTGTTCTCGGGCGCCACGTTCCAGTTGAACCGCGGGGAGCGGTACGGGCTCGTGGGCGCGAACGGGTCGGGCAAGACCACGCTGCTCAACATCCTGGCGGGGAGCGTGGAGCCGACGGAAGGCAGCGTGTCGATCCCGAAGAACGTGCGGCTGGGCGTGCTCCGGCAGGACCAGTTCCTGTACGAGGACGAGGAGATCCTCGGGGTGGTGCTGGCGGGGAACCCGGAGCTGTGGTCGGCCATGGTCGAGAAGGAGGCCTTGCTGGCCCGGGCGCACGAGCACTTCGACGCGGACCGGTTCTCGCGGCTCGAGGAGACCATTCAGCGCCACGACGGGTACGCGGCGGAAGCGCGGGCGGCGGCGATCCTGGAGGGGCTCGGCATCCCCGCGGCCGTGCACCGGCGTCCGCTCTCCACCCTGTCCGGCGGGTTCAAGCTGCGGGTGCTCCTCGCGCAGGTGCTGGCCAGCGCGCCGGACGTGCTGCTCCTGGACGAGCCGACGAACCATCTGGACATCCTGTCGATCCGCTGGCTCGAGAAGTTCCTCCAGGAGTTTCCGGGCCCGGTGGTGGTGATCTCGCACGATCATCGGTTCCTGGACAACGTCGCCACGCACATCCTGGACGTGGACTACGGGACCGTGCAGCTCTACCGGGGCAACTACACGGCGTTCCTGGAGGAGAAGCGGGCGGTCCGGGAGCGGCGGGAGAAGGAGATCGAGACGCGGGAGCGGGAGATCGAGCAGCTCCAGCGGTTCGTGGACCGGTTCCGGGCGAAGGCGAGCAAGGCGCGGCAGGCGCAGAGCAAGGCGAAGCTGATCGAGAAGATGGCCGAGGAGCTGACGCCGCTGCCGGGCAGCTCGCGGAGGTACCCGAAGTTCCGGTTCACGCAGCGCCGGCCAAGCGGCAAGGAGGTGCTCCGGGTCCGGGGCGTGAAGAAGGCGTTCGGCGAGAACGAGGTCCTTCACGGCGTCGACCTGGAGGTGCGGCGGGGCGACCGGCTGGTGATCCTGGGCCCGAACGGGATCGGGAAGTCGACGCTGCTGAAGATCATCGTGGGCGAGCTGGAGCCGGACGCGGGCACGGTCGAGTGGGGCTACGAGACGCAGCCGGGCTACTTCGCGCAGGACCATCACGAGCAGCTCGGGGACGCGGACCCCACGGTCGAGGAGTGGCTCTGGAACTACTGTCCGGACAAGGACCGGGGGTACGTGCGCGGGCTGCTGGGGCTCATGCTCTTCACGGGCGACGACGGGGCGAAGCGGGTCGGCGCGCTGTCGGGGGGCGAAGCGGCGAGGCTGGTGTTCAGCCGGCTGATGCTGGAGCAGCCGAACGTGCTGGTGCTGGATGAGCCGACGAACCATCTGGACCTGGAGTCGATCGAGGCGCTGGTCGCCGCGCTGCAGAGCTACGAAGGCACGCTGATCCTGGTCTCGCACGACCGGTGGTTCGTGAGCCAGCTCGCCACGCGGGTGGTGGAGGTCCGTCCGGACGGGTTGAGGGATTTCCCGGGCACGTACGAGGAGTACGTGCGGGCGTGCGGGGACGACCACTTGGACGCGGACGTGGTGCTGGAGAAGGCCCGGCGGGACGGGGCGGAGGCGAGGCGGAAGGAGGGTGGCCGGGGTGGCCGGGGGAGTGGCGGTGGAGGGCGGGGGGAGAGGGGCGGCCCGCGGGCCGGGCGGGGCGGCGACGGCGGCCGTGGCACGGTCTCCCG
>CALCID010000097.1 GCA_937907535.1 uncultured bacterium | reverse complement strand
GAGATCCGCCCGAGCGAGGGGCCGCGCGCAAGTACGCGGAAGACCCGACCGGCGCCGCCGTCGTGCCGTTCAACTTCGGCCGCGGGCGGCGGCTCCAGCGCAGGCGGGTCCGGCGGCTCACCGCGCTGAACGGCGGGCCCGGCCGGGGACTCGAGATCGGGCCGTACGACGGGACGTTCCTGGCAGAAGCGGTGGCTTCGGGCTGGCGCTTCGAAGGCGTGGATGTGAATCCGCGCGTGGTTCGCCACCTGCGCCAGCGCGGGCTGCGCGTGAGGTGCGGCGGAATCGAGGACGTGCCCGGCGACCGGGCGTTCGACGCCGTCGCCATCTGGAACTGCTTCGAACAACTCGAGGATCCGCCCGGCGCGCTGCGGCTCGCCCGGACTCGGCTCCGGCCCGGGGGCGTGCTCGCGCTGCGCACGCCGAACGGCGCGTTCTACGGGGCGTTGCGTTCGCGACTCGCGGGGCGTGCCGGGCGCCTCGCCCGGGCGCTTCTCGCGCACAGCAATCTCCTGGGCTTCCCCTACCTGTACGCGTTCAACCCGGGCGCGTTGGAGGCGTTGCTGCGCGCGCACGGCTTCCGCATGCTGAGCATCTCGGGGGACGCCCTGGTCCCTCTCGCGGACGAATGGACGAGGGCGTTCGCCGGGGCGGAGGAGCAGGTGGTGCGCCTGCTGATGCGGACAATGATCCGGTTGGCCGGCCTGGCAGGTCGCGGCGCGGCCTTCGCTCCGTGGCTGGAGGTCTACGCCCGGGTCTGAGCGTCGGCCGGTGGCGCCTCACGAGCCCCGATGGCGGCGCAACGCAGGGCACCGCGCGCCTCGCCGCGGCGCGGCCGCGCCCGACGGGTGCATGCCCCCCGGCCGGGGATCCGTGCGGCCCGGCGCGCTCCAGGCCACGTCCTGGCCACGAGCCGTACCGGTCGATCGACGGCGGACGCCGACCCGGGCGCGGGGCGGCCGCCGCTCGCCATGAGGTCCGAAAAACTCTTGACTCGCCATCCAGCCGCGTCTACCGTCCGTGATACCTGCCGACGAAGGCCGGCCCGATACACCCCTCCACAGTACCTGCGAGCCCTGTGGCTTCCACCGCTGACCCGCGGGGCGGAGCCCCTGACGCGGGAGGTTGCGTGAGCTGGACGGATCGTGGATTCCGGGCACGCTGGGAGCGAATGCGGCGGCACGGTGCATTCCACAGCGCCATCGTGTTCGTGAGCGCGTCGTGGCTCGTGCTCCAGGCCGCGGACGTCTTCGGCTTGCCCACGAGCGCGGTCAGGGCTCTCGGCGTGGTGCTGCTGATCGTGTTCCTCGCCCTGATCCTGGGCGCCTGGATCGCCGCGGGACGGCTGGAGGAGCCTACCGCAGCCGTCCCGGCCGCGGCGAAAGGCGCCGGGTCGCGCCGGGTCCGCAGCAAGATCGTCGTCGCGGCGGCGGCCGTGCTGCTTCTCGCGGGCTTCGGCGCGTGGTGGGCGCGGCCGAAGCTGTTCGGGAGCGTGCGGCCGGGCGCGGACGTGATCGCGGTCCTGCCGTTCAGCACGTCGGGCCCGTCCGTGGAGTTGCTGGGCGAGGGGCTGGTCGATCTGCTCTCCACGAACCTGGACGAGGTCGGCGCGATCCGCACGATCGACCCGCGCACGGTCATGCACCGGTGGCGGCAGGTTGCAGCGGGCGGGTCTCTCGACCAGGAGGGCGCGCTGCGTGTGGGGCGCGCGGTGGACGCGGGCTCCGTGCTGCTGGGGAGCGTGGTGGAGGCGGGGAGCACCGTACGGCTGAGCGCGGAGCTCGTGGGCGTGGACGGCACGCGGTTGGCGCGGGCGCAGGTGAGCGGCGCGGCGGACAGCGTGCTGGCGCTGGTGGACGCGCTGAGCATCGCGCTGTTGCGCGAGATCTGGCGCAGCCGCGAGCCGGTGCCGGAGCTGCGGCTCTCGGCGATCACCACCGAGTCGCCGGCCGCGCTGCGGGCGTTCCTGCGCGGCGAGCAGTTCTACCGCTCTGCGCAGTGGGACTCGGCGCGGGTGAGCTTCGAGCGCGCGGTGGCGCTGGACTCCACCTTCGCACTCGCCCACATGCGGTTGGGCGAGGTGTACGGGTGGAGCGAGCAGTTGGGGTCGTCCGACGCACGGCGGCACTCCGCGGCGGCGGAGCGGTTCGCGGACCGACTCCCCGCGCGGGAGCGTACGCTGGTCGTCGCAAACCGGCTGTTCGAGGACGGCGACCCGGCCGCCGTGGACTCTTTCGCCGCATACGTTCGGCGGCATCCGGACGACGCGGTCGCACTCCAGATGCTGGGCGATGCCCGGTTCCACGCGGCGGCCGTGCTCGGGGCCACGGTTGCGGAGATCCTCGAGCCGTTCGAGGCGTCACTGCGGCAGGATCCGTCGTACACGCCCGCATACCAGCACCCGCTGGAGCTCTCACTGATCCTTGGAGACACCGCCCGTTTCGAGCGCTACCGCAGTGCGCGCGCGGCGATCGAGCACGCCGGGGGCGCCGGGTACTACGACACGCTGGCCGCAATGCGCTGGGGGCCGCGCGAGCGTCGGCAAGAGCTCTTCGAGGCGGCGCTCCAGCGCCAGGGGCCGGGATTCGGGTTGATGCAGGTGATGTTCTCCTCTCTATACGACGACGAGGCGCCAGACCTCGACGACGTCCTGGCCGTGTTCGCGGCCTACGACGCCGCGTTTCCGGACGGTGCAGAGCTGAACTGGATCGATGCGAGGCGCGCGCAGACGTACATGCACTTCGGCCGATTCCGGGCCGCCGCGCCGCTCCTCGATTCACTGCGCAGTGCGAACTCTTCCCTCGGCCTGGCGGCCACCCTGATTCCGATCCTCGGCGGCATGATCCCGGACGAGATCGCCGCGCCGGACATCGCGCTCCTCGAGGCGGGCGTGCGGGCCGGCGCGCCGCCAGCGGTGCTCTTTCACGCAACCATCGCCCTGGCCCAGGGCGACACCGCCCGTGTGCGCGCCCTCCTCGACGGCATGCCGAACGCCGAGGAAGTGAGCGCGAGCGTCCCGGAGTTCCGGGTGCTGCGCGGGCTCTACGCGGTGGCCATGGGCGACACGACGGGCGGGTTGCGGACCGCGCGGGCCGCACTGCGGCGCACAGGGTACGGGCCCCAGGCCGGCGGGATCGGGAACATGCTCGGGCTCCTGGTGACGCTGGTGGAGGCCACACGGCCGGAGCTTCGTGACCGGGCCGTCGGGCATCTCGATTTCATCATCGCGATGGATCCGTCCCAGGCCATCCTCATGCATGCTGCGATCGCCCGCGCGTACGAGGCGGCGGGCCGGCCGGACCGCGCGGCCAGCGTCTACTCCCGCTTCCTGCGCTTCTTCGCGGAGGCCGACCCGGAGATGGAGCCGTACGTGGAGGCGGCGCGCCGCGAGCTGTCGAGGCTCGCCGCGGAGGGCGCGGGCCAATAGGCCGGCCGAGGGCCGTCGCCGGTAGCGGTGGGCCGGCACGGGGAGTCGGCCGTGCGACGTCGCCTCCCTCGAACGCGAGCTCCCGATGCCGATTGCGCTGTGGTACGGCCCGCTCTGCAACCCGACGATCGGCGGCTGCGGTCGTCGGCGGGCGCTGCCTGGACCGCTGCGGGGGCACGCAATGGAGTGGATGGCGGGGCGCCCCGGCCGTGGGCGTTGCGGCGGCGCCCGATCCTGCATGCGTGCAAGCGCGAGGCAGCCAGGCAGCCCACCCAGCTCGCGCCGGATCGCGGCCTACCCGCTTCAAACCACGAAGCCCGGCCCCGGCTCCCGCCCGGCGCGATCGGGAGCCGAAGCCCGGCGGCGAGCGCGTCGTCTACCGGGTAGAGGTGCTCGTCACGACGCCGTTGCGAACGGCTCCCACGGACTCCCCCGAATCCGCAGGGCATGAACGAAAAAAGCGCGGGGCGCGCCCAGGAAGGGTGCGCCCCGCAGCGATGGTCCGGCTCGCCGCCGTTACGTCGTCTTCTTCTCCTGCTCGACCTGGAGCTCGATGATGTCCGCGCTCCAGCGATCGTCGCCCAGCAGGTGCTTCACGAAGTACTCGGCCCGGAGCCAGAACCAGTAGTCGTTCATGTTGCCGAAGCCGTGGCGCTGGCCCGGGAAGATGAAGAAGTCGAAGCGCTTGTTCGCCCTGATCAGCGCCTCCGCCATGCGCAGGGTGTTGGCCGGGTGCACGTTGTTGTCCACGTCGCCCGTGACGAGCAGCAGGCGTCCCTTCAGGTTCCTGGCCAGCTCCGAGTTCTTCGCGATGTCGTACTCGAACCGGACGTTCCCCTCGGCGTCCACGACCTCCTTCACGCCGTGGTG
>CALCID010000096.1 GCA_937907535.1 uncultured bacterium | reverse complement strand
GTGGGTCAGTTTTCCACCGTCAGCGGTGGGTCATTTTTCGAGCGACGTTGACACCACTCGCCGGTCATTGACCCGGGGAGCTTGGATCTCCACCGTCCCGCTTCCCAGCGTGATCCTCCTGGGCCGCGCCCTTCCGTTCCTCACCACCAGCGCGTGGCCCGCTTCGTCTCTCTCGCCCCGGTGTCGCTCCAGGTAGGCGGCCACTTCCGCCTCGAGCGCCGCCTGGAGCATGCGACGGGCCCCCTCCCGGGCGAGCTCGTCCAGCGTGAGCCAAGTCTCCCCCGCTTGCAGAGGAGGGGTGTCGATGGATAGCTTGAGCATGGGTGGCGTCTCCTTCCCCCCGCCGCCAGCGGGGTGTTTGCGTGTGGGTTCACGCGGAAGGATACGCCGCCTCTTTTCTTCCCCTCAAGTCACGCCATCCACAACTTTCGAGAATAACTCGTTCCCACAGCGATCTCGATCTCCCCACCCGGGTCTTGAGCCGGCGCGTGTGGCTGCCGTTCCGGTAGCCGCGGCGGCTTTCGGTCCGCTCGCTCCGCTCCGCACCCACATGCGCCGTCAGTTCGGCTTCGAGCACCTCCTCGAGCACCGCCTTGACCGCAGAGCGGATCTGCGCCTCCATCCAGGCCCGGTAGTCGTCCGGGCCGAAGAGATGCGGCCCAGGGCCTTCGATTTCGACCTCGGTCAGGCTATCTTTCGTGCTGAACGGATCCATCGGTTCCCTCCGGTTTGTAGGTCCGCTTGCGCACCCCCCTACTACCGGCCGGACCATGGGTCCGTTCGCTTTTACACAGAAAAAGCTACGCTACCGGGCCGCCCGGCGGCAGTACTTCCGGTTCGCCTACAGCATGGTTATATTTCGCACGTGATGCACCGTGCTCGCGTTTCGACTTCTCGCCGCCCTCGTCGGACTTTCCGCCGGCCTCGCGGCCCCCGCGACGTCGTTGGCGCACGGGATCCTGCACGCCCGTGCAGAGCATGCGGACGCCCGCGGGCACAACCCGGAGGGTACGTCGCCGCATAATCCTGGCGATTCGGGTCTGACCGCCGGTGCCGGGGTGGCCGCCCCCGATGGCGACGACCACCCGCACCCCCGGATCGACCGCGCTCCGACCGTGCGCACGGATGCGTGGGTCGCGGCCGCGGTCGTGGCCACCGTGGCCGCCCTCGTCCTCCCGGGCGGGACCACCGCGCCTCCTGCGGTCTTCCCCGATCAGTTCCCCGGCCCCGATCCACCGACCGGCGCTCCGCCGAGACTCCGGGCCTCTCCCGTCCGCTGACCCACCTCGCCGCACGCGATCCGCGTGCCGGCACCAGGCTCCCGCCCATCCTAACGGCAGCAGGGCCGTAGGCCCATCCACTCGTGGATGTGGCATCGGACGGATTCACCATCCCCCCGCGACGCCGCGGGGAATGCGGGCATAGCGAACCGCCCATGAGATACAGAACAGGTTTAGGTGCGCGATACAGCGGGCTTGCTCGGCCCGGTGCGCCGCGCGACGGATCCCCTCGCAGGGTCTACGCCGCGTGCTCGCGATGCTTGCCCTACTGGCCATGCCGGCAGCGGCGAGCCAGCCGGTCGCGGCCGGAGCGGGCGCGGACTGACGCTCGGGGGCGCGCGTGGGGCTCCGGCAGAACCGGGACTGGGCGCGGCTCTTCGCCGCGCAGGTGACGTCGCTCGTCGGCAGCGGCGTCACCAGCGTGGCGCTCGCCTCCTTCGCGTACGAGCTGGTGGGGCGCGATGCGACGGTGGTGGCGGGCGGCGCTGATCCGGCGAGCCCCGAAGCTCGCCGAGCGGGGTGTTGATCTATCAATCACCATTGATGTATATTTCTGTCATGGCAACCGTATTGGACACGCAGAGCATCCCCCAGGTGGCCCGCCAGCTCAAGGCGATTGCCGATGAGCGGCGCCTCCAAATCATCTCGCTCCTCCGAGATGGGGAGCGATGCGTCTGCGAGCTGACCGACGCCATGAAGGCCGGCCAGTCACTCCTATCCTTCCACCTGAAGACGCTGAAGGAAGCGGGGCTTGTGACCGACCGGCGCGAGGGGCGCTGGGTGTACTACTCGCTCGTTCCCGAGGCGTTCGAGCTACTGGAGTCCTTCCTGCGGGATGCTCGGACCCCAGAGGTGCCGAGCGCCATCCGATCCACTCGCTGCTGCGAGTAGGGTCTTTTTTTTTGCGCCCATGCATCAATGGCGATTGATGATAGGTAGGCGCGGCGGGGACCGATTCGAGGCGGCGAGCGCCGGGACCGAGCCGGCCGCTGAGGTGCACCCGTTCACGATCGAGGCGCTCCTCCGCAGTGGCATCAACTGGAGAGGACGGAGACCCAAGGGGTCGACGCTGTTCTCAGCGAACGATGGGATCTCGTGATCACCGTGTGTGACCGCGCCCGGGAGGTCTGCCCGCAACTCCCCGGCCGCCCGATCACCACCCACCGGAGCATCCCCGATCCGGCGACGGCCCAAGGGGACGACGCCACGCGGAGAGCGGCGTTCTGGGAGGCGCTCATCCTCTTGAGCCGCCGCATCGACCTCCTTTTCGCGCTTCCACACGAGAAGCTCGAGCATCTGGCATTTGACAGAGCGTGCGCGCCATCGACGGATCTGACCTGCAATCCACGAACACCCACGAATAGAGGGGGCGGAGCCCATGTGGTATGCATTGATCAGTGACATCCACGCGAACCTGCCCGCGCTGGAAGCGGTCTTGAAGCAGATCCCGGAGCACGGGAAGGCGGACGCGATCTACCACTTGGGCGACCTGGTGGGCTACGCCCCGTGGCCGAACGAGGTGGTGGCGCTACTTCGCGAGCATGGGATCATGGGCGTGGCCGGGAACTACGACTCCACGGTGGCGATGGACTACAAGCACTGCGGCTGCAAGTACGAGGATCCGAGGCAGGAGGAGCTCTCCCACCGGAGCTACGAGTGGACGCGGGCCCATGTGACCGAGGAGACGAAGCGCCAGCTCGGCGCTCTGCCGTTCCGCATCGACCTCCGGCCAATGGGCGGCCACACCTCAGGGCCCAGGCTGATCTTGGTCCACGGCAACCCGGTCCTCAACACCGTCTACTGGTCCGAGAACCGGCCGGACTCGTTCTGCCTGAAGATGGCGGAGGCCGCGGGGGCGAAGGCGGGCGATGTTGTCGCCTTCGGGCATACGCACAAGCCGTGGCACCGGGTGATCGAGGGGATCCACTTCGTCAACGCGGGCTCGGTGGGCCGGCCCAAGGACGGCGACTGGAGAGCGTGCTACGCGCTGGTCTACATGGACGGCGCGAGCGAGCCCGAGGTGGAGTTCGTGCGGGTCGAGTACGACATCGAGCGCGCCATGCAGGGGATCAAGGAGAGTGATCTCCCGGATGAGTTCGCCGAGATCCTCCGGACCGGTGGCGTGCTGTCGCTCGTGGCGGGCGACGACGCGTAACAAGAGAGCAACCGCAGAAGAAGGAGAGACATGACGACGACCATCCGCAGGCGGCTGTCCTTTCTGGACCGCTTTCTGACGCTCTGGATCTTCCTGGCCATGGCGGGCGGCGTCCTGCTGGGCTACTCGATGCCTGCGGTGGAAGGGGCGATCAACCGATTCCAGATGGGCACGACCAACATCCCGATCGCGATCGGGCTGATCCTCATGATGTACCCGCCGCTCGCCAAGGTGCGCTACGAGGAGCTGGGCGACGTCTTCCGCAACTGGCGGGTGCTCGCTCTCTCGCTCGTGCAGAACTGGGTGATCGGCCCGGTACTCATGTTTGCGCTCGCGATTCTGTTCCTCCGCGACTATCCGGAGTACATGGTCGGGCTGATCATGATCGGGCTCGCGCGCTGCATCGCCATGGTGATCGTCTGGAACGAGCTGGCCGAGGGGGACACCGAGTACGCGGCGGGGCTCGTCGCCTTCAACAGCATCTTCCAGGTGCTCTTCTACAGCGTCTACGCCTACGTCTTCATCACGGTGCTCCCGACCTGGTTCGGGCTCGAGGGGAGCGTGGTGGACGTGTCCATGGGAGAGATCGCGAAGAGCGTGGCTGTCTACCTGGGCATCCCCTTCGTGGCGGGAATGGCGACGCGCTTCGCGCTGGTACGTGCTCGCGGCCGGGAGTGGTACGAGCAACGCTTCATCCCGAAGATCAGCCCGATCACGCTGGCGGCGCTCCTCTTCACCATCGTGGTCATGTTCGCGCTCAAGGGCAGCCTGATCGTGCAGATCCCCGTGGACGTGGCCCGGATCGCGGTCCCGCTGCTGATCTACTTCGTGGCCATGTTCCTGGTCAGCTTCTACATGGGCCGGAAGGTCGGGGCCGACTACTCGAAGACGGCGACACTCTCCTTCACCGCGGCGTCGAACAACTTCGAGCTGGCGATCGCGGTGGCGATCGCGGTCTTCGGGATCGACTCGGGGGCAGCGTTTGCGGCGGTGATCGGGCCGCTGGTCGAGGTGCCGGTCCTGATCGGGCTCGTGAACGTCGCGCTCTTCTTCCAGCGGAAGTACTTCGGCAGGCGTATGGAGGCGGGGACAGTCACCGGTCCGGGCGACGTCTGCCCGACTGAGATCCGTGTACCGATGCCGGCGCGAGGTCCGAAGGCGGAGGCATGAACCGCTACTACTGTGAACTGGAGGGCGGAGCCGGCGGGACGCGCCACGGCGTGAGGCCGGCGATAGGGATCTGCCCGCTTGCAACCGATGAGAGGCGCCGGGCCACCTGAACCCGGCGCTGTCCTTCTGTCCTACCGAATCCACCGGCACCGATCCCGGAGGCTGGCTGTTACGCACGAAGCGCCCGGAGCCCGTTGACGATCACCAGCAGGCTCGCGCCCATGTCCGCGAGCACCGCCATCCACAGCGTGGCGAGCCCGAGCGTCGCCAGCACGACGAAGACCGCCTTCGTGCAGAGCGAGAACGCGATGTTCACACGGATGATCCGCTCGGCCTTCCGTGCAAAACGGATGGTCACGGGCAGCTTCGAGAGGTCATCGGCCATGAGAGCGATGTCCGCCGTCTCCAGCGCGACGTCCGTGCCCGCGGTCCCCATCGCGACCCCGACGTCCGCGGCGGCGAGCGCCGGCGCGTCGTTCACGCCGTCGCCCACCATGAGCACCTTTCCGTACTCGCGCCGGAGGTCCCGGACCGCGGCGACTTTGTCCTCCGGGAGCAGGTCGGCCCGGAACTCGTCCACGCCGACGCCGGGGCCGCCGAGAGACCGGGCGACCGCCTGCGCGGTGCCGGCGTTGTCACCGGTGAGCATGACGATCCGCTCGATCCCCGCGCGGTGCAGCTCGCGCAGCGCCTCGGCCGCGTGAGGGCGGACCCGGTCGGCGATCGCGATCACGCCCCGGAGGACCGGGCGCGCATCCGGGCCCGCCCCCGCCGGCACGCTCCCGACCAGCACGGCCGTGCGCCCCTCCTCCTCGCAGCGCCGGAGCACCGGCCGGGCCTCCTCGACAGGGGCGCCGAGCTCCCGGAACAGCCGCTCGCTTCCGACATAGACCGTCTCCTCCCCGACGCGGGCGGTGAGGCCCCGCCCGGGGATCGCGGCCGTATCGGTCGCGGCGCGGGGCGGAACCCTCTCCTCCTCCGCTTGCCGCAGGATCGCGCGGGCGAGCGGGTGCTCGCTCCGGGCCTCCGCGGCGGCCGCGAGCGAGAGCACCTCTCGGGGATCCGTCCCGTTCAGCGCGACCACGTCCACGACCGCGGGCTCGCCCTCGGTGAGCGTGCCCGTCTTGTCGATCGCGACCACCCGCGCCCGCCCGGCGTTCTCCAGATGCAGCCCGCCCTTGATCAGGATCCCGCGGCGGGCGGCCCCGGCGAGCGCGGAAACGATCGTGACCGGCGTCGAGATCACGAGCGCGCACGGGCAGGCGACGACGAGGAGGACCAGCGCGCGGTAGAACCATTCGCCCCAGGCCCCGAGCCCCGCGAGCGGTGGCAGAACCGCGAGGATGGCGGCGGAGGCGACCACGATCGGCGTGTAGACCCGCGCGAAGCGGTCCACGAAGGCCTGGCTCGGGGCGCGGCTCGCCTGCGCCTCCTCGACGGAGTGGATGATCCGGGCGAGCGTGGTGTCCGAGGCGGGCTTCGCCGAGCGGACCTCGAGCGCGCCCTCGCCGTTCAGTGTGCCGGCGAAGACCTCCGAGCCCGGCCACTTCTCCACCGGCATCGACTCGCCGGTGA
>CALCID010000095.1 GCA_937907535.1 uncultured bacterium | reverse complement strand
TCGGCTACAACCGCTCCGGCGCCGCCCTCGCCCTCTACCTCCTGACCTGGACCCGCGATCTCGTGCTGCTCGCGCACCAGCGCGCGCGCGAGCTGGACCCGGATACCGAGAACATGCTCCGGGACCACGGGATCCGGACCCGCCCGAGCCCGGTCGCCCGGCTCCTCACGAGCGGCGGCCGGCTCCTCGCCGTGGAGCTCGAGGACGGCACGCGCGAGCCGCTCGACGGCCTGTTCGTGCATCCAGGATCCGCGCCCGCCTGCGGCATCGCGGCCGACCTGCACTGCGAGTTCGATGAGAGCGGCCACGTCCGGACGAACGCCGCGCTGGAAAGCTCGGTGCCCGGGGTCTACGCCGCAGGCGACGTCGCCGGACACCCTCACCTCGTGATCCACGCCGCCGCGCAGGGCGTGCTCGCGGCGCTGGCGATCCACCGGTCTCTGCTGCCGGAGGAGTACCGGTTGTGAGGGAGGAACGGACGTGTACGTGGACGGACTGGCGGGCGGGTCTGGCCGAGGGGTGCGGGGGCCGACCTGCGTGGGGCGAGCGTGGCGGGCGGCTGTGCCGAGGCGTGTGGGACGTGCGCGGGCGAGTGGGATCGGGCGCTCAGAACGCCCGGCTCCAGAGCAGGATCACGCCGCACATGGCGCGGGCGCCCTGGTACTCGAGCGGCGTCTCGCCGGGGCCGCGGTAGTACTCGATGCCCTCCAGCGTACTGGCGGCGAGGCTCTGGAGCAATCCGGTATACTCCGCGCCCACGGCGCCGCCGCCGAGATGGCCCGCGGCCCTACCTCCGCCCAGGAGCACACCGTCGAGGTAGAGCGCGGGCGCGCAGTTCGTCCGCCGGTTCAGCAACACCGGCCCCCCGCGCGTGCGCGTGACCTCCAGGCTGGACAGCCCGTGGAACAACTGCCACAGCTCGCGCGGGCGCCGGCGCTCGATCTCCTCGCGCATGATGAACTGGCCCCTGCCCAGCTCGGCACGCCGGTAGAAGTCGGCGATCATGGGCGGGAGCCGGAGCCGGGCCGCGCGCGCCTCCGCCGTCAGCCCCTCGAGCTCATAGACCGGCGCGTCCGGCTCGCCCGCGAGCGTGTGGCCGTCGGCCAGCCGCACCGCGAGCCGGGCCGCTACGGGCTCATCCGTCTCCGGGTCGGGGTAGCTCGCCAGCACGTCGCCGTCCGCCGTGAGCGCCCAGGGCTCGTACGCCACCGGCAGCCTCGCCTCGGCCAGCCGCTCACCGGCCGAGCCGAAGAGGAGCCAGGTGCTCTCGCGCTCCGGATAGTGGACGACCACGTTCAACACCCGGCCGTTCCCGACGGGCAGCACCGCGCGCGACTGGGGAAAGTACCAGCGGAACGTGCGGACCCGCCCCTGCTCCGTCTCCCGATCCTCGATGAAGTCATCGCCGATCGGCGGCACGATGCCCGCCACCGCCGCGACCTCTTCGCCCCCATCCCCGGGCGCCGCGAAGCGGTAGAGCCCGTGCGGCGCGGCCCGGGCGAAGAGCAGCCTGCCGGCCCCGTCCACGGCCACCGGCCCGCCCGCCACCATCACTGCGGCCTGCGGGTCCTCGGTACGGGGCACGCCGAACCAGCTCGTCCGCAGCGCGCCGTCCGCGTCGAACGCGTGAACCGAATAGGGATTTCCGAAGATGCCGCCGGTCACGAGCCAGCCGCCGTCCGGCAGCGCGGCGAACCCCTTCGGGTTCACGACCGTGGCGCCGAGCCGCACGCGCCCCGCAGGCCGGCCGTCCTCCAGTATCTCGATCGACGAGCGCGCCTCGTCGTGCACCGCGATCCGTCCATCCCCGAGCGCCACGAGCCGGCCGGGCACCCGGTACTCGCCCGGCCCCTCGCCCCGCCGCCCGACGGTACGGACGTGACGGCCATCCCCGGCGAACTCGCGCACTACGCCGACCCGCCCGTCCGAGACCCAGATCCGTCCGGCCCGATCCTCCACCATCCCGCGGATCGCACCGAACTCGTCGCCCGGCCCGCCCCTGGTCGTCCAGCGCTGCGTCACTTCGATGACTGGCGCCTGCGCCGCGGCCGGCCATGTCCAGACCGCGGCAAGGCACGCGACCCGTACCACGAACGAAAGCTTGCAGACGACCCGCATCGCGCCCCGCCTAATCGGCCACGCGCGGCCCTTCGAGGCGTCGCGCCAGCCACTCGACGTACGAATAGCGCTCGCCATACTCCGCAGGATCCAGGAGCCGCAGCCGGCCATCCGGCTGTTCCTCCGCCAGGTAGGCAAGGCGGCCATCACAGGAGCGCCACGCGGCGAACCGGTTGCCTTCGACCCACGCGAGCCGGACGGTGCCACTCGGCGTCACCAGCTCGCGCTCGGGTCCGGTATCAAGGAGCGGATGGTAGGTCATGTCCACGTTGCAGTCGGGAATCTCAAGGCACATGAACGTTTCTCGCTCAATGATGCAGCGAGAACCGGTCGGGTGATCCCCGGTAGCACAGTAGTCGGGAAGCATGCAATATCCGTGGCACGCTTGGGCTCGGGCGTCGGCGGACACGAGCAACGTGACCACCGCGACCCCGATGGCCATGCCGAGTGCACGAGCGAGGAGGGGGGGCCGGGCAATCAGCCGCATCTCCTGTTGAAGTGGTCGCAATACTATAGCATTGTGCCTCACCATGTGTCAATACTCACGTTTCATGGCCTATCTGTCCATCGTGATTGTCAAATAACCCACATCTGTTCCCTGCGATTCTTTCGTTGGACTCGAGTCACGTGGCCTGTGGCGAGTGCAGCAGTACGGATGTTTATGGACCTGTCGCGCCGCGCCTCCCGCGCGTACGGCGGCGGCGAGTGCCGGTCGCTCGGCGCGGGATGCGTTCGCGAGCCGAGATCGAAGCGGCCGGACGCTTTTGGCGGTCGAACGGGCCCGAGCTCCGAGGTCTCGGCGGCGGGCGGAGTACGCGTGAGGCCGGAGCGGCCTCCGGGTCGGTGCGCGGGCCGCTCGTCCGCGAGGAATCTCCTTGACCGGCCAGAGCGCGAGCGTTACCTTTTGGAGTCCGCCCGTCCACAAGTGTAGGCCCGGTTGAGTGTTACGGGTTCGGCGGTGGGCGGGGACGCCGAATGGGGTGTAGCTCAACGGGCAGAGCGGCCGGCTGTTAACCGGCAGGTTGCAGGTTCGAGCCCTGCCGCCCCAGTAGAGAGGCCTCGCGAGGCGGCACGGCTCGCGGGGCCTCTTCGTTTTGCGGCGCCGTGGGGAGCATGGTTCTTGCACGTTGCACCAGCCACTCGCCCCCATCCAACCCCCACGCAGGAGGCTCCATATGTGGCTCTTCTCCTTCCTGACGGGTCCCCGGTTGAACGACGCGGACATGGAGCTGCGCGCCGAGCTGAGGGAGTTCTCGTACGACGGCCTGGTGCAGTTGGCGGCGGACCTGGAGCGCGGGGTGGTGAAGCGGGGTACCTGGGACGGCTGCGTACTGAGCTATCGCCGGGGCTCGGCGGGCTCGGTGGACTGCGACCGGAACGGCCGGCGGGGGAACGCGTTCACCCGCTACTGGGACTCGGAGCGGATCGACGCCGCGCACGTCTTGAAGAGGGTCCGGGAAGAGATCCAGTATAGGCAGTCGCTGATGTCTGACGCCCCGCAGAAGCCGCGGGAGCGGCAGCCGGTGCCCCAGGCCTGACGCGGCCGCGCGACGACGCGCACAGCGGCCTCGCCGGCCGACCGTCGGGCGGTGCGACGGGAATCGACCAGGTACAACAGCGCAACAGGAACGAGGTGACGATGCCTGCGAGGGGTGCGGGATACCATCTGGCCACCCTCAGCCACGATGGAAGGTTCTGGGATGTGTACGTGGAGCCCAGCGATCAGGGCGACGGCGCGGTGCGCGGCCGTCTGGCCTTCTCACCCGCGGACGCGACCGAGGACGAGGTGCCGGTAACCACGGCCCAGATCTTCGTGGAGGATTCGGTCGAGGCGCTGGTCGAGCGAGCGCAGGAGCTGACTCATCACCAGCTCCTGGCGCTGCTGCGCTCCTGCTTGCCCTGACCGGCCGACCGCCGGCGCGACCGGCCGGGCACCGGCCGTGCGCGTCGGCCGTCAACGAACGACAGCCCCGCCTCAGCTCGGGCGGGGCCGCTTCGCTTCTTCGACGTGGCGGCGGGTCTCCGGGCCGGTCCCGGTCTTGGCGGACTCGCCGCTCTCCCGCTCGCCTCCGGCGTGGCGACGGTCCAGCTTCTGCGGCGGCTGGTCGGGATGATGGCCCGGCGCCATCAAGTGCTCGTCCCGCTCGCTCGGCAGATCCAGCTTCTTCCCGGGCATGTCGCCTCCCTTCCTCGCGGTCACGGGCAGGCCAGGGGTGCATTGCCCGTGCCGCCGGGCGGTGCGGCCTGCCCGATCAGGGCGCCGCGGCGCGCGCCCCGTGCGGGCGCAGCCACGCCAGCACGCTCGCCCTGCCCGCCCGGGCGAACACCTGGTCCGGGTACGTCTGGCAGGTCGGCGTGTTCGTGCCGCGCACGCATCCGTTGTAACGCAGGAGCGCCCGCTCCACGTCCCCGCCGGTCTGCTGGTAGTAGTGCGCGAAGATGCGCGCGCCGTAGCAGATGTTCGTCTCGATCCCCTCGAGGTCCGTGCCGCACGGCGGCCACTTGCCCACGTGCATCGGCATGACCTGCATGAGTCCGGTGGCGCCCACGAAGCTCCTCGCGTTCGGATCCAGGTCCGGGTTCTCCACCAGGAGCACGGCGAGGAGGATCCGCGGGTCGAGGTTCACGCGCCGCGCCTCGGCAACGAGCGCCAGCGCGATCCTCCGCACGAGCGCCGTGTCCGGGCGGAATCCGAGGAGTACCCGTTCGATCGGGCCGATCTCCCCCTCCACGAAGTCACCCACCCGGTCCCAGAGCGCCGCAACCTCGCCCGCCCGCGTCAGCAGCGCGTCCAGCGCGTCGCCGCTCGGGATGCGGTCGGAAGTCGCTTCGGGCGACGTCGCCAAAGCCGCACTCGCGGCCCTGGCACCCATCGGGGGTCCGGCCGCCTCAACGGACGTATGAGGGGCCGCGCCGCCCGCCGGCAGACTGCGCCCGAAGGCCACGGCGCCGGCCAGCCCGAAAAGAGCGATGGGCACGATCAGGAACGGTTGGGCCCGCCAGCCAGCCCCACGCCTTCCCGGCATCATGACCGCCCGCGCGCGGGCGTTCAGCGCCTCAATGCGTTTTCGCATGGTTTGCGTCTCCCTAGCCGCCAGATCAACGGTGGCTTCCGATTCCATGTGCGGGATTCGGCGGCGCCTATTGCAAGCTTTGTACCTGAATTTCGCCGATTTCGGTCCGCGACCTGGCGGAAAGCACCGCTTTCCGGGCACCCCGGGCATGGGCGTTGCACGTTGTCGCAAAAGGAGTTGGACATAACGGACCGACACGCGGAGAAGCCCATGGCATGGGCCCGGAAACCGGACAGCAAGGTACGGGAGTTCGAGCAGCGGCGGCTGACCGATGAGCGTGGTCGCCTGTGGACAGGGAGCGTCACTTCGGGGACACTCCGGGGCGCGGAAGAGCATCCGGAGGTCGTCTTCGTGTGCGAGGACCAGCCGAGCGAGCTGAAGCGGGTGGCCCGCCTCGACGTGGAGGCGAAGGACGCGCATCGGGCGTGGCGCAAGATGACGGACGCCGAGGTGCTGGAAACGTTCCGCCGCTCGGAGCCGGCCTGACGCCGCGCGTGGCGGGACGCGGTGGAGGCGCCGTGCGACGTCGCCCGACCGCCGTTCGCCGTTCATCCGCCCCTTCCTCGCGCGGCCACGATCCGCATACGGTTGGCCCCGCGTGCCGGCGTCCCCGCGGCGTCCGGGCGGCGGCAAGGTGGAGAGCTCCCCTGCGCCTCCCGGCCCCCGCCCCTACCCCCGGCGGGAGCGCGATTCCGGCACGTCGGGGCGCCGTGACGATCGGTCCACGCGCGCCGGCGCCCTCACGGTTCCGGGTTGCCAGTCCTGGCGCAATCGGTTTAATTTGTTGTCATTGATGATTTTGGCGGCACGGCGAGGTGCCGCGTGGCCCACCTTGTCGCGGGAGGATCGATGGCGCTGTTCCGAACCCTTTATTACGGCGACATCAATGTAGGGGTGGGCGGCCGGATCACGATTCCCCAGGAGATCCGGGACGACTTGAACATCCGAGACGGGGACGTGTTGACGGTCCGCGTCGAGGAGAGTTCGCAGGGAACGCGCCAGATGGTGATCTGGCGCGTCGGGAGGGACGGGGAGGAGACGCAGGGCGCCTGACCTGCGGCGGCCGCGCGGCCGGGGCGTCTGGAGGGCCCGGCGGCGGATCACTCGTCCAGATCGGTCCAGCGTACCAGTTCGCGAAGCGGGCCCCGCCCGTCGTGGTGCCAGGTCGGGGGTGGCCACGGCATCCGCTCGAGGTCGGTGACGCGGGAGACCCCGATCCGGCCGAGGCGTTCGGCCAGGTCGAGGAGCCGGTCCCCGGCGCCGGCCACGCCGGCGGTCTGGAGCAGGGCGGCGAACGGTCGTACGGCGTTCACCACGTCGCCCAGCTCCGGCAGCGGCTTGACCCAGACCACCCGATTCAGGCACGACGGCGCGAAGGCGGGGTCCGCGTCGTATATGACCGTGTAGAGCGTGCCGGGTCCTTCGTGGAGGGCGATGTCCGCGCCGGCGATCCGGCGGAACTCGGCGGCGCCGCGGAGCTGGTGGATCGTGGCCGCCTCCTCCGGTGAGATGCGCCCGCGGGGCAGCTCCTCCTGAACGCGGGCGAGGGCATCGGCGAGACGCTCGGCGAAGGCGCGCGGCCCCACCTCTCCGCCCTCCTCCACGTACATCGCGTGCGGCGAGACGCAACCCTGCTGGTCGAAGGTGGCGACGGCGTACGCCGCGGCCGTGGCGGTGCGCTCGACCTCCGCCTCCCGGAGCGCCTCCCGTCCGATCACCCCGAACGACAGGCGGGGTCCGTGCACCACGAGCCGGGTATCGGCCGGGACGCGGCGCCTCACGTCGTCGGCGGCCGCGGCCCCGCCGTAGACCACCACGGTGTCCGCGGCGCGGAACGCCACCTCCTCGGGCGCCGCGCTCCCGCCGGGCCAGTACGTGACCGCCAGGCACGCGCCGAGCTCGGGATCCACCTCCGCCAGGGTTCGCGCGAAGAGCGCCGGGAGCAGCGGCTCGCCGGACGCAGTCTTGCCGAGGGTGGCCGCTTTGACCAGCAGCGACCTGACCAGGGACGTGACGGCCACGCCCGGCACGTTGCCGGCGAAGATGTGGAAGGCGAGCTCCGGGCCGAACGCGCGGATCCGGCCGCCCGCCGGGCCGGGGCGGAACCGGTCCAGCACCAGCGGGTCCCCGAACTCGGCCTCGAGCAGCGTCTCCAGCGCATCCTTGCGCCAGTCGGCGAGCATGCGGTCCAGGATCAGGCGGATCATGGGCGGGGAGTAGCCGGTGAGCGCGGGAAGCGCGCGCTCGGCGAGAGCGCGGCGGGGATCGTCCGGCCGCTGGAGCCGGGCCGCCGCCTCGTCGATCACCGCGACGATGTCCTGGACCGGCCGGTGGGCGAGGGACCGCTCCCGTGCGGTCCGGATGTGGTCGATCACGCGGGCGAGGGCGGCCGGCTCGGGCACCGGTGTACGGAGCGTGAGCCCATCCACCAGCTCCCGTTCGGTCCACTCCCGCACCCCCGCCGCATCGACCCCCGGGAGATGCCACGCGTCCAGCCGCGTCACCTGCCCAGCCCCTCCACCGCTTCCAGCAGCAGGTCCATGGCGATGGAGCAGCCCCGGGGCGGCGCGCCCGCCGCGCGGCCGAGCACCTGGAACCCGCCCTCCACCTCGCGGCCGATGTCCTCGGTCTGGATCGCCATCACGGACCCGAGGTTCGCCAGGTCGAAGTGCTGGAGGATCCCGACCTCGCCGGGCCGGACCGGGGCGAGGGTGTCCGGGTCCACCACCCGCGTACGGACCCAGGGCGGCGGCACCTTCCGCCGCACGCCCCCCGCCCTGCCCCGCACCCGGTCCCGCAGGACCGAGTCGTAGAACTGCGAGCACATCTCGGTCATCCCGTACTCGTTGACGCAGTGGTCCGCCGGGATCCCGAGCCGCTCCGCGTACTCCCGGCGCAGCTCATCCTCCTGGACGATCCGCCGCCTCCCCTTGCTCCCGCCCGTGTCCATGAGCCGGGAGCCCGGCGGCAGCGCATAGCGGATCCCGCGTTCCCGGAGCGCGTCCAGCCAGTGCACGAACGCCAGCGTGGTGCCGAGCAGGCAGACCGGCGTCCCCTCGGCCGTGAACCGCTCCAGCGCCCCGTGCAACCCCTCCAGGTCGATCCCCGACCCGACCGCCGCATAGTAGCCGCTCCCCTCCCCGCCCAGCCGGTCCACCACCACCGAGATCATGTGGGCCAGCGACGAATCCACCATCTGCGCCACCGGCGGCATGAGCGAGAGCATCGGCAGTCCTGTGCCGTCCGGACAGAGGTACGCCGCAAAGTTCGGCGTGAGCGACGCGTGATAGACCGAGAGGTCCAGGATGTGGTGCTCCCCCCGGCGTTCCGGCCCGGCCGTGGTGCCGCTCGTCCGGAACACCGCCTCCGCATCCCCCGGATCCCCGCACACGAGCGGGACCTCCTTGAACGCCGCCGTGGGCACGGCCGGGATCTCCGTCCAGTGCGCCACGTCCTCCGGGAACCGGCCCCGCCGCCGGCAATAGGCCGCGTACGGCGCGTTGTGGGTGAACTGGTACTGGAAGATCCGCCGGGCGAGCGAGTCGAAGACGTCGTCGTCCAGCGGCTCGTCTATGGGCCCCTCGAATAGGCGAAAGAGTTCGGCGCGGAGCGCCATTCCCTCCTGATCGAGCATGTTTCCCCAAGCTTCTCGGTCAACGCACGGCGGCCACCGCGGGCTGGATCCCCTCCGGCTCCCGGACCGGCGGCGAGCAGGCGCGCGATCCGCACACGTACGCCGCGGGCGCGGCGGAGACGTCGAACCGGAGCGGGCCGATGGTGCCGCCGGTCTCCAGCGTCCAGACCCGGCGTTCCGGGATCGGGAGCACGAGCGCGGCATGGCGGAGCGCCGCGGTCTCCGGCGCGCTCCCCACGAGCACGATGCGGAGCGGCGGCTCGAAGAACTCTTCGACCGCGGACGCGAACACCGCGGCGCCGACGCCGTAGCGCCCGGCCAGCGGCGAGAGCACCGCGAGGGTCCGCTCCGCGATGGCGCGGTAGCTCCGTTCGCCCGTGGCCAGGGCGAGGTCGTTGAAGAAGCGGGCGGCCTCGGCGTTCAGGTCGAACGGCCGGTCCGTGTAGCGGAGCGCCCCCACATCATCCGGCGTGCGGACGTGGTCGATGAACCCGCCGTCGTCGCTCCAGAGCACGCGCTCCATGGCCTCCGCGAGGCGGCGGGCGTGGGCCAGGAATTCGGGCCGGCCCGTCGCCTGGAACACCGCGGCGCACGCCTGCGCCGTGGCGACCATGTCCACGAGCAGGCCCGGGATGGCCCGCTCGCCCTCCGGGGTCCGGAAGTGATAGAGCAGGTCATCCGGCGCGGCCATGGTTTCCAGCAGAACCGCGAGGGACGCCGCCGCGCGGTCGATCCAGTCCGGCCGGCCGAGCCGGCCGCCGGCCTCGGCCAGCGCGCGAATCCACCAGCCGTTCCAGTTCGTGTACACGGAGCGGTCCACGAACGGCGCGGGGCGCGCCCGGCGGCCGTCCCCATCGAGCGCGTAGTACTCCTCGTCCGCGTCCTGGCTGCCGCCCCACAGCCCATCCGGCCGTCCCAGCGTGCGGTCCACCCACTCCACCGTGCGCTCCGCCACTCGCCGGAAATCCTCCCGGCCGGTCACGGACGCGCCGAGGGCGTACGCCCGGAGCAGCGCCGCGTTCGTGTCGAGCAGCTTCTCGTAATGGGGGCGCGTCCAGTCCTCCGCGGTGGCGTAGCGGAAGAACCCGCCGTCCACGGGGTCCCAGAGCTCGCCCGCGAGCATGCCGTCCAGCGTGCGCTCGGCCATGACCATGTCCTGGTCGAGGCCGAGCCGCTCCGCGCGGGTGAACAGGAGCTCGACCGCGTCCGGGTTCGGGAACTTCGGCGCCGTACCGAAGCCGCCGTTCCGCGCGTCGAACCCGTCGTACAGCGCGGTGACCACGTCATCCGCGGCCTCGCGCCGGACCAGCCCGACCGGCGGGCGCCTCGACCTGGCCGCCTCCAGCGCCTTGCGACGCCGCTCGATCTCCTCCTCCAGCTGCCCGCGGCGCTCGCGCCACGCCGCCAGCACGCCGTTCAGGACCGACCGGAACTCATCCGGCGGCACGTAGGTGCCCGCCCACAACACCTCCCCCGTCGGCGTGAGGAACGCGTTCGTGGGCCAGCCGCCCGCGATGTAGCGGTCCTGGACGTGCGGGTACCGGTCCGCGTCCACCCGGATCGGAACGAGCGACTCGTTGATCGCCCGGATCAGCTCGGGGTCAGAATAGGTGGTCTCGTCCATGACGTGGCACCAGTGGCACCACACCGCCGTCAGGTTGAGGAGCACCGGCCGGTCCGTGCGGGCGGCCTCTTCCAGCGCGGCGCGGCCCCAGGGGCGCCACTGGACCTCGACCGCCCGGTTCGGCCGTGGTGAGAAGCGGAACGCGTCTGGCATGGACATCGGACTCCGGATGGTGTGGGAGAACCGCACACCCGGTGCAAAGCACGTGCCGGTCGTTGTGCTGGAACGATAGTCAGACGCACCCGACAGGGCCAGCCCCGCCAGGGTCTCGGGGCAGCGCGTGCGGGCCGCCGGCCGGCCCTGCCCGGCGGTCCACGGTCAGGGCACCCGGAACCGCTCGCTCCGGGCGTCGTAACGGCGGGCGGGGAGGCCGAGCACCCGGACCAGGAACCGTTTCGCGCCCTGCCCCACCGCGGCGGGAACGGACCCCTTCCCGGTGACCGCGGGCTGCAGCTCCCCCTTGAGCCACTGTTCCAGCTCCTGGAGGTCAGAGAGCGCGAGCGTCTCGATCTCGAGCACGGCCGTGTAGTAGTAGGTCCCGGAACGCCGCGGCCGCAGCTCCAGGGGCATGGGGCGTTCGATGGCCGCGCGTGCGTCCGCGTACGCCGGGTAGTCCATGCCGCTCTCCGGACTCCCCTGGGTCCTCACCAGGAACCGGTCCTCGAACGGCTCGTAGACGACCGCCGTCGTCCAGGTCACGGCGCCGGCGAGGTTGTCGAGGATGCCGTCGCGCCAGAGCTCGACCCGGAACCGCAGGCGGAGCGGGAACCCGGCGCGGGCGGCCTCTTCGAACGCCGGGTCATCGAGCAGGGGTCCGAGCTCGATCACGGGCCGGTAGCCGGCGCTGGCATCCACCCGGATCGCGAAGGGCGGACGCTGGCCATACCCGGGGTCGTGGCCGAAAGACACCGGGCGGAGCGCAGCCGCCGAGGGCGAGACGGCCAGGAGCGAGATGAGGCCAGCGAGCAGAGCGATCAAAGTCGCGGTCCGATCCGGACGAAGAAGTTCATGCCCGGCCGACCGACGTCGTTCAACGGCCGGGCCCAGTACACGCCGAGCTGGCCGAGCCGGAACCCGAACCCGACGTCGGAGACGAATTCATCGAGGCCCGTCGTGCGGCCGTTCCTCGCATCCGGTTCGATCCACGCGCGGCCCGTGTTGAAGAAGAGGGACCAGTAGCCGGGCTCCAGGAAGCTGAGGTCGCGGCCGATCACCCGTCCGATCGCGGACGCGACCGGGAGTCGGCCGAGGTACTCGGCCTGGAAGAGCGCCACCCGGTCGCAGCCGTAGTACGGGTAGGAGCGGACCGGCGGGTTGAGCCGTCCCCCGTCCAGCTGGAGGGCGAACCGCCGGGCGCCGCAGTCGTACGCGAACGGCAGACTGCCGGGGAGCGAGCCCTCCCCGCCGAGCACGTGCTGGCGCTGGGGCGGGAGCGGCCCGCCATCCACGGACCCGGCCGCGAAGAGCCGGAGCGCCAGCCGGGAGCCGGGACCGAGCCGCAAGTAGCGCCGCAGGTCGAGGAGCGCGGCGGTGAACCGTGCATCCACGTTCTGCGGCTCGAGGCGGGGCTGGCCCGTCGTCGGATCGAGGGTGACGGCGCTCCGCAGGCTCCCGCCGAGCCCGTCCTCGGCGGACGCGGTCAGGAGCCACCCGGTCGCCGGGTCGAGCGGCTCGTTGCGCGAGTCGTACCGGATCGTGATCGCCGCGCTGCGCAGCACGCCCCGGGCGATGATCGGGTGCGGGCGCCACTCCTCGTCGTTCTTCACCAGCGCCCAGGTGTCGCCCGCGGAGACGGAGCCGTGCCGCTCGTCGCGGTACTCGAGGGTGACGTCGTACGGTTCGCCGCGCGGCGCGAGGCGCAGATACGCGGACCACCCCTCCCGCTCGTAGTAGTCCCGGTAGTCCCGGTGCATGAACAGGGTGGCCAGCGTGTTCTCCCGGTCGGTGACGCCGGCGGTCTCGATGGGCACGACCTCCGAGCGCAGCGCGGCGCCGACGCGCCAGGCGCGGTGGCCGCCGATGAACTGTTCCACCCGGACCTCGTAGCCGAGGTCCCGCGGGTCGAGCTGGAGTCCGGACTCGGTCCGGTAGATGGCCAGCGCCTCGAACGACGTCGGGTTGGACCGTCCGAGCTCGATGCGCGCACCCGCGGCGATGGGGAGACCTTCGACGCGGTTGTAGGCGCCCCGCACGGCGAGGCGCAGGTCGGTGCGTCCGAAACCGAACTGGCGGCCCGCGGAGATGGCGGGCTCGGACGGCGGCGGCGCGTGGGTGAGCCGGCCCTCGTCCCTGCGGAACCGGAGCGCCGCGCGGTGGGCCTCGACGGGGCCTTCCACCGTCGCCTCTTCCAGCCCGAGGATGATCCCGCCGACCACGGTCGCGCCGCCGGTGATGTGCGCGCCCGGCTCGAGCCGGAGGTCGCCGTTGATGATGACGACGTTGCCGCGCACCGTCCCGGCCACGGTGAACGTCCCGCCGAGGACGGCCACGTCCCCGGTCAGCTCCGCGCCGCGCGGCAGCCGGGCGTTTCCTCCGAGCCGGACTGTCGAAGGATGGTTATAGACCGCGATCACGTGCTCCGCCACGCTACGCGGGAGCTCGGGCTCCGTCTGGGTCGGGGTCTGGGCGGCGAGGGGCGCGCCGGCCAGCGAGACCGGGATCAGCGCCACAACTGCGCAGGTCTTGCAACATGCTTTCATCGGTCGATCCCCAGCCGCCTCATGCGGCGGTACAGGTTGGGCCGGTCGGTCTTCAGCCGCCGCGCGGCCTCGGCCACGTTTCCGTTCGCCTGTGCGAGCGCGCGCTCGATCAGCCGGCGCTCGAACGCGTCGAGCTGCTCCGCGAGGGAGGCGTCCGCCGGCAAGCCGTCGTCCGCCGGGATCGCGGGGGAGGCGACGTCGCCTCCCGCATCCACCGGGAGCAGCGCCGCGACCTCCCGGGCGGTGACCACCTGCCCGGGGTGCAGGATCGCGAGTCGTTCGCAGATGTTGGCCAGTTCCCGCACGTTCCCCGGCCAGCGGTAGCGCTGGAGCCGCTCCAGGGCGTCCGGGGTGAGGGTGGGCGGGACCAGCCCCTGCCTTGCCTGGAGCCGGGCCATGAAGTGGGCGACGAGCTCGGGTATGTCCTCCAGCCGTTCGGCGAGCGGCGGGAGGTGGATCGGGACGACGTTCAGGCGGTAGTAGAGGTCGGCCCGGAACCGCCCCTCCCGGACGGCCTCGGCCAGGTCCTGGTTCGTGGCCGCGATCACGCGCACATCCACCGGGATCGGCTCCTGCCCGCCGACCCGTTCGATCACGCCCGTCTCCACCGCGCGCAACAGCTTGGCCTGCGCCTCCGGACCGAGATCCGCCACCTCGTCCAGGAAGAGCGTGCCCCCGTCTGCCAGTTCGAAGCGCCCCCGGCGCCGCTCCGTGGCGCCCGTGAACGCGCCGCGCTCGTGGCCGAACATCTCGGACTCGATCAGGTCCCGGGGGATGGCCGCGCTGTTCACCCGGATGAACGGCCCGCTCGCTCGGGGCGAGAGCGCGTGGAGCATGGCCGCGGCGAGCTCCTTCCCCGTGCCGCTCGCGCCCGTGATCAGCACCCGGGCGTCCGTGGGCGCGACCCGCCGGATCAGCTCCCGGGTCTGCCGCATCACCTCGCTCTCGCCCACCAGCCGGTCGCCGGCGCCGAGCTCGGCCGCGAGCTCCCGCGTGAGCTCCCGGGCCCGCCGCAGCTCCACGCCGCCTTTGACCGTGATCAGCACGGCCTCGGGCGTCAGCGGCTTCTCGATGAAATGGAACGCGCCCAGCTTCGTGGCGCGGACGGCGTCGGCCAGCGTGGCGCGGCCGCTCATCATGACCACGGGGAGCGCCGGCCAGCGCTCCCGCAGCGCCGCGAGCGTCTCCAGGCCGTCCATCCCCGGCATGGCCAGGTCGAGCAGCACCACGTCGGGCTCCTCGGCCTCCACCACGCGCAATGCGGCCGCCCCATCCGCCGCCTCCCGCGCCCGATACCCCTCGGCTTCCAGGAGCCGGACCAGCATGCGGCGGATGTTCGCCTCGTCGTCGACCACGAGGATGACGGCCATGGGACCGGCCCTTACTGCTGCACCACGAGGCGCCCCAGGATCATGGGTGAGCTGCCGTCGAGGATCCGCGCGCTCTCGCAGCGGATGCGCAATCCCGGCCCGTAGAAGAGGCGCATCCTCGGCGCCGCCGGGTCCGCGGAGCCCCCACGGTCCGACTCCAGACACGCGCGCGTGTCCGTGAACGCCGGCCGCAGGAGCACCGCCACGCTGTCCCCGGTCGCCGCGTCCGGGACCTCCACCGCCAACGCGACCGCGGCGTTGTGCATCACGTCCGTGGCCACGTAGGCGAGGAGCGCGCGGATCGCGCCGCGGACGTTCGTCCCGGGCTCGATGCGCGCCGCCATCAGGTCCAGGTACCGGTACTTGTCCACCCGGTAGAGCGCGTCGTGCACCACGAGCCGGCCGCCCCCGTCCACCGGGAGCGCGATCGTCGTGTCGCCCACCGCCGTGCCGCCCAGGAACGCCAGCCGCGCCGTGCCCGCATCCCCGGGGCCGCTCAGCACCAGCGACGTCTGCCGGGCCAGCTCTTCGAACCAGGCGCTGTCCCCCGGAGAGGAGAGCAGGACCACATCCGCCTGGGCGTTGCGGATCCTGAGCGCCACATCCGCGGGCGATTCCCCGCCGTCCACCGCGACCGCGAGCGTTCGGTACGTCTCCGGCTTCGGGCCGCCGAGCCGGACCGCACAGCCGGCCGCCGTAGCCACGATCAATGCGCCGCAGAGCAGCGCGTGCCTGGATATCGGGTTCATGACACCTGACGATGATGGAGGCTGCCGACTCCGGAGGGGGCCGGACGTCCGGACCACGGCCCCCGGACTCCCGGCCGGCGCGCGGACAGAGGGCCGCGAGCCCGCCGGCTCCCTGCTCACGGCGACGCGATCGCGGCCGCGTCCCCCGCCGGGAGCCGGACCACGAACTCCGCGCCACCGCCGGGTCGCTGCCGAGCGAACACCGTGCCGCCGTGCGCCGTCACCGCCTGGCGCACCAGCGCGAGCCCGAGTCCCGTCCCGTTCGAACGCGTCGTGAAGTCCGGCTCGAAGATGCGGTCCCCTACCCCCTCGGGGAGCCCGCGCCCGTTGTCCGAGACCACGACCTCGACCAGCTCCTCGCCCTCCGCCCCTCCCCCCGCGAGCGCCAGCCGGACCTCGATCCGGCCCGGCCGATCGAGCCCCGCCAGCGCCTCTACCGCGTTGCGCAGCAGGTTCCGGAATGCGCGGAGCAGGGCATCATAGTGCGCATTGACCAGCGGGAGCGCGGGATCCGCCGACAGCTCGGTCTCGATGCCGGGCGGCACGTCCGTGGCCATCAGCCCGCTCCACAACTCCCGCAGGTCCACCGGGCTCCGCGGCCCCTCCGGCGGCCGGCCGAGCAGCGAGAACTGCTTCGCCAGCTCCTCGAGCCGGGCGATCTCCTCCTCGATCACCTCGACCGACTCTCCCAGCTCCCCCCCATCCGCCCGGAGCGGCCCGAGCCGGTGCGCCGCCAGCCGCAGCGGCGTCAGCGAGTTCTTCATCTCGTGCGCCACCCGCCGCGCCATCTCGCCCCAGACCCGCAGCCGCTCCGCCTCCAGCGCCCGGCGCCTCGCCTCCGCCAGCTCCGACGCCGCCCGCCGCATCGCCGACCGCAGCGCCCGAACCTCCGGCATGTCCCGCGCTTCGGCCGCCGTCTCCGGCGGCAGCGCCTCCTCCCGCGCCAGCCGCTCCGTCCACCCGACCAGCTCCCCGATCGGCCGCGCCAGCTCCCGCGCCAGCCGCCGGCTGGCCCCCAGCGCCACCAGCGCGAGCACCCCCGCCAGCCCCAGCCCCACGAACGGCAGGCCCCGCGCGATCCGACCCCCCACGTACTCCCACCGCCGCGCCAGCGTGAGCGACGCCGACAGCTCCCGCCGGTGCGCCTCTACGGCCTCCGCCAGCGCGGGATCCGAGCCCGCCACGGCCTCGGCCGCCTCGATCAGCGCCCTCCCGGACTGCGCGACCTGCGCCCACGGCCCCAGCGTGCCGATCCGGTCCAGCGCGTCCGACCAGAGCCAGACCACCCCGGCCAGCAGCACCATCGCCGGCACCAGGGCGAGCACCAGCAGCCAGCCGAACAGCCGCCGCTCCAGGCTCCTTCGCTTCACTTTGACGTTTCCCCGGCACCGCCGCGCCGTCCCTTGACACCCCCTCCGCGCCGTAATATGCTAGCATTAGCGGACTTACACGGCGCCAGCCTCGCAGCCACCTCCGCGGATCACCCCGACGCTGGACGCCGATCCGCACCGGAGCTCACCAACCGGCGATGTTTTCCAACCCAACAGGCCCCGCGACAGCCGCGGCAGCACGTTCACGCGATCCCTGACCGCCCGTCCCCCTCCGGCATTCCGAGGGCGGCACATCTCACGGGCACGGCGGATGCAGTAGCGGTGGCGTGGAGGCAAAGGTGCTGTCCAGCGAAAGTTAGACGCGGCACCCGGACCGATCAAGACGGTTGCTCCGCGTCCGGCCGTGGCGGCGCGTGGCCACTGGAGGAAGCCCCATGATCCTGCCGAACGTTCGCGCCTCGTTCGGTCGCGCGGAAGCGAACTTCATCCTCGGTCTCCTGACCCGCGGTGACGGCCGCGCTCGTGACCGTGAAGAGGAACGCCTGCGCGAAGAAGGATTCGATGCCATCCTCGACGACCCACGAACGCTCAACGCCGTCCTCACCGCCGGCGGACTCACCAGCGTGCGCGCCCCGCTCGTCTCCTACCTGCTCGTCCGTCACGCACTCCTCGAGGGCGGCATCAACGACCGCGCCCTGGCAGACTACATCGCCGCGCTCCTGCTCGAATTCGGCAGGACGGGCCGCGCCCACACCGTCAGCGTCGACGACGACGAGCCCGAGACCTTCAACTACCTCTTCGAGATCATCGAGAAGCTCGACTCGGCCTCGGGCCGGCGCGCGTTCCTGCTCCGCGCGCACCTCGGCAACTTCGCCCTCTGGTACAGCGGCCTGTTCCCCGATCACATCACCGCGCGCGTGCACCGCCGCGGCGCGCCCGGCATCGACTACTACGAGGAGATGGGCGCCGCCGGTTTCCGGATGGCGGCCGATTGCAGGGACGCAGAGAATTACGGGCTCGACCGCCTGTATCGTGACTGTGCGCAAACGTTCCCGGCGCTCCGCATAGCGCTCAACCGCATCGCGGACCGCTACCTGTTCCCCGTCACCGGCGACCGCATCGACCGGTTGCTCCGGCAAGTCGCCGACCAGTTCCGCACCGAGGCCCGTAGCAACTGATCGCGCCTCGCCGCGGGAACAAGGATTTCGTCGGCCGTGTACCTCGCATCGAGCCGCTATCTCACGCTGTTCTAAGCCTTTGAAGGAGTCACCAGGATGTCCACGCCAGTCCTCGACATCATCCAGCACATCCGGGAACGACAGGACCAGGCGCGCTACCAGAACCTGCATTGGGAGGGCACGTTCCAGGACTACCTCGACATGGTCATGGACGACCCCCAGATCGCGCGCAACGCGTTCCAGCGGCTCTACGACATGGTCGTCTCCTTCGGCACCCGCAGGTACACGGAGTACAAGAAGGAGATCATCCACTACAACTTCTTCGACGATCCGATCGGGGGCGGCAAGGACGCGATCTTCGGCCTGGACCTGCCACTCATGAAGTTCGTGCAGGTCCTGAAGGCGGCGGCCATGGGCTACGGACCGGAGCGGCGAGTCCTCCTGCTCCACGGCCCGGTCGGCTCCGCGAAGAGCACGATCTGCAGACTCCTGAAGAAGGGGCTCGAGTACTACTCCCGCACGCCGGAAGGCCGGCTCTACACCTTCTCGTGGGTCGGCGAAGGCCTCGGCTGGCTCGGGATCCCGCCCGAGATGGCGAGCGCCGAGCTGGGCGGCGATGTCATGCCCTGCCCGATGCACGAGGAGCCGCTGCACCTGATCCCCCAGGAGTACCGGGAGCTGTTCCTCGAGCAGATCAACGCGAAGCTGGCGAGCGACCGGAAGATCACGGTGGAGGGCGACCTCTGCCCGGCCTGCCGCCACGTGTTCAACCAGCTGATGCTCCGGTACGACGGGGACTGGACGCAGGTCATCCAGCACGTGCGGGTGAAGCGGCTGCTGATCAGCGAGCGGGACCGGGTCGGGATCGGCACGTTCCAGCCGAAGGACGAGAAGAACCAGGACTCGACGGAGCTGACCGGGGACATCAACTACCGGAAGATCGCGATCTACGGCTCGGACTCGGACCCGCGGGCGTTCAACTTCGACGGCGAGTTCAACGTGGCGAACCGCGGGCTGATCGAGTTCATCGAGGTGCTGAAGCTCGACGTCGCGTTCCTGTACGACCTGCTGGGCGCGTCGCAGGAGCACAAGATCAAGCCGAAGAAGTTCGCGCAGACCGACATCGATGAGGTGATCGTCGCGCACACGAACGAGCCGGAGTACCGGCGGCTCCAGAACAACGAGTTCATGGAGGCGCTGCGGGACCGGACGGTGAAGATCGACATCCCGTACATCACGAAGCTGGACGAGGAGATCAAGGTCTACGAGCGGGACTTCAACAACCGGCGGATCAAGGGGAAGCACATTGCGCCGCACACGATCGAGATGGCGGCGATGTGGGCGGTACTGACGCGGCTGGAGGAGCCGAAGAAGGTGAACCTGACGCGGCTCCAGAAGCTGAAGCTGTACAACGGCAAGACGTTGCCGGGCTTCACGGAGGACAACGTCAAGGAGCTGCGGAAGGAAGCGGAGCGGGAGGGGATGGAGGGGATCAGCCCGCGGTACATCCAGGACAAGCTGTCCAACTGCCTGGTGGCGGACATCGAGGAGAGCTGCGTCAACCCGTTCATGGTGTTGAAGGAGCTGGAGAGCGGGCTCAGGCATCACTCGCTGATCACGAACGAGGAGCAGAAGGAGAAGTACCGTGAGCTCCTGGCGGTGGTGCGGGAGGAGTACGAGGACATCGTGAAGAACGAGGTCCAGCGGGCGATCAGCGGGGACGAGGAAGCGCTTCAGCGGCTGTGCGCGAACTACATCGACAACGTGAAGGCGTACACGCAGGGGGAGAAGGTCCGGAACAAGTACACGGGGGAGTACGAGGAGCCGGACGAGCGCCTGATGCGGTCGATCGAGGAGAAGATCGACATTCCGGAGAGCCGGAAGGACGATTTCCGGCGGGAGATCATGAACTACATCGGCGCGCTGGCGGTGGACGGGAAGAAGTTCCGGTACGACACGAACGCGCGGTTGCAGAAGGCGCTGGAGCTGAAGCTGTTCGAGGACCAGAAGGACTCGATCAAGCTGACGAGCCTGGTGTCGAGCGTACTGGACCGGGAGGCGCAGGAGAAGATCGACATCGTGAAGAGCCGGCTGATCAACCAGTACGGCTACTGCGACGTGTGCGCCACCGACGTGCTGAACTTCGTGGCGAGCATCTTTGCGCGGGGCGATGTCCGATAGGGGTCGTCGCGCCGGTAGGGGTTGAACGACAGGGAGCGCCCGGGAGCGGGCGGGCGCCGGCTCCGCCAGTGATCCGGGCTGGCGGCCGGTGGCTGCGGTCCCGTGGCGGGCCGGCGCCGGTCCTTGCGGGCGCCTGATGGCGGTGCCGGGGTTCGGGGTACGGACCGGGCCGGCGCCGAGGGGATCGGAGCCGGGCCGGGCGCGGTTCATCGAGAAGTTCGGGTCAGCGAGCGTGGCGGGCGCGCCGGTCGGTAGCAGGGCTCCCACTCGCCTCCCGCCTTGACATCTCCAAACCACGGAAGTGGCAGACGGCGCGGAACGCCCGGGGCGGTCCATGGCCGGAATGGGACGTGCATCCGTTTGCGCCCCCGCGCGCGGATCGGGAGCGTGGCGGCCGGGGCCGCGGCCCGGGGCTGGGTGCGGCGGCGAGTCATCGTCCCGGAGTCCGGTGGCCGCCAGCCGGGCCGGGGCGGCGGCATCGGGCGCGTGGGCTTCGCTGGCGCGAGGGCTGCCGGATGGCGCGCGCGCGCCGGCGTGATTCAGGGACGCGGTAACCTATGATCAAGCGGATCGAAAGGGATCGCCGACGGTTCGAGGAGATCGTCCGCGGCAAAATCAAGCAGGACCTGAAGCGGCATCTGACGCGGGGCGAGCTGATCGGCCGGCGGGGGAAGGAGCTCGTGTCGATCCCGATCCCGCAGATCGAGTTGCCGCGCTTCCGGTACGGCCGGCGGGAGATGGGCGGGGTCGGGCAAGGCCCGGGCGAGGTCGGCACGCCGATCGGCGGGGACGGGAGCGGCCAGGGCGGCGGGGGCCAGGCGGGCGATGCGCCGGCCCACCACATCCGTGAGGTGGAGCTGACGATCCAGGAGCTGGCCCAACTCATGGGCGAGGAGCTGGAGCTGCCCCGGATCGAGCCGCGGGGCGCCCAGTCCCTGACCGTGCCGAAGAACCGGTACGTGGGGATCAAGCCCGTGGGGCCGGAGAGCCTGCGATCCTTCCGGCGCACGTTCAAGCAGGCGCTGAAGCGCCAGATCGCCAGCGGGTCCTACGACGTGAGGCGGCCGCAGGTCGTGCCGATCCGGGAGGACATGCGGTACCGCTCGTGGAAGGAGGAGCCCGAGCCCGTCGCGAACGCCGTGATCATCTACATGATGGACGTGTCCGGCTCCATGGGGAACGAGCAGAAGGAGATCGTGCGGATCGAGTCCTTCTGGATCGACACCTGGATCCGGGCGCACTACGACGGGCTCGAGACGCGCTACATCATCCACGACGCCGCCGCCCGCGAGGTGGACCGGGAAACCTTCTACTCCACCCGGGAATCGGGCGGCACGCGCATCTCGAGCGCCTACCAGCTCGCCGCCGAGATCCTGGAGCGGGACTACCCGGCGGAGTCCTGGAACATCTACCTCTTCCACTTCTCGGACGGCGACAACTGGGGCGGCGGGGACGACGAGAAGTGCTTCGCGCTGCTGCGCGAGCGGCTGCTCCCGGTGGCGAACCTGTTCGGCTATGGGCAGGTCGAGAGCCGGTACGGGAGCGGGCAGTTCCTCCACGCGCTGGAGCGGAACGTCCAGGCGGACAACCTCGTGCTGTCGCAGATCGAGGACCGGGACGCGATCCTGCGCTCGATCAAGGACTTCCTCGGCAAGGGCAGGTAGTGGTATGCCGTACGATCTGACGCCCGAGCTGCGAGCGCTCCAGGAGGAGATCGAGGCGTACGCCAGGGACTACGGCCTCGACTTCTTCGAGATCGTGTACCAGGTCCTGGACTGGGAAGAGATCAACGAGGTGGCGGCGTACGGCGGGTATCCGGCCAGGTACCCGCACTGGCGCTTCGGCATGGAGTACATCGAACTGTCCCGCTCGTACGCGTACGGCCTCTCGAAGATCTACGAGATGGTGATCAACAACGATCCCACGTACGCATACCTCCTGGCCGCGAACCACATCGTGGACCAGAAGCTCGTCATGGCCCACGTGTGCGGGCACGGGGACTTCTTCAAGAACAACTTCTCGTTCGCGTACACGAACCGGAAGATGGTCGACGAGATGGCGAACCACGCCGCCCGGGTTCGCCGTTACATGGAGCTGTACGGGGAAGAGGAGGTCGAGCGCTTCCTGGACCGCTGCCTGTCCCTGGACAACCTGATCGACTACAACGCTCCGCACATAAAGCGGCCGCGTCGGGAGCCGGCGTCCCACGACGAGGAGCAGCCGGTCGTGTTGGAGCCCAAGAAGCTTCGGGCGAAGCCGTACATGGACGAGTACATCAACCCCCGGTCCGTGCTGGAGGCGGAGCGGAAGCGTTTGCAGGAGGAGCAGCAGCGGGCCGAGCGGTTCCCGCCCCGGCCGGAGAAGGACGTGCTGCTCTTCCTGCTGGAGCATGCGCCGCTCAAGAACTGGGAGCGGGACGTGCTGGGGATCGTGCGGGAGGAGGCGTACTACTTCGCGCCGCAGGGCCGGACGAAGATCATGAACGAGGGGTGGGCCTCGTACTGGCACTCGAAGATCATGACGGAGCGGGCGCTGCACCCCTCGGAGCTCATCGACTACGCGGACCATCACGCGGGCACGATGGCCACGCATCCCGGGCGCCTGAACCCGTACAAGCTGGGGCTCGAGCTCTTCCGGGACATCGAGGACCGGTGGAACAAAGGGCGGTACGGGCCGGACTGGGAGGCGTGCGACGACTACCGGGCGAAGGCGGAGTGGGACACGGGGGAGATGAAGGGGCAGGAGAAGATCTTCGAGGTCCGGCGTCACTACAACGACGTGACGTTCATCGACGAGTTCCTCACCCCGGACTTCGTGCGGAAGCACGGGATGTTCGCGTACGATTACAACGCCATGACCGGGCAGTACGTGATCTCGGACCGGGATTTCCGGGCGGTGAAGGAGAAGCTGCTTTTCATGCTCACGAACTACGGGCAGCCGTGGATCGAGCTGGTGGACGCGAACTATTTGAACCGCGGCGAACTCGTGCTCGCGCATCGGTACGAGGGCGTGCCCCTGAAGCTCGACCACGCGCGGGAGACGTTGGAGAACGTGCAGCAGCTCTGGAAGCGGCCGGTCCACCTGGAGACGTACGTGGACGATGAGCCGGTCGTGATGAGCTTCGACGGGACGGAGCACAAGCTGGAGCCGCGGTCGGAGAGCGCTTAGCGGAACGGCCGGGCGGCCTGCGATCGGGTGGATGGACCGTTGGCCCGTTCCCTTGCCGGCCTGGCTCCCATGGACCACGGATATCCCGGCCGAGCGATCATGCCCGGAAGCGTGACTCCGGGTTGGCGCCGAGCCACGGCGGCGCCCCGAGCAGGGGCGCCGCCGTTTCGTTCCCGGTCCGGCTCCGGCTATTCGACGACGATCCGGCCGGTCATGCTGGGGTGCGGCTCGCAGAAATAGTCGTACTGCTGGCCGGCCACCTCGAAGGTGAACTCGAAGGTCTGGCCCGCGGCGTTGAACTCCCTGCGCTGCCACACGCCGGCCTGGCCGGGGTCCCCGGGCGTGACGGTGTGGAAGCCGCCCGCCTGGTTGACCCAGCGGACCCGGGTGCCGGGCGCGATCGTGACCGTTGACGGATCGAACCGGAAATCGCTAGTGAGGCGGATCTCGACGACGTCGTCCTCGTCCTCGCTGCCGGTGGGATCCCTGTCGCTCGAGCAGGCCCCGGGCGCAATCGCAAGGCACAGCACCGCCAGCACAGCCCTCGACTCACGAGAACGCATGGTTCGCTCCCCGCTGAGGTTGCAGGACGGGTCCGCGGGCGGCCGCGGACGCGGTCATGGGTGGGTCGCGGGTGCCGGCCATGCCGGCGGCGGGAGCGCAGGCTCGGCCGGGGCATCCGGGCCCGGGTTCTCCGACGTGGTGAGAACGTTCCGGGTGCCGCAACCATGACAGTATCGCCAGCCGGGCTCGAGGGCGGTGCCGCAGGCGCAACGCGGGAACAGGCGCCGGCCGCAGCCCGTACAGTGTGCGAACGACGCTTGGACCGGCGCGCCGCACCGGCTGCAGAGCCGGGCCTCATCGGCGAGGAGCGCGAGGAGCGGCCGGACCTCGTCGAGGGAGGTGATCCCGGCGCGGACCTTGCCCCAGGCATCCTCGCCGAGGGTGCGCATCCCGGCGGCGCGGGCCGCGTCCCGGACCGCGTCGGATCCCACCCGAGCCAGGATGCGCTCCCGGATCGCCGCGTCCACGGGGAGCAGCTCGAAGATGCCGATGCGGCCGTGGTAGCCGGTGCCATCGCAGCGGGCGCAGCCGCCGGGCTCGTAGACGGTCGTGGCGCGGGCGGGGAGGCCGAGGTCCCGGAGCTCGTGCGGAGGCGCGGTGCGCGGGACCCGGCACTGCGGGCACAGCCGCCGGGCGAGGCGCTGGGCGAGCACGCCGATCAGGGTGCCGGCCACGAGGTACGGCGGCGCGCCCATCTCCAGGAGCCGCGCCACGGCGCCGGGCGCGTCGTTCGTGTGCAGGGTGGCGAGCACCAGGTGGCCGGTCAGCGCGGCCGCGATCGCGGCCTCCAGCGTTTCCGCGTCGCGCAGTTCGCCGACCATGATCACATCCGGGTCCTGGCGGAGCACGGCCCGGAGCGCGGCGGCGAAGTCCAGCCCGGCCCGCGGACGGATCTGGACCTGGGTGACGCTCTGCATCCGGTACTCGATCGGGTCCTCGAGGGTGATGACGTTCCGCCGTTCGCGGTCCAGGGAGCCGAGCGCGGCGAAGAGGGTGGTGCTCTTGCCGGATCCGGTGGGCCCGGTGACGAGGATGAGCCCGTGGCCGCGGCCGAGCAGCCGGCGGAACGTGTCGAGCTCTCGCCGGCCGAGCCCGATGTCCTCGAGGCGCGGCGCGGATTCCGCCCGGAGCAGGCGGATCACCACCTTCTCGCCGTGGTCCGCCGGCAGCGTGGACACCCGGAGCGAAAGCTCCTCGCCCGCCACGGTCAGGGACACGCGGCCGTCCTGGGGCCGACGCTTGACCGAGATGTCCAGGTCGGCCATCACCTTGATGCGGGAGACGACGGCGCCGGCGACGGTTTCCGGCAGCTCGTCGAGCGGGCGGAGCACGCCATCCACCCGGATCCGGACCCTGAGACGGCCGCCGGTCGGCTCGACGTGGATGTCGCTGGCCCGGCTGGCGAGCGCCCGCTCGAAGATCCGGTCCACGAGCGCGATGATGGTGGGCGCCTCGGACGCGCGGCGGAGCGCGCCCACATCCTCGGGCTCGGGCGGCGCCCGGGTCGGCTCGCCGTAGGCGGCGGCGAGCGCGGCGTCCACGGTGTCAGGGGCGGCCACCACCGGCTCGACGCGGCGCCCGGTCTGGAACTGGAGGTCGTCGACGGCGGCGGCGTCGAGCGGATCCGCCATGGCCACCCGGAGCGTGCGCTCGGTGGCGGCGAGCGGGACCACGCGGAGCCGCACGGCGAGCTGGCGGGTCACGACCCGGAGCGCCCCGGGCTCCGGGATGAGCGGCGGGGGCGCGTAGTCGAGCCGGAGCTGGGCGGCGAGGGCGCGGGCGACGTGTTCCGGGTCGGCTCCCCGGGCCACGAGCAGCTCGCCGAGCCGCCGCCGCGTATGGCGCTGGTCCTCGAGCGCGGCGGCCAGGCGCTCCGCGTCGATCATCCCCGCGGAGAGCATGAGCTGGCCGAGCACGCGCGTGGACGGAGCGGGCACCGTGTCTCCCTGCGGCATGGGGCTGCGGCTGGCGGCGAGATCGTCGGCGGCGGGAACGGTGGCGCGTCCGGCGGGGCGGGTCCATGGCGGGATGGGCCGCGCGGGATCTAATTTTCCAACAGTCGGAGTGGATGCGGTCAACGGTGGAGGCATGATCGAGTTCGTAGGCGCGGGCAAGCGGTTCGTTTCGGGGCCGCGGCCGTGGCGCGGGCCGGTGACGATCGACGCGCTGAAGGACGTGACGCTGTCGATCCCCGAGGGCGGGGCGTGGGGCGTGGTCGGCCCGAACGGCGCGGGCAAGTCCACGCTCTTCGCGCTGCTGCTCGGGTTCCTGCAGCCCACGTCCGGCGCGGTGCGGATCCGGGGGCTCGCGCCCCGGCGCTATGTGCGGCGGCACGGGGCGGCGTACCTCCCGGAGCGCTTCCGGGTCCCGGGCGAGTGGCGGGTCCGGCCGGCGCTGGTGGCGCTGGCGCGGCTCGAAGGACTGCGCCCGGACGTTGCCGCGCGCCGCGCGGACGAGGCGCTCCAGCGCCTCGGGCTCGAACCGTTCGCCGACCGCGAGGTCCGCACGCTCTCCCGCGGGGTGCTCCAGCGGTTGGGCCTGGCGCAGGCGCTGCTCGGCGAGCGGGAGCTCCTGGTGCTGGATGAGCCGACCGAAGGTCTCGACCCGCTCTGGCGAATCAAGCTGCGCGCGATCCTGGAGGAGCAGCGTGCGGCGGGGCGGACGATCCTCCTCGCGAGCCACGACCTGGCGGAGGTGGAGCGCGTGGTGGAGCGGGTGGTGCTGCTGGATGGGGGTCGCGTGCGGGAAGTGTTCGAGACGGCGCTCGCGGGCGGGAAAGGCGCAACCCGGGGGCCGCTCCGGTACCGGCTCGAACTGGCGGGCACCGCGCGGGAACTCGAAGAGGCGTTTCCGGGCGCGGTCCCGGTCGGCCCGGGGGAGCCCGGAGCGTACAGGGTGACCGTGGCGGACGAGGCCGAGTTGAGCACGCGGCTCGGGGCGCTGATCGCGGCGGGCGGCGTGGTCTCGGCGGTGCTCCCGGAAACGGAGCCGCTGGAGGCGCGGGTGCAGCGCGCCCTGGGCTCGGGAGGGGAGGCGACGTGAGCGCGTTCGCCCTCCTCGGCCTGACGCTGCGCGCCCGGCGGCGCCGGCTCCTCGTCCTGGGCGCGTTCGCGCTGCTCTTCCTGGCCGCTGCCGTGGCCGCCCGGGTGCTCGTCTCGGACGCGGACGGACACGTGGATCCGGACCGGCTCTTCATGGTCGGCGGCTATCCGCTCGTCTCGGCCATGCTCCTCTTCGGCTGGCTGCTCGGCCGCTTCCCGCTCATCGCCACGCTCGTCCTCATGGCCGGCTTGGCGAGCGACGACCGCCGCGACGGGCTCGCGCGCCTCTACGCGGTCCGGCCCGTCTCGCCCCTCGCCGTCTACGGCGTGCGCGCCGTCACGCTCGGCGCCGTGGCGTTCCTGTTCTGCGGCGCGCTGCTCCCCCTGTTCGACCTGATCCTGATCGGCACCTGGGCCGGTCCGGCCACCCTGGTGCTGGTGGCGAGCTACGTGCTCGTGTACGGGGGGTTGACCGCGCTCCTCTCGGTCTGGTCCCGGGGCGACGCCTGGCTCGCGCTCCTCTGCGCGATCGCTTCCATGGTCTGGGACGCGCTGCGCCGGGCGGACATGCTCACGGTCCCGCCCGGCACCCGGGATCTGGTGACCTTCGTGCTCCCGCCGCAGGCCGCGCTCTTCGAGCTGGAGGGGGCGTTCGGCTCACTCCAGCCGATCCCGTGGGATGCGTTCCTCTACGTTGCCGCGTACGGTCTCGTGATGTTCGCCCTGGCCGGGCTCTCGCTGGCGAAGCGGGACCTCGCCTGACGACGCGCCCGGCGCGGCCCCCTCGGCGGTTCCGCACCGCCCTGTCGGCCGACACGGATGCACGCGAAGGTGGCCGGGGCCCGTCGCCGGCTCTCAGGCGGCGGGCTCGGAGGTGACGACGTCGCCTTCCGGCACGCCGACGTGGGTGAGGATGGTGGGTGCGACGTCCATCAGGGAGCGCAGCCCGGCGGCGATCCCGGCGTGCCCGGGCCCGACCACCAGCCCGAGGGCGGGATTGTACGTGTGGCCGGCCCGCACGTCCTCGATGTTGCCGTGATCGCTGGCCACGATGAGGACCGTGTCCGAGGGGAGCCGCTCGAGCAGGCCGCCGAGGAACGCGTCCAGCCGCTCGAGTGCGGCCACCGCGTCCTGGTAGCTGCCGCGGTGGCCGACGTAGTCGGTGGCGTAATGGGCGAACAGGGTGAGCTCGTGCTGCGCCGCGATGGCCGCCAGGTTGCGCCCGGCCTCGGCGGCGTCGATCTCCGGGAGGTCGTGGCGGCCGAGCCGTTCGCGCCAGCCCTCGTTCACCAGCTCGCTCGCCACGGCTTCGCCCCGGGCGAGCTCGGGCGTGTGGCGGGTGAGGAGCCCGGCCGCCCTGGCGGCGAGCGGCGGCCCGGCGAACAGCGGGGAGTACACGGCGGCGTGGCGGGCACCGCTGCCGCGGATCGGCCGGAGGATCGGCGGTCCGGCGGCCGGACCCGCGGGGCCGGGCTTCCCCACCACCTCCTCGGGATACGCGTTCGCGAAGGCGACGCGGCGCCCGGCCTCGACCGCGCGGGCCAGGATGCTCCGGCGCTCGACCATGGGCCGCAGCGCGGTCGGCGTCCAGGGCCCGAAGTGGCGCCCGAACAGGCGAGCCGCGTTCTCTCCCGTCAGGAGCGTCGCCTGTCCGGTCCCGCTCTGGGGGAGGCCGGGCACGTCCAGCAGCGCGTCCAGCCCCACGAGGCTCGCGTCCGAGGTGCTGAACGGCGCCGCTCTCGCCACGGGCGCACGCCCGCCCAGCAGCCCGCGCAGCACGGGCATGCGCGCGCTCACCACGGGGTTCACGGCCGGATCATCGAGGCCGAGTCCCAGGCCGTCCACGAAGATCAGGAGCAGCGACGACATACCGGGGTCGCAGATCCGAGCGGTCCGTTACACGCCCAGCGCGCGGCGTACCGATTCGGCGTCCAGGCCATCCACTTCCACGATCTTGTTGCGGCCGCGCTCGCCGGCCACGATCCGCACGGCCGACGCGGGCACGGACAGGGTCCTGGCGAGGAAGCGGACCAGCTCCTCGTTGGCCGCGCCTTCGACCGGCGGGGCGGCGAGCCGCACCTTGAGCGCGCCGCCGTGCTCGCCGACGATCTCGTTGCGCGAGGCGCGCGGCTGCGCCCGCACGGCCACGCGCACCACCCCGCCGCGCTGTTCGATGTTCAGAGCCATATCGCTGTTCTGTCGGATGAATCCGCGGGCCCTTCCGGCAGCCGGGGCATCCCATTTCGAACCGGTCGGCCCATCCGGTTCGGGTCGAGGAACCCACCTGGCGATCCGGCCAGGCGCCCGGTGAGCCCGAGCTGAAGGCCGTGCCCGGCGGGTCCGGGCCGGAGAACGGCGCCCGCTCCACAGCCGTCCGACGCGGCGGCCCTGGCCGTGTATGCGCAACGCCTGCGCCGCCGGGCCCGAAGGCAAGGCCGCGAGCCCCTCGCAGCGCCCCGTGCCGGAGGAGGCCGCTTCGCTCCGGTCTTCTACCCCGCGCCCCCGGACAAGTTGAGGCCGGGAACCCGACGGGTTCAAGGGCGAGGCCGGACGCGGGCGGTCCCCACGTCACGCCGGCACGGCGCCGTGCCGCGCCCGAGGCCCTCCTCATGAGTGACGCGCTGTGTCTCCTGCCGAGCGACACCCGCTCCGCCCCAGCCCTGCGGCCGGACGCATCGGCCCCATTCACCGGGAGTCGGGCGGGAGCCCGCCGGGCGCCCTCGCATGTCCGGGCGGTTGGCCAATGCGGGTGCGACCGTAGGCCCGGACCTCGCGCGACGCGTCGCCGGCCGAAGCCGGCGTTCGTGCGACCAGCCGCTGCACCACCCGCTTCCCTGTCACGGGCTGGCGACGCCGGGAGAAAGGCCAGCCGGAGACCGGACCCGAAAACGCCTGGCCCGCCCGCTCCTGGATCCGGCGCGCCGCCGGTCAGAGCCTGACGAGCCCCCTGTTGCGCCGCCGACCGCCCACATCCGGTTGCGGCATGCGCGGCCCGCCGGGTCAGGCCGCCGAGCGCGTCAGGGGCATGGGATCACGCGCCGGGCCGTGCAGGGTTGTGGCCCGGCCTGTCGGCACCTCTCCGGCGTGGATCATCCGTCGGGCCGTCCGCTGCCCGCTCCCCCGGAGCCCCCGCGAACGGGCCGCCCGGCGTGGGCCGGCGGGCGGCCCGGCGCGGGTGCAAGAAGCCCGCCAGCGGCCGGCCCGACGGGTCTGGCGACGACCCACGGCCCGATCGGTGGCGGGGCGAGAGGGCGGCGGCTGAGCACGCTCGTACTCGGGGTCGCGTTCGAAGGAGCGGTACGGCTCGATGGTCCGCGAGGGGGAGCGGCCGCCGCGCGGCGCGTGGCCGGGCGAGGAGCGGGAGCCGAGGTCGAGGAGGCCATGCGGGGCCACCATGTCTGCGGTCCTGGGGTCGCTGAAGAATACCGAGAGGGTGGGCCGGGCCGGGACCCCACCGGGAGCCGGCCGCCCCGGAGGCGGTGGCTCCGCGCCGGCGGCGAGACCGGCCCGACGTCGCCCCGCGCATGCCTCACATCACGAGCACGACCTTCCGGCACTCGTCCTGCTTGGCGGCGAACATCCGGTACGCCTCGGGCGCCTGGTCCAACGGGAGCCGGTGGCTCGTCAGCCGCTTCGGATCCACCCGGCCCGCCCGGATGTGCTCCAGCAGGTGCGGCATGTACCGCCTCGTGTTGCACTGCCCGGTGCGGATCGTCAGGTTCTTGTTCATGGCCGCGCCGATCGGGACCAGGTTCCACGGCGGGCCGTACACGCCGATCAGCGAGACGTTGCCGCCCTTGCGCACGGCGTTGATGCACCAGTCGATGACCGTGGCCGCGCCCGCCTGGAGCATGAGCACCCGGCCCAGGAAGTCGTGCAGCGCCGAGCCGTCCGCCTCCAGCCCCACCGCATCCACGCACACGTCCGGGCCTCGCCCTTCCGTCAGCTCCTTCAGGTACGGCACGATGTGGTCGACCTTCCGGAGGTCGATGGTCTCCACCCCGGCGAATTCCTCGGCGAAGCGCAGCCGGTAGGGGACGTGGTCGATGACGATCACGCGGCCGGCGCCCATGAGCCACGCGGAGACCGCCGTGAACACGCCGACCGGGCCGGCGCCGAAGATGGCCACCGTCTCGCCCGGCTTGATCTCGCCCATCTCCGCGGCCATGTACCCGGTCGGGAAGATGTCCGAGAGGAAGAGCACGTCCTCGTCCTCCATGTCGTCCGGGATCTTCATGGGTCCGACGTCGGCGAACGGGACGCGCACGTACTCGGCCTGTCCGCCGTCGTAGCCGCCGGTGGTGTGCGAGTACCCGAACACGCCGCACGCCAGCTCGCTGTTCGGGTTCGTGTTCTCGCAGAGCGCGAAGAGCTCGCGCTGGCAGTAGAAGCAGGTGCCGCAGGAGATGTTGAACGGGACCACGACCCGATCCCCCGGCCGGAGCGTCTTCACCTCCGGGCCGACCTCCTCGACCACGCCCGTGAACTCGTGGCCGAAGGTGTGGCCGACGCGGGTGTCCGGGACCAGGCCCCGGTAGAGGTGCAGGTCCGAACCGCAGATCGCCGCGCGGGTCACGCGCAGGATCACGTCGTTCGGGTGCTCGATGCGGGGATCCTCCTTCTCCTCGACCCGGACGTCGCCCGGGCCATGGTATGTCAAAGCCTTCACGTGCGCCTCCTGGGTGCGAGCGGGTGCGCGGACGTCCGGCGGCCGGCCACGGTGCGGTCCGGCCCGGCCGCGAAGCACTGTCCATGAGGTGCAAGATGCATGCGCCCAACGTGTTAGCCGATGGTATACCCCTTGCCCCGATGGTGCGTGACGCCCGCAGATCGAGTTCTCGCGTGAGGAGGGAGGATGAAACGGATCACCCCGATGATCGGCGAGCGCCGGGGTCCGCTCGGTGACGGGCGGGTGGTCGGCGTGGACGAGGCGCTGGAGCAGCGGCCGGGCGTGCCCATGGAAGCGGAGCGCCCGCACGTCACCACCGGCGCGTACTGGGACGTGCCCACGCGGCAGTGCAAGCGGCAGCCGCAGTTGAAGCGGGCGGGTCTGCCGCGGCTCACGCCGGTCTTCGGGACGGCGCAGCCGCCGCGGGGGATCAGCGGGCTCATGCGACGTCTTGCCTACCGGATCCCGGAGTACCGCGCGTCCCACTGGATGGCGCTGCTCGCCGCGGATCGGGTGGACGTGCTGGAGGGCCGGCTGGGCGAGGCGCTGGCGTCGCCGATCAAGGCGGTGGGGTTGAAGGGCGTGGGGCGGCGAGTCGAGCGCAACCCGGTGGCGGCCATCGGGTTCTCCCTGGCGGCGCTGGCGGTGTTGCCGTTCGTGCTGAAGCGGTAGGGGCGGGACGGGGTCTGACCGGCACCCCGCGGGTCCGCCGGCGCGCGATGGTGGGAGGTGTAACCGGTCATCCAGCCGGGATGGCTGTTGGCCATTCGGCCACCGGGGGAAGTGGCGGTGAGCGCGCGGCGCGGCCCTGGTGGGACCGGTGCGCGGCCTCGGGTGGCCGGACGCGGCGCACGCTCGGCGTCCCGGCCGTCGCACCTCCCTGCGAGACAGGCCGTTGCCCACGGTCTCCGCCGCTCGCGGGCTCGCGCGCCATCGGCCGCGCCGGGCACGGCTGCGGCGGGCGCGGCCGCATCGGCACGCCCGGGTGGTCAGCCGGCCGTCCGGTGCGTTGCCGGCCTTCCGGGACGGGTCGTCATCCCCTGGAGCTGGCGCCCGGAGCGCCGCGACCCTGCCAACGGGATGGCGATCCGGCGGGCGGCCGCGTTTGCTACTCCCCGGTCCTGGCCGGACCGCGCCCGATCCTCCTCAACATCTTCTGGAGGCTCTGCCTGTGGAGCCCCAGCGCCCGGGCCGCAGCCGAGATGTTGCCGCCGTGGCGTTCGAGCGCGGCGGTGAGGAACGACTGCTCGAAGGCTTCGAGGGCGCGGGTGCGGGCCTCGGCGTAGGTCAGGTCGCCGAGCGCGGCTTCGGCCGGACGCAGCGCGGCGGGTTGCCCGGCGAGTCCGGAGGGCAGGTCGGTGAGGCGGATGACGTCGTCTTCGGCAAGGACGACGGCCCGCTCGATGGCGTTCCTCAGCTCCCGCACGTTGCCGGGCCAATCGTGTGCGAGGAGCGCGCGGCGGGCCGGGGCCGCCACACCCCGTCGCCGGATCGGACCCGGGGCGGCGAAGACGACGCAGCCCGCTCCGCCGCGCCGGCGCCGGCCGCGAGCCGACGGGTCGGGCGGGATGCTCCGGAAGCCCGACCGCTCGGTCTCGCTCCGCGCGTGAGCCGACGGCCCCGGGGAGCGCCGACCGGGACGTCCCGCCGGGCGGGAGGGGTTCCGGGCCGCCATGAGGCGGGCCGCCCCGCCGGGCAGCCGGATCGGGCCGCGCGGGCGGCGGAGATGACGTCGCCTGGAAACCCCGGGGCCTTGCCCCGGCCCCGCCCCCGCCGTTACAGTCCAGTCCAGATCCCCGAGAAATCCAACCGCGAGGTAGTGGTCTCTTGAGTGTCACGCAGCCGCGCTCGAACGTCCTGGCAGACGAGCGCGAGATCGCGGACCTGGTTTCGCGTGCGACCGCGCTGCGGGAGCAGGTCCAGCGCCGGATCGTGGGGCAGACGGAGGCGATCGACGAGGTCATCCTCTGCCTCCTGGCGGGCGGCCACGGACTCCTGGAAGGCGTCCCCGGCCTCGCCAAGACCCTGCTCGTCCGCACCCTGGCCGAAGCACTCGACCTGGAGTTCCGCCGGATCCAGTTCACGCCGGACCTCATGCCCGGCGACATCACCGGCACGGAGGTCATCGAGGAGGACCGGACCACGGGGCGCCGTGCGGCCAGGTTCCTGCGCGGCCCGATCTTCACGAACGTGCTGCTGGCGGACGAGGTGAACCGCACGCCGCCGAAGACGCAGGCGGCGCTCCTCGAAGCCATGCAGGAGCACCGGGTCACGGCCGGGGGCGTGGAGATGCCGCTCCCGGAGCCGTTCTTCGTGCTGGCCACGCAGAACCCGATCGAGCAGGAGGGCACGTACCCCTTGCCCGAGGCGCAGCTCGACCGGTTCATGCTCCAGATCAAGGTCGGCTACCCGTCGCTGGCGGAGGAGGTCACGATCCTCAAGGCGACGACGGGCCCGGAAGCCGTCGAGGTCCAGCCGGTGCTCGACGCGGCGGGCGTGCTCGCGCTCCAGCGGCTGGTGCGGGAGGTGCAGGTCGCGTCCCCGCTGTACGAGTACGCGGCGAGGCTCGTGCGGGCCACGCGGCCGGGCGGCGAGGGCGCGCCGGAGGAGGTGGGGCGGTGGGTGCGGTGGGGCGCGGGCCCACGGGCCGGGCAGGCGCTGATCCTGGGCGCCAAGGCCCGGGCGCTGCTGGCGGGCCGGCTGCACGTGCTGCCCGATGACGTGCGCCGGATGGCGCTGCCGGTCCTCCGCCACCGCGTCCTGATCAACTTCCAGGCGGAAGCGGAAGGCGTCCGGCCGGACGACCTGATCGTGCGGGTCACGGAGACGGTGCGCCCGCCGTCGAGCGGGTTGTGAGGGTCGGGCCTGGCGTGGCCATGCGCCCGCCGTGCTCGCCTGCGTGACCGGCGCCGGGCGCCGGGGAAGGCCCGGATCGCCCGTTCCCGGGCGCCGAGCCAGGGATCGCGGTGGGCGTGCGAGTGACGGTCCGGGCAGGCCGCGGTCGGCCGTGCGCCGCGGTCGCGCCCACGCGCGGGCCCTGGCCGCAGCGGATCCGACCGCGCCCGGATCCGAGCGCTCCGTGCACCGGGTTCCGGCGCGTGACCCGGCCATGGTCGACCGGGCGACCGGCGGCTCGATCGTGGCCGCGAGGCGGGCTCCGGAACGTGGCGGGGCGACCGCACGAGCGCGGGCGGAGCGGAGTCGGGCAACCGCCAGGTCGGACCTTGCGCGCCACCGGGGCGGTCGTGATCGCGCCGGTGTTCTGTCGGCCCGGAGTCGTATCCAATCTCGTATGCAACAGGCGTAGCCCATGTCGAACGTGAAGGACCCTGCCCGCAGCCAGGCCGCGCTGCTCCCGCCTCACCTGCTCGACCGGCTCGGCGGGCTGGAGCTCGTGGCCCGGACCGTGGTCCAGGGGTTCGTGGCCGGGTTGCACCGGTCGCCGTACCGGGGCGCGGGGCGGGAGTTCGCGGGGCACCGGGCCTACCAGCAGGGCGACGAGCTGCGCCACATCGACTGGCGCCTGTTCGGCCGGAGCGACCGGCTCTTCGTGCGGGAGTTCCGGGAGGACGCGAACCTCCAGGCGTACCTGGTGGTGGACGCCACGCTCTCCATGGGCTACGCGGAGCCGGGCGGGATCACGAAGCTCCGGTACGCGGCGATCCTGGCCGCGGCGCTCGCGCACATCATGCTCGGCTCCGGGGACGCGGTGGGGCTGGCGAGCTTCGGGGCGAGGCCGAGGCTGCACCTGCCGGCGCGGAGCCGCCGGGGGCACCTCCACGACCTGCTGCTCGAGCTCGAGCGCCTGCGTCCGGAGGGCACGTCCAGCGCCGCGGAGACGCTGGACGTGGTCGGGAACGTGCTGCGCCGCCGGGGGCGGATCGTGCTGATCTCGGATCTCCTGGAGGGCGACGACGGCCAGGCCACCCTCGACGCCCTCGGCCGGCTCCGGGCCCGGGGCGACGAGATCATCGTGCTGCGTCCCCTGACTCCGACGGAGGCCGGGCTCGCGCCCGCGTCGCCGGCGAGGTACTACGACCCGGAGGTCCCGGACCGGCCGGTGCCGGCCGTGCCCGCGGAGGATCCGGGGTTCGCGCGGCGGGTGGCGGAGTACTATGCGGCGCTGGCCACGCGGCTGCGGGAGCGGGGCATCGAATACGTGCCGCTCTCGACCGCGGCGCCGGTCGAGGACGCGCTGCGCGCGTGGCTCGCCACGAGACGGAGCTGAGCGGTGTTCGAGCTGGTCCGACCCGGATTCCTCCTTGCCGGTGCGCTCCTGGCGCTCGTGCCGCCGGTGCTGCACCTGATCTCGCGCCGGCCGCCGGAGCGGGCGCCGCTTCCCACGGCGCGGTTCCTGACGCCGGACCCGCGGACGCGGATCCGGGTCGAGCGTCGCCCCACGGACCTGTTGCTCCTCGCGCTCCGCTCGCTCTTCGTGCTGCTCCTCGGTCTCGCCTTCGCCTCGCCGGTCTGGGCGCCGCGGCGGAGCGGGACGGTCACGGTCGTGGCATTGGACCGGGGCGCGGCCATGGCGGCGGTGTGGCGGGAGGCGGTGGACACGGCGCGGGCGATCCTGGCGGCGTCGGAGGGGCCGGCGATCCTGGTGGTGTTCGATACCGCCGCGACCCGGCTGGACCCGGGCCGGCCGTCGGTCGCCGCGCTGGATTCCCTGGCCGGCGCGGGGCCCGGGGGAGGGCCGGCGGACTATGCCGCCGCCTTCCGGGGTCTACGCGACGCCGCGCTGTCTGCGGTCGCGGCGGAATCCGCCCGCGCGTGGCTCGTCACCCTCCCGCGCTGGGGCGCGTGGCCCCAGGGGCTCGCCGCGGTGCGGGAGGCGGCGTGGCCGGGGGAGGTGGGGGTGGTGGAGGTCGGGCTGGCCGGCGGGGCTGCTGGCCCGGACACGGGAGTGGCTGGCGCACTTCGCGGGGCTCCAGCCGGCGACGGGGTAGCGGGCGCAGCGGGCAGCAGCGGCGCGGGAAAGGCCTCCGGCGCGGCTCGCCGGGCCGTGGTGCTGGCGCCGGAAGGGCGTGGGCGGTTCGTGGGCGCCGCGCTCGGGGCGCTCGGTTACGAGGCGCGGGTGCTTCCGCTTTCGGCCGGGTCGGGTGCGGCCGGGGGTGACGATGTCGCTGCCGCGCTCGCGGACGCGGGCGTGGTGTTCGTGCTCGCGGCGGGCGTCGGCGACGCGATGGCGGGGATCCCGCCCGGGGTCGCGGACGCGCTCCTGGCGGCGGGGCGAGCCGGCGCCAGCGTCGTGTTCTCGGGTGCGCCGGAGCGCTCGCCCGTCGCGGAGGCGCTGCCGTGGGAGGGAGGGGGCGTTCGTCGCCCGGGTGCTGGCCTTGCGGGCGGCGGCGGTGCGGGGGGCGGGGTGGCGAACCTTGCGGCCAACCCTGCTGCTGCCGCGGGTGGCGAGGCGGCCGACACGGGCAGTAGTGTCGGCGAGCCGAGCGAGGTCCCGATCGAGGGAACGGGAGGCCCGAGCGCCAGCGCAAGTCTGACCGACGTATCGGGCACCGCGGATCTGGCCGCGCCCGGAGACCTGTTTCTCGAGCCGGGACTGGTGCTCGATGGCGCCGCGGAGCGCCTGGTCGGCCGGCCGCGGGAGGGCGCCCGCGTCCTGGCGGCGTGGCCGGATGGCGTTGCCGCCGCGGCCGCGGCCCCGTACGGCGCCGGCTGTCTGGTCTACCTGGCCACGCCGGCGGAAGCCGGGTCGCTCCCCTACTCCCCTGCGTACCCGAGCGCGCTGCGGCGGCTGGCGCGCGGGTGCGACTCCACGTGGGCGGCGGGCCCCTTCGGCGCCCATGGCGACGCATTGCCGCTGGACGCCGCCGCCCGCGGGCTGCTCCGCCGCGGCCGCGCGCAAGCCGGCACGACGCTCGAGGGTCCCGAAGCCATGGAAGCGACGTCGCCCGATCCATCCGTCTCCGTCGACGCCGTCCCGGCGGCCGTCTCGATCCCCGAGCTGGCCGCGTGGGCCGGCGCCCCGCCCGCGGGCCGGCCGCTGACCCGCTGGGTCCTGGCCGTCGCGTTGCTCGTGGCGCTCGTGGAGACCTATCTGGCGTACGGAAGGCGGCGGCCGCGGGCGCCCGGCGGGGGGTGGCGGGGTGCGGGTGCGCGGCCTTCCGCACCCGCCCGGGAGGCGACGCCATGAGCGCGCATGCGCCCGCGGCCGCCGCCGCCCACGCCCTGCTCGGGAAGGTCCGGGCCGCCTGGCGCCGGACGGTGCTCCTCCGCGGCGCGCTCCTCGCGCTGGCGGTGCTCGCCGGCTCCGCGGCCGTGCTGATCCTCGGGGACCAGCTCCTCTCCTTCCCCGCCGGGCTCCGCGCCGCGCTCCGGCCGCTGCTGTTCCTGGCCTTCGCCGCGATCCTGGCCTACGCGCTCCACCGGGCATTCCCCGGCCCGGACGACCGGCGCCTCGCGCTCCTCGCCGAGGAGCGCCGGCCGGAGCTCGAGGGGTACCTCGTCACGGCACTGGACGCGGCCGGCTCCGGGCCCGCGGCGAGGGTGTTCTTCGCCCGCGCGGCAGAACGGCTGGCCGCCGCGCGCGTGGACCGTGTGGACGCCGGGCGGCTGGCCGGGCCCGCCCGGGGAGGCGCCATCGCCGTCGTCGCATGCCTGGTGGTGCTCGCCCTGGTCCCCGGCGGACTCCGCGAGCTGGGCGAGCGGTGGGTGCGCCTGGCCGCGGATCCGGCAACGGGCGTGGTCATCGGCGGCGCCCGGATCGGCGGCGAGGAACCGGGGGCGTCCGGGATGTTCCGCGCGCTCCGGGTGCGGGTCGAGCCGCCGGCGTACACCAGATTGCCCGCCCGGGAGTTCACGGCTGCCGAGCCGATCACTGCCGTGGCCGGAAGCACGCTCCGCATCACCGCGGAGCCGCCGGCCGCGGCCACGGAGCTCTCCGCCCGGGTGCTCGGCGGCGGCGAGCTCCCGGTCGCCCGCTGGGATGCCCGGATCCGGGTCGACTGGCCGCTCTCCGCCGGGCACCGCGGGCTCGCGCTGGAGGCGCGGGCCGGGGACCAGACGCTCGCGCGGCAGGTGATCGCCGTCACCGTCGTCCCGGACCGGGAGCCGGTGGTCGAGCTCTTCGATCCGGAGGATGACCTGGTCCTGGCCACGGCCAGCGGCGTGATCCCGATCCGCGCCCGTGCCCGGGACGACTACGGCATCACCGACTTCCGCCTGACCTGGATCCTCTCCCGCGGCAGCGGCGAGTCGTTCTCCTTCACGGACGGCGAGGCGGAGTGGAACGCGGTCCGGCAGGAGGACGGCGCGCTCGTCGGCGAGTACGCGCTGGACGTGGCCGCGGCCGGGCTCCAGCCGGGGGACGTGATCCATCTCCGCGCCGTCGCCCAGGACGGGAACACCGTGACCGGTCCGGGCGTGGGCGCGTCCGTGACCCGGCTGATCCGCGTGGCGCGGCCGGACGAGATGGACCAGGCGACGACGCTGATCGGCTTCCCCATCGAGCTGGAACAGCAGCCGATCCTGAGCCAGCGGATGATCATCCTGCTGACGGAGCGGCTGATCGCGCAGCGGAAATCGCTGGACCCGGCGGAGTTCCGGCACGAGTCCGAGGAGATCGCGGCGCACCAGGCCAGGCTGCGCGGGCGGGTGGCGGACCTGATCTACAGCCGCTCCACCGGCGCGGACGATGAGGGCGGCGGCGGGGGCGGCCACGACCACGCGGCCGAACGGATCGGCGCGGCCGGCCGGGGAGCCGCGGTCAGCGACTCGCTCTCCGAAGAGGAGCGGGAGCGACGGATCCAGGCGGTCCTCGAGGCCGCCTCCCGGGCCACGGGGATGGGCACGCTGGAGGAGCTCGGCCACGACCACGACCGGGACCCCAGCATCTTCGTGAACCTGCCGCTGATCCCGGCCCTCAACGCCATGTACGAGGCGGAGCGGGAGCTGCGCATGGCGGCCCCGGAGGCCTCGCTGCCGCACCAGTACCGCGCCCTCGAGATCCTGCAGCAGGTGCGGGAGGCCGAGCGCATCTACCTGCGCGGAAAGCAGACCGTGGCGCCGGTGGACGTGGCCGCGGCGCGGGGGACGGGGAAGCTGGAGGACGCCGAGCCGACAGCGCGCTCGGCCGCCCCCCCACCCCCCGCCTCCACCGCCGCGTCCGCCGTGGCGGAGCTGACCGCGCTCGCCCCGCAGCTCGGCCGGATGCCGCCGCGGGACGCCGCCCTGGCCCTCGCCGACCTCGCCGCCCGGGTGCTCGACGACCCCGCGGCCACCCCCGAGGCCGGCGCACTGCTCGGCCGGGCCGCGGAGGCCGCCGCGCGCGGGGATGCGGCCGAAGCGACGTCGCTCGTGATCCAGGCACGGGCGATCCTCTCGCCCCGTGGGCTGGCCGGCGCCGCCCCGCCCCACGCCCCACCCCCCGACGCCGCGGGCGCGGACTACCTCCGGCGCCTCGCCGCAGGCGACGAGGGCGGCCCGACGACGTCGCCCGGATCGAGCGGCGCCGACCCCGCCGGGGCGGCACGCAACACGCCCGCGCCCCGCTCCACGAGTGGGCGCAGCAGCTCGATCAAGCTCGACCGGCCGTTCACCTTCGCCACGGTTCGCTACGGATCCGGGGACTGGGACTCCGCGCCCCTCGTCCCCGCGAACCTGATCCACTCCATCGCGCTCTACACCGACATCCCGGTCGAGCCCGAGGGCGTGGTGGTCGACCTCGCGTCACCCGAGATCTTCCGCTACCCGTTCCTCTACATGACCGGCCACCTCCCGGTCCGCTTCAGCGCCGAGGAGGCCCGCAACCTGAAAGCGTTCCTGGAGCGCGGCGGGTTCATCTTCATCGACGACCACAACCACGACATCGACGCCGCGTTCCACCGCACCACCGTCGCCGAGCTCGCCAGGATCTTCGGCGAGAACGCCCTCGTCGAGCTCCCGAACGACCACGAGCTCTACCGCGCGTTCTTCGTCTTCGAGGACGGCCCGCCCACCACGAGCCACGAGCTGAACGGCTGGGGCGACGGCCTCATCCACGAGAACCTCTACGCCATCCTCGTGAACGGCCGCATCGGCGTGCTCTACTCCAACAAGGACTACTCCAGCGAGTGGAGCTACCACGTGCAGAACAAGCGCTTCCAGGCCATCGACAACACGCGGTTCGGCGTCAACATCATCGTGTACGCGCTGACCCGGTGAGGGGACGCGGGGCGTGGGGTGCGGCCGCCAGCGAGCCGGCCGTGGCCGGGACCAACGGCGCTCCGACGCGGGCGGAGAGGCCAGGCCGGCACTGTGGCCATGGAGTTGCTGCCGGGTGCACGGGGACCGATATTTCGCGCCCTGGTTACCCGCAACCTGGCCGGCAGGCCGCCTGCCGCGGCGCGGGTGCGGGCCAGCGTATGACCACGAGGAGCGCCCCTGATCGAAAGCGGTCGTCCGGCCATCATGACTCGCCACCCCCTACGGATCACCGACGACGAAGCGAAACGCCTCTGGCAGCGGGCCGCAGAGCTCCAGGAGGAGGCAGAGCGCGCCGCGTCCCGGGGGCTGAACGCCCCGGCCGAGCAGACCCGCCTGAGTCTGGAGCACGTGACCCAGGCCGCGGAGGGCGCCGGGATCAACCCTACGTTCGTGCTCATGGCGCTGGCCGAGCAGCAGTTGCCCGACGCATCGGAGATCCGGCGGGAGTCGCGGCAGGCGAGATGGCTGCGCGGGCTGGTGTCGGACATCGATTCGATCGAGGTGTCCCGGCTCGTCCGCGCCCCGGCGGACGCCGTGATCGCGGCGCTGAGGGCCGTCGCGGAAAAGCCCGCCTTCAACCTGCTCCTCGAGAACACCGTGGGCGTCTCGGACGATCCGGCGGACCGGGTCCTCGTCTTCCGTGCCCAGTACGGCGTGTCGGAGTTCGGCAGGGCGACGAACATGGCGGACGTCCGCGTGCTCATCGTGTCCCTCCGATCGGTCGCGGAGGGGACGCACGTCCGGGTGCGCGCGCCGCTCTTCCGGCGGGGCGTCAACCTTACCCTGGCCGGGATCGCCACGGCGCTCGGCGGCGTGGGCGGATCCTGGTCCGGCTGGTCGCTCGCCGCCCTGGTCGCCGGCGCCATCGGGCTGGGCGCGGGCTCCGCGTTCCTGGTCCCCGCCGGTATCGGTGCGCTGGCCGGTGGCGCCCTCGGGCTGGGCGGCTTCCGTTCCCTGTATCACGCGCTGGTGAGGCAGGGCACCGGGGCGATCACGACGTTCCTCTCGGCCGTGGCGCTGGAGGCGGAATCGAGCGCGGCAGCGGCCGAGCGAAGCCCGGACCGTTGACGGCGACGCCCCCGCCGCGGGGGGTCGGGGGCGTCGAAGACGAGGGCGGCTCCGCGATCCTCGGGGGCGCCCGATCCATGCGCAGGCGGCCATGTCCGGGGTCTCGCCATGCCCATGGGGCGATCCTCGCGGGCGACGGCGCCGCTGCCCGGCCGGCGCCGGGCCGGCGGTCCGAGCGCCGGTTTTCGCCGCCCGGCGGACCCCGTGACCGCCGCGTCCGGCCGCAAGATCCGCGCACGGGTGCCAAAACGCCCGTTTCGGGCGTACATTACGGTTACAGGGACAACCACGGGCAATCGCCGACCGGAGATCGTTCATGCGACGTCGCTCGATCCGCATTCCACTCCACCTGATCCCGCTCCTCGCCCTGGCCTGCGCCGGCGGTCCCGTGGCCCAGGGCCCGGGTGGCACGTCCACGCTCGCACCGGCGTCCGGCCGTGAGGCCGCTTCGGGCCCGGCCGTGGCCGGGATCCCGGAGCTCCCGCCGCCGCTCCCGATCACGGCGGAAGAGTACGCCGCGCGCCGCCGGGCGCTGGCCGAGCGGATCGAGGACGGCGTGTTCGTGGCATTCGGCGCGCCCGTGCCGGCAGCGGATTACCTGCCCTACCGCCAGACCTCGAACTTCCGCTACCTGACCGGGATCGAGGAGCCGGGCGCGGCGTTCGTCATGGTGAAGACCGGGGGCCGCGTGGAAGAATTCCTCTTCGTCCTCCCCCGGGACCCGGCGCGGGAGGTGTGGGAAGGCGTGCGGCTCGGCCCCGAGGGCGCCCGGGCCCGCACCGGGATCCCGGCCCAGACCTCCGACCGGGCCGTGCCCGTGATCGACTCCCTGCTCCGTCAGCACCGCACGCTCTACACGCTCACCCTGCCGCCGCGCGAGACCGGCGTGGGCGAGAACCTCGAGTACGAGCAGCAGGTGCTGGCCCGGCTCGCGGCCGCGCACCCGGAGGTCCGGATCCGGCCGGTCGCCGACCTGCTGCTCCAGATCCGGGCCAGGAAATCGCCCGCGGAGCTGGACCGCATCCGCCGCGCGGTCCACATCTCCGCCCACGCGCACCGGGAAGCCATGCGCGCCGCGGCGCCGGGGATGAACGAGTTCGAGATCCGCGCGCTCTTCGAGTACGAGTTCCTGCGCAACGGGGCGGAGGGCCCGGCGTACGCGTCCATCGTGGGCTCCGGGCCGAATTCCACCACGCTCCACTACAGCGCCGCGAACCGGTTCATGGCCGACGGGGAGCTCCTGCTCATGGACGTGGGCGCGTCCTACGACGGGTACGCCGCGGACATCACCCGGACCGTCCCGGTCAACGGCCGGTTCACCCCGGAGCAGCGCGCGATCTACGAGATCGTGCTGGCCGCGCACGAGGCCGCGGCGTCCCGGATCCGGCAGGGTGCGACCTGGCGCGACCTGAACGATGCCGCCAACGCCGCCATCGCCCAGGGCCTCGCCCGGCTCGGCCTGATCGACGCGCCGGACGCCACGTACGACTGCGCGCCCGGCCGCCGCTGCCCCCAGTACCGCCTGTTCTACATGCACGGGCTCGGGCACGGCGTGGGGCTCGACGTGCACGACCCGGACATCTCGAACTTCGCGGGGTTCCAGCCCGGAAGCGCGGTCACCGTCGAGCCGGGGATCTACGTCCGCGCCGACGCCCTCGACCACCTGCCGGACACGCCCGAAAACCGCGCCATGATCCAGCGGCTGCGCCCGGCCGTCGAGAAGTACCGGAACATCGGCGTGCGCATCGAGGACGTGTACATCTTCAGCGAGTCCGGCGTGGAGCGCGCGTCCGCGGGCGTGCCCCGGGACATCGATGAGATCGAGGCGCTCATGGCCCAGCCCTCGCCCGTGGCGCCCAGCCGCCAGGGACACGTGGTCGAATGGTTCCGGGCGATCCAGCGGTGATTCCGGCCGGACTCCGGGGCAGGCGCCGCCGCGGCGCACGGCCGGGCAACAGCCCTCGTGAAGCACGGGCCGTAGCGCCCCGCGAGGCGCCATGAGCACCCGCCCGGCGAATCGGCTCCGCCACGTGCGCGCCGCCCTCCGCCGGCTCGCCCGCTCGCCCGTGGTCGTCTGGGGCGAGCGGGTCCTCGTGCTCGTCCTGTTCCTCTTCATCGCGAACCGGCTCGCCCCGCAGATCGGCGCGTGGACCGGGATCGGACCCGCCGCGGGCCGGGGCACGGCGCCCGAGATCCGCGTGGCCACCCTCGCCGGCGAGCGGATCGGCCCCGAAGACCTCGCCGGGCGCGTGGTCGTGCTGAACTTCTGGGCCACCTGGTGCGGCCCGTGCCGCGTCGAGATGCCCTGGCTCCAGAAGCTGCACGAGCGCTACGCGGAGCAGGGGCTCGTCGTGCTCGGGCTCGCCACCGACGCCGCCGGCCGCGCCCCGGTCGAGCGGTTCCTCGCCGAGCGCGGGATCACCTACCCCGTCGCCATGGCGGACGACGCCATCGTCCGGGACTTCGGCGGGATCCGGGGGATCCCGACCACCTTCATCATCGACCGCGCGGGCGTCATCCGGCACCGCGTGGTCGGAATCTTCGCCCAACCCGCCATGGACGCCGCGGTGCGCCGGCTGCTCGCGGAGCCCGCGCCGGCGGACCGGCCCGTCGTCGCCTCATGATCCCGGCTCTCCTCCGCGCGGTGCTGCTCGGGCTCCTGGCCGTTGCGCTCCTCCTGCTGCCCCGGGGGGAAGGCGGGCGTGCTCCGGGCGTGCTGGTGCTCCCTGCTCCCGGTGCTCCGTCCGGCGACGTCGACGCCGCCGGCCCCGTGCTCCGTTCCGCCCTCGCGGATCCGCCGCCCGCCCTGGTGGTGCGGACCAGCACGGCGCCGCCGGATGAGTCCGAGCTCGCGATCCTGGCCGTGCTGTCCCGGCGCGCGCCGGTCATTGCCGCGCTCCCGGCGGATGCTCCGCGCGTCGCTGCCGAGCCGCCGGCCCGGCCGCTGGTCGGGCGAGCGGCCGGGATCCGGGTCTCCGTGCGCGGCGCGCCCGGCGACACCGTCCCCGTGCTCCTGGCGGATGCGGCCGGGCCGCTGGACAGCGCGCGGGTCGTGCTGGACGCCGCGGGCGTGGGCGCCATCGGGCTCCGGGTCCGCCCCGCAGCGCCGGGGTGGCAGGAGTGGACCGTGAGCGCGGCCGGAGAGACGCGCAGGGTCGGCGCGTGGGTGCGGAGCGCCCCGCCGCCGCGCGTGCTCGCCCTGTCCGGGCCGCCGTCCTGGGAGGTGCGCTACGCCGTGCGCGCGCTCGAGGAATCCGGCGCGCGGGTGGAGGTCCGCCAGGCGCTCGGCCGGGGGCTCGCCGTCGGCGGGGATCCGGACGCGGCCCGCTTCGCGGAATACGACGTCGTGCTGCTCTTCCCGGGCGCGGAGCTCCCCGCCCGGGCGCGGACCGCGCTCGCGGAGCACGCGGCCGCGGGCGGAGGCGTGCTCCTCGTGCCGCCGACGGGCACGGGCCGGACGTTCGGGCTCCCGGACGCGGCCGGGCCGCTCCGCACCGCCTCCGGTGCCGGGCTGCGCTGGCGGCTCCCGGCCGAGCTGTCCGAGCTGCCGGCCGCCGAGGTCGAGGCCGCGTACGTCCCCCTGGCGGCATCGCCCGCCGGCGCGGCGCCGGCCGCCTTCGCGGAGCCGCAGCCTGGGGTCGGTCTGGGGAGCGGTGGGCCCGGCGCCGGCCCCGCCGCCGACGAGCTCCTCGCGCTCCGACTGTACGGCCGCGGCCGCGCGGCCGCGCTCGGCTTGCTGGACACCTGGAAATGGCGCGTCGAGGCCGGACAGCTCGAGGCGCACCGGGAGTTCTGGCGAGGACTGGTGGACTGGCTGGCGGGCGGGCGCGTGGACGGCCCCGAGGTCCGCGCTGTGGCTCCCATCGGCGCCACGGCCGAACCGGTGAAGGTGACGGCGGTCCCGGCCGGGGCGGACATCCCGCCGGCCGCGACGAACGGACGGCCTGGCGCATCCCCGGCCGACGCCACCCCACCCGCGCTCCGGCTCCTCCGCCCGGGCGGCCGGGTGGAGCCGCTGGCCCTTGTCCCGGACGCGGATGGCACGGGCGCGTTCGCCGGATACTTCCTGCCGGACACCGCCGGGGGCCACGGGATCGCGGCGGACGCGGAGGACGAGCCCCGCGCCGGGTACGCGGCCCGGGATGACGTCGCCTCCCACGACGCCTGGGCCCGGCTCGCGATCCTCGCGCACGCCTCCGGCGGAGCCATGCTCCCGGCCGACTCGATCCTGGCCCGCATGGCCGCCGCGGCCGTGGCGCACCCCGCCGGATCCCGGATCCCTTGGGCGTTCATCGCGTTCCTGCTGCTCGCGGGAACGGCCCTGGCCGAGTGGGCCATCCGGCGCCTCCGCGGCCGGACCTAGCCTCCGGCACCGTTCCGCGCCACCGGATTCTTGCCGGCCGGCGCGTTGATGCTTACCATTCCGCTACTCACCACAGCCACCACAGTTGTCGGAGCGGTCATGAAGCGACGGGATTTCATCGTTCGGAGCGCCGTCGTGGGGGCCGGCATCGGCGTGGGGCTGTCCACCGACTGGCGCGACCTGCTCGGTAAGCCGACACGGCGGGACAGCTTCGTCTTCGATGCCGCGAGCCGCGAACTGGCCATGCGCGCGCTGGATGCGGCCCGGGCCGCCGGCGCGACCTACGCGGACGTGCGGATCAACCGTAACCGCACACAGGGCGTATCGACACGGGAGCGGCAGATTTCCGGGCTATTCGACAACGACACCGAAGGTTTCGGCGTTCGGGTCATTGCGGGTGGCTCGTGGGGCTTCGCGGCAAGCCGGATCCTCACTTTCGAGGAGGCGGAGCGCGTGGCCCGGCAGGCGGTCGCCCAGGCGAAGGCGAACGCCAGCGCGCGGCGTCGCCCGCTCGAGCTCGCGCCGACCGAGGTCTACCCGAACGGCGTCTGGCGCAGCCCGATCGAGATCGACCCGTTCGACATCCCGATCGAGGAGAAGGTCGCGCTGCTGCTCGCCGCGAACGAGGCCGCGCTCGGCGTGAAGGGCGCTCGGTTCGTCAACTCGTCCATGTTCTTCCTCCGCGAGGACCGGTTCTTCGCGAACACGGAGGGCACGGTCACGGACCAGACGATCTACCGGGCCAACATCAACATGAACATCACCGCGGTGGCCGACGACTTCTCGGACTTCCAGTCCCGCTCCGCCACCGACCTCGCGCCCCGCGCCCTCGGCTACGAGTACGTGCGTGACGCGAAGCTCGTGGAGAACGCCCCGCGCTGGGCGGAGCAGGCGGTCCAGAAGCTCTCGGCCAAGCCCGTGCAGCCCGGCCGTTACGACCTGGTCCTGCTCCCCACGCACCTCTGGCTCACGATCCACGAGGCGATCGCCCACCCGACCGAGCTCGACCGGATCATGGGCTACGAGGCGAACTACGCCGGGACGTCGTTCATCTACCCGCTCGAGGACTTCCTCGGGAAGTTCCGCTACGGCCCGGAGTTCATGAACATCCAGGGCGAGCGGTCGTCGCCCGGCGGGCTCTCCACCGTCGGCTGGGACGACGAAGGCGTCAAGCCGCGGGACTACCTGATCGTCAAGGACGGGATCCTCTGGGACCTCCAGACCACCCGCGAGCAGGCGCCCTGGCTCGCCGACTGGTACAGGAGCATCGGTCAGGAAGTCCGCTCCCACGGCTGCTCCTATGCCCAGTCCTGGGCGCACGTGCAGTTCCAGCGCATGCCGAACGTGAACCTGCTCCCGCACCCCGACCGGGACGTGACCCTCGAGGAGCTGATCGACGGGGTCAAGGACGGGATCATGATCGACGGCGACGGCTCGTTCTCCATCGACCAGCAGCGCTACAACGCCCAGTTCGGCGGGCAGGTCTTCTACGAGATCAAGAACGGGAAGATCGTCGGCATGCTGAAGGACGTGGCCTACCAGATCCGCACCCCGGAGTTCTGGAACGCCATGGACCTGATCGGCGGGCCGAGCACCTACTGGGCCGGCGGCTCGTTCGGGGACGGCAAGGGCCAACCGTCGCAGGCCAACGCGATCTCTCACGGCTGCGTGCCCACGCGGCACCGCCAGGTCAACGTGATCAACACCGGCAGGAGCGTCTGACATGGCCGCACAGTATCTCTCGCGCGACGAGGCCAAGGCCCTCGCCGAACGCATCCTCGCCATGTCCCGCGCCGAGCAGGCGCGCGTGAACATCAGCAGCGGGAGCGAAGGCAACACGCGCTTCGCCGTGAACCAGGTCTCGACCTCCGGCGACGTGACGAACGCCACGGTCACCATCACGAGCGCGTTCGGCAAGCGCGTCGCGTCCGTGACCACGAACCGGCTCGACGACGAGTCGCTCCGCCAGGCGGTGGAGATGAGCGAGCGCCTGGCGCGGCTGGTCCCGGAGGACCCCGAGTACCTCGGCGAGCTCGGCCCGCAGGACGTGCCGAACGTGAACGGGGTCTTCGAGTCCACGGCGAACCTCTCGCCCGAGGCGCGTACCCGCGCCGTGACCCAGATCACCGGGCCGTCGGAGGAGCGCGGGTTGGTCTCGACAGGGTTCCTGATCCACTCCACGGGCTCCACCGCGGTGGCGACGTCCAAGGGACTGTTCGCCTACACCGCGAACTCCAACGTGACGCTGACCACCACGGTGCGCACGCCGGATGGCACCGGCTCCGGCTGGGCCGGCACGGCCGTGTACGACTGGAACGACCTGAACGCCTCCGAGCTCGCCGAGCGGGCCATCGACAAGGCGATCCGCTCCCGTGAGCCGCGCGCCGTGGAGCCCGGCCGCTGGACCGTGATCCTGGAGCCGACCGCGGTCGGCAACCTGGTCGGCCTGATGATGAACGCGCTCAGCGCCCGGTCCGCGGACGAGGGCAGGTCCTTCTTCTCGAAGCCGGGCGGCGGCAACAAGATCGGCGAACGGTTCGTGGACGAGCGGGTCACCATCTACTCCGACCCGCAGGATCCCCGGCTCCTGTCCAGCCCGTTCAACAACCAGGGGCAGCCGAACCGCCGCATGGTGTGGGTCGAGAACGGCGTGCTCCGCAACCTGGTCTACGATCGGTACTGGGCGGACCGGACCGGCCGTGAGCCGACCGGGTTCCCGGCCGGCTACTACATGGAGGGCGGGGACGCGACGATCGAGGACATGATCCGCTCGACGGAGCGCGGCCTGCTCGTGACGCGGTTCTGGTACATCCGTTTCGTGGACCCGCGCACGATCCTGTACACCGGGCTGAGCCGGGACGGCACGTTCCTGATCGAGAACGGCCGGATCACCCATCCGGTCAAGAACCTGCGCTGGAACGAGTCCCCCATCTTCATGCTCAACAACATTGAGATGATGGGGCGGCCGGTGCGGATTTCGCCCGGCGAGTCGGGCGGCCTCGCGCCTGCGGTGTACGTGCCGCCGCTCAAGGTGCGGGACTTCCACTTCACGTCCCTGTCCGACGCGGTCTGAGCGTTCGGCGGGGCGCGTTCCCCATGGACACGGGTGCGGGCGCGGTGCGGCGTCCGCACCCGTTGTCGTTCATCCCCGGGCCAGCTTCGGCAACGGCTCCGGCTTCGGTGTTCGTCGGGCGCCGGCCGTCGCGGTCGTTCATGGTAGCCGTCCCGCCCGGTGGGAGCGTCTGCGCCCGGGCACGGGCCTGGCTGCTGTCCTTGCCCTGCTCGGGGTTCGAGGCGACGTCATCTCCGCCGCCCGCCCGGCACTGGCCGGCTCCGGCGCGCGGCAGCCTTCCATTCCCGGGGCCCGCGAGCGATTGCCCGCGTTCCCCACCGTGTTTCCACCCGGCACCGGCCGCTGAGCCCGCCCGATCGGCGCCCGGCCGCTCCGGGCCCCCGGCCCGCGCTGGCATGGTAGGTGCCCTTCTTGCGCGGTCGTGGACCCGTGCCCGGTCCGCCGGGCGCGGGCGGCGCCCCGACGGGCGGGGCACGGGCCGCACACTCCACGGGACCCAGCGACGCCGGGAGCGAACGAGCCTTGCCGAAACGGGACGCGACCGGGAACCGTATGCGCGGCGTGCGGCGCCGACCGAGGGGTGTGTAGCCCATGCCCGACCGGAACCGCCTCGACGCGGGCGAGACGCGCGACGCCGCCGACACCGAGGAGGCGCTGCGGCAAGCGCTCGCGGATCGAGAACGGGCCCTCGACGCCATCCATCGCATGGCCGAAGCCGTGGCCCGGGCCGGCGACATCCAGGACATCTACGACCGCGCCCTCGACGGCATCACCGAAGCCCTCGGCATCCAGCGCGCCGCCCTGCTCCTCTTCGACCCGGACGGCGTCGTCCGGTTCATGGCATGGCGCGGCCTGTCGGACCGGTACCGCCGCGCGGCGGAGGGCCATTCCCCATGGCCAGCCACCGCCCGGCACCCGGAACCGATCTTCGTCCCGGACATCACGACGGACGAAGCGCTCGGACCGCTTCGGGACAAGATCCTCGCCGAGGGGATCCGGGCGCTGGGATTCGTCCCCCTCGTCTACGGCGGCCGGCTCCTCGGCAAGTTCATGATCTACTACGACCGGCCCCACGAATTCCGGCCGGACGAGGTCCGCCTCGTCAAGACCATCGCCGCGCACATCGCCGTCGCCATCGGTGAGCGCCAGCTCGAGGAAGCCGCCCGCGCCCGGGAGGAGGCGAACCGCTTCCTCGCCGAGGCCGGCGCCGTCCTCTCGTCCTCCCTCAACTACTGGGAGGCGCTGGACAACCTCACGGACCTCGTGGTCCGGCACATGGCCGATTGGTGCGTCATCTACGTGCAGGAGGACGACGGGCTGATCCACCGCGTGGCCGGCCGGCACACCGACCCCGCGAAAACCGACCTGCTGCGGGAGTTCATGGCGGAGACCATAGACCCCGACTCGGACGCGCCGGTCGCCCGGGTCCTGCGCACGGGCCGCGCGATCCTCCTGGAGGAGGTCTCCCCGGAGAGCATCGAGCTCATGGCCGACGGAGATCCGAAGATGGAGCGGCTGATCCGCGAGCTCGGCATGACCTCGGCCATCGCCGTGCCGCTCACCGCCCGCGGCCGCGCCGTCGGCGCGTTCACCGTGATCTCCGCGGATCCCGACCGGCGCTACGGCCAGGAGGACCTCCAGCTCGTCGAGGACCTCGCGCACCGCGCCGCGATCGCCGTCGACAACGCCCGGCTCTATGAAGACGTGCTCGCCGCGAATCAGGTGAAGTCCGACTTCCTCGCGGTCATGAGCCACGAGCTGCGCACGCCGCTGACCGCCATCATCGGCTACGCCGACCTGCTCGCCGCCGGGATCGGCGGCGAGCTCACGCCCCAGCAGCGGCAGCAGCTCGACCGCCTGATCGCCAGTGCGCGCAACCTCCTGCGCCTGATCGACGAGATCCTGATCTACTCCCGCACCGAGGTCGGGCGGGAGGTCGTGCGGCCCGAGACCGTGGACATCCGGGATCTCGTCAAGGAGGCCGCCCGCCGGATCGAGCCCATCGCCCGGGAGCAGGGGCTGGACCTCGAGGTGGACATTCCGGCCGACCCCGTCTACGCATCCGTGGATCCCGCCAAGGTCGGCCAGATCCTGTTCGGCCTCCTCTCCAACGCGGTCAAGTTCACCGAGAAGGGCAAGATCCGGATCAGCGCCCACGGCACCGATGATCGCGCCGTGTTCCACGTCACCGACACCGGGATCGGGATCCGGGAAGAGGACCGGGAGCGGATCTTCGACCCCTTCTGGCAGGTCGAGCCGGCCACGACCCGGCGCCGTGGCGGCGCCGGACTCGGACTCAGCCTCGCCCGTCGCCTCGCGCGCCTGATGGGCGGCGACATCGTCGTCTCCAGCGAACCGGGGCGTGGCAGCACCTTCGAAGCCTGGCTCCCCACCGGCGAGGTGGAGCGCTGACGTCGCCCTGAAAAGCTGGCCTCCGGCAGGGCACAGAGCGTATCATATCCGCCACACGCGGACGCAACCCTTCTGGAGCGGTCATGAAGCGACGGGATTTCATCGTTCGGAGCGCCGTCGTGGGGGCCGGCATCGGCGTGGGGCTGTCCACCGACTGGCGCGACCTGCTCGGTAAGCCGACACGGCGGGACAGCTTCGTCTTCGATGCCGCGAGCCGCGAACTGGCCATGCGCGCGCTGGATGCGGCCCGGGCCGCCGGCGCGACCTACGCGGACGTGCGGATCAACCGTAACCGCACACAGGGCGTATCGACACGGGAGCGGCAGATTTCCGGGCTATTCGACAACGACACCGAAGGTTTCGGCGTTCGGGTCATTGCGGGTGGCTCGTGGGGCTTCGCGGCAAGCCGGATCCTCACTTTCGAGGAGGCGGAGCGCGTGGCCCGGCAGGCGGTCGCCCAGGCGAAGGCGAACGCCAGCGCGCGGCGTCGCCCGCTCGAGCTCGCGCCGACCGAGGTCTACCCGAACGGCGTCTGGCGCAGCCCGATCGAGATCGACCCGTTCGACATCCCGATCGAGGAGAAGGTCTCCCTCCTCCTCGAGGCGAACGCCGCCGCCCTGCGGGTCAAGGGCGCCCGGTTCGTCAACTCATCGATGGTCTTCCTGCGGGAGGACCGGTTCTTCGCGAACACCGAGGGCACGGTCACGGAACAGACCATCTACCGCTGCTGGCCCCAGATGAGCGTGACCGCCGTCGCCGATGACGGGTCCGACTTCCAGCAGCGCAACTCCACGCCCGTCCAGCCCATGGGCCTCGGTTACGAGCACGTGCGGGATTCGGATCTCGTGGGCAATGCGCCGGTCTGGGCGGAGGAGGCGGTCCAGAAGCTCTCGGCCAAGCCCGTGCAGCCCGGGCGCTACGACCTCGTGCTCCTGCCGAGCCACCTCTTCCTCACGATCCACGAGGCGATCGCCCACCCGACCGAGCTCGACCGGATCATGGGCTACGAGGCGAACTACGCCGGGACGTCGTTCATCTACCCGCTCGAGGACTTCCTCGGGAAGTTCCGCTACGGCCCGGAGTTCATGAACATCCAGGGCGAGCGGTCGTCGCCCGGCGGGCTCTCCACCGTCGGCTGGGACGACGAAGGCGTCAAGCCGCGGGACTACCTGATCGTCAAGGACGGGATCCTCTGGGACCTCCAGACCACCCGCGAGCAGGCGCCCTGGCTCGCCGACTGGTACAGGAGCATCGGTCAGGAAGTCCGCTCCCACGGCTGCTCCTATGCCCAGTCCTGGGCGCACGTGCAGTTCCAGCGCATGCCGAACGTGAACCTGCTCCCGCACCCCGACCGGGACGTGACCCTCGAGGAGCTGATCGACGGGGTCAAGGACGGGATCATGATCGACGGCGACGGCTCGTTCTCCATCGACCAGCAGCGCTACAACGCCCAGTTCGGCGGGCAGGTCTTCTACGAGATCAAGAACGGGAAGATCGTCGGCATGCTGAAGGACGTGGCCTACCAGATCCGCACGCCGGAGTTCTGGAACGCCATGGACCTGATCGGCGGGCCGAGCACGTACCGGCTCGGCGGCACCTTCAATGACGGGAAGGGCCAGCCCTCGCAGTCCAACGCCGTATCCCACGGCTGCCCCGCCACCCGCCACCGCCAGATCACGGTGTTGAACACGGGACGGTCGGTCTCGTAGGCCGCTTCGGCGCCGGCTGCGCGCACCGCGCCGCCCGTGCGCACGCGCCCGGGGCCAGGGCCCCGGGCGCGCTCGGCAGCTACTCACGGACTGCCGGCGAGCCCGACGTTGCGGCCCCAGATCTGCGAATCGGGCCGGAACGGCGAACCGGCAACGGGACGGGCACGGGTGGACCACGATGACTCGCGAGCACGGCGAAGAATCCCGGGACGATCCGCTGCGTAGGTTGCCCCCAGAACTTCGGACCCTGGTCCCGGACGCTCTCCTCGAGGTCATCTTCCGCTCCGACACGCTCGGCATCGCCGTGGTGGATGCCGACCTCCGTTACCGGCTGATCAACCCCGCCCTCGCCCGGCTGAACCGGCTCGATCCCGAAGCCCACATCGGCTTGACCGTAAGGGACGTGCTGCCGGACACCGCCGAGCTCGAAGCGGTCCTCCGGCGCGTGCTCGAAACCGGCGAACCCGCCCTCGGCATCGAACTCAACAGTACATCGGTCGGGCTCCCCTCGAGCGAGGGCTACTCCCATGCCGACTACTACCCGCTCCGCGACGAGGCCGGCCGCACCGTCGGCGTCCTGGCGGTGCTCATGGACCTCACGGAACGGAGGCGGGCCGAGGCCGAAGCGAAGAGCCGCATGGCGGCGTTCGAGACGCTGGTCCGGAACATCCCGGACGTGGTGGCGCGGTTCGATCGCCGCCTGCGGCACCTGTACGTCAACCCGGTCATCGAGCGAGTCACCGGGATCCCGGCATCCGAGTTCATCGGCCGGACCCACGAGGAGCTGGGCATGCCGCCCGAGTTGACTTCGCTCTGGAACCGGAAGCTGAGGGCGGTGTTCCGGACCGGGAAGGGCACGTCGTTCGAGTTCCCGATCGATACGCTGGACGGGCGTCGCTACTTCCAGTCGACGCTGGTCCCGGAGCCCGGCCCGACCGGCGAGGTCGAGACCGTACTCTCCATCGCCCGGGACGTCACGGACCGACGGCGGGCGGAGGAACGGGAACGGATCCTGGCGGAAGCCGGGCGCGTACTCGCGGCCACCCTGGACGAGGAGGTGGTCCTGGTGGAGCTGGCGCGGCTGGTCGTGCCGGAGCTCGCCGACCTGAGCTCGGTCCGGCTGTTGGATCCGGACGGGCGGCCGCGGCTCCTGGAGGTCGTGCACCAGGACCCGGCCCGGGCCGAACGGATTCGGGAAATCGAGGCCCGCACGGGCCCCGGTCCGGCCACCCAGCAGGTCCTGGACACCGGCGTCTCCCGGATGATCCCCGAGATCACGGACGAGCTGCTCGCGGCCAGCGACATGCATCCCGAGTACCGCGAAGCCATGCGCGCCCTGGGGCTCCGCTCCGCGATGATCGTCCCGATCGTGGCGCGGGGGCGCGTCTACGGCTGCATCACCCTGGCCTCGGCGGCGTCCGGCCGGATCTTCGACAAGGACGACATGTGGCTCGCCGAGGAGCTGGCCCGCCGGGCCGCAGCCGCGGTCGAGAACGCCCGCCTCTACGCCGAAGCCGAGCGCGCCCGTGACGAGGCCGAGGAGGCGAATCGCGCGAAGTCCAGCTTCCTGGCGGTCATGTCCCACGAGCTCCGGACGCCGCTCAACGCGATCGCCGGCTACGCGGACCTCCTCCTCACCGGCGTGGCCGGCGAGCTCAATCCGGACCAGAAGGAGCAGGTGCACCGCATCCGGCACAATGAGGAGCAGCTCCTCTCCCTCATCAACGACGTCCTGGACTTCGCCCGGGTCGAGGCCGGGCGGCTGCAGTTCGCCATCGAGGACGTCCTCCTGGAGGACGCGCTCAGCGCCGCCAAGTCCGCCACCTTGCCCATGGTCAAGGCGCGCGGGCTCTCGTTCCAGCGGCTGCCGTGTCCCGCCGGCCTGACCGTGCGCGCCGACCCCGGCCGGCTGCGCCAGATCCTGCTCAATCTCATCGGCAATGCCGCGAAGTTCACGCCCTCGGGCGGGAGCATCACCCTCTCGTGCGAAGCGGATGAGGATGTTGCCCGGATCCACGTCACGGACAGCGGGCCCGGCATCGCCGCGGACCGGCTCGAAGCCGTGTTCGCGCCCTTCGTCCAGGAGGATACGCCCCTCACCCGCCAGCACGGCGGGATCGGCCTCGGCCTCGCCATCAGCCGGGAGCTGGCACGCGCCATGAACGGCGACATCACCGTGCGCAGCGTGCCCGGCAAGGGCTCGACCTTCACCGTGACGCTGCCACGGAGCGGAGCTACGTCCTGACCCGATGCGGACCGTTTTTTCCCCGGGCGGGTTGCCCAACGCCCTCGGCTTGTCCATCTTGTTGATAACAAACGAACTCGGCCGACTCCTCGGAGGATCTGGATGGCGATATTCCAGCGATTTTCCATCATAGCCCTCGCGCTCGCGCTGGGTGCGTGCGCGTCCACGCCCCGCCCGGCCGAACGCCCGGCGCCCACGCCCGCGGACCGGCCCGCGGTCACGGAACAAACGGCCGAACCGAGGTCCACGCCGGAGCCGGCCCAGGCGCCCCGAACGGCGACCCCGCCGCTCACCGCCCCCGACCAGTGGTGGCTCCTCGACCGCGAGCGGGACGGCGTGATCGGCGCCAGCGTGCGCCGCGCCTACGAAGAGCTCCTCGCGGGCCGGCAGCCGGCGCGCACCGTCGTCGTGGCGATCATCGACTCCGGGATCGACATCGAGCACGAGGACCTGAAGGACAACATCTGGGTCAACGAGCGCGAGGTCCCGGACTCCGGCCAGGACGAGGACGGCAACGGCTACGTGGATGACCGCTTCGGCTGGAACTTCATCGGCGGCCCGGACGGCAGCCAGGTGGACAAGGACACCTACGAGGTGGCCCGCCTCGTCGCCGCCTGCAAGCTCAGCGTCGAGGTCACGACCGTCGACACTCTCGCCCCGGCCGGCCGCATGGACCGGGAGTACTGCCAGTACGTCAACCGGAAGTACGAGGAGGAGCGCGCGGAGAACGCGGAGCTGCTCACGCAGTACCGCATGCTCGGCACCATGATCGACCAGGTGATGGCCGTGCTGCGCGCGCACCTCGGTACCGACTCGCTGGACGTCGAGTCCGTGTCGAAGATCTCGTCCCCGCGCCGGGACGTGCTCGAGGCGAAGCAGATCTACCTCCAGCTCGCGGCCGAGGACATCACGCCGGCACGGGTCGCGGAGGCCGTGGAGCACCTGGAATCGCTCCTCGAGTACGGGCTGAACCCCGAGTTCGACCCGCGCCACATCGTGGGCGACAACTACGAGGACCTCTCGGAGCGCTTCTACGGCAACCCGCTGGTGCGCGGGCCGGACGCGAAGCACGGCACGCACGTGGCCGGGATCATCGGCGCGGTGCGCGGCAACGGTGTCGGGATCGACGGGATCGCGCCCGCGGTCCGGATCATGACGATCCGCGCGGTGCCCGACGGGGACGAGCGGGACAAGGACGTGGCCAACGCCATCCGCTACGCGGTGGACAACGGCGCGCACATCATCAACATGAGCTTCGGCAAGGGCTTCTCGCCCCACAAGTCAGTCGTGGATGAGGCGGTCCGTTACGCGGATGAGCGGGGCGTGCTCCTGGTCCACGCCGCGGGGAACGACGCCAAGGACCTCGAGACCGAGCCGAACTACCCGAACCGGTATTACGAGGACGGCGGGCAGGCGCGCCACTGGATCGAGGTCGGCGCTTCCGGCTGGCAGGGCGTGGAGCGGCTCCCGGCGCCGTTCAGCAACTACGGCAAGACGAAGGTGGACGTGTTCGCGCCCGGCGTGGCGATCCGCTCCACCGTGCCGGACAACGGGTACGAGTCGCTGCAGGGGACCAGCATGGCCGCGCCCGTGGTCTCCGGTATCGCGGCGCTGATCATGGCGTACTTCCCCGAGCTGACCGCGGAGGAGGTGCGGCGGGTGATCCTCGAGTCCGCCACGAGCTACGCGGACGAGATGGTGGTGCTCCCGGGCACCCGGGACCAGCGCGTGCGGTTCGGCGACCTCTCCGTGACCGGCGGCGTGGTCAACGCCTACGAAGCCGTGCGCCTGGCCGAGCAGCTCGCGGCCAGCAAGCGCTGAGCGGAGGCGATGCGGCGGGCCGCTTCCCTCGGCCCGCTGCGTTTCCCCTTCGCCGGAACGCCGCCGGGCGTCCCCGATCCCGAGTGAGGGCGACGGCGTGCTCGCGGACCTTCGCGGGCACGCCGTCCTTCATCGGCTCCGCCGGTCGCCGGCCGGTGGCGGCCACCGGTCGACCTGTCAGCTCGTGTCTGTTCCTGCCAGGAGGGTCGGCTCGGCTGCAGCCGCTCCCGCTGCCCCGTTCACGCCGCCGGCCGGGCCGACCGCCCGGGAAAAGGGCGCCGGTGCGGGAACCAGCGGCCTTCTCCTGGGCCGGAAACGTGACGGCGTGTCCGCGGTTCGCCGCAAGCACGCCGTGTTTCGTTGCGCTCACCGATCCCGCCGGCCACCGGGCCGCTCGCCGGCCGAATCGGACGCCCTCATCGGCCGTCGCCAGCCCGGTGACATGCCCGACGACCGCGCCCTGCCCCCGGGTTCGGCACGGCCGGCGCAACGTCCGGAGCCATGGCCGCGCAGCACCTCGGCCTGCACCGGCAGCCGACGGACCCGGCGCCGCGCGCGCGGAGCTCACGAAAGTCCGACGATCCCCAGCGGCGGCCGGTTCCGCCAGGCGCCCCGGGTGAAGTCCGGGAAGTCGATGCTCCGGCTCCGCTCCGCGATCGAGCGCTCGCTCAGCTCCGAGACCGCGGTCCACGCCGCGCCATCGTACACGTCCATGTCCAGGGGCTCGCCCGTGCGCAGGCAGTGGATCAGGCGGTAGTCCTCGATGTAGTCCATCCCGCCGTGCCCCGCGCCCCGCGAGCGCTCCTCCAGGGCCCGCCAGAGCGGGTGCTCGAACTCCGCCCGGTACGCCTCCAGATCCTCCCACCGGTGCGCCGGGCTCCTGCCCTCGATGTGGATCTTCTGCTCGGGGTACTTCCGCACCAGCCCCTTCGTCCCCTGGAGCAGGATCTTGCGGCTGTACGGCCGCGGCAGGTTCGTGTCGTGGGTGATCAGGATCGTCTGCCCGGCCACGGTCCGGATCAGCGTCGTGACGACGTCGCCCAGGGCATACGTCTGCTTCGCCTCCGGGCTGTCCGGGCCCAGATGCTCCGCGGCCCAGAGGTTCAATCCCCGGCCGTTCGACGCCATGGAGACCAGGTAGTCGAACTGGTTGCCCCGGTTGATGTTCATCCACTGCGCCACCGGCCCGAGCCCGTGCGTCGGGTACAGATCCCCGTTGCGGCGGATCGAGTGCTGGACGCGCCAGCGGTTCTCGTAGAAGTCCGTGAGCTTGAGCTCCCGCAGGTCGTGCAGGTAGCCGCACTCCGCGTGCAGCAGCTCGCCGAACAGCCCCTGCCGGACCATGTTCAGGATCATGAGCTCGGTCCGGTCGTAGCAGCAGTTCTCCATCATCACGCAGTGCCGCCCGGTGCGCTCCGACGTCTCGACGAGCTGCCAGCACTCCTCGATCGTGACCGCCATCGGCACCTCGGTCGCCGCGTGCTTCCCGTTCTCCATGGCCTCCACGCAGACCGGGGCGTGCAGCTCCCACGGCGTGCAGGTGAAGACCAGGTCCAGGTCCATCTCCTGGCACATGCGGCGATAGTCCTCGGGCCCCCGGTCGAACGCCTTCGGCTGCGGGTGCCCCGCCTCGACCACCATGGCGCTGGCGCGCGCGACCTTCTCGGGCACGATGTCGCAGATCGCCACGATCTCCGCGCCTTCGATGGCGAGGAAGTTCCGCACGTGGCTGATGCCCTGGTGACCGACGCCGACCATGCCGATCCGCACCCGCTCCAGGGGCGGATTCGTGCGGAGCGCGGCCGGCGCCGGGCCGGGCAGCCCGACGGAGCCGGAACCCTCACGCGCCATCCCCACGAGCCGCTCCGCCCCGAGCCCGAGGCCGAGCCCGGCCACCGCAGCGGTCCGGAGGAAGTCCCTACGATCGTAGCCTTCGTTCATCGCCTTCACTCCGCTCGAAGGTCACGGTTCGACGTCCGGCGCCCGGCCGGCCCGGCTGGCCCGCCCCGCTCACGCCACCCGCCTCGCGCCCGGCCCGGCCGCGGCCACGAAGAACTCGGCGTCCCGGGCGCGGGCCGGAAACGCCTCAAAGTACGCCCGCCGCCACGCGTCCAGGAAGGTCGTCGCGCGGCTCTCCTCGATCAACGCCCACACGCTGCCGCCGAACCCGGCGCCGTACGCGGAGGCCGCCGCCGCGCCCAGCGCCCGCGCGCTCCTCGCCAGGTGCACGGTCTCCGGGATCTGGTTGCGCAGCGCCCGCTCCGCCAGCGCCTGGGATCGGTCCACGAGCGCGCCGAAAGCGGACACGTCGCCCGCGTCCAGCGCCGCGCACGCGGCCGGGATGATCTCGAGGCACTCCGCGTGGAACTGCTCCAACCGGGTGAGCAGCGTCTCCGGCGGCGCCACCGGATGCCTCGCCGTGCACAGGACCTCACGCAGCCTCGCCGCCGCGTCCGGGCCGCACGCCAGCACCGCGCCCAGGTGCGGCTCCGATCCGCCCGTGGCCGCGCGCCAGAGCTCCGCGATCGCCGCGGCCTCGTCCGACGCGCGGTTGTAATCTTCCAACGCCCGGCCCGCCTTCTCCGCCCGCACGCCGCTGGACGCCACCGCGAACACGTAGCCGTCCGGGATCCGCGCCTCGCCCTCGTACCGCACCGGCCGGAACGCGTACCGCACGAGCCGCCCCGGCCGCGCGCACAGGATCGCCGTGTGGTCCTGGCTGCCGCCCTTCGTGCCCACGCCGCGCCAGCCGACGAGCGCGCCGTAGTCCCCGCCGTTCTCGACCGCGGACAGGTACTCGGCGAGGGCCTCGGGAGTGCGGAGGTGGGTCCGGTAGGGCTCCGTGTCCTCCAGCCCGTTCACCGCGGCCAGCGCCAGGAACGTGGCCACCACGAACGCGCTCGAGCTGCTGAGCCCCGCGGCCTGGGGGAGGTCGCTGATGAAGGCGACGTCGGCACCCGTCCGCGCGCCGGCGAAGTTCAGCGCTACCCGCGCGGCCACCGTCCCGGGGTAGAGCGCCCAGGCCGGCTGCGCGTGGCCTGGCCCCGGCCCCTCCCCCGCGGCGAGGCGCACCTCCGCCGTCTCGCCGGCGGCCACGTCCAGCAGCACGACGCGGTCATCGTCCCGCGGCACCGCCACCAGATGGAAGCCCCGGTCCACGGCCACCACCAGGCTCCGGCCGCCCGCGTAGTCCACGTGCTTGCCCAGCACCTCGATCCGGCCGGGCACCACGTACGCGCACGCCGGCCGGTCCGGCGAGACGCCGCGCTCGACCAGCGCCCGGGCGCAGCGCCGCAGGTGCTCCGCAGCGGTGGACGAACCCGGCCCCACCGCGGACGTCGGGTCCGCCGGGGACCCGGCCGCCGCGACGTCGCCTGCCAACCCTTCGAACCCCGACCCGCCGAGCAGCTCACCCAGCGGGACCCGGGGCCGCGCGCAGCAGATCATGACCCGGACCGGCCCGCGGCGCAGAGCCGCACGCCGCAGTGCACCCGCCCGGAGGTGTGGGCTGCGGCTCCGGAGTCCGCACCCGCCGGCGCGCACCGGATGCTGCCGAGCGCACCGACCGGGCGCACGCACTCTCGCCGCTCCGTTGCTCCAACCTTCATGGTTCCTCAGAGATCGACGGTCACTCCCTCGAGCCACCGCCCCACCGCCTCCACGTCCTCCCGGACCGACAGGTCCAGTACGCCCTCGTCCGTGGGCAGGACGGCGAACGGCTCGCCGAGCTCCTCCACCGCGTAGCGGACCGCCTCCGGAAGCTCGTACTCGCCCCGGACCGAGGGCGAAATGGCGCGGCAGGCGTCGAAGATCACCGGGGTGAAGCGCCAGCAGGTCATGCTGACCAGCGCCCGGCCCTCGAGCGAGCGCCGGGTCTCCGGATCCGGCTTCTCCACGATCCCGGTCAGCCGCCCGGCCGCGTCCACCGTGATCAACGCGTACGCCGCGATCCGATCGGGCGGGATGTTCCCGCGCGCGACCAGCCCCTCCGGCCGGAACCCGATCAGGCCGCTCCCCTCCAGCGCCGCGAGCGCCCGGAGAACCGACGGCGGATAGTAGTTGTCTCCGTTGATCACCAGGATCGGCTCGCCGGCGGCGAACTCCTCCGCCGCGAGCAGCGCGTGCGCGGAGCCGAGCGGCTCCTCCTGTACCGCACACGTCAGGCGCACCCGCCGGGTCTCCACGGACTCCGCCCACGCCCGGATCGGATCCGGCCAGGGCCGGACCACCAGGCAGATCTCCCCGATCCCCGCGTCCGCCAGCGCCGTGGCCACGTATGCGATGAACGGCGCGCCGCGGAACGGGATCAGCGCCTTGAGCCCCCGGTCCGCCATCGCGGCCTGCTCCGGGTCGAGCCGCGCCCCGGCCGACGCCCGCTGCATCCGCGTCCCGCGCCCCGCGGCAAGGATCACCGCCTTGCGGGTGCCGCCCCGTGCGCCGCTCCCCTCGATCCCCGGCGCCATGGGTGTCCGATCATCCTGCGACATTTCAGCCCTTCCTCCCCGCGCGCCCGGCCCACGCACCGCGCCGCGACACGCCCGTCGGCTACGGCCATGGGTGCCGGATCTCGCCGCGAGATCCCCGTCCCCGCATCCCTGCCACGCACCGCCCCCAGCCATACCGAACCGGCCTCCCACGGAACCGGAGCGCCGCACCCTGTCCGCTCAGTGCGTGGCCACGCCCACGGCTTCCCGGCTGACCCGGCCCCAGATCCGGACCAGGAAGACGGCCGCCACGACCGCCGCAGCGAACAGCAGCGCGGCCGGGACCGGCCGACCGTAGATCACGAGCCCCGTCCCCAACAGCGCGGCGTATACGGCGCATGTGCCGGCCAGCATGGCCAGGATCCCCTGCGGCACGACCCAACCCTCGCCCGCGCCCGCGATCGGCTCGCCCTCGGCCGCGGCGCGCCGCTCCACGGCCCGCCACCCCGGCCCGCCCGCTCTCACGAGCGCGCAGAACCGCCGCAGCGTCGCCTCCTCCGTCGGCCGCGTGAGATACGTGACCACGAGCCACGCCACCGTGGTCACGCCCACGCCCAACACCAGCCGCACCGCGGCGGAGAGCTCCACCGCCGGGAAGACCCGCGGATGCAGCAGCTCCAGATACACGGCCACGAGGAACGAGACCACCATGGCCGTGAGCTCGCTGAACGCATTGATCCGCCACCAGAACCAGCGGAGGATGAAGAGCAGCCCCGTGCCCGCCCCGATCTGGAGCAGGATTTGGAACGCCTGGAGCGCGTTGTCCAGCCAGAGCGCGATCACCGCGGAGAGCACCATGAGCCCGAGCGTGGAGACCCGGCCCACGGCCACCAGCCGCCGCTCGCTCGCGTCCGGCTCCACGAACCGCTTCCAGAAGTCGTTCACCACGTAGGACGCGCCCCAGTTGAGATGCGTCGAGATCGTGGACATATACGCCGCGGCCAGGGACGCGACCACGAGCCCGAGCGCGCCGGCCGGAAGGAGCGTGAGCATGGCCGGATACGCAAGGTCGTGCTGCACGATGTTCGCAGGCACGTCCGGGAACGCCTCGCGGATCGAGTCCAGCGTCGGGAACACCACCAGCGACGCCAGCGCCACCAGGATCCACGGCCAGGGGCGGAGCGCGTAGTGCGCCACGTTGAAGAGCAGCGTGGCCGCCGTCGCGTCCCGCTCATCCCGCGCGGAAAGCATCCGCTGCGCCACGTATCCGCCGCCCCCCGGCTCCGCGCCCGGGTACCAGACGCTCCACCACTGCACCGCGAGCGGGATCACGAGCAGCGGCCAGAGCTGAGCCGGGTCGTGGAAGTCCGGGAGGAGGGAGAGCTTCCCCGTCACCTCCGGGTGCGTGAGCAGCGCGCCGAGCCCACCCACCGATGGATGGTTCACCGCCACGACCGCGGCGAGGATCGAACCGGTCATGGCGACCACGAAGAGCAGGAAATCGGTCCAGAGCACGCCGGTCAACCCGCCCAGCATGCTGAACAGCACGGTCACCCCGCCCGCGAGCAGCACGGTGTAGAGCGGCGGGAGCCCCAGCATCACGCCCGCGATCTTGATCGCCGCCAGCGTGACCGTGGCCATGATCATGACGTTGAAGAACACGCCGAGATAGAGCGCCCGGAACCCGCGCAGGAACGCCGCCGGCTTGCCGCTGTAGCGCAGCTCGTAGAACTCCAGGTCGGTCATCACGCCGGCCCGCCGCCACAGCTTCGCGTACACGAACGCCGTCAGCATCCCGGTCAGCAGGAACGCCCACCAGACCCAGTTCCCGGCCACGCCGTTCTGCCGCACGATGTCCGTGACCAGGTTCGGCGTGTCGGTGGAGAAGGTGGTCGCGACCATGGACGTGCCGAGCAGCCACCACGGCATCGACCGGCCGGAGAGGAAGAACTCGGAGGTGCTGCGCCCTGCCCGCCGCGCGGCCCACAGGCCTATGGCCAGCGTGACCGCGAAGTAGGCGAACACGAACGCCCAGTCCGTGAACGTGAGCCTCATGTGCGTTCCTTCGTGATTCGGCCCCCGGGCCCGAGGGCCGCGCCGGGTACGCGACGTCGTCCCGCCGCCCGCGCCTCGCGATCGCCAATGCACCCGCGGCGGCAGCCTCCGTTGTGGTCCTGGCCGCAAGATAGGCCCGGCCGGGCCGCGGCCGCCAGGGGCGAGACTCCGTATGATGGCGTGGATTACGCCGTTGCGCGGGGTTTGTGCCCCATGGCGTCCGGGCTCCCGGGCCCGGCGGCCCACGGGATCGTGTGCACTCACACGTCCCGCTGCCTCGGGGACTGCCGCTGGCCTGCGCCGGCGATCGCCCCATGCATGCACCGTCGGCAGGGCGAGGCGCCCCGATACCTCACCCTGCCGGGCGGTCGGGGCGGCTTCCCCGGTACGGGTGTAGACCGGCGCGGCTCGTCGTGGTCCGTGGGCGTGTTTTTTTCGTGATTCCGAGCGCCGTTTTTCTTGATTGCCTCCGTCTGATCGATCGTCCGAACGAAATCCCGAGAAGCCACACGAACGGGCGCGCGGCTTCGCGATCCGGCACCGGGGACGGGGACTCGATCCGCGCCGCCACACATCCTGCGGACGGCTGCTCGAGGGTGGCCGATGAATGAGTCGCGGAGGCCTGGGAGATCCCGTGGTTCGGGCGAACCGGACCATCACGTCCCGTCCGGAGGCCGTGCGTGAAGAGCGACGGGAATCGCTTCGGTTCTCGCCGATCCGGCGATCAATACGCTCGACGACGCGGAGCAAGCCGAACGACTCGGAATGTCGACCGAAGCGTCGCAAGAGCGACGATTGACGGCCCACGTCCAACGGGATTGTTATCGGTGTCCTCCCCGGGCGTGCGGTTCGGTATTTTCTGTCCAGAGTCGTTCTCGATGTGACGGGCCGATCCGACAAGTCTCTTCACGATCGCACGTTCCAGAGCTTCCAGGTCTGACGTTCGTTGGGTCCAGATGCCGACGTCGATCGGGTTGGGCGCTCGCCCGATGCAGCCACGGCTTGCACCGTCTGCAGTGGTTCAGGTCGTCGCCCTCTGTTCGGCCAGAGCGGCCTCGAGGTGCTTCGCCCTCCTCGCTCCAGGCGACGGCTCCCTACGTGATCCTTCGACCCGATCCCTCGTTTCGATCCGTTGAGAGGGGGCCGCCCCGGAGAACGTCCTCGCCACCGTCCGCGCGGGCTGAAGAGATGTTTCGCGGGATCATCGTTGGGATCGCGTGCCGAAAGGACGGTTGTGTCGCGCGGTTTCGGTCCGTCGTTCCGCCGAGACTCGGAATCGTGCTCCGCGATCCGTACGGGTGCACGTCGACCCCATCGCGAATCGGGGACGTCGGGCGTCGATCGAATACCGGACGTCGCAAGAAGAACGACGGATGCGGCGAGCCGCGGATGGCCTGTGGCACGACGCGCGGCGAGTGCCGCAAAACAGCGCCACGGAGAACGACGTTCCGGAAGCTCGGGCGACCAGGCGCTGATGGAGTCGGCGTTCGACCTGGCGGGGAGAGATTACGCACGGAAAACGTGATGGCCGGATCCGGCTATCGTTTGGATCATCACGATTTCATCGAACCCGAACTCACGTCCGGTCGTGTCGCGCAGGCACGGTGGGCGTGATCTCAGTCGACCCCAAACCAACACGGATCGCATGAAGCCTCGCAGGATCTCGTTGCTGTGTGCGCTGGCGGCGGCGTTGCTCGTCGGGTTGGGCGCGCGGGATGCCGTCGCGCAGACCTCGCCGCCGGACACGATCCGCGCCTGCTACGTGCCGGCGACCGGGACGATCTATCGGATCGGCGTCCCTGGGCTGCCCTCGACGTGTCTCTCCAGGGAGCACGTCGAGTTCTGGTGGAACCGCGTCGCCCCCGCGGGGCCGCAGGGGCCGGCCGGGCCGGCGGGGCCGCCCGGACCTCCGGGCACCACCGTGCACAGCGAGCTCGAGGGCCTCGATGGGG
>CALCID010000094.1 GCA_937907535.1 uncultured bacterium | reverse complement strand
ACACCAGCCCCACACCTCGATCAGGTGGGTCAGGATGTGCCAGGGCTATTTCGCGGCCCCCACCGTTGACTTATCCACAGTCCTGTTCTAGCTTGGGCGCGCGCCAATTGGACACCCCAACCTGCCGCGTGCACGTAGGTGATGGAGCTCACGGCCGCCGAGGTCTGGACCCGAATCCTGGAAAGCGCGCGGGCACAGCTTCCTGAACAGACCTATCGGACCTGGCTCGCTCGAACCGAGCCGGTCGCGCTGTCCCAGGACATGCTCGCGGTCGCGACGGACGATGAATTCGCGGCCGAGTGGATCGGCGACAAGTACGGCGGTCTGCTCGGCGACGTGGCGGAGCATCTGTTCGGCCGCCGCATCACCATACAGTTCCATCATCGCCCGCCGAGCGAGGATGCGGCCCGCCAGGCCCGGGCCCGGGTGCTCCCGCCCACGCCGGCCCCGCCGCTCCCGCACGTCGGCCAGCGGACACCGGCGCCGGCCGCGCCCACCGGGGCCCCCAACGTGGTCGTGGGCTCGCCCCTGAACGAACGCTACACCTTCGAGCGGTTCGTGGTCGGGCCGAGCAACCAGCTCGCCGCCGCCGCCTGCCGGGCGGTGGCCGAGGCGCCCGGCCGCATGTACAACCCGCTCTTCATCTACGGCGGCGTCGGCCTGGGCAAGACCCACCTCATGCACGCCATCGGACACGCCCTGATCGGACGGGACCGGGCCAGGCGCGTGGCGTACGTGTCCAGCGAGCGGTTCACCAACGAGCTGATCTCGTCCATCCAGGACGGGCGGATGGCCGAGTTCCGCCGCCGCTACCGCGAGATCGACCTCCTCCTCATCGACGACGTCCAGTTCCTCGGCGAGAAGGAACGGACCCAGGAGGAGTTCTTCCACACCTTCAACGCGCTGCACGAGGCGCAGCGCCAGATCGTGCTCACGAGCGACCGGCCGCCCCAGGAGATCCCGGGCCTCGAAGAACGCCTCGTCTCCCGCTTCGCCTGGGGGCTCGTCACGGACATCAAACCGCCCGACCTCGAGACCCGGACCGCGATCCTCCGGAAGAAGGCGGACGAGGACCAGATCGTCCTGAGCGACGAGATCCTGGACTTCATCGCGCGCAACTGCCGATCCAGCGTGCGCGAGCTCGAGGGCGCCATCATCAAGCTCCTCGCCTATTCGTCCCTGACGCGCCGCGAGATCACCCTGGAGCTCGCCCGCGAGGCGCTCGGCGGCGTGATCTCCGCCCAGAACGATCCGGCCACGCTCACCCCGGAGACGATCCGCGCCCGCGTCGCCGAGTACTGGGGCGTGACCGTGGACGCCCTCGTCTCCAAGCGCCGCACCCGGGAGCTCACCGTGCCGCGCCAGGTCGCCATGTACCTGATCCGCGAGCTCCTCGACGTGCCCCTCGTCGAGATCGGACGCCTCTTCGGCGGCCGCGACCACAGCACCGTCATCCACTCCATCGAGAAGGTGGAGCAGGAGATGGCCGAGGACGAGGCGTTCCGCGCGCGCGTCAACGCGCTCCGGACCGAGCTCCGAGGTTGACCACAATGGCCCGTGGAAAAGTTGTGGGTTCCCTTCCAGCTATCCACATCCGCGGGCAAATTGTGTATGTCGTGGAACGAGCGCTCCGGTTCCGAACCCGGTATCCACACCTGACCGGGATTCCCATGTTGCGGTCCGATACGGACATAGGACCTCCTGAGCGGCGTTTTCCACAGATGCACACGCCCTACTATTACGACGTTGGATATCTTGAACAGTGCAAACCGTGAAGTATCGGTGTGGACTCTTGCCGGCGCTCGCCGGCGCGTGAGGCGGCCATGAAATTCACGATCACCCGGGACAACCTTCAGCAAGGCCTAGCGGCGGTCGGCGCCAGCATCCCGACGCGGACCACCTTGCCGGTGCTGTCGAACATCCTGATCGAGGCGGACGCGGACGGCGTCCGGATGAGTGGGACCGACCTGGACATCGCGGTCAGCCTCAGGGTTCAGGCGGAGGTCGAGGAGGAGGGGGCCCTGACGGTTCCCGCCAAGAAGTTGCAGGAGCTGGCAAGGGAGCTGCCGGAGCATCCGGCGAGGATCACCACGAAGGGGGACCGGCTCGAGCTGGTCTGCGGGCGGGCGAGCTTCTGGCTGAACGGGATGCCCCGGGACGAGTTCCCGGCGTTCCCGTCCGTGAGCTTCGAGCCGAGCTGGCGGGTCCGCGCGAAGACGCTGCACGACCTGATCCATCACACCTCGTTCGCGGTTTCCACCGAGGAGAGCCGGCCGATCCTGAACGGCGTGCTCTGGCAGCTGGGCGAGCGCGAGATGCGGATGGTGGCCACGAACGGTCACCGGCTCGCGCGCATGGCGGTGCCCGCCGAGCCCGGGAGCGTGGGGTCCGCGGACCTGATCGTGCCGCCGAAGGCGCTGCAGCAGGTGCAGCGGCTATTCGACGGCGAGACGGAGCTGGAGGTCGCGCGGAGCGAGAACCACCTCGGGTTCCGGTCGGGCGGCACGCAGGTCTTCACCCGGCTGATCGAGGGGCCGTACCCGAACTACGAGCAGGTCATCCCCCGGGAGAACGACAAGGTCGCCATCGTCGACAAGGCGGCCTTCACGCAGGCGCTGCGGCGCATGGCCGTGGTCGCGAGCGAACAGACCCATCGCGTGCGGCTGTCGTTCGGCGGGAGCTTCGTCCGCTTCTCGGTCGAGACGCCGGACCTCGGCGAGGCCCGGGAGGAGATGGAGATCCAGTACGAGGGCGAGCCGCTGGACATCGGCTTCAACGCCCAGTACCTGCTGGACGTGCTGCGTTACATCCCGACGGAGGATGTGAAGCTGACGTTCAAGGCGCCGGAGCGGGCGGCCACCATCGAGCCCCTCGCCGGACCGAACGAAGAGGCGCCGGATTATCTGTGCCTCGTGATGCCCCTGCGGCTGCTGGACTAGCGGGATGGAAGCGACGTCGTCGGGTCCGGGCTCGCACCCGGTCTACGCCCTTCTCCGGCACCTCACGCTCCCGGTGGTCGCGATCACCACGAGCGCCGGGGGCCGGGCGAACGGGTTCATCGTGAACAGCGCGCAGCGGGCGTCGCTCGTCCCGTCCGTGCCGCGGATCTCGCTCCTCGTCTCGAAGACGAACTTCTCGCACGACCTGATCTACGCGAGCGGGCTGTTCGGCGTGCATCTGCTGCGGACGGATCAGTTCGACCTGATCTACCAGCTCGGCTTCCGGAGCGGACGGGACGTGCCGGACAAGCTCGAGGGGCTCCCGGTGCGCACGGGCGTCACCGGCTGTCCGATGCTGGAGGACGTGCGGGCGGCGTTCGAGTGCCGGGTCGTGAACGCCATGGACGCGGGGAGTGCCACGTTCTTCCTGGGGGACGTGGTGGATGTGCGGGATGGCACGTCGGGCGACATCATGACCAGCACCTTCTTCCGTCAGAACCTGCCGCCGGACCGGCTGCGGGTCTACGAGGCCCAGCTGGAAGCGGCGCAGAAGAAGCTCGAGCCGCTGGCGCACCAGGTCGCGGTCCGTCCCTGGCCCGGGCCGACGACCGGGCCCTGACCGCGCGGTTCGGCCGACCGGGGCTCCTCCCTCGGCCGGACGATCCATACGGGCCGCACGCGAACACGAACGGCCGCCGGGCTGCCCCTGGCCCGGCGGCCGTTGCGTCACCTCGCGTCCGTCACTTCGGCTGCTCGATCAGCTCCCGGACATTGAAGAGCGAGACCACGTCGTAGCCCGCGGCGAGGATGCGGTCACGCCCGCCCTCGTTCCGGTCCACGAGCGCGAGCACGCCCAGCACCTTTCCCCCCTCTTCCTGGACCGCGGCCGCGGCGCGGAGGGCGCTTTCCCCCGTGGTGATCACGTCCTCCACGATCACGACGGCGGCCCCGGGCTCGAAGCTGCCCTCGATCCGCCGTCCCGTCCCGTGGGATTTCGGCTCCTTGCGGACCGTGAACGCGTCCAGGGTGCGTCCGGCGATCGCGGCGGCGTGCGCGATCGCGTACGCGACCGGGTCGGCGCCGAGGGTGAGCCCCCCGACCAGGTCCGGATGCCAGTTCGCCGCGTCCATGGCCGCGAGCCCGAGCTGGCCGATCAGGAACTGGCCGCGGCCGCTCATGGTGGTGCGCCGGGCGTCGATGTAGTAGGTGGACCGGGCGCCGCTGGACAGGACGAAGTTCCCGAACCGGATGGAGCGGTGGCGCAGCAGCTCGCGCAGCTCGTCCCGTTCGGTGGCGGCGGTTTCTCGCGTGGTGTCAGTGGACATCGATCCACTCCTCGGTGCTTCCGTGGCCAAAACTCTCTTCGAGCGCGCGGCGTGCGTCGGCAAGGTCGCCGTGCTGCAGCGCATTGGGCGCTCGCCCGAATTCGATGAACTCCAGGAACTCGTCATCCCGGTCCCGGGCGCGGAAGAGCCAGGCGTGGGCGCCGAGCTCCTCGGCGGCGGACCGGATCCTGGCCCAGGCCTCGAGATACTCGTCGTACCGGTCGAGCGGCACGGTCCGGCGCGTGCTGAGCAGGAGACGACGTCTCTCAGGAGCGTTCATGGCATCCCTCCCGCATTGGTCGCGGCGCCACGGCCGGCGCGCCCTGTCACGGCCGAACCCCCGGGGCATTCGGCTGGGTGCGGCCAGGTCCGCGGCCGGGTCCCTGGGCGCCGGACCGAATAGCGGGAAGACCGCCCGGCGTCAAGACAGGGTCACGGCCGCACCGAGCGGGATCCGCAGCCGCGCCTCGCACCCGGGTCCGTCCGACCGGTTCACCAGCGTCAGCGTGCCCCCGTGCCCTTCGGCGATCTGACGGCTGAGGACGAGCCCGATCCCGGTGCCATCGCGCTTGGTGGTGAAGAAGGGGACGAAGAGGTTCGCGGTATCGGCGAGTCCAGGGCCGTCATCCCTGACCCACACCTCGAGGTGGCCCCGGACCACGGACCACCCCACCCTGACCCCGCCGCCGGTCTCGAGCGCCGCGTCCACGCCGTTCCGGACGAGGTTGATCAGGAGCTGGTCGAGCTGGTCGCCATCCGCCTGGATGGTCACCGGCGGGCCGGGCACGATCTCCACCGGGAGCCGCGTCTCGAGCTCGACGACGCGGCGGATCCACGGCTCCACGTCCATCGGCTTCCGGTCCGGCGGGGGCAGCCGCGCGAGCCGGGCGTACGATGCCATGAACCGGCTGAGCGCCTCGGCCCGCCCGGCGATCACCGTCAAACCCTGGAACAGGTCCTCCTCCAGGTCCGCGGGCGGCGGATCCATCCGCACCAGGTTCCGGAGACTCCCCGCGATGGACTTGATCGGCGCCAGCGAGTTGTTGATCTCGTGGCTCAGGACGCGGATCAGGCGCCGCCACGCCTGCCGCTCCTCCTCACGCAGCGCGCGGCTCAGGTCCGAGAGCACGAGCAGCTCGTGCGGCAGCCCGCCTTGCCGGAACGTGCTGCGGCGCAGGTCCCACTGCCCCGCCCCGCCCGGGAAGGTCATGCTCAGCGTGCGATGCGGCTCGCCCTGGAGGCAGTCGGCGAGCCCCAGCACCTCCGCGGTGCGGCCCAGCAGCGCTTCCGCCGGCCGCGCCAGCAGCCGCTCGCCGGCGCGGTTGATCAGCCGGAGGCGCGCATCGCCGTCGAACGCGAACACCGCGACGTCGATCTCCTCCATGACCGTGCGGAGCAGCGCCGTGGCCTCGAGGGCGCCGAGCCGCTGCTCGCGCAGCATCTCGCTCAGCGCGTTCGCTTCGATGATCGCCTGGCCGAGCGCATCCGTCACCCGCGCGCCACGGGCCTGGATCGAGTAGTCCCCTTGCCGGAGCGCGGCCAGCAGGTTCGCCAGCGTCTGGACGGGACGGACCATGTGGTTCCGGGCCGCGAACGCGAAGCCCAACCACAGCCCCACGATCAGGACCGAGAGCGTCCACTGCGTCCGCAGCGAGAAGTCCCCGGTCCACAGGAGGATGAGGGAGACGAGACCGCCCGGCGCACCGGCCAGGACGGCGAACAGGAGGACGCGTCGCTCGTGGCTGACCCGGCTCTCGTCCGGCTCCCGGACGGGCTTCATAACCCGAACTGCTGGAGCCGTCGGTAGAGGGCGCTCCGGCTCAGGCCCAGCGCTTCAGCCGCACGGCTCACGTTCCCGTCATAGCGGGCAAGGGCCTTCTGGATCAGCAGACGCTCGGCCTCCTCCAGCGTCATGTCCTCGAACCGCCCGGCGGCCTCCACCGACCGCGGGCGCAGCCCGAGGTCCTCCGGCCGGATCAGGGAATCCCGCGCCAGCAACACGGCGCGCTCGATGGTGTGCTCCAGCTCCCGCACGTTCCCCGGCCACGCGTGCGCCATGAGCGCGCGCATCGCCTCCGGATCGAAGCCGGTCACCGGCCTGCCGTACCGCCGCGCCTGCTGCGCCAGGAAGTGGTTCGCGAGCAGCGGGATGTCCTCGCGCCGCTCGCGCAACGGCGGGAGGTGGATCTCGACCGTGTTCAGCCGGTAGAGCAGGTCCTCCCGGAACCGGCCCTCCGCGACCTCCTTGTGGATGTCGACGTTGGTCGCCGAGATCACCCGCACGTCCACCCGCCGCGTCCGGGACGAGCCCACCCGCTGGAATTCGCCGGTCTGCAACACCCGGAGCAGCTTCGCCTGCTGGGTGAGCGGCATGTTGCCGATCTCGTCCAGGAACAGCGTGCCCGTGTCCGCCAGCTCGAAGTACCCGATCCGGTCCGTCTTCGCGTCCGTGAACGCACCCTTCACGTGCCCGAACAGCTCGGACTCGAACACGCCCTCGGACAGCCCGCCGGCGTTGACGATCACCAGTGGGCGGCTCGCCCGCGGCGAGACCGCGTGGAGCCACCGGGCGACGAGCTCCTTGCCCGTCCCGTGCTCGCCCGTGATCAGGATGTTCGCGTCGGACGGACCGACCCGCTCGATCAGCTCGAGCACCGGGCGCATGGCCCGGGACTCGGCGATCAGCTCCGCGACGCCCGCCTTCTTCAGCAGCCGGTTCTCGCTCTCCAGCCGCTGGCTGCGCCGCAGCGCCCGGCCGAGCTCCACGTGCGTGCGCAGCGTGGCGAGCAGCCGCGCATTGTCCCACGGCTTCTCGATGTAGTCCCGGGCGCCCCGCCGCATCGCCTCGACCGCGCCCTCGATGCTGCCCCACGCCGTCATCACGATGGTCGGCAGCGTGGGGTCCATCGTCTGGATCCGGGAGAGCAGGTCCAGGCCCTCCTTCCCGGACGTCGTGTCGCGAGTGTAGTTCAGGTCCAGCAACGCGACGTCGAAGTCCCGGGCCTCCAGCGCGGCGAGCACGCCCGCCGGGGACTGCGCCAGCTCGATCTCGAAACCTTCCGGCTTGAGGAGCAGCCGCAACGCCTCGAGGACGTCCCGCTGGTCATCCGCGATCAGGATCCTTGGCTTGCTCACGACGCGAAATGCCTTCGATCACGGTGGATGGAAACGACGGTCCGGCCGCGTGGGGGGAGCGGGCCGGGTCGCGGCCCGTCCGGCCCGCCAGGCCAAGTCGCGGCCTGTTCGTAACATAACCGCTTCGCGCGGCATCCTGGAAGAGCCGGGTCCGCCTCCGGGCTCCGGCCCCATGAGAGAGGCGGGCGCCCGGCCGCGAGGGGAGGCCGGACGCCCGCGGTTGCGGCTGGGGTCGGGCAGGCGCCG
>CALCID010000093.1 GCA_937907535.1 uncultured bacterium | reverse complement strand
ATGGTCTCCTTGTCGCAGGCGGCAAAGCCGAGCAGCGCCGCACTCGCTACGGCGAACCCAAGCTTGGTCGTCTTACGAAGACTCATCTGATTGTTCCTCCCACGGCAATGGGGTGTTCCTGGAACTGCTGCCTTCCTGCTACCTGCCGGTCCTTGCCTCGTCGGGGACCGCCGCGAGCGCGCGTGTCGTTCCGGCGCAATCGCCGCGCTGTCCGCACCCCGACGTCGGGCGCATTCTGACGACACTCACTTCATCCGCGGCTCCTCCTTTGTTGCGGTGAACTGCGCCTTTCGGGCGGTCTCGCCCCGCATTCCGGCATTTGACAGGGAAATCGGCCCCGCTTCCGAAGCGGAACCAAACTACGCGGGGGCTGAAGCCATGTCAACCACGGCCGAGACAATCCACCCGCCCGGCTCGCCCCCTGGGTGCCGGTTCGGGTTGTCTCGGACCGCACGGAACCCCTTGTCTCGCCCCTGGCGTTCGGCGAACGCCCGCCGCCCCGACGCGCGAGGCGGCGATTCGGGCAGCGCCATTCTACGCCGCGGCCGATACCCTGTCAAGAGGTTTGTCGGTGGCGCGGCGCGCGCTCCCGCGGCCCGGGGGACCGGGGCGGGGGGGGTGGCGGGGTCGAGCCCCGCCTGTGCGGTCGCGCCCGCCCCGAGGCACGACCCGTGCCGCGCCGGCGCCGCCCCCGATCCAGCCCCCTCTCCCCTCCCGGCCACACCCTCTCCCCACGGTCCAACCCCGTCCCGCCCAACGACTTCCCCTCTGAATCCCCCTCTCCCCCGCCGACCCACTCGAACACCCCCTCCAGACTCTCCTCCCGCCCGGTCCGTTCATTTCGTTCCCACACCGGGGAAAACTCTGCCGCCCGGCCCTGTCCCCATCGCCCTCCCCCATCTGGCCCACCTCCATAGGCCCTACACACACGCACGTGCATGCGCGCACGCTCTCGCATCGTCTCATGCACGACCCGATGCGGTTGCCCCGCCGCGCAGGTTGCCCCGTACTCGTACTCGTGCTCGTGCTCGTACTCGACCCGGAAACGCAGCCTTGCCGCGAAGGTTGCCCCGTGCTCGTGCTCGTGCTCGTGCACGACCCGGTAAGGTAGCATTGCCGCGAAGGCTGCCCCTTGCCCGATTCTTGCACCCCCTCCCCCATTGAACCCTCACCGGAGGTACGCATGCGGTGTCCCTGGTGGCTGATCGCGCTCCCGGTCGTCCTGCTCGCTCCCGCGGCCTGCGAGATCCGCCAGACCGAGGAGGGCCAGGTTCCGGAGGTGCAGCCCGGCGAGCTCCCCGAGTATCAGGTGGAGCCCCGGGACACGATCACGATCCCCCAGGGCCAGTCCCGCACCGGCCCGGACACCGGCGCAGGCGGCCAGCGGCCCCAACCCACGCCCTGACCGCGCCCCCCGGCGCGCACGCCGCCTGCCGGCCCGGCCCTCTCGCCCCCTTTGCGCGTGCTCGTGCTCGTGCTCGACCCGGTAAGGTGGCATTGCCGCGAAGGCCGCCCCGTGCTCGTGCTCGTGCACGACCCGGTAAGGTGGCATTGCCGCGAAGGCTGCCCTCCGTGCTCGACCCGGATAGGTGGCCTTGCCGCGAAGGCTGCCCAATCCCACATTTCGATATGAGCAACACCTAGCCGATGCCCACACGGAGCCTCACCATGCACTCCGACCTCCATCGCATGAATGTCGAGAAACGCCCGCCCCGCCTGCGCTTCCAGGGGCGGATCCTGTTCCTCGTCGACGACCCCGACCTGATCCGCCGCCAGCTCGAGGGCGAGGACCTGGAGTTCACCGAGGAGCTCCGCGCCAGGCTCCGGGACCAGATCTCCACGGACGAGATCACCCCCGCCTGGGTCTGCTACTACTTCGACGAGACCCTCGGCCAGTTCCCCTACGTCGGGCTCCGCGCCGGGAACGAGTTCCCGATCCGCCGGGGCGACGTCAGGAAGGGCGGCTTCGTCTGCTCCGTCAGCGGCAAGCGCCGGGGCAAGGGCAGCTCCCGGGAGGCCTCGCCCTACGCGGAGCTGAACGCCGGGATCCGGGTCGTGATCGCCGAGAACATCGAGCGGATCTACAACGAGAACTGCCAGAACCTCGGAATCCTGACCACCACGGACTTCTCGCTGATCGAGCGGATCCGCCGGGGCGAGGAGATCGAGCTCGAGGCGTTCACCCGGGACGTGGACCCGATCACGAAGGAGATCATCGAGTACGGCGGGCTCTTCGAGTTCAACGTCGCCCGGCTCCAGGGGAAGGTGCGGATCCCGCCGCCGTCGTCGCTCCGGGAGCTGGAGGAGTCGGGAGGCGACGTCGCGTCCGCCGGCTCCCCGCCCGATCCGGCCTCGCCGGCTCAGCCGGGCTCCGCGTCCGGGAACGGGACCCGGCCCGGCGCCGGGGCCGGCGCGCCGGCGGTGCTCGGCCGCGCGCGGCGTCGCCCCATGACCATCGCGGAGAAGATCTTCGCCTCCCACTGGATCGTGGACGCGGCCTCCGGCCGCCAGGGCGTCCCCTGGGTCCGGCCCGGGGACAGCGGGTTCGTCCGCACGGACATCCGCTTCTCCCACGAGTACGTCACCCCCATGGCCGCCATCTTCTTCGAGCAGAAGCTCGGCCCGGACGCCCGGGTCACGGACCCGGACTCGGTCATCATGTTCCGGGACCACCTGACTTTCCTGCACGAGGTGATGCCGCCGGAGCGGGTCCAGCTCGGGCTCCTGGACGTGGCCCGGCAGCTCGAGGTCAAGCAGCGGGAGTTCGCCGAGAAGCAGGGGATCAAGCTATACGGCGAGCGGCTCGGCCTCCGCCTCGGCTCCGAGGCGATCTGCCACTCGAAGATCCTGGAGTCCTACGCCGAGCCGGGGATGCTGATCGTCGGCACGGACTCCCACACCCCCCACTCCGGCGCGGTCGGGTGCGTGGCGTTCGGCGTGGGCACCACGGCCATCTTCAACGCGTGGATCACGAAGGACGTGCGGGTCAAGGTCCCGCCCTCGTTCAAGGTCGTGGTCCGGGGGAGGAAGCCCGCGAACGTGACCGCCAAGGACTTCATGCTGGAGATCCTGCGGCACCCATATATCAAGGATGGCCACGCGATCGGGCAGATCATCGAGTACGCGGGCGAGGCCGTGGAGGCGCTGAGCGTGGACGAGCGCGCCACCATGACGAACATGGCCGCGGAGGTCGGCGCGTTCACCGGGATCGTGGCGCCGGACGAGCGCACCGTCGAGTTCCTGGTCGAGCAGCGGGGGATGGACCGGGCCCGCGCCGAGGCGCTCTGCGAGGGGCTCTTCTCCGACCCGGACGCGGAGTACGTGAACGTCATCGAGATCGACGCGTCCACGATCCGGCCGATGGTCGCGCTCCCGGGCGACCCGGGGAACGGCGTCTACGTCGACGAGCTCGGCGACGAGCCCGTCCTCATCGACGCCGCCTACGCCGGCTCCTGCACCGCGGGGAAGAAGGAGGACATGGACATGTACGCCGCCGTGCTGCGGGAGGCCCGGGCCCAGGGGCTCCGCTGCCACCCGGACGTGCGGCTCTACATCCAGTGCGGCTCCCAGGAGGTCCGGGACTACTGCGAGCGGCAGGGGTATTTGGAGCTCTTCGACGCCATGGGCGCCACCTTCATCGAGCCGGGGTGCGGCGCCTGCATCGCCGCCGGCCCGGGCACGAGCCAGCGGCCCGACGAGGTCACCATCAGCTCCCAGAACCGGAACTTCCCCGGCCGCTCCGGACCCGGCCGCCTCTACCTCGCCTCGCCCTACACCGTGGCCGCCTCCGCGGTGGCCGGCTACATCACCGCCTGGACGCCCGGCGCGCCGATCCGCCAGCTCGAGCCCCGCGGCGCCGGCGTCTAGCCCGCCCACCCACGCCTCGCCCCGCCACGGACGCCCGCATTCAGCCGCCCCCGCCTCGCCCCGCCAGGGGCGAGGCCGGCCCCCGCGCCGCCGCGGCCCGGACGCCCTTCGGGGCTCGCCGCCCACCCGCGGCGGCGCCATCCCGAGCAGCGCCGCGAGGACCGGG
>CALCID010000092.1 GCA_937907535.1 uncultured bacterium | reverse complement strand
GAGAAGTACACCCGGGACACGAGGTTCTTCGGCCACCCGGCGGGGCTCTCCACGCTCTTCTTCACGGAGCTGTGGGAGCGGTTCTCGTACTACGGGATCCGGCCGCTCCTGATCCTGTTCATGACCGCCGCACTGATGGACGGCGGCTTCGGCATGGAGCGCCCGGTGGCGGCGGCGATCGTCGGGATCTACGCCGCCGGCGTGTACCTGGCCGCGCTCCCCGGCGGGTGGATCGCGGACCGGTGGCTGGGCCTGCGCCGCTCGATCTGGTACGGCGGCCTCTTCATCGCGGCGGGGCACTTCGCGATCGCCCTGTCCTCGATCTTCTCCCAGCCGGCGTTCTTCACCGGGCTCATCCTGATCGTGATCGGGACGGGTCTCCTGAAGCCGAACATCTCGGCGATCGTCGGCGACCTGTACCCGGAGGGCGGCGCGCGGCGGGACGCCGGGTTCTCGATCTTCTACATGGGGATCAACGTCGGCGCCCTCTTCGCGCCGCTCGTCAGCGGGTACCTGGGTGAGCAGGTCGGCTGGCACTGGGGCTTCGGCGTGGCCGGTCTCGGCATGTTGATCGGCCTGATCTGGTACCGGCTCGGCTCGCCGGGCACCCTCGGGCCGATCGGCATGGAACCGGCGGCGGATATCGAGGAGCAGCGGCGAGTCCGCAAGATCTCGCTGTCCGCCCTCGCCGCCATCGCCCTGTTCGTGGTGCTCGCGGGGATCGGCGTGATCCCGATCAACCCGGTGGCCATCGCCGGCAGCCTGACGGCGGTGATCATCGCGCTCGCGCTGCTCTACTTCGCGTACGTGTTCTTCTTCGGCGGGCTCAACACCGACGAGAAGAAGCGCGTGGCGGTGATCGTTGTGCTCTTCCTGGCCGCCGCGGTGTTCTGGTCCGCGTTCGAGCAGGCGCCCACGTCGCTGAACCTATTCGCGAAGGACTTCACGAACCGCGTGATCTTCGGCTGGGAGATGCCGGTCTCGTGGCTCCAGGCGGCGAATTCCTTCTTCGTCATCACGCTGGCGCCGGTCTTCGCCGCGCTGTGGGTCATGCTCGCGAAGCGGGGCCTGGACTTCTCGAGCCCGACGAAGTTCACCTTCGGCCTCTTCTTCACCGGCCTCGGGTTCCTCGTGATGGTGTGGGCGGCGAACCGGGTGCTGGCCGGCGGGCCCGGCACCCTCGTCTCGCCGTGGTGGCTCGTGTTCAGCTACCTGCTCCAGACGATGGGCGAGCTCTCCCTCAGCCCGGTCGGGTTGAGCTCCATGACGAAGCTGGCGCCGCGCAAGTTCGTCGGTCAGATGATGGGCGTCTGGTTCATGGCGTCTGCGCTGGGCAACCTGATCGCCGGGCTGGTCGGCGGCCGCGTCGATCCGGAGAACCTGCAGCAGATGCCGGAGCTGTTCACGCGCACGGCCCTGTCCCTGTTCGTCGCCACCGCGGTGCTCGGGCTGCTCATCATCCCGATCCGCAACATGATGAAGGGGAGCAGCGCGGCGAATCACTGACGGAAGCGCGGCCAGGGAACCGGAGGGTCGGCGGGAGCCGCCGGGAGTTCGAGGGAGGCGACGTCGCACGCTTCAACGAACGCCGGCTGACGCAACGTTCCCGGCCAGGGCCGGTTCCGGTTCCAGCAACGACGAAGCGCCGTGGTCCCCTGCGGGATCGCGGCGCTTTCGTTCGGATCCGCCGGCGGGCCATGGGCTGCTCCCCCGCCAGGGCTCCGGGCGGCGCATGCCCCCGGAACGATGCCGGGGGGCTGCGGCTGGTCCCGGCAGGCGCACCGCGCGGGCGACGACGTACGCCGCCACCGCCCGGCGCCCGACGCCGCCTGCCCGGCGGAGCCACCTGCACGCCGAACCGTAGACGCCCGCCGGTCCGGGCGGTTCCGGCACAGGTCCTACGCCCCTCAATGGGGTCCGCACGGGCCGGACCCGCGTCAGTCCTGCTCCGGGGTTTCGCCCCGGTCGCCGAGGAACCAATCCAGCGCCCGCTCGGCGATCCCCAACGGGATGACGTGGCCGCCGACGAACTCGTGGTACTGGACGTCGTAGCCGAGCTCCCGGAGCTTGGGCGTGAAGACGCGGCTCGACTGGTCGATGTGGAGCACGGTGTCGAGGGTGCCGTGGGCGATGAAGACCGGCGGGCTCCCGACCAGCACCGGCGCCCGAATGGACCCGGGCGAGAACGCGATGATGTGCGTGAACAGGTCCCCGTTCGCGAGCCCGAGGGAGAGGGCGTAGGACCCGCCCGCGGAGAAACCGGAAATGGCGAGGCGGGTGGGGTCGACGGTGCAGAGTCCGAAGGCGCGGCGGAGCGACTCGTCGATGCGGACCACGTCCGGGCCCATCCCCTCGAACCCATCCATCAGGACGTCCCAGGAGCGCTTCACGGAATTCGGCATCACGAGCACGATGCCTTCCCGGTCCGCCAGGTGGAAGAACATCGGCGCGAGGTTGCTTGCGTCCCCGCCGCCGCCGTGCAGGACGACCATGAGCGGCGCGGGCGCGTCCGGCCGGTACCCGGCGGGGACGTAGAGGACGGTATCCCGGCCGCCCTTGATCTCCATGAGGTGCGGGCCCGGCGCGACCTCGCCCGTTGGCTGCCCGGGGCGGGCCGTGAGCCGGCCGTCGGATCCCGGCCCGGAGGGCGGGGAGACGCCGTCGTCTTTCGAACACGTGGCACCGAGCAGGGCCGCGGCCGCCACGCTCCCGAGCAGGAAGCTCCGCCGGGTCATGCGCGGCTCGGGCACGATCGTGCACGAGTCGGAGTCTGGCCGTGCCGGCCTAATCGGCGCTCCGTCGGCGATGCGACCAACAAAGTAACGATTCTTGCGATTATCTGCCATAATAACGCAGATTGTTATTACATTAGTCGTTACCCGGCTGCTTCGCCTACCTGGCGCCGATCCGGCCTCTGCACAGTGCCGCCGACGATGAGCGGCGTTGCGGGCTCACACCGCTCCGCCGACGTCGCGCTCCGCCACCGCGCCCACCGGGACCGCCGCCGGCGTATCGCCGCTCCGGATGACCAGCAGGCTCGCGAGCTGGGCGATCAGCGTCTCCTTGTGGGTGCTCGCCGTGAGGTAGTTCACCGTCGCCTCGGTGGCGATGAGGAACGCGGCCCAGAGCGCCAGGCTCACGGCGAACGCCTGCGTGACTTCCGGCGCGGTGCCCGGCGCCCCCCGTCGCACTGCGGCGAACGCCCTCCACAACAGCGCCGCGGCCGTCGCCTCCCAGACGATGACGCCCGCAAAGAGGAGCGCCGCGACCGCCTCCGGGACCCCGTGGGGTTGGAGCGTCTGGACGACCAGGTCATAGTTGTAGGAAGCGAGCGTCCAGTCCTCGGGGAGGAGGTGGAGCCGCTTCAGGGCGTCGGCCAGGTTCGTGAAGGCCACGAGCGTCAGCCAGATGGCCCAGAACAGCAGCAACCCCGCGTGGATCGTCGAGAACCGCAACTTCGCGAACATGAGCACGCCTCACTGCACGTTCGGAATGGATCGATCGTCACCGATCCTGGCAGTGTAGGCGGCTCCGAACGCGGCCGCCAGTCGGTGCCGCGCATCGTCGCGAGCGGGGCTCGACGGCGTCCAACCGATGACGAGACACGTGGAGTCGTTCCCGCCCCCATCCTCCTCCGCAGCCGGTTTCCAGGGTACGGCCCGCGCCCCGCGTTCGGAGACCGCGCGTGCGCGCGCTCGGCGGCCGGTCTGCCGGGCACGTCGGGGGAGGCGAGTCGTCTGGTGTGGACCCCGGGGCGCTCGACGGCGGGAACGGCGGCGCCCGAACCCATGGCCGCGGGCGGCACCGCCCCGGAACCGCGGGGAACGCGGTGGGCGCCCCGGGCGGCGCCGCACCCCTTCGCTCCCCACCCTGGCGGCTGGGGACGTCGGCAAGACAACAGGACGGCGGAGCTCAGGAGACGACCCCGCACCGCGTCCGCCGGGACGCCGTGCAGGCCGTGACCGTCGGGGCGGCTCCCGGACCGCCGGGCCCGGGCACCCTACCCTTCCCCACCCGCGCTCCCCCACCACCGCCCATGCCCCACCGCAAAGCGCCACTGCGCGCCCGCCGGGGAACGCAACGGTCCGCCCGTGGCCAGAGATGTCCTTCAATGAACCGCGCTTACGCCGTCGGATGCCGAACCGGGCAACGCTCGAACGACCCGGACCGTCGCGTCCGACCCGCCGGTCCCCGCCTTGCGTCCCGGCGGCCGAGGCCATAGACTTCCCGTCGACATAAGCGAACGGGGCCAACCGGAAGACCGGTGCGAGACCGGCGCGGCCCCGCCACTGTGAGAGGCCGGACGGCGCGGTACAGCCCGTCCGTGTAGCCCGTTCAACGAGCCACTGGGACGCGCGTCCCGGGAAGGCGAACGGCGCTGCCTCGAGCCAGGAGACCGGCCCCGTTCGTTCCCGATCGACAAACCTTCGCGGGAAGGTTCGGGACCATGGGCATGTGGCTCACGTGCGGTCATGCCGCATCGCAACCCGTTTCTTCCCCGGTGGAGGAACGGGCTTTTTCGTTGCTCCCCGGGACGGACGGCCGGAGCCGGCGCCACGCCGGCCGGCCCGGCATCCTTTCGGTCCTGGCGCTCGTCGTCCTGGCGGCGCTCCGTTCAGCCCTCCCCATCCATGCGCAGCATCCGGCGGAGCTGGTCGGCCGGGTCCTGGACCCGAGCTCGGGCGCGCCGGTCGAGGCAGCGCGCCTGGAGCTGGTCGAAGCCGGCCGCGTCGCGTTGAGCGACGCCGCGGGTCGATTCCGGTTCCGGGGTCTGGAGCCGGGCCGGTACACGCTCCGGGTCACCCGGCTCGGCTATCATGACCGATCCTTCTCCGTGGAGCTCCGGAACGGCCGCACCACGCGGCTGGACGTGGAGCTCTCCGTGCGCGCCCACGAGCTGGAGGAGCTGCGGGTCGCGGCGGAGGCCACGCCGGCGGGCGGCGTGCGGATCGAGCGGTCCGCGATCGAGCGGTCGGGCGCCCGGACGGCGGGGGACGTGATCCGCGCGGTGCCCGGCGCGGTGGTCCGGGCCACGTCGCCGGGCGGGCCGCAGACGGTCAGCATTCGCGGCAGCGGCGAGGACGCAGTGCTCGTGCTGGTGGACGGCGTGCCGCTCAACGACCCGGTCACGGGCGAAGCGGATCTGAGCACGGTGCCGGCGGGGGCCATCGAGTCGGTGACCGTGCTGCCGGGCGCGCAATCGGCCAGGTACGGGCCGCGGGCGGAGGCGGGGGTGATCCTGATCGAGACCCGGGCCGGGGTCGTGGAGCGCGGGCTCAGTGGCGGGCTGGGCTCCCTGGGCGCGCGGGGGGCCGGGGTGGAGTGGGGTGGGCGCTCGCCGGTTTCCTGGGGCGCCGGGGCGAGCTGGAGCGCGCTGGACGGGCGCTTCTCCTTCGAGCTGCCGCCGGAGGCGGGCGGCGGATCCGGCGAGCGGGAGAACGCGGACGTGAGCACCCTCGGCGTCTGGGCGGGTGCCACCCACGAGGTGGCGGGCGGCACGCTCACGGTGCGGACCGGATTCGAGTCCATGGACCGAGGTCTCCCCGGTCGGGGCTACGCGCCGTCCCGGCACGCCCGGCAGCGGCTGGACCGGGCGCGGGCGTCCGCCGCGTGGCGCCGGGTGAACGCGACGTCGTCGTTCTCCCTCTCCCTTGCCGGAGTGGACCACCGGCTCCGGTTCCGGGATCCCCGGCCCCCGCTCGGGCTGCCCTTCGACGACCGCGCCGAGGTTCGCTCGTACGAGCTGCGGTCGGAGGTGGAACGGCGGCCGACGGCCCCGACGTCGCCCGGCTACGGCGCCGGATTCGAGGCGAGGTGGCAGCGGATCACGGCGGACGGGCTGGCCGCGGACGCGCCGGACGGCCGGCTGGACGCCGGGCTCTTCGCCCACGCCTCGGCGGGGCGGGAGGTGGCGGGGGTGCCGGTCGCGCTCGGCGCGCAGCTCCGGCTGGACCGGGACCCGGCCGACGGGGGGTGGACGCCGACCCATTCGGTCACGTTCAGCGTGCCGGGCGACCGGGTGGCCGTGCGCCTCGCCCACCGGAGTAGCTACAGCCCGCCCACCCTGGGTGACCAGTACTTCCGGGAAGCGATCGGCGTGGCGCCGAACCCGGACCTGCGGGCGGAGCGCGTCCCGTCCGAGCTCGAAGTGGGCATCGATCTCCGGGGCGACGTCGTCGGGGCGACCTTCTTCGTGGGCGCCGCCGCCTTCCGGGGCGACGTCCGGGACATGATCCTCTGGGCGCCCGACTTCCGGTTCGTCTGGAGCCCGCGGAACTTCGACGTCCGCCGCCGGGGCGCGGAGGCGCGCGCGGAGGTGGAGGCGTTCGCCGGGCGGCTGCGGCTCACGGCGTCCCATTCGTACGCGCGCGTGACCTACGACGACGCCGGCGTGGGCGAGGACGTGCAGGTCATCTACCGCCCCCGCCACACCACCTCCCTCGCCGCCGCGTGGCAGGACGCGCGCTGGCGGCTCGGGCTGGAGGCCCGCCGGGTCGGCGCCCGCAACACCGCGCCGGCAACGGTCAACGTTCTCCCCGCGTACTGGACCACCGGCGGTGCCGTGTCCCGCACCTGGCGCGCCGGGAGCTGGGACGTGCACACCACGCTCCGCGCGGAGCGCCTCTTCGATGAGAAATCCACCCTGATCTTCGGCTTCCCGGAGCCGGGCCGCGTGGTTCGGCTGGACCTCCGGCTCACGCCCGACGCCGGGAACGCCCCTTTCGAGAGGAGAAGTCGATAATGGTCGTCATTCGCGACACTGTGGGTCCCGTGGCGCGGATTCTCGGCGCGCTCGCGGCGGTGGTGTTCGCCGCGTGCGGTGATTCGACGACGTCGCCCGCGACCACGCCCCCCGCGGAATACGCCGTGGTGCTGAACAGCGTGGACCGTTCCCTGACGGCGTTCCCGGTCGATGCGCCGGAGGACGCCTTCACCCTCGGGCTCGGCCCGGACGGCAGTCCGGTCTCCCTGGCGGCCCGGGCCGGGCGAGTGGCGGTCCCCATGGGAAGCATGCCCGCGGTGGTGGTCGTGGACCTGGCCGCGCGGCGGATCACGCACACGATCGCGCTCCCCGAAGGCTCGGGCGCCACGGGCGTGGCCTTCCTGAACGACTCGATCGCCGTGGTGGCGAACTCCGGACTGAACACCGTCCACGCCATCAACGTGGTGCGCGGCACCCGGGTCCAGGAGGTGGCGGTCGGCGTCTTCCCCCAGGCCGTCGTCGCCGTGAGCGACACGGCTTACGTGGTGAACGCCCGGCTCGGCCCGGACTTCCTGCCCGCAGGCCCGGGCACGATCAGCGTGCTCACGGGCGCGCCGCTCCAGGTCGTGCGCACCATCGAGCTGACCGGCGAGAACCCCGGCGACGCGGCGCCCGGCGCCGGCGGGCGGCTCTTCGTTCTCTTCTCGGGGAGCTTCGGCGCGGCGAACGGCGCGGTCTCGGTCATCGACCGGGGCACGCTGGCCGAAACCTCGCACCACGGCGGGTTCGGCGAGTTCCCGGGGAGCGTGGAAGCCGGGCCGGACGGTCGGCTGTACGTGAGCTCGTTCGCGTACGGCATCGCCGTGTGGGACCCGGCCGGCGACACGTTCGTCCGGCCGCCCGAGAACGCCGTCGCGCCGGGCGGGACGCCGTCCACCGCCGGGCTCGGCTTCGACTCGAAGGGCCGCCTTTACGCCCTCGAGCCCGTCTGCACCGGGGCGGGCCGCGCGCTGCGGCTCGCGGCGGGGACGTTCGCCGTCGAGGCCGAGGTCCAGGTGGGCACCTGCCCGATCGCGATCGCGTTCACCGAGGTGGCGGCGGACTCATGAGATCGGCGCCGCGCACAGCGCCTCGAGCGCAGCCAGGTCCGCCGGGTGCAGCCGCACCGGGCCGCGTACGTCGCCCGAGCTGAATGCGCGGTACATCACGGCGCCGGTCTCCGGCACGTGCTCCAGCCCGAGCGCGTGGCCGAGCTCGTGGGTGAGGACGAGGACCAGCTCGTCGTAGCCGTCGAAGTGGTAGATCGTGAGCGAGCGTGCCACGCGCACCGTCCGGCCCCCGCGCACGCCGACCGTCTCCCGGTACACGCCGGACTCGACCGAGCCCACGAAGCGGTCGTGGTACTCGGCCACCAGGGAGTCGTACTCCTCCGCGACCTCCCGCAGCCGTTCCAGGTCCCGCTCCAGGCGGCGGCGCTGGTTCTCGAGCTCCCGGGCCCGCCGCTGGATGCGCTCCTGCTCCGCCCGGAGCTCCTCTACGCGACGTCGCAGCCGCTCCCATGCCGGCTCCGGGGCGCCGCCCTGGGCGTTCCAGCGCTCGGCTTCGGCGTTGTGCCGCTCGATCTCCCGGTCCAGCTCCGTGGCCCGGCGCTGGAGCGCCTCCAGATTCTGCGTGTAGGCGCGCTCGTCCCTGGCGAAGTGCCGGTCCTGCTCGGCCAGCAGCTTGCCCAGGTACGTGATCCGCTCCCGCAGGCGGCGGGCGGAGTCGGCCGCGGCCTGCCGCCCATCGTAGACCAGCTCGACCGGCATCCCACGGATCGAGTCGTAGCGGAACAGCGTGCGCCCGGAGGCGGACTCCCACTCCGCGATGGCCGCCTCCACAGCCTCCCGGACGAGCTCCCCGGACACGCCGAACTCCGGGTCCACGCGCCCGATCCGCCACGCGACCGGCCGGGTGCAGGGCGCGGCCGAATCCTCCGGCCCGCCCGCCCATCGGCCGAACACGAGGAGCCCGCCTACCAGTACGATCACCGCCGCGACACGGCGAACACCGATCCCCAACGCTCGACTCCAGCTCACGGACCAAACCCACCCCGAAATTGCGCCGCCCCGCGTGGGCACGCAACGATTCCGGGTACAGCCCCGCACCCGGCCGCGACCTGGCCTACGCCCTGACTGTTGCAGCCCGGTGCCCTGATGTATTGCCGTACCCGGCCCCACTCGCAGCCCCGACCCCGGACCGGCACCGGCCCGCAACGTCCCCCTGTACGCGGACACCTGCCGCCCGGACGCCAGCGCGTACTACGCGAGCGTGGTGTACGGGCAGATCGAGGAACAGGGGCTCGAGCCGGAGCCGATCGCCTGAGCGGCCGGGTCGGGGTGTGAACCGGTCACGGCGCCCGAGTGTCGGGAGCCGACGGCCCACACGGTCGCCGCCGGTCGGAAAAGGAGGGCGCGAGAACGAAGGGGTCCCAGAGTGTACCCTGGGACCCCGTTCCCGTCTACACAGGGTCCTCACCTCCGGGCGCGCGCGCCCCGGCTCAGACCCGCGCTTCCCGCTTGTGCAGCTTGCGGTACCGGTCGAGGAGGAGCTTGCGCTTGAGCGGGGACAGGTGGTCGATGAACAGGATGCCGTCCAGGTGGTCGATCTCGTGCTGGAGACAGCGCGCGAGGTCGCCATCGGCGTCGATGCGGACCGGCGCGCCGTCCTGGTCCAGGGCCTCGACCACGACCCGGGTGGGCCGCTCCACGACCTCGTACACGCCCGGGATGCTCAGGCAGCCCTCCTCGCCCCTGGCGACCTCCCGGCTCCGCTCCAGCACCCGCGGATTGATCAGGGCGAGCCGCGGCGACTCGTGCGTCGGGACGTCCACGACGATGATCCGCCTGGAGACCCCGACCTGAGGCGCGGCAAGGCCCTGCCCGTCGGCCTCGTACATGGTCTCGAACATGTCCCGCACGAGCGCCCGGACCTCGTCGTCCACCACGTCCACCGGGGCCGCCTTCTGGCGGAGCACCGGGGCTCCCAGCAGTTGGATCTCCAGCACCATGAGCCGTCCTTCGCGTTCAGAAGTCCGGATTAGGTACCCTTGCCCGGCGCAACGGTTTCGGGCCGGACCGGCACGCGCGCCTCCTGAGCGGACGTTCCCGGACGCCATAGAGCCGACAGGTCCGCGGTTCGGATCGTTCGGCGCGACTCCTACCGCCATCGGGCCCTCGCGCAGCCAGGGCCGAGTTCCCACGTGTTGCGCCATGTCCGCTGGAGCCGGCCTACGGTCGGCGGAACCTCGCCTCGCCCCCGGACCATCGTCCGTGACCCGCCGGCACGGTGGGCCGGGTGAGCCGGGGTTTCCGGGCGACGTCGACTCCGCCGCTCACCGGCCCTGCGCCGCCCTCGTCGCGTACGCCGCGCCCGATGCGATCCCCGGCCCGATCCTCCGAAGCAGAGGCAGCGGTCGCTCCACGGCCAACGATCACCGCCGGCGGCGCGGGCGCGTCTCGCGGCCGCCGTCCACGCGACGGCCGCAGGCGCGGTACTCGACCACCGTGACGGCGGGGTTCACCCCCGGATGGCGCCGGACGGCGCCGCACTCACCGCCGGACGTGCGCGCAGGGCAACCAACCGCCAGTCATGCGCGGGCACAGCGCGGAGCACGGAACCGGCTCGACCCTGCACTCCACTCGCCGTCGGACCGGTCCACCGACCGGCTCCGGACGCAATCAGGATGATTCGTTGCGCCCGGGTTGCGCCTGCGCCCGGCGGCGGACCTGTGGGCCCGCGCCGGACGCCGCCTCCCTCGGCCGGATCGCGGTCGGTCCGAACGGCGCCCGCAGGCACCGCCGCCCCGCGTCACTGCAGCCGGACATCGTCCACGAAGACCTCGAACGACCCGGCGGGCGGCGAGCCGACGATGAGGATCCCCATGACGTCGCTCCCATCGATCCCGAAATCTTCCCACGTCATCGCGAACTCGGTCCATTCGGCCGGTGCCGTGAACGGCCGGGCGATGGGGACCATGCCGCGGCTCTGGGAAAAGACGAGCACGCGATATGAGCGGCCGTCTCCCCGGGCGCGGAACGCAAGGCCTTTTCTGGAGGACAGGTCGACCGGCTGCATCGGCTGGCTGCCGGGGGACCACATGGCGCCTGCCCAGGCGTAGGGCACCGCGTCGGTAATGGTGCCGGTCAGCCGGAGTACGAGGCCGCTCCCGCCCTCTCCCGCCGGGACGACCTCCATGTCCACGGTGGACGTCCCGCCGGCGAACGAGTCCGTGTTCGGCATCCAGATCGTCCCGAAGCGTGTGTCCGGCCGACCCGATTCGAAGTCGGAGATGAGCCCGTCGCCGATCGCGGCGGCGGGCGGTGCATCGGCCGCCGCCAGCGCCTCCGCCACACGCCGGGCGAATGCGCCGCGGGCCACGGGGACTCCGCCCTTCCAGACGCCCTCGATGGCCCGGGTCGTGGTGATGTCCGTGGTCGGGTCGCCCTGCACGAGCACCAGGTCCGCCCGGAGCCCCGGCGCGATCCGGCCCCGGTCCTCGAGCCCGAACACCCGGGCGGGGACGCTCGTGGCCGCGGCGAGGGCCTCGGTGGGCGAGAGCCCGGCCTCGACGAGGAGCTCGAGCTCCATGTGCAGCGCGGCGCCGTGCGACGTGCCGGGGTTCGGCGCGTCCGAGCCCGCCAGGATCGGGACGCCGGCCGCGTGGAGCCGCCGCACGGTCTCCACCGGCACGCGGTACCGCTCGGCCATCCCCGGCCCCGTCGGGAACGCTTGCCGGAGCGAGGCCCGGTGGGCGGGCAGCAGGTACGGCTCGATCCGCGGATCCTCGAGGAGAGGCGCTCCGCCGGGCACGCCGGTGATGCTCTTCAGCACCACGAGCGTGGGGACGACGAACGCGCCGCGCTCGCGCGCGAGTTCGATGAGCGACTGCGCGGGGAGCGAATCCGTGAACAGGTGCACGAGGCCGTCCGCGCCCGCTTCCAGGGCGTCCCGGGCGCCCGCGGCGCTCCCGATGTGCACCACGGCGAGCCGCTCCCGGCGGTGCGCGGCCCGGACGAGCGCGGCGAGCAGGGCCCGGTCGATCGTCGGCCAGGCCAGACCGTAGGTGGTGCCGTCGTCGTAGACGATCTTGATCCAGTCCGAGCCCTCGTCGATCCGGGCCTGGACGAACGCGTCCGCGGAGTCGGCCACGCTGATGGTGGGGATCGGCAGGCCGAACTGGGTCCCGTGCCCCTGCGGCGCGGTCACGAGGGTGCCGGCGGAGAAGACGTCCGCCCGGTCGTTCGCCCGTCCCTGCGACTGCTCCCGGCGCCACCTCGCCGCGGTCCGGTGGTCCGTGAACATGTCCAGCTCGGTGGTCACGCCGAAGATGACGGCCTCCGCGGGCTCGGTCGTGAACGCGTGCGTGTGGGCATCGATCAGCCCCGGGAGCAGGGTGCGGCCGGCGCCCTCGACCACCACGGCGCCCGCCGGCCCCCGGATCCCCCTCCCCACCTCCGCGATCCGCCCCTCGCGGACCAGGACGTCCAGCCCCTCGTGCACGGCCACGCCGTCGAAGACGCGGACGTTGCGGAACAGGGTCGGCGCCTCCTGAGCGTGGACCGCGCGCCCGCCGGTGCCCAGCCCGAGCCCTGCGGCGGCGATCAGCGCGCCCGCCAGGATCTTCTTGGACCGGTTCAAAGGTTCCTCCGGGTCAGGGTGACACTCCTTCGATCGGCCGCCGGACCAGCGGGCGGCGGGGGGGACGAACGCGAAGCCCGCGAGGCGCCCATCGATCCCCATGGCGCAATCAGCCACCGACGCGGCCGGCCGTCAAGTCTCGAGTCATCCGGTCGGAGCACGGCCACGCCCCGGTGATGCCCCTCCACCCAGTGCCTACGGGCAAAACCGCCGCCGCGATTCAGCCGCCGGTCGGCGGACCGGATTGGCACTCCGAGGCATCGGCAGCGGTCGATCGGTCGACATCGCCGATGGCCCGCTCCCCCCCCGCTTCCCGCGCGTCCGTCCTCGACCGCGCCTGCAACCGCAATCGCGCACGGCTGACGCCGTCAGCGTCCCTGCAAGCCCCCGTTCTCGCCGACCGCAGCCGCTACCGGGCACGCACCCCGCCCGGCCGACGCGCATCGGCGGGGATCGGCCCTCCGCGCAAGCCCGTCATGGACCGGGGAGCGCGCCGTGAACGGTTCACGTACCGCGATCCAGGAGGGCGTCCCATCCCCTGGGCGACGACGGTCCCGCCGCCTCCATCGCGCTTCGCCTGGCTCGGCGGCACCGCAGGCGCACCGCGGGCGCTGCGTCAACGAACCGGCACCCGCCGCACACCCCGCTTCCCTCGCGCCTGCGACCGCCCACCGGCCTGCCGCTCCCCCACCCAATCCACCCGGCCGTGCCTTGCATCCGGGCTCCCGACGACCGCATCTTCCGCGCACCGACACAAACCGATGACCTGCTCCGAGGCCTGCCATGCACCGGACCCCGTTCGTGTGGGCCCTCGCGGCCGCGCTACCGCTCAGCATCGCACCCGTTTCGGCACCGGCCACGGGACTCGCCCCCGTCGGCCGACTCCCGGAGGCGGCCACCCGGGCGGCCGTCTCCGCGCCCGTTGTCGCCGACGCATACGCCCGCGACCGCGACGCCGAGCCCGAGCCGATCCGCTTCGCTCGCACGCCGCACATCGCCCACGGCAAGATCGCGTTCGCCTACCACGACGACATCTGGATCGCGAACGCGGATGGATCGGACGCCCGGCGGCTCACCGCCCACGAGGCGCGGGAGATCAATCCCCGCTTCTCTCCGGACGGGAAATGGATCGCGTTCTCGTCCAACCGCATGGGGAACTACGACGTCTACGTCATCCCGATCACCGGCGGCGAGCCTCGCCAGCTCACCTTCCACGACGCGAACGACGAGGTCCAGTACTGGACGCCAGACGGGACCGGGATCGTGTTCACCACGACCCGCGGCCCGAACCCGTGGGGCACGCCGCTCTACGTGGTCGACCTGGAGGGCGGGATCCCCCGGCCCCTGCCGATGGACCGGGCCACCGCCGGCATGATCCGCCAGGACGGCGCCATGGTGGCCTTCAACCGGATCGGCTACCGGTACAACCGCAAGGGCTATCGGGGGAACAACAGCGCGGACATCTACGTGCAGGACCTGCGCACGAAGGAGATCCGGCGGCTCACGGACACGGACATCCGGGAGTTCCGGAGCTTCGTGCACGACGCCTCGCCCATGTGGGGCGCGGACGGCAAGATCTACTTCGCGTCGGAGCGGGACGGCACCTTCAACATCTGGCGGATCGACCCCGCGGGCGGCGAGCCCGAGCAGGTCACGCGGCACACGGGTCTCGGCGTGCGCTTCCCCGCCATCAGCCCGGACGGCCGGACGATCATCTACGAGAACGACTACGAGCTCTGGGCCGTCGACGTGCCGAACGGCGAGCCTCGCCGCATCCCCATCACCCTGGCCATCGAGCTGAAGCGCAACCTGGTGACGCGGGTCACCACGACGAACCGCGCCGAGGGCTTCGCGCCGTCTCCCACGGGCGACGTCCTCGCCGTCGACTTCCGGGGCGAGATCTTCCTCGTGCCGGTGGAGCCCGAGTTCGGGGAGATGGCCCGGGTCACGCGATCCCCGTGGCGTGACCGGTTCCAGCTCTTCTCCCCGGATGGGACGAAGCTCGCGTACATCTCGGACGAGTCGCGGGAAGAGGAGATCTGGATCTACGACCTGACCACCCGCGAGCGGAACAAGCTGACCACCCACGAGTCGGTGAAGAGCAACCTGGTGTGGGCGCCGGACTCGAAGCGGCTCGCGTTCGTGGCCGCGAACCGGCTCTTCGAGGCGAACGTGGAGACCGGCGTGGTCACGGAGCTGGCGTACAACCGGGCGAGTGGATACGCCGGCGTCGCCTACACCCCGGATGGCAAGTGCCTCACGTACCACCGGAGCGACGACGACCTGAACGTGGAAGGCTACCTGTTCGAGCTGGCCACGCGGCGCGAGTACAACGTGACGAAGAACCCGTTCCGGGACGAAGCGCTGACGGTCACGCCGGACGGGAGCACGGTGGTGTTCATTTCCACCCGGGACAGCGGCCGGCGGCACCTGTTCGCCGCCTCCCTCACGCGGCTCACGGAGGACCCGGACGATCCGCTGGTCCGGGCGCGTCGGCGGGCCGCGGAGGACGGCGAGTCGAGGCAGGGCCGGAACGCGGCACCGGGGCAGGTCCGGGTCGAGCCGGACGGGATCGAGCGGCGGGCGGTCCAGCTCACCCGGGGCGAGCACGGCGTGGGCGAGTTCTTCCTCTCCCGGGACGGCCGCACGATCTACTTCACGTCCCGGGACGACGACGGGCCGGGCCTCTTCTCCATCTCCATCGACGGCCGGGACCGGCGCAAGCTGACCCCCGGCACGTTCCGGAACCTGACGCCCACGTACGACCGGCGGATGGTGTTCTGGTCCCAGCCGGGCGGCTCCGGGCCGGGCGAGGAGGTGCATCGCCTGACGCTGGCGAACCCGCAGCGCAAGGAGCGGGTGACCTTCAGCTTCTCCGTGGAGGTGGACCAGCGGGGCGAGTGGGAGCAGATCTTCGAGGAGTCCTGGCGCGTCATGAAGTACCGGTTCTACGACCCGGACATGCACGGCGTGGACTGGGACGCGGTCAAGGCCACGTACCGGCCGCTCCTCCGCCACGTGGGCGCGTACGAGGACGTGTACGACCTGGCGAACTACATGCTCGGCGAGCTGAACGCGTCCCACATGGGCGTGAGCGGGCCGCCGAGCGTGGAGCCGGACCGGGCGTACAGGACGCGGCACCTGGGCTTCGAGCTGGAGCCGGCCGGCGAGCGCTACCGGATCGCCCACATCTACCGGAACGGCCCGGCGGACAAGGAATGGCTGAATCTCTCCGTCGGGGACTACGTGCTCGCCATCGACGGGCAGGAGATCCGCGCCGGGGACAACTACTGGCGGATCCTGAACCAGGCGATGAACGAGTACGTGCCGGTCCGGGTCGCGAAGAACGAGCGAGGCGAGGGCGCGCGCGAGGTGCGGATCCGGAGCGTGACGTCCATCACGGACCTGATGTACGAGGAGTGGGTCGCGAAGAACCGGGAGCTGGTGGAGCGGGAGACGAACGGCCAGATCGGGTACGTGCACATTCGCGCCATGAACCAGCCCTCCCTCGCCCGGTTCCGCAACGAGATCGACGAGCTGTGGAACCGGAAGGGGATCATCGTGGACATCCGGTACAACGGCGGCGGGAACATCGACCAGGAGCTGATCGAGATCCTCTCCCGGCGGCCGTACCAGTACTGGAACAACCGGTGGGCGGCGCCGGAGGCGGGGCGGCGGCCGCGGCAGGCGATCGCGGGCCCGAAGGTCATGCTGATCAACTGGCGGAGCGCGTCGGACAGCGAGGTCACGCCGCAGGCGTTCCGGGACCTGGGGCTCGGGCGGATCGTCGGGAACCCGACGGCCGCGGCGGTGATCGCGACCGGGAGCTATGAGCTGATCAACGGCGCCCGGATCCGGACCCCGGGTTCCCTCGTGGTGACGTACGACCCGTCGCGGCCGTACAACCGCGGGATCAACCTCGAGAACTTCGGGGTGGCGCCGGACGTGTGGGCGGTGAACACGCCGGAGGACGAGCTGCGGGGCTACGACCGGGAGCTCATGGCGGCCATTGAAGAGGTGATGCGGATGCTGAGGGAGGGCCGGTGGCAGTACACGGACTCGGAGTGAGCGGCGGCGCCGGCGGCCGTTGAGGCCGTGGGAGCTTCCCGGGCGGGCCCGCGGAGCGCCGGTGCGGGCTGGGCGCTCCTGACCTGGTGAGGTGCCCGCCTGCCGCAGGTCGGGAGCCGCCGATCCCGCGGGCGTAGATCCGGCAAGGCGCCCGGCAAGCCGTCCGCTTCGACGATGCCGGCCCCGGCGGTTACCCGCCCTGCATGGGGCTGCTGGCCGGGCGGAGCGGCCGGGCAGGCCGATCTCCGGGGCGGCTGCCCGTGCGGCGCGCCGCGCCGGCTGGAGATCGCGCTGTGCCAGTCCCCCGGCCGGTCGAGCGTCAGAGCAACTCGGCGTCCAGGAGCCGGATGGCCCGGAGGACGGTGCGGACGGCGCGGGCGTAGAAGCCGGGCTGGATCCCCTCCACGTCGTCCGTCGGCTTGTGGTAGTCCGGGTGGTCCTCGACGCCGAAGTAGAGGAACGGGATCCCGGCCTCGTGGAAGGCGCCGTGGTCCGAGGCGCGGGTCCAGTCGTCGCCGGAGGAGCCGTCCGGCCGGTCGTGGCCGGGGATCAGCTTGACCTCGGCCTCGGACGCGACCCGCTCCACGAACGGCAGCAGCTCCGGGTAGTGGTATGTGCCGGCCACGTAGAGCTCGCCCGCGTCGTTGCGGCCGACCATGTCCATGTTGACGTTCAGGGCGATGGCCTCCTTCGGCACGGGCAGGCCGGCCACGAACGCGCGGGCGCCACGGAGCCCGTGCTCCTCGGCGTCGAACGCCGCGAAGATCAGGGAGTGGCGCGGGGGGTGCTCGGCGAAGTGGCTCGCCAGGGCGAGGAGCGCCGCGGTTCCCGACGCGTTGTCGTCCGCGCCGTTGTAGATCTCGCCATCGCGCACGCCGAGGTGGTCGTAGTGGGCGGAGATCACGATGTATCTGTCGGGCGACGTCGTGCCCCGCACCATCCCGATGACGTTCACGCCCTCGGTCTCCGCCGAGTCCCCGCGGCGGATGAAGGTGAACGGGTGCAGGTACGAGCCGTTCACCGGCTCGAGACCCCGCCGGGCGAACTCGCCCTCGAGGAACGCGCGCGCCCGGGCGCTGCCCGGCGTGCCCGCACCGCGCCCTTCCATCGAGTCATGGGCGAGGACGCCGATGTCCCGGATCAGCGTGGCGGAATCGATGGCGATCGGGGGCGCCTGCTCGGTGACCGCGCCATCCGCGGTAGGACCGCAGGCGGCCAGGACGGGGAGCAGGATCAGCGGAAGGAGGAGGCCTCGTTCGCGTCGCATGGCTCGGCTCCGAATGGTCTCATGGCCGGCGCGGCCGGCCCTCGGTTCGCCGGGCTGTTACCCCGCGCGCCCGCAAGGGGTGCCGGGCGAACCCGGGTCTGCCCGGGCGGCTCGCGGAGTCATGGCCCCGGCCATCTCACCGCGGTCCTCGGGCCCGACGGGCCGCCGCCCGCAGGGCCATGAGCCCCGGCGCACGGGCCGACGTTCAACGTTTTCCGCGCCTCAGGGGTCTTGAGAGAAGAACGACCAAAGCGGAAGCGGCGGCGCACGGAACGCGCGGCGTCGATGTTCGAGCAAACCGACTCGAGAGGTGACCCATGGCTGACACACCCCGGGATCCGACCCGCCGGGAGGTGATTCGGCTGGGCATCGCGGCCGGACTCGGCCTCGCGCTCGGGCCGTTCCCCGTCCGGGCGCTCGGAGCCCGCAGCTCCGAACTGATCACACGCCCGATCCCGTCCTCGGGGGAGCGGATCCCGGTGATCGGCCTGGGCACGAACAACTTCAGCGTCCAGACCGAGGAGGAGCTGACGCCGCTCCGGGAGGTGCTCCGGCGCATGGCGGAGCTGGGCGGCAAGGTGGTGGACACCGCGCCGGGCTACGGCCGGGCCGAGGAGGTGATCGGGCAGATCGTCGAAGAGCTCGGCATCCGGGACCGGCTGTGGATCGCCACGAAGGTCACAGCGCCGGGGGACAAGGCGTACCGTGGCGTGGCCATGATGGAGGAGTCGTTCCAGCGGCTGCGCGTGGACCGCGTCGAGCTCATGCAGGTCCACAACATGAACGGGGCCGCGGCGATCCTTCCGGTGATGAAGGAGTGGAAGCAGGCGGGCCGGATCCGCTACATCGGCGTGACCACGGGCAGCGACCAGCATGCGGAGGAGCTGCTGGCGCTGATGCGGCGTGAACCGCTCGACTTCATCCAGGTTCAGTACTCGATCGCGAACCGCACGGCCGCGGAGCGGATCCTGCCGCTCGCGAGGGACCGCGGGATCGCGGTGCTGGCGAATCGGCCGCTGGGCGGACGCCACCGGGGGAACGTGGTGAGGATGGTGCAGGGGCGACCGCTCCCGGACTGGGCCGCGGAGATCGATTGCACGAGCTGGGCGCAGCTCTTCCTGAAGTACATTCTCGCGCACCCGGCGGTGACGTGCGCGATCCCGGGAACGACCCGGGTCGCGCACCTGGAGGACAACCTGGGCGCGGCCCGCGGCCGGCTCCCGGACGCGGAAATGCGCCGTCGCATCGAACGACTCTTCGACGCTACGTGAGGCAAGCCCCTTGAGCAAAGCAATCGCCGGTCTCGTCGGGCGGCTCGTGGACGCGCGGGAGGGCGAGCTCGCCGCGCTCCTCTGGTCCGCAGCCTACTACTTCTTCGTCCTCTCCGCGTACTACGTGATCCGGCCGATCCGGGACGAGGCCGGGGTGGCCGGCGGGGTCGACAACCTCGCCTGGCTCTTCCTCGGAACGCTCGTGGGCATGCTGCTCATGCACCCGGTCTTCACGACCCTGGTCACGCGCCTCCCCCGCCGCCGGTTCGTGCCGCTCATCTACCGGTTCTTCATCCTGAACCTGGCGGCGTTCTTCGTGATGTACCGGCTCGCCGACGCGGCGCAGAACGTATGGGTCGGCCGGGTCTTCTTCATCTGGACGAGCGTCTTCAACCTCTTCGTGGTGTCCGTCTTCTGGTCGTTCATGACGGACCTCTTCCGGCCGGGCCAGAGCAAGCGCCTCTTCGGCATGATCGCGGTCGGCGGCACGATCGGCGCACTCACCGGCTCGTCGATCACCTCGGCGCTGGTCGGCCTGCTCGGCCCCGTGAACCTGCTCCTCGTCTCCGCGCTGCTCCTCGAGCTGGCCAGCCAGGCATGCAGGGCGCTGGACCGGCACGAGCCCCGGCTCAAGGAGGCGGCGGGCGCCGAGGAAGGTGGCGGAGATGACGTCGCCCGGAAACAACAGGGCGAGGTCATCGGCGGCGGGACGCTGGACGGGATCAAGCACGTGCTCAGCTCCCCGTACCTGCTGGGGATCGCCGCGCTCATGATGTTCTTCACGATCACGTCCACCTTCCTGTACTTCCACCAGGCGGACATCATCTCCCGGGTCTTCGCGGATGACCGCGTGGCGCGCACCCGCCTCTTCGCGAACATCGACCTGGCGGTCAACGCGCTGACGCTGGTCACCCAGCTCTTCCTGACCGGCCGGATCCTCCGCTGGTTCGGGCTGAGCGTGGCCCTCGCGTTCCTGCCCGTCCTGACCATGATCGGGTTCGGGATCCTCGCCGTAGCGCCGGTGCTGGGCGTCGTGGTGACCTTCCAGGTGCTGCGCCGGGCCGGGAACTTCGCCATCCAGCGGCCCGCCCGCGAGGTGCTGTACACGGTCCTGCCGCGGACGGACAAGTACAAGTCCAAGAACTTCAACGACACCTTCGTCTACCGCATCGGGGACCAGACCGGCGCCTGGTCCTACGACCTGATGGCCAAGCTCGGCCTCGGCCTCTCCGGCCTCGCCCTGACCATGGTGCCGCTCTCCGCGATCTGGCTCGTGCTCGTCCTCTGGCTCGGCCGGCGCTATCGCCGGATGGAGGCGGAGCTGAAGACGCAGTCGGCGGTCACCGTGGGCTGAGACCGCTTCGCCGGGGGCGGCTCCGCAGTCGGTCGCCGTCCCCGGGGGGCGTTCGGGCGACGTCTCCCCGGCCCGTTACCGGCGCCGCTCCTCCTTCGGCGTTCGGACCATCCTGCCCGGAGCGCCGGTCCGCGCCACCGTCCACCGCGCGACGGTGCCGGCGCTTCCGGCTCGATCCGACGCCCGCGGCGGGCGTCCCCGCGCGGCAATTCGACTTGGGCAACGACGGGCGGTCTGGCGTGCGTGCCGCGCCCCGGCACGACGCACCGGCCATGCTGCCCCGGCGGACGCCGGGCGCTGCCCCGTTCACCGCCACGTCCCCGGCCTGGTCGGTGGTCCGGCGCCGTCCCGGTCAACGAATCCCACACCGGCCTGCCCGCCGCATGGCCGCGCGGCCGGGGCGAACGCCGACGGGCGTTCGTGGGTGCGACGCGCAGGACCGGACATGCATGGGACCGGGCATGCATCACCGGACCGGCCGGACCGGACCGGGCCCCTCCCTCCACCGGGGCGCCCGGGGCCGAGGCACGCGAAGAGCCGCCGCCCTCCCGATGGCTCGCGGCGCCCGGTCCGCCGCCCACGGCCCGCGGGGATCGGCCCGCCCCGGCTTGCGCCCGGCCGGCCGCCACGTGCCGCCCCCTGGCCCCCCGGACGAGCCCGGCGGCCGCACCGCATTCGCGCCGTTGAGCGAGCAACCTTCCCCGGGGAGCTCCCTCCCCTCCATCCGGTCCCCAATCCCGGCCTCACCCGGGCCGGGAAATTTTCCCCGTTCCCCGCCCGTCCAACCCATCCGAGAATCCAATCATCAGCCGTAAGGCTCGGCGTTGCAATCACTTACAGACACACATCCGAACGGCACGCCCGTTGCCTTCCGACGGCGGCGACCGTCGAATCGATCCGTGCACTGAACACAGGAGGAAAGCATGCACCGGGAAACGAACCGACTGTCCGTGCTGTTCGTTGCGCTGACCGTGGGGCTGCTCGGGATCGTCTCGATCGCGCAGGCGCGGGGGGCGATCGCTGCGGCCACCGACGTGCTCGATACCTGTCAGCTGACCCTCGACTCCGAGACCGTGCGGCCGAGCCCGGATCCCGTGGTGCTGCGCGCAGTGTTCTCGGAACCAATCGGCGAGGAGCTGGTGGCAGAGATCCAGGAGGAGAGCGGGCTCAAGGTGGTGAAGGTGGAGCGGGAAGCGGATGAGCCGCTCGCCATCAAGCTGACGCTGGATGCGAAGGAGGCCGCTTCCGGCGAGTGGACGCTCGCGCTCGCGGGCGAGAACGGGCGCTGCACGGGCAAGGTGAAGGTGCAGGCGGCCGAGCCGCAGGACACCTGATCCCGACCTTCGCGGCTCGTGAACGGGCGGCTTCCACGTGACGGCGCGGGAGCCGCTCATGCATCCGTGGAGTCCGGGGCGGATCCGCCGTCCCCGGAGCGCGGGGGTTTGAGATCGATCTCCTTGAGCCGGTCGAGCTCCTCCTGGAGCGCGCGGATCCTCGCCTCTTTCTCGCGGGCCCCGGACTCCAGGCGTTCGATGACCTGCCGGAGCACCTCGATGACCTTCTCCTGGACCTCGAACCTGGCTTCGAGCCAGGCGATCTGCTCATGGAGCCGCTCGATCTCGCCATTGCGCCTTTCCAGCTCGGCCTCGCGGCTGGCGGCGAGGGCGTCGAACCGCTCGATCTCGCCGAGGAGCGCGAGGAGCCGCTCGGCGTCGTCCCGGTACGAAGAGCGCGGGTGTTGCGCGACGAGGCGTTCCAGGAGCGAGCGGGCGAGCTGCGGGCTGTACACGGGGCTGTTCGGCAGCGCGTGGGCGATCCCGGCGCGGAAGAGCGCCCGGTCCTGGCCGTGGAGCGAGGAGTCGCGGGCGAAGACGCGAGCGGCCGCGTCGAACCGGTTGGCCTCGAAGTGGCGGTCGAACTCGGTGGTCGCGCAGCCGGCCGCGCCGAGGAGGAGAAGGAGTCCGGTAACGGTCCAACGGTCAAATCGCATGTTTCATCCGCTCCGTCTGGCCGTGGCGTGACGAGTGGGCGACGACGGCGTGGTCGGGCAAGCGGAGCGCGCCGGGGAGGAGGACGTTGAACACGGTGCCGCGGCCCGGCCCATCGTCGGCCCAGATCACGCCGCCGTGGGCGACGACGATCTCCCGGCAGATGGTGAGGCCGAGCCCGACGCCGCGGGAACGGGCAGCGCGCCCGACGGCCGTCTGGTAGAATCGCTCGAACACCAGGTCCTTCTCCGCGTCCGGGATCCCCGGGCCGGCGTCCGCCACGGCGATCAGCACGGTGCCGGCTCCGGAATCCCGCGGCCGGAGCGCGGACCAGCGGGAGGGCGGCAGGGATTCCGGCCGTTCCGTCAGGTACTTGACGGAGACCTCGACCGTGCTCCCCCCCGGCGAGAACTTGAGGGCGTTCTCGAGGAGGTTGTCGAGCACCTGGCGGATCCGCTCGGCGTCGCACTCGAGGAGCAGGTTCGGCAGCGGACCCGGTCCCGTGATCCGGATGCCGCGCTCCCGGGTCGCCGGCTCGAAGTGGTCGATGGCCTGCTGGACCAGGGCGCCGAGGTCGTGCATCCGGAGCTCCGGCTCCAGAGCCCCCGCCTCGAGCCGGGAGAGGTCGAGGAGCTTCGCGATCATGGACGAGAGCCGCCGCCCCGACTGCTCGTTCAGGACCAGGAGCCGGCGCTGCTTCTCCGTGAGCGGGCCGGGCACCTCGTCCAGGAGGATGTTGACGGTCTCCAGCATCGAAGCGAGCGGGGTCTTGAGGTCGTGGGAGACCTTCGAGACGAAGTCCCGCTTCATGCGGTCCAGCTCGGCCAGACGCTCGGTCATGGCGTTGAAGTCCCGGGCGACCTGTGCGAACTCGTCGCTCCGGCGCGTGTCGAGCCGGTAGGCGAAGTTGCCGCTCGCCACCTCCCGGGTGCCCTGTTTCAGCCGGTTCAGCGAGTCGGAGATGTAGCGCACGATGAGCGCGGAGATGAGCACGCTGGTGAGGAGTGCGATCCCGGCGGCGGTCCAGGAGATGCGCTCCGCGGCGCGGGCGGCGGCGGCCGAGCCCTCGAGACTCGCGACCATCGCGGCCTGGAAGGCGTCGCCCGCGCTCCGGGTGTCGGCCTCCAGGCGGTCGAGATGTTCGCGGAGCGGCGCCCAGGCGGCCTCCGCCGCCGCGGGAGGAATGCCCCGCGGGAGCACCGGAAGCGTCGCCACCGTCTCCCGGAACGCGGCCCAGCTCGCCTCCAGCCGGGCCAGCTCCGCCCGTTCGCGTCCTCCCAGCTCCTCGTCGGCCACGGTCCGCAGGACCTGCTCGAATTCCGCCGCGACCTGATGGAACTTCTCCAGGTAGCCGGCGTCCTGCGTGACCACGTACTTGCTGGCGTATTCCTCGAGCTGATCGATCCGGACGAGCTGCTCCGTGGAGAAGACGAAGACCCGTTCCGAGATCCCGGACAACTCGTAGCTCGTCTCCACCGAGTCCCGGATCACCCCGACGTGGTAGTAGAGGACCCCGACCAGGATCGCGACCTGGAGACCGAACGCGCCCGCGAGCTTGGTCCCGACCTTCACTTCGCCCGCTCCCTCAGGCCGTAGCGCTTCAGCTTGTTGCGGATCGTTTTCACATCCAGTCCGAGCTGCCGCGCGGCTTCGGCTTTGTTGCCCCCCACGCGTTCGAGGGTTTCGAGGATCAGAGCCCGCTCGGCTTCGGCAAACGTCGTGCCCACCGGGATCCGGATGGTCGGCGCGCCACCCCCGCGCCGCGCCCGGAGGTACGGCGGCAGGTGCGACGGCTCGATCCACCCCGCCTGCGCCACGATCACCGCCCGCTCCATCACGTTGCGCAGCTCCCGGACGTTCCCGGGCCACGGGTGCGCCTCGAGCAGCCGCGCCGCCGCCTCGCTCAACCCTTCCACCTCCAGCCCGTGCTTCCGGTTGAATTCCCGGATGAAGTGCTGTGTCAGGAGCGGCAGGTCCTCGGTGCGCTCCCGCAACGGCGGCAGCGTGAGTTCGAAGACGTTCAGTCGGTAGTAGAGGTCCTCGCGCAGGTACCCCTCCCGGACCGCCACGGCCGGCGGCCGGTTCGTGGCCGCGAGGATCCGCACGTCGAACGTGATCTCCTTGCTCCCCCCCAACCGCCTCGCCTTCCCCGTCTCCAGGATCCTCAGCAGCTTCGGCTGGAGTGCCATCGGCATCTCGGCGATCTCGTCGAGGAACAGCGTGCCGCCGTTCGCCAGCTCGAAACAGCCGGGCCTGGACCGCGTGGCGCCCGTGAACGCGCCCTGCTCGTGCCCGAAGATCTCGCTCTCGATCAACCCCTCCGGGATCGCCGCCGCGTTCACCGCCACGAACGGGCCCTTCCGCCGCGCGCTCAACTCGTGGATCGCGCGCACCACGAGCTCCTTCCCCGTCCCGCTCTCTCCCGTCACGATCGCCGGCGCATCGCTCGACGCGAGGAGCTCGATCAACCGGAACAGCTCCCGCATGGGCTTGCTCCGGCCCACCAGCCCGCCGATCCCCGGCTCCCGCTCCAGCAACCGTTCGAGGGCCTCGATCTCTCCCCGCCGCCGCAGCTCCGCCGCCGTCTCATCCAGCAGCGCCCGGAGCGAACCGTAGTCCAGCGGCTTCGTGAGGAAGTCCCTCGCGCCCTCCTTCATCGCCTCCACCGCGGCATCGATCGTCCCGTGCGCGGTGATCAGGATCACGGGCAGCGACGGCGAATGCCGCTTCAACCGCCTCAGCAGCTCGAGCCCGGTGACATCCGGCAACACCACGTCCGACAACACCACATCCGGGCGCCGCTCCTGGATCAGCCGCTCGGCCTCGGCCGCGTCCGCCGCCGTATGGACGTCATAGCCCCAATCCGCGATCCGCAACGACAGGACTTCGCGCAACGCCGATTCGTCGTCGACGACGAGGATGGACAGTCGTCTCGTCGACATCCCTTCTGCCTCGCTGTCAGGTGGACGGGTCGGGTCGGCGGGTCGTACACCGGTTTCGACCGGTGAGTGCCGTCCGGGACCGGTACAAGGCGCTGCCCCGGACGCCGGTAAGCCGCCGGAATTGGGACACATGAAACAAAATCCTTGCATCCGCCCGTGCCGTTCCCAACTATTGTGCCACATTTCGAAGCGCCACCGAAGACAGCGAAGGAGCACCAGCCCGGGTGTGCGGCGGCGAGCCGTCGCCCATGCGTCGAGCGGCGGCGCGCGGATGCGCGGGGCCGACCGTACCGGGGAGCGCGAGGCAGACGCCTCTCGCCGGGGCGAGCGCGTGGAGGTCGTGCGGCGCCGCCCCGTCCGATCGAGCGAACGGGGAGACCGACCGGAAGCCGAACGAGCGCGCGGAGCGCGGGAACCGGAGGAAGCATGGGGCAGTTCCTGAGCGACCTGCGGATGGCGGCGAGGAATCTGGCGAAGCGGCCGGGGTTCTCCGCCATCGTCGTGCTGACGCTGGCGCTGGGGATCGGCGCGAACGTGGCGATCCTGGCCGTGGTGAACGCGGTGTTGATCCGGCCGCTGCCGTATCCGGAGTCGGAGCGGATCGTCTGGATCAAGCATCACGCGCCCGGGCTGAACCTCCCGGAGCTGGAGAATTCGCAAGGCACGCTGCGTCTGTACAAGGAGCACGCCCGGAGCTTCTCGCATTTCGGGGCGGTGCGGGAGGAGAGGCGGAACCTGACGGGCGGCGTGCAGCCGACGCGGGTGCGGGTGGCGTACGTCACGCCGTCGATGTTCGGGGTCCTGGGCGTGCAGCCGGCGCTGGGCCGGGCGCTGACGGATGAGGACGCGGAGCCGGGCGCGCCGCCGGTCATCGTGCTGACGCACGCGGGCTGGTCCGCGCACTTCGGGCGGGCGCCGGACGTGCTCGGCCGCACCATCGAGCTGGACGGCGTCCGGGCGGAGGTCGTGGGCGTGATGCCGGAGGGGTTCGTGTATCCCCGGCCGGAGACCGTGGGGCTGTTGCCGTACCGGATCGAGCCGGACGGGCCGTTCCATGCGTTCGGGATCGTCGGGATGGCGCGGCTCGCTCCGGGCGTGACGCTGGAGGCGGCCAGGACCGAGGTCTCGCAGCTCCAGCCGCGGCTGTCGGAGATGTTCTCGATCCCCACGCCGGAATTCCTGGCGCGGGCGCAGTGGACCGCGAGCGTGACGCCGTTCCGGGACGTGGTGGTGGGGGACGCGGCCGCCGGGCTCTGGATCGTGCTGGCGACGGTCGGGTTCCTCCTGCTGGTCGCGTGCGCGAGCGTGGCGAACCTGTTCCTGGTGCGTGCGGAGTCGAGGCAGCGGGAGACCGGGATCAAGGTGGCGCTGGGCGCGTCCACGGGGCGGATCGCGTCCTCGTTCCTGGCGGAGAGCCTGCTGCTGGGGGTGGCGGGCGGCGGGGTGGGGGTGGTGCTCGCCGCGTTCGCGCTGCGGGCGCTGGTTTCCTCCGGCCCGGCGCAGCTCCCGCGGCTCCATGAGATCGACATGGACGGCACCGTCATCGGGTTCGCGGCCGTATTGAGCCTGGCCGCAGGCCTCCTCTTCGGCCTCCTGCCGCTCGGCGCTCAGCTGCGCGGCTCCCTCTCGGCGCTGACGCGGGAAGGGCGGGGCCTGTCCGCGGGGCGGGACCGGCAGCGGGTGCGCAAGGCGCTGATCGTGCTGCAGATCGCCCTGGCGCTCGTGCTCCTCACCGGTTCCGGGCTCATGCTCCGGACCTTCGACCGGCTCCGCTCGGTGGATCCCGGAATCCGGCCGGAGGGGGTGCTCACCCTCGGGGTGAGCTTCGGCCAGCACCGGGAGCGTGCGGAGGCGGCGTCGCTCATGCAACTCATCCTGGACGAAGCCGCCCAGCTCCCCGGCGTGGCCGCGATCGGCGCCACCAACACGATCCCGGTCAACCCGGAAGCCACGAATGGCGGCTCGTTCAACATCGAGTCCCGGCCGCGGGCGGACGGCGAGCTCCCGCCGGTGACCATGCTGGCCGTGGTCGCCGGGGACTACTTCCAGGCCATGGGGATGCGGCTCATCGAGGGGCGCACCGTCGAGCGCGGCGACGCGGAGCACGGCCGCCACGTCCTCTGGGTCAACGAGACCTTCGCTCGTACCTTCCTGGACGGCAAAGCCCTGGGCGAACGGATCCAGTTCTCCACGGACTCGGTGTGGTACGAGATCGTGGGCGTGGTGAACGACGTGCGCACGTTCGGGCTGCGTGAGGAGATCAGGCCGATGGCGTACCTGCCCACGTCGACCCAGCTCTACAACGCGAGCCTGGAGGTGATGCACCTGGTGGTCCGCACGCCGGGCGACCCCCTCGCCCTCGCGCCCGCGCTCCGCCGGGTGGTCGAGCGGATCGAGCCGAACACGCCCATCCTCACGGGCCGCACCATGAGCGCGATCGTGAGCGAGTCCATGGCCGACACGTCGTTCACCATGGTCATCCTGCTCATCGCCGCCTCGGTGGCGCTCCTCCTCGGCGCCATCGGGCTGTACGGCGTGATCGGCTACGTGGTGAGCCAGCGAACTCACGAGATGGGGCTCAGAATGGCGCTCGGCGCCATGCCCGGCCAGCTCCGGGGCATGATCCTCCGCCAGGGGCTCGCCCTGGCCGGTGCCGGCGTGGCGATCGGCCTCGTGGCCGCCGTGCTGCTGAGCCGCCTGATGGAGAGCCTCCTCTTCGGCGTGAGCAGCCGGGACCCGCTCACCTTCGTGGCCGTGCCGATCATCCTGCTCATCGTCGCCACGGTGGCGGCCTACATCCCGGCCCGGCGCGCGTCCGGCGTGGATCCCGCCGTGGCGCTGCGGGAGTCCTGAGGCGACGCCGTCCCCGACACTCCCCGGCGGTGAGCCCGCGCCCTCCGGGCCATCAGCCCCCCTCCGACGCTGATCCTCCCGCAGGGCGCGGCCGGGCCGCATCGGGACTGCTTCCCTGCCGGTAACGGACCCGCCTCGCCCTCCGATCGCGGCCGCGCCGATCGAATCCCGCCTTCCGACCGGGCTCGGCCGACGCGACACTGGCGGGAGCTCGCAACCCGGCAGGTTCCCGCGCCGGTTCCCGGTCGAAAGGACGGCGATGAGCGTCGAGCACCCTACAGTCGACCCTACGGTCACGCCCCGGTCACGACCATGTCGGACCCGGGCAGGCATCCGTCCGGCTGCCGCGCCGCGTCCCGGCCGCATGGATGATCGCCGGCCAGGCCGCCCATCCCGCCGGTTTCGCGCGTCGAGCACCGGACCGGGCCCGCCGTCGACCCCGTGTGCGACGCCACCGGCAGCGCGCCGCAGTTCCCCGCGTCCGGAACGGCTACTGGTGACAGATCCAGCCGGCCCCAGCACGACCCCCGATCCGCCTCTGTCCGGACCGGCCGGAGGGAACGCTGCGGTCTCCGCGATCCCATCGGCCGGAGCTTCGCACGCCAGCATCGACCCACCACCCCCGCCCGGAAGGACCACAGGACGTCAAAACAAGGAACCGGAGGCAGGGTCACCCGCCCCCGGCGCGGTGGCGCCGCGATACCTGGTGCATCAGCCCTCGTGAGGCGCCGAGCGCGAACGGCTCGGTCCGGCCGCCTTCAGGACGGTTTCGCCGCGGCCCGCCCGATCGAACGTCCGATCACTCCGTGCCCGGCCGCCGACCGCGCAGACCGGGCCCCTGGAACGGGTTGCGGATCCGCTCCGGGACCCGGCGCCACTGGTCGGGGGTGAGGATCTCCTCGACCTCCCGGAGCGCCTGCATCACCTCCTGCCGCGTGGCCTGGACCTCCGGCTGGAGCTCCGCCAGGAGGCGACGCCGCTCCTCGCCGCTCGCCTCCTCGAACCGCCGGCGGAGCTCGGCCCGCCGCCGGTCCAGCGACTCCTGGAGCTTCCCGGACACGGCCTCGATGTCGGAGACCTGCTCCGGCGAGAGCCCCAGCGTGTCCCGGAGCTCGAGCAGCGCCGGGAGCGGGTTCCCGAAGACGCGGTCCAGCAGCCCGGCCGCGTTGAATCCGCCGCCCGGCCCGTCCTGCCCGCCAGGACCACCGAGGCCACCCGGACCGCCCGCACCCGGCGCGCCGCGGGG
>CALCID010000091.1 GCA_937907535.1 uncultured bacterium | reverse complement strand
TGGAGACCGACGCCTCGTGACCCACGTTCGCCGTGCTCTCCTCGATCTCGATGTACGGGAACGTGTCCGTGCGCGACGTGTCGTGCAGCAGCAGCGCGTCGCACTGCACGTTCGACTTCGCGCCGCGCGCACCCTCGTACACCTTGCACAGCCCACGGTACGACGCGCGGCCCGTCCCCCGCGAGATCGACTTCGAGATGATCCGCGACGTCGTGTGCGGCGCCACGTGCACGACCTTGCCACCCGTGTCCTGGTGCTGGCCGTCGCCCGCATACGCGATCGACAGGATCTCGCCGTGCGCGCCCTCACCCACCAGGTAGCAGGACGGATACTTCATCGTCAGCTTCGAGCCCAGGTTCCCGTCCAGCCACTCCATGTGCGCACCCTCGTGCACCAGCGCACGCTGCGTCACGAGGTTGTACATGTTGTGGGACCAGTTCTGGATCGTCGTGTAGCGGAACCGCGCGCCCGGCTTCACGATGATCTCGATCACGCCCGAATGGAACGAGTCCGTCGTGTACACCGGCGCCGTGCACCCCTCGATGTAGTGGGCGTGCGAACCCTCGTCCGCAATGATCAGCGTCCGCTCGAACTGGCCCATCTTCTCCGCGTTCACCCGGAAGTAGGCCTGGAGCGGGACGTCGACCTTCACGCCCTTCGGGATGTACACGAACGAACCGCCCGACCACACCGCCGAGTTCAGCGCGGCGAACTTGTTGTCGTGCGGCGGGACGACCGTGGCGAAGTACTCCCGGAACAGGTCCGGGTACTTCCGCAGCCCGTCCTCGATCGACTCGAAGATGACGCCCTGCCTCTCCCACTCCTCCTTCAGGGAGTGGTAGACCATCTCCGACTCGTACTGCGCTCCCACGCCCGCCAGGATCTTCCGCTCCGCCTCCGGGATGCCGAGCCGCTCGAAGGTCTCCTTGATCTCCTCCGGCACCTCATCCCACGAGCGCTTCATCTCCTCCGCCGGACGGATGTAGTAGTAGAAGTCGTTCAGGTCGAGCTTCGAGAGGTCGCCGCCCCACGTCGGCATCGGCTTCGACTGGAAGATCTTCAGCGCCCGGAGCCGGAACTGCAGCATCCACTCCGGCTCCTCCTTGTGCGCGGAGATCTGACGCACGACCTCCTCGCTCAGCCCCTTCTGCGCCTTGAAGACCGGCTTGTCTTCCGTGACGAAGCCGTACTTGTACTCCTCGAGGCCGAGGCTCGCGATCATCTCGTTCGACATTGCTCTCTCTCCCCGCCGGCGCGGTCAGACCGCCGCCGCCGGCTCGCGGAATTCCTCGTACCCCTTCTCTTCCAGCTCCAGCGCCAGCTCCGGGCCGCCGGACCGCACGATCCGACCGTTCGCCATCACGTGCACCACGTCGGGACGGATGTAATTCAGCAGCCGCTGGTAGTGCGTGATCAGCAGCACCGTCATCTCCGGCCGCTCCTCCCGGATCCGGTTGACCCCCTCCGCCACGATCTTCAACGCATCGATGTCGAGGCCCGAATCCGTCTCGTCCAGGATGGCCAGGTCCGGCTCCAGCATGGCGAGCTGGAGGATCTCGTTCCGCTTCTTCTCGCCGCCGCTGAAGCCGTCGTTCACCGAACGCTCCGCGAACGAGGGGTCCATCCCCAGGAGCTGCATCCGGTCCAGGAGCTTCTCCTGGAACTCGAAGATGTCCAGCTCCTCGTCCGGGTTCTTGGACTGCACGGCGGTCCGGAGGAAGTTCGCGATGGAGACGCCCGGGATCTCGACCGGGTACTGGAACGCCAGGAACAGCCCCTGCCTCGAACGCTCATCCGGTTCGAGCTCCAGGAGGTCCTCACCCTTGAAGTAGACCTCGCCGTCCGTCGCCTCGTAACCCGGGTGCCCCATGAGCACCTTGGCCAGCGTGCTCTTGCCCGAGCCGTTCGGACCCATGATCGCATGGATCTCGCCCGGCTTCAGTCCCAGGTCCACACCCCGAAGGATCTCCGTTCCATCCTCCGCCACGACGGCGTGAAGGTTGGAAATCTTAAGGATCGGTTCACTCATGCGCTCATGCTCCTCAGCCCTCGCCGGCGGGGGCCGGGCGGTTTTTCAAGAATGATTATCCGTATCAACTGCAACCTATCCTACCCCCGAGGACATGTCAAGTGCGACGGGGGAGGGGCGGTGCGGGGGACGCCGGACCGGGCCGGAGATCGGGCGAGACCCGACCGGAGTCCGCTCCTGCCGGCGCCGTCGGCGTTACGGGGAAGTCGACGGGGCACAGAGACATACCCGGAGCGCCCCTGCGCCCCCACATCGAGCCGCTGGCCGGTGGAGGCAGCGCGCTGACACGGATTCATCGGCCTTGCGCGCCCCGCGCGCGTCGGAGTACGGATCCGCCGGCCGCGGGGCGGGGACCGGGTCGTGACCGCCTTGGGCGGGGCGCCGGCGGGCGCAAAGGGCGATCGTGAACGCCCGTGGACCGGTCGGGATCTTCGGTCCGGGCGCCGGGGTTAATGGCGGGTGGGCCTCGGAGCAGCGGTCGGGCGGCGGGACGGGTCGCGGGGCGGAGTCGGGTTCGGCGCTGGGCGGCCGCGCGGTGCGCGCTGCGTGGCCCGGACCGTTGGAGCCGTCGGGTCGGCGGGGGCCGGTGACCTCCGGGAGGACGGCGGGACGCGTGGCGGCCCGGCCTGAGTGGAGCGGCTGGTGACGTGGTCGCCCCCGACGGGGATGACCGGTATGGGGTCGGGGGGAGGCAGGGCCTCAGCGCGGCGCGAGGCCGGAAAAATGCGTGGGTGTCCGGTGCGGGAACGAATCGGGCGCCCGGTCGGTCGGACCACCGGGCGCAACGCGTGTCTGGCGCCGACGATGGGTGCGTCGAGCGAGAGAACGGAGGGAACGGAGCCATGGCGATCGGGCGTGCGATCGTGGTGTTCGGCGGCGGCGGGGTGAAGGGCATCGCGCACGTGGGCGCGTGGAAGGCGATCGAGGAGTTCGGCGTGGAGGTCGTGGGCGTCGTCGGCACGAGCATCGGCGCGCTGGTCGGCGCCTGCGTGGCCGCCGGCTGGGGCTTCCGGGAGCTGGAGCCGCGGGCGCGGGCGCTGAAGAAGGTGGACATCGTGTCCCTGAATCGCTGGGCGCTGCTCTTCAACGGGATCCGGCAGCGCAGCGTGTTCCGGGGCGAGCCCCTCCGCACCTACATCGAAGCGACGCTCCCGGTCCGGCGTTACGACGAGCTGGTGCTCCCGCTGGCGATCAACGCGGTGGATCTGGAGACCGGGCGCACGGAGTGGTTCGGTCAGGAGGACCGGACGGACGTGCCGCTGGTCGACGCGGTGTACGCCTCCTGCGCGTTGCCGCTCTTCTACCCGCCCGCGGAAATCAATGGCCGGTACTACGTGGACGGCGGGGTCGGGGATGCGCTGGCCATCGACCGGGCGGCCGGCCGGGACGTGGACCTCGTCATCGCCATCGACGTCTCCTCCGGCCCGGTCAAGGACTCGCTGGACACGGTGAGCAATGGCCTGGTCGCCATCCACCACCGCGTCTTCGACATCATGAGCCACGCCCGGCGCCGCGAACGCCTCGCCGCGTGGAGCGGCCCGCCGCTCGTGCACGTGCGTCCGCGGCTCGACGGCTACTCGACCTTCGACTTCGGTCAGACGACCTATTTCCTGGAGGAAGGCTATCGCGCCACGCGGGAGGCGCTGGCGCGCTGGCCGGACGCGGCGATCCCGGCGGACTGAGGCGGGCTCGAGGGAGGCGGGGTCGCTCTCAAGGCGCGGTCCCCACCGGCAGCGCCCTCTCTTCCCCTCCCCGCGCCACCCGGTACCGGGCGAGCAACCGGTACATGGTCTCCCCGGCCTCCGGCTCCCCTCGGGAGAGCATGGTGATCACGGCATCCCGCTCCGCGAGGACGGCTTCGTATCCGGCGCGGGCGCCGGCCGGAGCGTTCTCTACGTTCTGCTGCAGCCCGGTGAAGAAATCGCTCGCGTAGACGCGCGCCGTCTCGTGGGCGCGGACCTGGGCGGCGGCCGTGGCCGCGGCGAGCGTGTTCTCCAGCTCGCTGAAGACCAGCGCCTCACGCGTCTCGCGCAGCTCCGCCGCGAGCCGTTCCGCCCGGGCGAACTGCCAGCCGAACCCGATGATGAACGCGAGCCCTACGGCCGCGAGGAGGATGAGCGCCTGCCGCGTACGGTTCATGAACCAGCTCCGCTGGAGTATTTGTGAGGCGACGTCGTCCCGGCCCCGTTCCGGGCGCCCGACCGACCGTCGTCGCGTACGCACGCTCAACGTGAGCGTACCGCCTGGACGCCCGCCAGGGCCCTCCCACGGGGGCCGGGCTCTCCCTCGGGCCTCCCGCGCCCGGTACGGCGTCAGTCCGGGAGCGCCTCGATCGCGTACACGATGCGGTCGATGCCGCGCCGCACCTGGGCCGCGGGCCGGCCGCTCCCGTTCGTCAGGATACTGAAGATCAGCTCCCGGCCCGACCGGGTCGTGAGGTATCCGCTCAGCGAGTTGACGTTCGCGATGGTGCCGGTCTTCGCGAAGAGCCTGCCCTGCAGGGCGGTCAGCCGGTTCTCGAGGGTGCTCTCCTCCACCCCCGGCTCGGCCTGGGCCGCCCGGTAGACCGGGCCCCACGGCTGGCGCCGGGCGAAGTCGAGGAGCCGGACGATCGTCGCGGGCGCGAGCAGGTTCTGGGCGGAGAGACCCGACCCGTCGCTCAGGGAGAACGCCGTGGAGTCGATCCCGGCCACGTCCCGGAGGTAGCGCCGCTCCACCGCGAGCCCGGCGGGCCAGCTCCCGTGCCCCTCCCGCTCCGCGCCCAGCGTCTTGAGGACCATCTCGGCGATCCAGTTCTGGCTCGGCTTCAGGATCCCCCCGACGATCTCGGACATCGGCGGTGACGTCCAGGTGACCACCGGCTGGCCGCCGACGGGCCGGAGCGTGCGGGCCTCGGTCATGTCGTAGACCACCCGCGCCCCGCCATCCACCGTGATGCCCCGGCGGGCCAGGGACTCCAGCAGCGCGAGCGCGGCGAAGCCGGCCGGGTCCCCGACCGCGTACGCCACCGTGTCCGGCGTCATGTCCAGCGGGATGCGCCCAGCCAGCCGGAGCGTGTCGCTCCCTGGCCGCCGCTCGGTCGAGATCCTCCGGCGCGCTCCCGCCGTGTCCGTGACCAGGTCGTTCACCAGGTGCATCCGGCCGGCCGGCCCGACGATCCGCGCGACCGCCGGCTCGCCCGGCGCGGCGCCCGGCGCCAGCTCCACCCGGAACGTTCCTTCGGCGATCGCGAAGGCGGCCACGGGCGCGGCGTAGGCGAAGTCGACGTCGCCCAGCTCCCACGCCGGATGGAGCCGCACGCTGTCGAAACGGCTCGCATCCACCACCAGCTCGCCGGCAACACGGCGGATCCCCACGGCGGCGAGCGAGTCGGCCATCGAATCCAGCGGCGCGGTTGCGCTCGGGTGGAAGCGCGCGGAGAGCGTCGGGTCCCCGCTCGCCACCACCACGAGCCGGTCCACGACCGAATCCCCCGGCGTGCGGCCGGGCGCGTGGATCTCCGTCCGGTACCGGTAGTCCGGGCCGAGCTCGCCGAGGGCCACCGCGGTCACCACCAGCTTCGCGTTCGAAGCCGGCACGAAGTGCAGTTCCCCGTTCCGCCGGTACAGCACGCGGCGGCGCTCCGGGTCGTAGACCTCGATTCCCCAGTGCGTCCGGTCGAGCGGCGGCGTCCCGGCCACCGAGTCCACGATGGCGGCCAGGGGGAGCGGATGGGGCTGGATGGGCGCGCGCGGCGGCGTGCACGCCGCGCCCGACGCCGCGATCGCGGCACCCGCGATCACGGAAAGGACCGCCCGACTCGGCATTCGCAGCGTGGCCTGGCTCATGGCGGAGCAAGATACGCATCGGCTCCACGCGGCTCAATGGTGCTCCCCGGGAACGACCTTTGCACCGATCACGGGAGCATCGGCCCCCGTTCACCGTGGAGGGAGCATGGCGCGGCAGAGGGGCGAGGAGCCGGACGGCCCGGCGCGGCATGAAGCACCCACGGCCGGTCTTCCCGTCGACGACGCGGTCAATCCCGCCTGGGTCCTGAGCGACGCAGACGGCGGAGCGGACATCGTGGCCGCACTCGAGGACGCGGGCTACGCCGCCCGCGCGGCGCCCGACCTCCCGCCGGGCCGCCGGCCCGAAGTCGGCTTCCTCGGCCGGAACCTGGTCACCCCGCCCCTCGTGGTGGTCGATCTGCGCGGAGAGCTCTCGCCCGCGGACGTGAGGCGCGTCCGCGCCGAAGGCCGGTTCCCCGTGCTCGCCGTGGCGGATGACGCGTCCACCGCCCGGGCGGCCGTCCAGGCCGGTGCGAACGAGACCGTGACCACCGCGGACCTCGGCCGCACCATGCCCGCCATCGTGAACCTGCTCCTCCGCATGGCCACTCTCTGGTAGACGCCGGCCGCCGAGACAACGTAGCTTTCTCCGCCGCCGCGTGCTCCGGCGACTCGCCCGGCACGCGCCGCGTCCGCTACGCAGCAGGATCCGCCGTATGAATGGAGCTGAGCCCGACACGCCGCCGAACTCTCCGGACCCGTCCGGCCGACCGACCACGCCGCCGGAGCCGCCGCCGCTCGGCGACATGGACCCCGATACGTTCCGGCGGTACGGCCACGCGGTGATCGACCGCATCGCGGAGTACCTCGCACACCCCGAACGCTGGCCCGTCCTCGCCCGGACCGCCCCCGGCGAGCTGCGCGCCGGCTTGCCGGCCACGCCGCCCGCGGAGCCGGAGCCCTTCGATGCCATGCTCGAGGACTTCGACCGGCTGATCCTCCCGGCGACGACGCACTGGAACCACCCCGGCTTCTTCGCCTACTTCGCGGTCTCCTCGCCCGCCGTCGGGATCCTGGCCGAGACGCTCGCCGCCGCGCTGAACGTGAACGCCATGCTCTGGCGCACCGGACCGGCCGCCACCGAGCTCGAGCAGATCGCCCTCGACTGGCTCCGCCAGCTCCTCGGCCTCCCGGCCGGGCTGACCGGCGTCATCAACGACACCGCGTCCTCCAGCACCCTCTACGCCCTCGCCGCCGCCCGCGAGGCCGCAGCCGACCTCCACATCCGCGAACACGGCCTCGCCGGCCGCGCAGACGTCCCCCGCATGCGCGTCTATTGCTCCGAAGAGGCCCACTCCAGCGTGGACAAGGCCGTGCTCACCCTCGGGCTCGGGCTGGACGGCACCCGCCGCATCCCCACGGATGACGCGTTCCGCCTCGACACCGCGGCCCTCGAGGACGCCATCGCCGAAGACCGCGCCGCCGGGATCCGCCCGCTCGCCGTCGTGGCCACGGTCGGGACCACCTCCACCACCGCCATCGACCCGGTCCCGCAGATCGCCGGGATCTGCGAGCGCGAGTCCCTCTGGCTCCACGTGGACGCCGCGTACGGCGGCGCGGCGGCCGTGATCCCCGAGATGCGCCACGTCCTGGACGGCTGCGAGCGCGCGGACTCCATCGTCGTCAACCCGCACAAGTGGCTGTTCGTCCCGATCGACTGCTCCGCGCTCTACACCCGCCGGCCGGACGTCCTGCGCCGCGCCTTCAGCCTCGTGCCCGAGTACCTCTCCGTCCCCGAGCACGAGGCCGCGGCCATGAACCTCATGGACTACGGCGTCTCCCTCGGCCGCCGGTTCCGCGCCCTCAAGCTCTGGTTCACGCTCCGGTACTTCGGCGTCACCGGACTCGCCGACCGGCTCCGGGAGCACATCCGGCTCGCCAGACTCTTCGCCGACCGCGTGGACGCCTCGCCGCTCTTCGAGCGCCTCGCGCCCGTAACGTTCTCCGTGGTCGTGTTCCGCTACCGGCCGGACGGGATCTCCGAGGACGAGGCGGATGCCCTGAACGCGCGCTTGCTCGAGCGGCTCAACGCGACCGGCGAGGTCTTCCTGTCGCACACCCGCGTACGGGGTCGGTTCGCGCTGCGGCTCGCGGTCGGCAATCTCCGCACCACGCAGGCGCACGTGGAGCGCGCATGGACGCTGGTGGATGCGCTCGCCCGGGACGTGGGCGCCGGGCGCTGAGACCGGATCGGCCAGGCCGGGGCCCCGGCTCGCCGCCGGCAGCCCGAGGAACGGGGTCCGAAGGGCGCGAGGCGACGTCGCGTGAGCGCACCCCCCTGCGCTCGTCTACCGCCGCGGCGCCGACAACCCGTCTTGTCCGCCCGGCGCCGCCGCCCCATCTTCCCGCGCCGTCATGAGCGCGATCGATTACGCTGTCGTGGGCCTGTACGTGGCCGGGATGCTCGCGGTCGGGATCCTCGTGTCCCGCCGCATCACCGGGTTCCGCGATTTCATCGTGGCGTCCGGCCGCCTGACCGCGCCGCTCCTCGCCTGCGGCCTCGTCTCCACCTACTACGGCCTCGACGTGCTCTTCGGCGGCTCCGAGGTCGCGTACCAGGAAGGGCTCGTCGCCTGGTTCGTGTACACCCGGCCGTACTACCTAGCCATCCTGATCGCCGCGCTCTTCATCGCGCGAAAGCTCCGGCAGCACGACTTCCTCTCGCTCCCGGACGTGGTCGCCCGCTACTACGGCAACGGGACCCGCGGCCTGGTCGCCGTCGCGAGCTTCCTCTACGCGCTGCCCATCGTCAGCATCATGGGGATCGGCATGCTCCTCGACCTGTTGCTCGGCGTGCCGTTCCCCATCGGCGTGCTGATCGGCGCCGCGCTGTCGGTCGTCTATACCGTGCTCGGCGGACTGCTCGCGGACACGCTCACCGACACCGTCCAGTTCATGCTCATGTGCGTGACGCTCGGCGTGGCGACGGCGCTCGTGCTCCAGACGCAGGGCGGCATCGACGGCATGCGGGCCGCGCTGCCCGCGTCGTACTTCGACCCGACGGGCACCTACCCGCCGTCGGTGCTCATCGTGTTCGCCGCGTCCGCGCTCAGCGCGCTCGTCGAACCCGCTTTCTTTCAGCGCATCTTCGCCGCGGTGAGCTACCGCGCCGTGCTCGTGGCGCTCCTGGTCGGGATCGGGCTCTGGGCCGCGTACGACTGGGCCACCACGATCCTCGGGATGGCCGCCGCGAGCGCCGGGATCGAGACCGACGCCCGCTACGCGCTCCTCACCCTCGTGCTCGACGTGCTCCCGGTGGGGCTCAAGGGGATGTTCGTCGCCGGCGTGCTGGCCACCGCCATGTCGACCATCGATTCGTACCTGCTGATCGCCGGCGGCAACCTGGCCTACGACCTGTACCGCCCGCTGGTCCGGCCCGACATGTCGGACGCCGCCGTGCTCCGTCTGACCCGCTGGATGACCTTGGTCGCCGCCGCCGCGTGCGTGGCGCTCGCGCTCTTCTTCCAGTCCATCGTGTCCGCCTGGATCTTCATGAGCACCATGCTCGTGGCGACGGCGACCGTGCCCGTGCTCGCCGGGCTCTACCTGCCCATCCGGGCGGCGCCGGCCGCCGGGCTCGCCGCCGCGCTGACCGGACTCGCCGCGGCCATCGCGTTCTACGTCCTGGTCAACGCGTTCGGCACCTTCGACGCCGAGTGGAGTACGCGGATCTGGACCGTGAACCTTGCCGGCCACCCGATCGAGCTCTGGCAGGAGCACGCGGTCCTCGTGGCGCTGCCCCTGTCCGCCGCGACCTTCGCCGTTGCACAGATCTTCACGGTGCTGCGCCCCGCAACGATCCGCGTGGACGCGGCTCGACCCGCGCCCGCTGAGGACGGCCAGTGATGACGCATTGGGACATCATCTCGTGGATCTCGATCGCGGTCCTGATCCTGGGATCGATCGCGATCTTCGTCTGGTTCCTGTTCGATGCGGTGAAGCTCGTGCGGGCGCTCGGCAGAGCGGCAGGGAGCGAACGCCGGGGCGGGAAGGAGAGCCGGCGGGACGGCGGGGACTGAGCGCTCCGCCTCAGACCGGCGCGAGCACGACCTGGTTGCGGCCGTTCATCTTCGCGCGGTACAGGGCGCGGTCCGCGGCAACGACCAGGTCCACGGGCGTGGCCATGCTCGGGTCGTAGACGGCCACGCCGGCGCTGACCGAGAGCTCGCCCCCGAAGAGCTCCCACACGGCGCGGCGGACGCGCTCGGCGTGCGCCTTGCCGCCGTTGATGTCCGTGCCGGACAGGACGGTCGCGAACTCTTCCCCGCCATACCGCGCCGCGAGGTTCATGGCGCGCGTCTCGCGCCGGAGCACGCCGGCGAACCGGATCAGCGCGATGTCGCCCGCGCGGTGGCCGTGCGTGTCGTTGTACTCCTTGAACCGGTCCAGGTCGTAGAGCACGAAGCAGAGCGGCCGGCCGCGCTGCGCCGCGGCGAATTCCTTTTCGAGGAACAGGTCGAGCTGTCGCCGGTTCGGCAGCTGGACCAGCGGATCCGTCAGGGAGAGGCGCCGCACCTCGCCGTGCAGCCGCGCGTTCTCGATGGCGGATGTGGCGTGCGGCGCGATGCGGTAGAGGAGCCGGAGCCGGCTCGGGTCGGGCGCGTCGTCGACCCACGGCCCGATGGCGAGCAAGCCGAGGAGCCGCCGCCCGAGCAGGAGCGGTACGAGCACGCGCCCCGGCCCGGCCGACGATGGCCCGGCTCCGGCGTACGCCTCGAAGTCCGGCCGCGCCTCCGCCTCGGCCCTTAGCCGGGCGATCATGTTCGGCGGCAGGACCCGCTCCTCGCCGAGCCGGATCATCGCGCCGCCGGCCCGAGCCACCGCGCGGATCCGGGAGCCCTCGATCAGCCACAGCACGACCGGCTTGCCGATGACCTGATGCGCCCGGGCCGCGACCCGCTCCACGACCTCGCTCATCTCCAGGGTGCCCGCCAGCTCCCTGGCAATCGACTCCAGCCGCTCCGCCTCCTCCCCCCGCCGCCGGACCTCCTCGAACAGCCGCGCGTTGTCCAGGGCGACTCCCGCGAGCTGCGCCACGGCCAGCAGGAAGTTCGCATCCGCCGCATCGAACGGAGCGCACTCGCCGCGCTGGACCACCAGCGTCCCCAGGAGCCGGTCCTCCCGGGCGAGCGGGACGGCAAGGAGCCAGCCCTGCGTTTCGGTCGCGGCGCGCAGGATGTAGTCCCCGGCGCGCAGCCGCTCCAGCTCGTGCTCCGGATGATGGACCACGCCGTCACCGGCGCCGGCACGATAGGCGGTGCGCAGCTCGCCGCGGCCCTCCGCCACCAGGACTGTGAAGTTCGACGCGGGCAACGCCCGCGACACGTGCCCATGGAGCACCGCATACAACGCATCCGGCTCCAGCGTGGAGCTGAGGCTCCGCGCCAGGTCCAGGAGAACGTTGTACCGTTCGGCCGTGCTGGGATAAACGGACAGCGACACCATGCGGGGCTCGTCTCCGGCAGCCGCCCGTCGCAGCCGCCATTCACGTTCTGGGGGAGGGGAGAGTGGAGGACGGGCGCGTCCGGGGGAACCGTTAGAATACTAAGGACGGCCCCCCGCGCGAATCAAGACCGGACCTCGCGGCCATCGACGAAAATCTTGATATCCGGCAGGGCAGTCCATACTTTCCGATCCGTGATCCGACGGCGGCGCCCGGGCCCCGCCTCTCCTCCGTTCCCGCGGCGCAGCCACGTTCGATACCGGCAATCCATGGGTCCGGAACTTACCGCGTCTTCCCCAACCTCGATCCAGGCGCGCGACCCCTCGGAGCCCGACAAGTCGTTCTCAATGGCGCGCGCAACGCTCGCGATCGGCGCACTCGTACTGGCGGCACTCTACGCCATGCCCTGGGGCGACGATTTCGCGCGTGCCGTCTTCGGGCACATACTGTTGTTCGTACTGGCCTGCACCGCCGCCGCGCTCTGCGCCCTCGCTTCACGGCGCGCGCGCGAGGAGGGCCGACTCACCTGGGCGCTGCTCGCGGCCGGCGCCGCCGCCGTCGCCCTCGCTCAGGCTTTCGAGATCTTCGGCCGGGTCGGCTTCGGGCTCGAACCCTGGTCCCGCTCGCCCTCGCCGTACCTCCATCTCGCGTTCCCGCTCCTGTTCTGCGCGGGCATCGCCCGGCTCCTGGTCCCGATCCCCAGCGGCCGGGCGCTGGTCGATGCCGCGCTGGACGGCGGCGTCCTGGTCGCGATCGGGACGTTCCTGATCCTTCACTTCGGGCCGGCCCCGGCGGATTCCGCAGCGTCCGCCGGCGGCGTGGACGCCCTCCGGATCCTCGCGTTCGCCTCCCTCGTCGCGCTATTCGCCGCCATCATGCTCCCGACGACGCGGCAATCGGCGATCCCGCGTCCCGCGGCGCTCCTGCTCGTGGGCGCGACCGGTACGTTCGCGCTCTGGAACGTGCTCGCGGTCACCGGCGTCGATCCGCGCCCGTTCGTCGCCGGCGGCCCCACCGACCTGCTGGGCCTGGCGGTCTGGACCATGCTCGCGTCCGCCGGCCTCATCGGCGCGCGCGACCCGGAGGCGCTCTGGCTCGAACCCCGCCGTCCGCTCGCGGCCGTCCTGCGCCACGCGATCGCGCCGAGCGCCGTGATCTTCCTCGGCCTTGCCGCCGCCCACGCGGCCGCGACGCCCGGCGGCCCCGGCACGGCGAGCACGGTCTCGCTCGTCGCGCTCGCCGGACTGCTGGCCGCGCGCATCGGATTCACCACCGCCGAGGTCGAACGCCGGAAGGAAGGCGAACGCCTCTACATCCAGAACAGCGCGCTGATCGAGGTCAGCCGCGCACTCGCCGGATCCACCGAGCTCGACAACACCATGGTGCTCGTCTCCCAGTGGGCCGCCCGGCTTCTGCAAGCGGGCGCCGCGGGGATCGAGCTCATGGACCCGGACGGCAAGACCCTCGAACTCCGCGCCACCGTCGGATTGCCGGAGAACATCCTCGGCCTGCGCTTCTCCGTCGACCGGAGCTTCACCGGCTGGGTCGTCCGACACGGTCGCCCGCGCGCGACCACGAACCCGACCGCGGATCCGTTCATCCAGCCGCAGAGCCGCTCGTTCCTCGGGAACTCACCGGTCGCGGCCGCACCGCTCATCTTCCGGGACCGGCCGCTCGGCGCGCTCTTCGCCTGCATGCGCAACCGGCCGTTCGATGAGAGCGACCTCGAGCTGCTCCAGGCGCTCGCGGACCAGGTCGCGATCGCCATCGAGAACGCCCGCCTCTTCGAGCAGGTCCGCGCCCTCTCGCTGACCGACCCGCTGACCGGACTCGCGAACCGGCGTCAGCTCGAGCGGGAGCTGAACCGGGAGTTCTCCGCCGCGCGCCGCGGCCGCAAGCTCGTCGTGGTGATCTTCGATCTGGACGGATTCAAGGAATACAACGACACCCACGGTCATCTCGCCGGCGATGACCTGCTGCGAAGGTTCGCGAACGCGCTCGCCGCGGAGACCCGCGCCATGAACCTTGCCGCACGCTACGGCGGGGACGAATTCGTGGCGATCCTGTCCGATTCGGACCTGGAAAAGGCCGCGGTCTTCCTGGACCGGGTCAACCAGCGGTTCGCGAAGGAGTTCGATGACGCCGATGCCGTCACCGTGAGCGCCGGGATGGCGGAGTACCAGCCCTGGATGCAGAGTCCCGAAGACCTCCTCGCCGCGGCGGACGCGAAGCTCTACCAGGTCAAGGCGAACCGGCCCGGCACCCGCACTTAGCGGCCCCCTCCCGACCCCTACAGCGTCTGGAACAGCCGAGCGAAGAGCGCTGCCCGGAACGGCAGATCGCTGACGATGATGTGTTCGTCCGTGGAGTGGGCGCCGCCGCCGCGCGGACCGAGCCCGTCCAGGGTCGGGACGCCGAGCGCGGCGGTGAAGCAACCGTCGCTCGCGCCCCCGGTCGAGCCCTCGCCCAGGTCCACACCGAGCCCCGCCGCCAGCGCGCGTGCATGGCGGTACAGTTCGACCACGGCGTCCGTCCGTTCCAATGGCGGGCGGTTCACGCCGCCGCGCACGTCGATGGAGACCCCCGGAGTCACCGGCCGGAGCGCGCGCATGGCCGCGTCCACGCGGGCCGCCTCTTCCATCACGGCCAGCCGGACATCGATCTCGGCGCGGGCTTCCGCCGCCACCACGTTCGAGGCCGTGCCGCCGCTCACCACGCCCACGTTGACCGTGGTGCCGCGCGCCGGATCCGCCAGCGCGAGCACGGCCAGGATCTGGTGCGCCAGCTCGGCAATGGCGCTGGCGCCCCGCTCGGGCTCCACCCCGGCATGGGCGGCGCGGCCCTGGATCAGGAGTTCGTACGTCGCAACGCCCTTCCGCGCGGTCTTGGCCGCGCCCCCCGGCAGCGACGGCTCGGGCACGAGCACCGCCCGGGCGCCGCGCGCCTCGGACTCGATCAACGCCCGGGAGCTGTTCGATCCGATCTCCTCGTCGCACGTGACCACGACACGGAGCGGACGCCGAGGCCGTTCGCCCGCCCGGTGCATGCGGTCCAGCACGTCGACCAGGACCGCGATCCCGGCTTTCATGTCGTAGATCCCCGGGCCCTCGGCCCGGTCCCCGACCACCCGGAACGGCTGGCGCTCCAGCGTGCCGACCGGGTGCACGGTATCGAGGTGCGCGAGGACCACGACCGGTTCGAGCTCCGGCTCCGCGCCCTCCAGGCGCGCGCGGAGGTTGATCCCGTACCCGGGCGCCTCGATGCGGTCGACCTCCAGCCCTGCGGTCTCCAGCATGGCCGCCACCTCGAGCGCCAGCGCCGAGACCCGCGCCACATCGCCGGATGGGGACTCCTGCTCCACCAGCGTCCGCAGCCGCTCCAGGATCCTGGCCTGCGCGGCCGCCGGTCCACCCAGCGCGTTCGGCCACTGCGTCGTTTCCACGCCGCCTTCCGTCCTGACGATGCTCACGCTCCGCCCTCTTCCGCGTTCGCCCGGGCCGATCCCGTCCGGCGCCGGTAGCTCTCGGCGAGCAGCTCGATCAGGTGCAGGACCGGCGTCGAGTCGCCCGCCAGCCGCAGCCCGGCGCCGATCTGCATGGCGCAGCCGGGGTTGCCCGTCACGACCACGGAGGCGCCGGTCGATCGGATCGCGGCGAGCTTGTCCTGGAGGATCCGCCCGCCGAGTTCCGGATGCATCACGCCGTAGATCCCGGCGCCGCCGCAGCATTCGTCGGCGCCGGGGAGCGGCACCCGCTCGAGCCCGGGGATCGCATCCAGCAGCTGGAGCGGCGCGGTCGTCACGTGCTGCGCATGATGCAGGTGGCACGGCGCGTCGTACGTGACGCGCAGCGGGAGCGGCCCGCCCGGCACGGGTCCCAGCTCCGACAGGAGCTCGGAGACGTCCCGGACGGAGGCCGCGAACTGCCGGGCCCGTTCCGCGTATGCGGGGTCGTCCGCGAGCAGCTCGCCGTACTCCCGCATCGCCGCGCCGCAGCCGGCGGCGTTCGCCACCACGTGGTCCACGCCCGCGGCCGCGAACGCGTCGATGTTCGCCCGGGCGAGCTCGCGCGCCTCGTCGAGCCGGCCCGCGTGCGCGTGCAGCGCCCCGCAGCACCCCTGCGCCCGGACCTCCACCACCTCGCAGCCGTTCTCCTCCAGCACCCGGACCGTGGCCCGGTTCACCCGCGCGAACAGCCCCTCCTGCACGCAACCGGTCAGCACGGCCACCCGCAGCCGCGGCGTGCGTCCGGGTTCCGCCGCGCCCCGCAGCGACGCCTTGGCGCGCCCGCCGTCGGCTCCTTGCTCGCCGGCCCGCGCGGTCGACGTGCGGCCATCGGCGAGTCCCCGCCAGGGCGTGGTCGCCTCGAGCATGGCCAGCCCGAAACGGGCGCGGGAGAACCGTTCGGGCAGCACCCTGAGGAGCAGGGCGGCGAGCCCCGTGCCGCGCAGCATACGCGCCCCGAGCATGGCCAGCCGCGTGAACGTCCGGCTCGCGAAGACCGCGAGGATCAATCGCGTAGGCAGCGGCAGTCCGGCCTCCGCCGCGATCGCGGCCCGCGCCCGTTCCAGCAGGAACCCGTACTCCACCCCGGCCGGGCAGACGGTCTCGCACGCCCGGCAGCCCAGGCAGCGGTCGATGTGCTCCCGGAACGCATCCGCCCCCGGGTCGAGCCGGCCCTCCACCACCGCGCGCATGAGGTGCAGCCGTCCGCGCGGGGAATCGGCCTCGTCGCCCAGCCGGACGTAGGTCGGGCACGCCTGGAGACAGAACCCGCAGTGCACGCACGCGAGGAGCCGCTCCTCTTCCCGTGCGAGCAGCTCCGCGCTCCGGCTCGCCGCGCGCCCGGCCGGGCTCGCCACGACCGTCGCTCCGTTCGAGCTCTCCATCGCCGCTCCCTTCACCGAATGAACCGCCCGGGCGCCAGCACGCCGGCCGGGTCGAAGGTGTCTCGCAGCCCACGCATCAGCTCGAGCGGGATCCCTTCGACGCCGAGGGGATCCACTTCGCCGAGCAGCCGGGCCGGACCGCACGCCAGGATCAGCGTGCCCCGCCGCTCTGCCAGCGCGGCCCGCGCTTCGCTCAACGTCCGCGCCCAGTCCGGGCGCAGCGCATCTCCGCACGCCTCCGACGGGACCAGCCCGCGCACGATCCCGTCCCCCGCGTGCGCGGCGAGCGGCCAGCGCGTGACCGCGCCCGGGAGCGTGCGCGCCAGGGCAAGCGTGTCCCGCAGGTTCGATGGCCGGTCCGCGAGCCGCGGCGCCAGCGCTGCGGCGGCCTCCCACTCGTTCAGCGCGGACCAGACGGCTTCGGCCTCCGCCGCGTCGAGCCGGCGGGCGGAGAGCGGGCTCACGGCTCGGACAAGACGGTCAGCCGCGTCCGCCACCGCTCCGTCGCTCCCATGCAGCCGCGCCAGCAGCGTCCAGCCGGCTGCGACCCGCGGAATCGGTGAAAGCAGCTCCAGGGCGGCGGGCTCAACGAACGCTTCCCGAACCGCGTCCACCGCGTCCATGAGCGGGTCCGGCTCCGCTGCCTCGATCACCCATGTCTCATCCCGCTTCGGGAGCGGGCGGAGCCGCAGGTGCACCGCCGTGATCAACCCGAGGGTGCCACGGCTCCCGATCACCAGCCGGACGAGGTCGTACCCGGCCACGTTTTTGACCACCCGCCCGCCCATGGTCAGGACATGGCCGTTCCCCGTCACCAGCTCGAGCCCGAGCACGTGGTCCCGCGGCGTGCCGTACGCCAGCCGCTGCGGCCCGGCCGAGCCGGTCGCCACCAGCCCGCCGATGGTCGCACCGGGCTTCCTCGCCGGGTCCAGCGCGAGCCACTGCCCGTGTCGGCCCACATGCGACTGGAACGCCTCGATCGGCAAGCCCGCACCCACCGAGATCGTCAGGTCGGCCGGCTCGTAGGCAGCGATCTCCGTGAGCCGCTCGGCGGTCAGCACGATGTCCAGCCGCGAGGGCGGCCGCCCCGAATCGAGCCAGGTCCCGCCCCCCGCCAGCTCCACCGCCCATCCCTCGTGGCTCGCCAGCGCAAGGACCGCCGCCGCCTCCCCCGTCGTGCATGGCGCCACGACCGCGGTCGGTACCCGCCCGTGCACCGCCCACCGCGCGGCCGCCGGGCCGGTCCGGACCGCATCCGCTCCGACGATCCCGCGCAACGCATCAATCATCGGCGCCCCCCGCCGGCTGCACGACGCCCTCGGCTTCCCCGGATTCCGGCGCAAACGCCGTCTCGCCCACGGCATCCACCATGACCGTGCCCGGTCCCGCCCACTCGCGGCAGACCCGGACCGGCAGGACCTTGCCCGGATTCGCCCGGCCGCGCGGATCGAACACCCGCCGCACCGCACACATCGCCTCCAGCGTCGCGTCCGGGAAGATCAGCTCCATGTAATCCCGCTTGTCGAGCCCCACCCCGTGCTCGCCCGTGATGGTGCCGCCGACCGCCACACACGCGGCCATCACCTCCCGGGACGCCCGCTTGACCCGCTCCACCTGCTCCGGGTCCCGCCGGTCGAACAGGATCGTCGGGTGCAGGTTCCCGTCCCCGGCATGGAAGACGTTCGCCACCCGGAGCCCGTACCGCCCACAGATCTCGTACGTACGTGCCAGCGCCTCCGGCAGCCGCGTCCGCGGCACCACCGCATCCTGGACGAGGATGTCCGGCGCCAGCCGCCCGAGCGCCCCGAACGCCTTCTTCCGACCCTGCCAGAGCCGCTCCCGCTCCGCGGCCTCCCGGGCGGTGCGCACCTCCCGCGCACCCAACCGCTCGCAGATCTCGCGAGCGCGGTTCACCTCCGCCGACAGCCCCGCGGCCGCGCCGTCGAATTCCACCACCAGGGCCGCGGCCGCGTCCACCGGGTAGCCCGCCGCGTACGCGCTCGCCTCCACCGCCTGGATCGTCTCCCGGTCCATCATCTCCAGCGCCGCCGGCAGCAGCCCGTCCGCGATGATGGCGCTGACCGCGCGGCTGGCCGCGTTCACGTCGTCGAAGATGGCGAGCAGCGTCTCCGCCGCCTCCGGCACCGGGACCAGCCGGACCTCGATCTCCGTGGCGATCCCGAACGTCCCCTCGCTCCCCACGAACAGGCCGACCAGGTCGTACCCCACCGTCTCGCCCGCGCCCCCCAGCTCCACCACCCGCCCGTCCGGCAGCACGACCGTCAGCCCCGTCACGTGGTTCAACGTCACGCCGTACTTCAGGCAGTGCGGCCCGCCGGCGTTCTCCGCCACGTTCCCGCCGATCGTGCAGGCCGCCTGCGAGCTCGGGTCCGGCGCGTACGTCAGCCCGTACGGCGCCGCCGCCCGGCTCAACCGCACGTTCACCACGCCCGGCTCCACCCGCGCCCGCCGGTTCGCCGCGTCGATCGACAGGATCCGGTCCATCCGGGCGAGGGACACCACGACCGCACCCTCCAGGGCGAGCGCGCCGCCCGACAACCCCGTCCCCGCCCCCCGCGCGACGAACGGCACGCCCGCACGGTCCAGCACCCGCAGCACCGCCGAGACCTCCGCCGTGCCGCGCGGCCGCACCACCGCCCGCGGCCGACACCGGTACGCCGTCAGCCCATCCGACTCATAGACCAGGAGTCGCCCGGGATCCGTGGTCACCCCATCCTCTCCCACGATCCCACGCAGCTCCGCTACGAGCGCCGCATCGAGCGGGGCCGGCTCCGAACCGCCGGCCCCACCCCGCGCCACTCGCCCGATCTCCTCTCGCGAGCCGATCATACGAACTCCCGATCATTTGACGGAGCGACGCCGCCCACTAATATTGCACGACGCGGATCCGCATTCCCCAATGCCCGGGCCGGGCCCGGCCCCGCTCCACGCGGGTCCGCTCCGTATTGACCTATGCGGCAAACTACCCCCGCGCAATACCGCGGTTCGGCACGAACCCTTCACTGGCATCGAGACGAGGGTATCCCGGTGGTCCGTACCGTCCTATTCGCCGCGAGCTTGATCCTGTTCCTCGCCCACGCACCGTTCGCCGCCGCGCAGTCCGCTACCGACAGCGACCGGCGCTGGTCCGTCGTGCCGCAGATCGGTTTCGGCTCCCTCGGCTGGCGCTGGCAGCAGACCGGCGAGGGCAACGTCGAAAGCCGCGTCGGACCGGGTAACTCACCCATGTTCGCCGCCGCGCTCCACTTCGACCCGCCCGGCCGCGCCGCGTACGAAGTGCTCGTCGGCCTCATCAGCACGGACTACGCCGCCGACTTCATCGACCACGGCGAGGTGACGCACAAGATCCGCGGCGAAGGCGGGATCCGCCTGCTGCGCGTCGCCGGCAGCATGATGTTCCGGATGCGCGAGGGGGCGCCGGGCTACTTCACCGTCGGCGCCGGCGCGCTCCACTACACCCCCACGACGCCGTTCGTCATCAGCCAGAACCCCGAGGCGGTCCTGGCGGACGAGACGCAGTGGATGCCTTCGGTCCATGCGGGGCTCGGGATCGATCTCGGCGAGTCCAAGAACCCGATCCGCGTGGACGCCCGTGTTTACGCGTCCAGGCCCGGCCAGGAGGAAATCGCGCTGCCGGGCGGCAGTGCGTACAAGGCCCGCAGCGTGGCTTTCGACTTCGCCGTCTCGATCGGGTACGTGGTCCGGTTCTGATCCGCACCACCGCCGATCCTACCGATCAGAGCTGCGAGAGGACTCCGGAGAGCGGTGGGGCGCGGCCGTCGGCATGACCGACGGCCGCGCTTCGCTTTCGGCTGCGGGTATGCGGTGCCCGCGGCTCGTGCGCTGACCCATGGGGCCGCGCCCGGCCGCACGTCGTTCGCCGGTTCGAATGCCCGCGCGAACGAAGCGGCTGAGCGCCCTCAGGCTGGGTTCTCCCGGCGAGCGCGCCAGCGGCCGTCCTCCAGCCGCAGTACGTCACCGGTTCGTGCGAGGTGTTCCAGGTAGGCCCGGATCGCGCCGGTCGCGGCCCGACGCAGCTCGGGGTTCAGGTCCGCACCGTACACGGCGGAGACGATGTCGTCCACGGAGCGCGCGGCGTCCCCCAGCGCCTCGAGCGCCTGGGCCAGGCGCTCCTCCCGGTGCCGGACATACCGGTCGAGCGTCGGGCCCACCTCCGTGATCGGCGGCCCGTGCGCCGGATAGATCACGCGCACGCCGAGCGCCCGGACCTGCTCCAGCGAGCGCAGGTAGTCGCTGAGATCCCCCTCGGGCCAGGCCACGAGCACCGTGCCCTGCCCGCCCAGCATCAGGTCCCCGCAGAAGAGCGCGGACGACTCCGGCCAGTGGAACGACAGGTGGTCCGGCGAGTGGCCCGGCGTGTGGATGGGGATCAGCCGGCCCGCATCCGTTTCCACGGACCGGCCCGGCTCCAGCCCGCCATCCGAGAAGGAAAGCACCGGCGCGCCGCCCATCCGCTCGGCCAGCGGCATGGCGCCGGCCGCATGGTCCGGATGCCAGTGCGTGACCAGGATCGTGGCGACGGCATCCGGGCCGACCTCCGCGGCGACCGCCTCCACGTGCGCGGGATCCGCAGGGCCCGGGTCGATCACCGCCACTCGCCGGCGACCGACCAGGTACGTGCGGGTCCCATCCAGGGTGTACGCAGATGCGTTCGGAGCCAGGACCGAGCGCAGCACGGCCGGCGGCGCCTGCGGATCAGCGACGCTCCGCCATGAGCGCTTCGGCCAGCTTGTCAGCCACGAGCTGGATCGCCGCCTCGTCCTCCGCCGTGAACGCCGCCTGCTGATGGCTGTCGATGTCGATCTGGCCGAGAATCTCGTCACCCGCCCGGATCAGCACCACCAGCTCCGAGCGCGTCTTCGGGCTGCACGCCAGGTAGTTCTCCACCGCCGTCACGTCCGGCACGTTCTGGTTCTTCGCCTCGGCGACCGCGGTGCCGCACACGCCCTGGCCCACCGGGATCTTCGCGTGCTCCGTCGGCTCGCCAATGTAGTTGTGCAGCCAGAGGACGTTCTCTTCCGGATTCAGCACGTAGACGCCCACCCAGTTGAAGCGCTCGTCCGCCGCCTCGATCGACTTCACCGCCTCCCGCAGGATCGCGTCCGAGAGGTAGCCCTCGTCCCGCATCTCCTGGAGCCGCTTTACCAGCTTCGGTGCATCGAGCATGTAACGTGTCACCTCGGATCGTAGGGTTCTTTCACCTGCGCCGGCGTGGTCCACGCCAGCAGCCACCGCCAGAGCCCGCGCCTGCGCACCGGGTCCAGCTCTTCATACAGCCGCGCGATCGCCTCCGCGACGTTCTCCTCGCGGTACAGCCAGATGTGGTATTGCGGTACCGCCACCCGCCTGCCTCCCAGCCACTGCGCCAGGTTCTCCACCCGCTGCACCTCGTACCGCACGCCGAACCGGCCCGCATGCTTGCCGACCAGCTCCACGTACCGCGCCCAATCGGCTTCCGTCGGCGAAACGAGCCGCCAGTCCAGCTCGTCGTACGGGACCTCGCCGGCGGGATCCTCCTGGACCGGGCTGAAGATCGTATCCAGTCGCGGCAGCAGCACGGCCCGGCGAACCCCCGCCGCCAGGCACTCACACCACACCACGAGCTGGCCCAGGTACAGGTCCCAGGATATCTGTATCGGTACCGCCATGCTCCCCTGCTCCCGCGCCCGGGACCATCCCGTAGGCACGGCCTCTCCGGACCTCCGGCCCGCACCGGCGCCCGCGCGGCGCCGACCGCACGGCGGCTATCGCGGCACGAAATCCGTGTCCGGCCCGAGATCCCGCACGAACGCCGCGATCAGCGCGGCCGCCCGCTCCAGGTCCCTCAGACTCACGAGCTCGCTCGGCGAGTGCATGTACCGGTTCGGGATCGAGATGATCCCCGTCGGCACACCCCGCCGCGAGAGATAGATCGCGTCCGCATCCGTGGACGTGTACCGCGGGGACGCCGAGATCGTGTACGGGATCGACTCCCGCTCCGCGACCGCCGCGAGCCGCTCGAACACCACCTCGTGGGCGGCCGAGCCCCGGGTCAGGACCGGCCCGCCTCCGATCTTGTGCTCGCCCAGCTCCTTCTTCTCCATCCCGGGCGAGTCCGTGGCGAACGTCACGTCCACGACCAGCGCCACGTGCGGATCGAGCCCGTAGGCGCTCGTCCGCGCGCCGCCGCCCGACCAGCCGATCTCCTCCTGGACCGTCGCCACCGCGGTCACGCTCGCCGTCGGACGGTCCTGGGCGAGGAGCCGCAGCGCCTCGAGCACCACATACGCGCCGATCCGGTTGTCGATCGCCCGGCCCGCGATCAGCCCATCACCCAGCTCGATGAGGCCGGCGTCCAGCACCGCCGGATCGCCGACCCGGATCCCGCGCTCCAGCACCGCGGCCCGGTTCGGCGCGCCAATGTCGATCCAGAGGTCCGAGAGCTTGACGGCCTTCTCCTTCTCCTCGCCCTTGATCAGGTGGATCGGCTTCCGGCCGACCACGCCCCGGACCTCGCCCGACCGCGTCAGCAGCCGGACCCGCTGCCCGACCACCACCTGCGGGTCCCACCCCCCGATCCCGTCGAAGTACAGGAACCCGTCCTCATCGATGTGCGTGATCATCAGGCCGATCTCGTCGATGTGACCGGCCAGCATCACGCGCGGCGCGCCGTCCGGGTTCAACGTCGCCAGCGTGTTGCCGCTCACGTCCGTCTCGACCCGGTCCGCAATGCGCTCCGCTTCCTCGCGCCACACCGCCGCAGCACGGGCCTCGAATCCGCTCGGACCCGGCGCGTCCAGCAGCCGCTTCAGGAACTCGAAGGATCCCACGCCCACTCCAGTGTATGGCTGGTTCCGGTTTTCCCGCTGCTTCCCGAGCTGGACGCCCTCACTCCCGGCTTCCGCCCGAGCCCCCGCCGCGCCCCGGCACCCGCACCGGAGGCCGTACCAACGGGAGCCCTATAAGATAGATGCATGGCGTGCGGCGGGCTACCCGTCGGGAAGCGCCCGCAAGGCCCCGCGTCCGACCAACGCGTTCGACACCGCCGCGAGCCGCGCGGCCTCGCATCCCGCCCAACCGCACGCCCCCAACCCCATCACCCATCGCGGCGACCATCCGCCGCCGGCCCCCTCGGCTTGACCTCCCGCGCGGGGCCGGGCTCAATTGTCGCCCGGATGCGGGCGGCGCCTGCCCGCAAACCGTCGGCCGCGGACCATCCGATCGCTGCGGACCGCGCCGACCGACGATCGCCGCACGCCGAGCGCCCCGACCGACCGTGCCCGTTCCAGGAGAGGCCTGCCGATGAAGCCGGTATTCCTGTTCGTCGACCTGCTCGAAGACTTCTTCGCCCGGCCGCCCCACTCGACCCGGCGCCGGGAGCTCGTCGACGCCGCGAACGAGCTGGCGAGCATCGCGCGGGAAGCCGCCGCCCCCATCATCTGGGTCCGCCAGGAGTTCGAGCCGGACCTCTCGGACGCGTTCCTCGCCATGCGGCGGACGGGCCGGCGGGTCACGATCCGCGGCACGCCCGGCTGCCACATCCTCGCCGAGCTCGACCGCCGGCCCGAGGACCACGAGATCGTGAAGAAACGCTACAGCGCCTTCTTCAACACCGGCCTCGCCGAGCTGCTGGATTCCCTCGGCTGCACCCACACCGTCATCTGCGGCGTCAACACCCACGCCTGCGTGCGCGCCACCGCGATCGACGCCTACCAGCGCGACTTCCACGTGCTCCTCGCCCGGGAGGCCATCGCCTCCTACGACGATGAGTTCCACCGGGAATCCATGCGCTACCTGGAGCAGTCCATCGGCACCGCGATGAGCAACGCGGAGCTGCGGGAGCTCCTGCGAGAAGCCACCGCCGGGCGCCCGTGATCCCGGCCCGGCGGGAAGGCGCCGTCCGAATCGACCGGTGACGACCGCCCGGAGCCGGCCCCGCCGCTCGCCCGGCTACGCCGGTTCGGCATGGATTGTCATGATCTCGATCCCGGCCGCCGGCCGGGCGACTCGTGCGGCGGACAGGAGCGGACGGAGCGGGGGCATCCTGGCGTAAGTCGATCCCGTCGGCCGTGGCGGAGCCGAGCGGACGGAGCGGGCTCAGCGGCCAGGGCCGATCGTTGCGCGGAGCCGGCCGGCGTTCGACCGGCCGTGTCCGCCCGCGAGCCCGTGAGCACTTCCGCGTTCGCCACGAGGAGCTTCGGCTGCCGGGCGCAGGTGCCGTGGCTCACCGGCCCGCAAGGCACGGTCGGGAACGAGTCGAGGCACCGCGCCCCGGACGACGTCGGACTGCCCGCTCGCACTTCACCATGCAGCCGAGACCTCTCATCCCGGATCCTGCGCGGCCACCGTACGCGGAGCGCCGGAACCCGATCGCCGGCCGTCTTCCGTGTACCTGGCGGCCGGGCCATGCCCGGCGGGGCGGGGGCATGGGGCGCTGCGCAGCGGGATCCGGGTGCGCCCCGGGCCGACGCATCGAGCGCGTCGTCCAGCACGCCGGGAACCGCATCGCCGCCGATCCGTCCCGCGCCCATGCGGGGGCACGATCCTGGCACCGCGAGCCGGCATGCGCGGGTCACGTCCTGCCCCGGCCACGCCCGAGCTCGAGGCGACGTCGCGCACGCCCGTTCCGGCGGCGGGAGCCTCCTCCGCGGACGCCGCCTGGCGGCTCGTCGAGGAGGGATTCGATCTCGCCCGGGAGCACGAAATCGAGTCCCTCTTCACGATCTCCAACGGCTACATAGGCGTCCGCGGCTCGCTGGCCGAGGGGAGCGCGTTCTCGGCGCCGGCCGCGTTCATCGCGGGGATCTTCGGCCGGAGGCCGGCCCCGGATGCCATGCCCGAGCGGGTCGCCGCGCCGGATCCGCTCCGGCTCCGGATCGCGGTCGAGGGCGAGGAACTGCGACTGGACCGGGGCAAGGCGCTGGAACACCGGCGAGTGTTCGACCTCAAACGCGGCCTCCTGTGGCGCGAGTGGCGGCACCGGACCCCGGCCGGGCGCGTCACCCGGATCCGCGAGCTCCGGCTCGCCTCCCTCGCCGACCGGCATCTGCTGCTGCAGGCCCTGGAGCTGGAGCCGGTGAACTACAGCGGGCGGATCGAGGTGGTGGCGTGGATCGAGCGACCGGAGTCCGCCGCCCCCCACGCCTCCCCCCTGCCGGCGCTCCGGCCCGTCCCGCCGGATCCGGCCGACGAAGGGGACCATACCCCGCCGCGGCTCGCGCTGCGCGCGGAAGGGAGCGGCGCCGTCGTCGCCTACGCGGTGAAGAGCGAGCTGCGCCCGGCGGACGGGCCGGGAGTCGCGCCGAAGGTCGAGACGCGACCCGGCCGGGTCGCAGAACGCTGGACGTTCACGGCACGGCTCGGGTCGCGGTACCGGCTGACGCGCGTCGTGGCGGTGCGCACCTCCCGGGATGCGGAGGAGCCCGCGGAGGCGGCGGCCGCGCACCTGGCCCGCACCGGCCCCGGGGACGCCGGACGGATCGTCCGGGAGCACGTGGAGGCATGGCGCGAGCGCTGGCGCGCCGCGGACGTGGAGGTGGACGGGGACCCCTCGGCCCAGCGCGCGCTCCGCTTCGCCTGCCATCACCTGATCGGCGCGGCCAACCCCGACGACGAACGCGTCTCCATCAGCGCGCGGCTGCTCACCGGCGGCATCTACAAGGGCCACGTCTTCTGGGACGTGGAGATCTACATGCTGCCCTTCTACATCCACACGCACCCGCCGACCGCGCGCGCGCTCCTCATGTACCGCTACCACACCCTCCCCGCGGCGCGGGAGAAGGCCAGGGCGCTGGGGTGGCGCGGCGCGCTGTACGCGTGGGAGTCGACGGACACGGGCGAGGAAGCCACGCCCCGGGCGGTGCTCGCGCCGGACGGCGTGCTGGTGCCGATCCGGAACGGGGAGCAGGAGGACCACATCAGCGCCGCGGTGGCCTACGCGGTCTGGCAGTACTGGCGCGCCACGGGCGACGTCCGCTTCCTCCTCGACGCCGGCGCGGAGATCCTGCTCGAGACCGCACGCTTCTGGGCGAGCCGCGGGGAATGGGGCGAGGACGGCCGGTACCACATCCGCCACGTGATCGGCCCGGACGAGTACCACGAGGACGTGGACGACAGCGCCTACACGAACCTCATGGCGCAATGGAACCTGGAGCGGGCGCTGGAGGCCGCGGGGCTGCTCCGCGAGCGCTGGCCCGGGCGCTGGCGGGAGCTCGAGCGGCGGCTCGGCATCGAGCCCGAGGAGCTCCGGGCGTGGGACGACGTCGCGGCCGCCATGTACACCGGTTTCGACCCGCGGACCGGGCTCTTCGAGCAGTTCCGGGGCTATCACGACCTGGAAGACGTGGATCCGGCGGAGTACGCGTCGGGCGCGGGGCCGGCGGACATCCTGCTCGGCCGCGAGCGGACCCGGCGCAGCAAGGTCATCAAGCAGGCGGACGTGGTGCTCCTCCTGTACCTGCTCTGGGACCGGTTCCCGCCGGAGGTACGGGAAGCGAACTTCCGGTACTACGAGCCGCGGTGCGCGCACGGCAGCTCGCTCAGTCCGTCGATCCACGCACTGGTGGCCGCGCGGCTGGGTGACATGGCGCTCGCCATGCGCTACTTCCGCCAGGCCGCGGAGATCGACCTGGCGAACAACATGGGGAACGCCGCCGGCGGCGTGCATGCCGCCGCGCTGGGCGGGCTCTGGCAGGCGGCGGTGTTCGGCTTCGGCGGGCTGCGCTTCACGGACGGAGGTCCGGAGCTCGAGCCCCGGCTCCCACCCGGGTGGCGCGCGCTCCGGTTCCCGATCCAGTGGCGCGGGCAGAACTACTGCATGGACACGGACGAGGCGAGGAAGGGGGAGGAGGCGGAACCGTGAAGATCGAGTCCGTCGTGGTCCCGCTGGACGGCACGCTGCCGGCGCTCGCGGCGGTGCCCGTGGCGAACGCCCTCGCCGATACGGTCGGCGCCACCCTGCACCTGCTCCACGTATGCGAGCGGCCCCGCCGCCAGGCCGCGCTGCTCCGCTCCCTCGGGCTCTCCCCCGAGGAGATGGAGGGCTTCGTCCTCGACCAGCGGACCGGCCGCCCGGCCCAGGGGATCCTCCGCTACGCCGGCGAGCTGCGCCACCCGACCGTCGTGATCTGCACGCACACCGGGATGGAGAAGCCGCGCGGCGCGATCGGCAGCGTGGCCGAGGAGGTGATCCTCGGCGCCCACTGCCCCGTGGTCCTCGTCCAGCCGGAGCGAGGGCTCGAGCCCTGGGCGCTCCGCAGGATCCTGCTCCCCCATGACGGCACGCCCGCCACCACCGCCGCCATGGACCCCGCCGGCGACCTGGCCGAGCTGACCGGCGCCGAGGTGCTCGTGGTCTACGTGGCCGCGCCGGGCGAGCCCGCGCCCACCGAGCCCGGCTCCTTCGCCGCGCCCCGCTACCTCGACCAGCCCCAGCACGAGTGGCCGGCCTGGGCCTCCGAGTTCATCAGCCGCATGTCCGCGCTCGGACACCCGACGTCGGAGGTCCAGCTCACCCTCCTCATGGCTGCGGGCGACCCCGGCGAACAGATCGTGCGCGTCTCCCGCGAGCACGAGAGCGACCTCGTGGTCCTGGCCTGGCACGGCTCGTGGGAACCCCGGCGCGCGGCCACCATGAAGCGCGTCATCCGGGAGGCGCACTGCCCCGTCCTCCTCGTCCGCGCGGCGCGCCCCAGGCGTGGGGAATGACGAAACGACCGCGGCCGCGGTTCATTGATCGCGGCCGCGGTCGGTAGCTGGCCGCCGCGCCGGCCCTGGGGTCGCACCTCACCCCTCCCCCGCCTCCACCACCACGACCCGCCGGACGAACCAGTCGTCCATGGACAGCCTCCCGCCCCCGGCCAGGATCATGCACCCGAGGGCGCCGAGCAGCGCGAGGTTGTACTCGTAACCCCCCACGCCGGCCGGCGGCAGCACGAAGAACCCGTTCTCGAACTGGACCGCGAGCATGGCCGTGAGGATCTCCACGAAGAGCGGGATCGCGGCCCAGCGGGTCAGCCAGCCGATGATGAGCATGAGCCCGCCGAAGAACTCGACCAGGGTCACGAGCCACGCCAGGGCTCCCGCCGCCGGGAACCGCGCGCCCGCCAGGAAGCCCGCGAACTCGCCCACGCCCCAGCCGAAGAGCTTGTACCAGCCGTGCACCAGGAAGATGCCCCCGATCGTGACCCTCAACACCGCGAGCCCCCAGCCAGGGTACCAGCGTTCGGCCATGTCCGCCTCCCCGTTCGAGCGTGCCGCCGCATTGCCCTGCCGATCCCGTGCCGGCCCGGGCGGACGACCCCGGCCCACCAGCCCGCGGAAGCCCCGCGCGGAACCCGGCCCCGCCGGCAAGCCGGAGCCCACCCGGGTACGCCGCCGGCGCGACGTCGCCTCACACCCCCGGTTGCCCCCGTCAGGAGATTGGGGTACCATAGAGGCGCCGCCGGCCGCCGCGCGGGCGGCCGACCGCACAACGAGGATGACCATGGAGCAGACTTACTTCCGCCGGGGGTTCGGCCTCAAGAAGGTCGTCCTCCCGGTGCTCCAGATGGAATACCACAGCGAGATCGTGGAGCGCATCCGCGCACGCGGCTTCACCGAACGCTTCGGCGACATCACGATCCGCCTCGCCGAAGAGTTCGGCTTCTGCTACGGCGTGGACCGCGCCGTGGAGTACGCCTACGAGACCGCCCACAAGTTCCCGGACCGCCGCATCTTCCTGGTCGGGGAGATCATCCACAACCCGCACGTGAACCAGCGCATGCGGGACATGGGGATCACCTTCCTGTACCCGGACAGGAACGGCCACTTCGACTTCTCCGGGATCACCCCGGATGACGTGGTCCTGATCCCCGCGTTCGGCGTCACCCTCGCGGACTTCGAACGGCTCCGCGCCATCGGCTGCATCCTGGTGGACACCACCTGCGGCTCGGTCCTGAACGTCTGGAAGCGCGTCGCGTCCTACGCCCGGGACGGCTTCACCGCCCTGATCCACGGCAAGTACTACCACGAGGAGGCGCGCGCCACCGCGTCCCAGGTGAACCGCCACCCCGGCGGGAAGTACATCACCGTGCGGGACATGGCCGAGGCCCGGCTCGTCTGCGACTACATCGAGCAGGCGCCGGGCGCGCTGGACAGGGACGCGTTCCGGGAGCACTTCGCCGAGAAGGCATCGCCGGGCTTCGACCCGGACCGGGACCTGGTCAAGGTGGGCGTCGCGAACCAGACCACCATGCTCGCCTCCGAGTCCCTCGCCATCGCGGAAGAGGTCCGGAAGAGCATGGTCAAGCGCTACGGCGAGGACCGGATCGACGAGCACTTCCGCTCGTTCGACACGATCTGCTCCGCCACCCAGGAGCGCCAGGATGCGGTCCTCAAGATGATGCAGGACCCGCCGGACATCATGATCGTGATCGGCGGCTACAACTCGTCGAACACGAACCACCTTGCGCAGATCTGCCGCGCCCACACGACCACGTACCACATCGCGGACTCCTCGTGCATCGACGTGGAGCGCCGGGCGATCCGGCACAAGCCCGAGCCCGCGCCGAACGCGCCCGAGGTCGTCACCTACGACTTCCTCCCGGACGGCCCGGTGACGATCGGCCTGACGGCGGGCGCCTCCACGCCGAACAACAAGGTCGGCCAGGCGATCGCGCGGATCCTGGCGGTCCGGCACGGCGGGATCGACGAGGAGGTGGAGGCCGGGACCGGCTGACGGCCCGTGAACCCGTCGCCCGGCACGGCCCGAACGCCCGCTCCGGATCCGCCCGGAGCGGGCGTTCCTGCATCGGGCGACGGTGCGCCACCCCCTGCCCGGTGCCCGCAACTGGCCCACTCCGTGCAACATACGGCCGGTGAACGCACCCGGAACCGCGGAGGAGCCATGCGTTGGAGAGAGCCGGTTCCCGTGATCCGGCGCGCGGCGCCGGCCGTCCTGGCCACACTGTCCGCACTCGCGCTGGCGGCGTGCGCGATGGTCGCGGGAACACCTTTCTCCTTCGGTGACTCGACACCCGTGCACCCGGCGGACGCGGCGCCGAAGGACCCGGACGCCCTGGAGATCTGGGCCCGCGCCATGGACGCGAAGAACCTGCGGATCCTCGTCTCCATCGAGAAGCGCCGGCTCTGGCTGCTCGACGGCAAGGACACCGTGATGAGCGCGCCCGTCGCCGTCGGCAAGGGGCAGACGTTCACGTACAAGGGCAAGACGTACCGCTTCGAGACCCCCCGGGGGCAGCGGCGCGTGATCGGGAAGGAGACGAACCCGCGCTGGGTGCCCCCCGAGTGGCACTACTACGAGAAGGCGGCGCGCCGGAAGCTCGAGGTGGTCCACCTGGAGAAGGGCCAGCGCGTGCGCCTGTCCGACGGCACCTACATCGAGGTCCGGGACGAGGATGTGGGGCGGATCAACCAGTTCGGGAACTTCTGGCCCTTCACCCCGGGGATGGAGATCATCTTCGACGGCAAGATCTTCATCCCGCCGCTCGGCACGCGCCAGCGGAGCGTGCCGGACGCGCTCGGCACCCACAAGCTGGACCTCGGGGACGGCTACCTGATCCACGGCACGCACGTCTACAACGAGGACTCGATCGGCCGCGCGGTGAGCCACGGGTGCATCCGGATGCGGAACCAGGATGTGGCGAAGCTGTACGATCTCGTCCCCGTTGGCACCCCGGTGTACATCTACTGACCCGGCTCTTTGCGCATCCGGGGTGAGACGACGTCGCGCCGCCCGCGCCCGTACTGGGTCCTGCCGCCCGGCGCCCCGCCGGGCCCGCGGATCCGGCTTACTGTATTGGACTCGTTGACAGAAGCACTTTCCCCGGTTATTTCGGTACGCTGACCGAGTCTCCCGTCCGAAACGATCACCGGGAGAAGAGATGCCCGAGTCGCGCAACGGCGAGATCGCCAGGCTCGAACTCCTCTTCGCGGCGCACCCGGAGGGCAGGGTATTCACGCACCTGGCCGAGGCGTACCGCCGCGCCGGGGACGCACAGCGCGCACACGAACTGCTCGAGAACGGGCTGGCCCGACACGGCGACTACCCCAGCGCGCACGTGGTCATGGGCCGCGTTCTCCTGGACCTCGGCCGCACGGAGGAGGCGGGCCGTTCCTTCCGCCGCGCCCTCGAGCTGGACCCGCACAACCTGGTGGCGCTCCGGGCCCTCGCCGACATCGCGCGCTCCGAAGGCCGGACCGCCGAGGCCATGGACTATTACCGAAAGCTCCTGGAGCTCGACCCGTTCGACGACGAGTACGCCGACATCCTGGCCGAGCTCCACGCGTCCGAGCCCGCTGCGCACCACGCGCTCGCGGAGTCCGTGGATACCGAGCATCAGGATGGGTCGCAGCCGGTGGAAAGGGAACTGGTCCCGGCCGGGTCGGCGGCCGTGGAGCCGATGGATGCCGAAGGCGACGTCGTCCACGTCACGCTCCCCGGCACGGACGACCTGCACCGGAACCCGCCGGACACCCAGTCCTTTGCGCCGCACTGGCCCGAATTCCCGGTCGAGGAGGAGACCATGGCGGCATCCGTCGAGGCGCCGCTCCCCGCTGCTGAGCCCGGGCCCACGGCGCCCGAGCCGCACGACGAGGAGCCCGCGCCCATCGAGGGGATCCGTGCCGGGCTCTCGCCCGCCGAAGAGGACGCTCCGGAGCCGGACCCCGTGGTCGTGGCGGAGCCCGAACCCGTCGTACCCGCGGAGCCCGAGCCCGTGGCGACGGCCGGGACCGAGTCCGCCGCCGGCGACGACATGCTCACCGAGACCCTGGCGGAGCTATACCTCGCCCAGGGGCAGACGGAGCGGGCCATCGAGGTCTATGAAGCGCTGCTCCGCCGTCGTCCGGGAGACCCGCACCTGCTGGAGCGGCTCGGGCACGCCTGGGCCCACCGGATGCCCGGAGGCGGGGAGGGGGAAGCCGTGTCCGCGGCCCCGGAAACCGCCCCGGAGCCGGAAGTAGCGCCCGCGCAGGCGCCCGAAGCGTCTTCGGAAGGCGACGTCGCGGGGGCCGGGACGCCGGCGCACGATCCGCGGCCCGCGGCCGCACCCGCCATCGGCAGCTACTTCAACGGTCTGCTCGGCTGGAAACCGGCGATCGAGGCGCCGTCCGTGAACGGCAGGCATCCCGAGCCGGCGGAGTCCGACGCGGAGGCCGAGGCGCTCCCGGACACGGTGCCCGAGGCGTTCGCGGAGCCGGACTACGACGACCCGTTCACCGCGCCGGCCCCGGCCGCCGCCGCGGAGATCGAACCCCTGGACCCCGTCGAGGCCGAGGAGGAAGTCCCGCCCGAGGTGGACGACGACCTGGACGCCCTGTTCACCCCGGCGCCGGTCACATCGGCCGTCGAGCCGCGTCCGGCCCCGGCTGCGGCCCCGCGGCCCGCGGCGCCCACCGCCGCCGCGGTCACACCCGCGCGCTCCGGCATGATCGGACTCGCCGGCGTGCTCGTGGGGCTCCTGGAACAGTCCGGCGCAGGCGGCGGCACGAGCGGCCTGACCTGCGAGCTCGCTACCGCCATCGGGCGGGAGCTCGGGCTCGATCAGGCGGCGCTCGAGGCCCTCGCCCTGGCCGCGCTGCTCCGCGGACTCGGCCGGATCGCGCCGGGCGGCACCGCCAGGACCGACGCCGCGGAGGCTGGAAGCACGCCGTCGGACCTGGCGTTCACCCTCGAGCTCCTCGGCGGCATCCCGCTCCCCGAATCCGTTCGGGAGACGCTCCGCTGGTCCGCCGCACGCTGGGATGGGCAGGCCGGCCCGGCTCAGGCCGGCGGCGCCGCGCCCGCCCGGGACGCAATCCCGCGCACCGCGCGCATCCTCGCGGTGGCCGACACCTTCGCCACCCTCGTGGCGGAGGACCGGGAGCGCTCGGTCGAGCGGGTGGCGGACGCGCTCGCACGCATCGAGGAGGACGCCGGACGACGCTTCGACCCGGACGCCGTCGCCGCGCTCCTCCGCGTGGTGCACGGCCACCCGGTGCTCGGGGTCCCGCGCCGGGTCCTGGTGGTGGAGGCCGGCCCGGCCGCGGCCGCCGTGGCCGCGACCCGGTTGCGCACCAGCGGGTTCCAGCCGCGGCTCGTGCCCGGGTTCGCCGTGGCCCGCGAGCGCCTGGCCGAGCGCGCCGCGGATGCGCTCATCATCGGCGGCGGCCTCCCCGCCGGGGAAATCGAGAGCTTCCTCACCGAGCTCCGGGCCGATCCCGCCGTCGCCGACGCCCCGATCGTGGTGACCGGCGTGGATGACCTGGACCTGCGCATTGCGTTCCTCACCGCCGGCGCCGACCTCTGCTTCCCGTCGAGCGCCGCGCCGGATGAGGTCTCCGCCACCCTCGCCGCCCTGCTCCGGCGCATCGCCGCGGCCGGGCGCGCCGGCGCCGCCCCGGCACCGGCGGCCGCAGCCACGCCCCGGCCGGCGCAGCCCGCACCGCCACCGGTCTTCGGCCCCGTGCCCCCACCCTACCCCGCGCTGGAGGGCGACCTCGGGGAGTTCCCGCTCTCCTGGCTCCTCCGCGTCATGGACTACGACGGGCGCACCGCGGCCATCCACGTGGCGGGCGCGACGGACAACGGCGTCGTCTATCTGGAGAACGGCGCGCCGATCCACGCGGAGACCGGCCGGCTCTCGGGCGAGGACGCGCTGCGCGCCATGCTCGGCTGGACCGAGGGGACCTTCCACCTGCGCCACACCTTCGGCCCCGGCCAGCGCACCATCCACCGATCCCTCATCCAGATCCTCGTCCGGCCGCCGGACGAATGAGGGGCGCGTCGGAGCGTGCGCCTCGCGCTCTTCAACCCCGACCGCCCGTGAAGCGGGGTCGCTGGCTGCCCCGGAACGCTCAGGGCGCCGCCGCGGAAAGCGCAGGACACGTACGGTGAGCAAAATGACACGCCCGGGATCGGACGTCTGCTCCAGTTCCAGGCGTGTTTCGTTTCCGGACCGTTCACCGCGCGGATTCCTTCACGAGGCCGAAGGCGTGCACGCCCGAGAAAGCGCGATCCGAACCGAGTGCCCTGGCGGCCGATGGGTGAGGAGCACGGGAATTGTCCGGCGACATGGGCTTCCGGGGCCGGAAGACGGGAAACCGGGTGAGCAGGCCCCGTTGTGGTGCAGTATGGATCAATTACTCTAATTTCTCGCGTCACTAATATGTGATCACTACATCATACATACGCACACAATCGCCCGGTGCTCGCCCGTCGCCAGGCGAGTTGCTCCGCGGACACGTCGCCCGGCCGGCATCGTCCCCGTGTGCGCCGCCAGGAATCCCACCGCCCGATCCCGGTCCCGCTGATCGCCAGTACGATCCCATCCTCGGTGGCGCCGGCCACGACTGCGTCGGCGCGTCGCGGATGCGCCTGGGAAGCGGCGGTTGCCGGGCCCGAGGAGGGGTACCCGGACCGGGCCCCCTCCCATTCGCCAATCTGTGCTGTTTGCAGGGAACTCGGATCTGGCGGGGCTGCCGCGTACTACGTCCCCACCCCCTCCCATTCCACGCCGAGCCGGGCGATCAGACCGGCGTAGAGCAGGATCCCGTCCCAGAGGTTGCGGATGCGGAGGTTCTCATTCGGTGCGTGCTGGTTGTTGTCGTGGTTGACCATGGGCACGATCAGGAGCGGCACGCCGAGCACCTCCTCGAAGATCGACATGGGCAGGCTGCCACCGAGGGTCGGCACGCGGAGCACGGAGGTGCCGAGCACCTGTTCGGCGGTGGCGGCCACGGCCCGGGAGACGGGGAGGTCCGGGGGCGTACGGATCGCGGCGTAGCCGTCGTCCCAGGTCAACCGGATCACGCGCGGGTGCGCCCGCAGCACCTCGGGCGACGGCTCCTCGTACACGATGTGGAAGCCCTGGCCGCGGATGTGCGCCTCCACCGCCTCCCGTATCCGCTCCGGCCTCTGGTCCGGCACGAGGCGGATGTCGAGGGCGGCGGTCGCCTCGGTCGGGATCGCGTTCCGTGCCGCGTCCCCGACGCTGCCCGCGGACAGCCCGTCCAGGTTGAGCGCGGGCATGGAGATCCGCGCTGGGAGCCGTTCCGCTCCCCCGCCCTCGACCCGCCCCAGCACGAGCTCCCGGGCCAGCGTCTCCTCGACGGGCGGCAGCGCCGCGATGGCTTCCCGCTCCGCCGGGGTCGGCGGCCGCACGTCGTCGTAGAACCCCGGGATCGTGACCCGGCCCTCGTCGTCCCGCATGGAGGCGAGGAGCCGGACCAGCATGACCGCCGGGTTCGGCGCCCAGTTGCCGTAATGGCCGCTGTGCAGCACCCGCGCCGGGCCCTACACGGTCATCTGCAGCCCCATGACGCCGCGCACGCCGTGCACGATCTGGTGCCGCCGGCTCTGGTCCACGGGTCCGTCCCCGAAGATCCAGGCATCCGCCGCCAGCAGGTCCCGGTACCGTTCGAGCATGCGCCGCAGGTTCGGCGAGCCCGCCTCCTCCTCGCCTTCCAGGAAGAACTTCAGGTTCACGGATGGCCGGATCCCCGCGGCCCGGAGCGCGTCCAGCGCGGCGAGGTATGCGACGATGGGCGATTTGTCGTCGCTCGCGGACCGCCCGTACACGCGCCATTCATCGTCCAGCGGCGGCGTGGCCTCGGCCCAGGGCACGATGCGGGCGCCGTCCTCGAGCCGCCCGGCCACGAGCGTCGGCTGCCAGGGGTCGGTGAGCCAGCCCGGGCCGTCCACCGGCTGGCCGTCGAAGTGGGCGTAGAGCACCACGGTCCGGGTGGCGCCGGGCGTGGTCAGCTCGCCGTACACCGCGGGCGGCGCGCCGTCCAGCTCCAGCACCCGGGCCCGGATCCCGCGGCGTTCCATCATCCGGACGAGGTGCTCGGCGTTCCTCCGGATGTCCTCCACGTTGGAGGCGATGTTGGGCATGGCGAGCAGCTCGCGCAGCTCACCCATCACGTCCATTTCATGGTTCCGGCGGTGCACGGCGACGGCGGCGCGGATCGCCTCGGGCGTGGGCGCAGCCGCCTGCGCGTAGGCCTCCCGCCCGCCCGCCGGCAGGGCGAGGATCGCGGCGAGCGCGAGGACCACGCCCGCGGAGGCGGCCCGGAGGGCCGGGGAGGTCGCCGGAGATGACGTCGCCCCGCGCACGCTCATGAGGCGTCACCGCGCGTGAGCCGGTAGATCAGGATGGCGGCGCGCCGGGCCGCGACCGTGATGGAGGGCAGGTCCACGGTCTCGTCCACGGTGTGGGAGCCCCAGCCCTTGGGGCCGAGCCCGTCCAGGCCGTCCACGTAGGGCGCCACGAAGGAGACGTCGGCGGCGCCGCGGGCGCCCGGGTCGAACGGGAGGATCGGGCCGTGGCCGAGGTCCCGGCTCACCTGGTCGAGCATGGCCAGCAGCGCCTGGTTCCCTTCCGTCGGGGGCATCGACGGGTAGCCGTCGGAGAAGGTGATGGTGGCCTGCGTGCCGGGGAGGCTCCGGGCCACGATCTGCCGCATCTTCTCCCGGGTCCGCTGGAGCTGCTCGTCGGTGATCGTGCGGATGTCGCCCTTCACGACCACCCGCTCGGCCACCACGTTCGTCTTCCCGAAGGCCGTGCCCGCCGCGGCGGCATCGTCGTACGTGACCTCGGTGCCGCCCAGGATCACGCCCGGGTTGAAGGTGAGGTACTGCTCGCCGCGGATCTCGGCGTAGAACGCGTTCAGGATGCGGGCGGCCTCGAAGATCGCCCCGGCGCCGACGTCGTCCCGGAACACGCCGGACGAGTGGGCGGGCTTCGCGGTCACCTCGAGGGTCCAGGAGCTGGAGCTCCGCCGCGCGATCACGCCGTAGTCGTGGCCCACGCCGCCGGACCCGTTCTCGAAGCCGAGGGCCACGTCGCTGCGCTTCGCGGCCTCGATCAGGTCCCGGCGGGAGATCTCCAGCGGTCGGCCAGGCGCCTCCTCGTCGCCGGTCAGGATCACGGTGATGGTGGTTCCGTCCAGCGCGCCCTCGGCGTGGAGCGCCCGGAGCGCCTGGAGGATCACGATGTTGCCGCCCTTCATGTCGACCACGCCGGGGCCGCGGGCCTTGTCGCCCTCCCGGACGAATTTCTGGAACGGGCTGTCCTCCTCGAAGACGGTGTCCAGGTGCCCGATCAGGAGGAGCCGCTTGCCGCGGTTCCCGGTCCGCTCGGCGATCAGGTGTCCCGCGCGGCCGAGGGATTCCGGGAGCGCCGCCCAGCGGACGCGGAAGCCGAGCTTCTCGAACTCCGGCGCGAGCACGTCCGCCACCCGCTTCACGCCGGTCGGGTTCAGCGTCCCGCTGTTGATGTCCACGGTGCGCTGGAGCAGCGCGATCGCGTCCTCGGCGCCCGCGTCCACGGCCGCGGCGATGCGGCGCTCGATGTCGGTCAGGCCGCCGGACTGCGCCGCGACGGGCGGACGCGGCAGCGCGAGCGCGAGGGACAGGGCAAGGATGGGCGCGGCGTAGCGCTTGGGTCGAAGCATCGTGCGGTACCTCCGGCTGTGATCCCTTTGCCCGTGAAGTTGTCTCGGATCGCCCGGGCGGGCAAGCATCGGCGCCGGTCGCCGCCCTGGCCCGACCCCGGCCAGATGGCCGGACCGGCCGCGTGAGGCCGGGTGGTCTGGATCCGAGCTCCGATTTCCAGGGGCCCATGCCGACTCGCGATCGCCGCGCCCGCGTAACGGGCTGTCGGGAAGATGCGGGGCGAGGACGGTGCGCGCGCCGGCCGTATCGGGCCAGGAATCGCTCCGCGGCCCGACACTTGCCCCACCCCCGGGCTGTGTCCATCATGAGGTTTCACACCGGGTTGCGGACCGCGCCGGGCGTGTCCCGGGCCGCGGCCCGCACCGATGCCATGCGCACCGGCCCGCTTCGAAAGGAGGGGACGCCCATGGACTCGCTCATGATCGGCGGCGCGACGCTGCGGCTCGTGCAGGGCGACATCACGGAGCAGGAGGTGGACGCCATCGTGAACGCGGCGAACTCCACGCTCCTGGGGGGCGGGGGCGTGGACGGCGCGATCCATCGCAAGGGCGGCCCGGCGATTCGCGCGGAGTGCGAGGCGATCCGCCGGGACGTGTATCCGGACGGGCTCCCGACGGGCGATGCGGTGGTCTCGACCGCCGGGAACCTCCCGGCGAAACGGGTCATCCACACCGTCGGCCCGGTCTGGCAAGGCGGCCGCAAGGGCGAAGCCGTGCTCCTCTCCGCGGCGTACCGGAGTTCCCTGGACCGGGCGCGGGAGCACGGGTTGCGCACCGTCGCGTTCCCATCGATCAGCACCGGGGCTTACCGCTACCCGGTCGACCAGGCGGCGCGGGAGGCGCTGCGCACGGTCCGGGACTACCTGAGCGCGTATCCCGCCGCCTTCGACGAAGTCCGCTTCGTCCTGTTCTCGGACGCGGACTACGACGCGTACCGTGCGGCGCTCGTGGAGATCGGTGCGTGAGGTGACCGTGTCCGGCCCCGGGTCTCACGCCGCCGGCGACAGCCCCGGATAGTCCGCCGTGCGACGGGCCCTGGCCTATGGAACCGCATGGTGGGTCCTGGTCGAGGGCCGGTCCGACACGTGGGTGGCGGGCATCATCGCGGCCGCCCTGGCGCTGGGCGCGCGCCGCCTGCTGGACCGCACCGCGGCGCCCGTCCCGGTGCGAATCGATGTGCCCGGGCTGCTCCGCTTCGTGCCGTTCTTCCTGCGGGAGTCGGTGCGGGGCGGCGTGGACGTGGCCCGGCGCGCGCTGCACCGCCGGCTCCCGATCGCGCCGGCGCTCATCCCCTACCCGCTCACCCTGCGCACCCGCCCTGCCCAGATCTTCTTCGTCAACGCGGTGAGTCTCGCCCCTGGCATGTTCGTGGCCGCGTGGACCGGGGACGTGGTGCTCGTGCACGTGCTGGACTCCGGCGTGAACGTTGCGCCACGGCTACGGGCGCTGGAGGCGAGGATCGCGGCGATGCTGGGCGAGCCGGCGATCCCGCCGTGGCCACCCGGCTCGGGGCCGCCGGCTCCGCCGTGGCGGTGACTCGCTCCGCACGCTCCAGGGAGGCCGTGCATGGCTGAGGCGTACATGGCGCTCGCGGCGTTCCTCGTCGTGAACGTGGGGGCAGGGCTGTGGCGGGTGGCACGCGGCCCCACGCCCGCGGACCGGATGCTCGCGGCGCAGCTCTTCGGGAGCACCGGGGTCGCGGTGCTGCTCCTGCTCGCGGAGGCCGCGGACGCGCCCGCGCTGCGGGACGTGGCGCTGGTCTTCGCGCTGCTCGCGGTGGTGGCCGGCATCGCGTTCGTGAAGCTGGGCTGGAGTCAGGATCCCCTCGCGGAGGACGACCATGCCGATTAGCACGTGGCTCTCGATCCCGCTGCTGCTGGCCGGCGCGTTCTTCTTCCTGGGCGGGACCATCGGCATGCTGCGGTTCCCGGACGTGTACACGCGGCTGCACGCGTTGACGAAGGCGGACAACCTCGGGCTCGGCCTGATCACCGGCGCGCTCGTGCTGGAGGCGGACGGCTGGGCCGTGCGCGCCAAGCTGCTCCTGATCTGGATCCTGGTTCTGGCGGCCACGGCCACGCTCTGCCACATCGTGGCGCGGGCCGCGCTGGAGCGAGGGATCCGCCCGTGGAGGCGGCCGTGAGCCCGGCGGGTTGGACGCTCGACGTCGCCCTGGTCACGCTGATCCTCGGCCTGGCGTGGCGGCTGCTGTGGACGCGGAACCTGTTCGAGGCCGTGGTCCTCTTCGTGGCGTTCGGGCTCACGCTCTCGCTGGCGTGGGTCCGGCTCGGGGCGACGGATCTCGCGCTCGCGGAGGCCGCGGTCGGCGCGGGGCTGACCGGCGCGCTGTTCATGCACGCGCGCCAGCGGCTCGCGGAGAAGCTCGCGGAGCGGGCGGAGGAAGAGGTGGACGGATGAGGGATCCGGCCGTTCACGGAAGGCCCGTCCGCGGCGTGTTGGGCGCGCTGCTGGCGCTCGCCGCCGCAGGGCTGGCCGGGGCCATCGCCAGCGCGATCCTGACGCTCCCCGAGCGGCCCGCCACCCTGGCCGGGGAGGTGATCGCCACGCTGGACCGGAGCGGCGTGGAGAGCCCGGTCACGGCCGTGCTCCTCGACTTCCGCGCGTACGACACCCTGCTCGAGATCGCGGTGCTGCTCGCCGCGGTCGTGGCGGTCTGGGCGCTGGAGCGGGGCGCGCCGCCGCTGCCGTCTCCGTCCGAGGCGGCTGACCCGGTGCCCGGCGCCCTCGCCCGGCTCGTCGTCCCCCTCGCCGTGCTCTCGGGCGTGTACCTGACCTGGGCGGGCGCATACCGGGCCGGGGGCGCATTCCAGGCCGGGGCGCTGGTCGGCGGCGCGCTCGTGCTCCTCCTGGCCGCCGGGATCCTGCCGCCGCGAGTCCGGGCGGTGGGCCGGTTGAGAGCCGCCGTCGTCGCCGCGCTCGCCGTGTTCATCGCCGCGGCGCTGGCCGGGCTCTTCGCCACCGGCCGGCTTCTCGACTACCCGCCGGGCGCCGCGAGCCGCTGGATCATCGCCATGGAAAGCGCGTTGGCCCTCTCCATCGCGGCGATCCTGGCGGACCTGTTCGTGGACGTGCCCGCGCTGGCCGAGCCGGCGGCCGGGCCGGAGGACCCGCGATGAAGGCGCCGACCGGCTCCGTGACTGGCGTCCGACGGGAGGGCCGGCGATGACGCCGCCGCTCCTCTACGCGCTCGCGGGCGCGGGCCTCTTCGCCCTCGGGCTGCACGCGTTCCTCATCCGCCGGCACCTATTCTGGAAGGTGCTCGCGTTCAACGTGATGGGGAGCGGCGTGTTCCTCGTGCTGATCGGCGCGCCGGCCAGCCCCCCGGGCGGCGGTGCGGACCCGGTCCCTCAGGCGCTGGTCCTGACCGGGATCGTGGTGGCGGTCAGCGCCACCGCCCTCGCCATCGGCCTCGCGCTGCGCGTCGCGGCGAAGACCGGACACCCTCACCTGCCGGAGGACGCGGACGCGTGAGCCCGGACTCGCCCTGGATCGTCTGGGCCGTGGTCGCGCCGCTCATCGCCGCACTGCTCGCCGCGGGGTTCGGTCCCCGGGCGACGCCGCTCGTCTTCCTTACCGGCGTGCTCGGCGTGCCGGTCTCGGCCGCCGCCCTCGCGGTCCAGGTCGAGCGGTTCGGACCGCAACGGCACGCGATCGGCGGCTGGGGCGAGCCCCTCGGGATCGAGCTCTACGCGGACGGCCTGGCCGCGCTGATGCTGCTGGTCTCCGCTGTGGTCGGCGCGGCGGTCAGCGTGTACGCCTCCGGATTCTTCGGCGCCGGTCAGGCTCCCCCGGTGCCGGTAATGGCGACGGACGGCTCCTCCGTTGGGTACGGCCATGCGCCCCCGGTCGCGGTGGCCGGATACCCGGGCGGGGCGGCCCCCGCGCCGCCCCGGGCGCCGCACGGCGTTCTCGCCCCCGGTATGCCCGACGCCTCGGGCGCCGGACAGGCGCTGACCGCCTCACCTCCCGCGGACGCCCGCGCCGGCCGCTTCTTCTGGCCGCTCTGGATGCTGCTCTGGGCGGCCCTGAACGCGCTCTTCCTCTCGCGGGACGTCTTCAACCTGTACGTCACGCTCGAGCTCATGAGCCTCTCGGCCGTGGCGCTCGTGACCCTGGGCGGCACGGACGCTGCGACCGTGGCCGGGATGCGGTACCTGCTCATGTCGCTCCTCGGCTCGCTCCTGTTCCTGCTCGGCGTGGCGCTGCTGTACGCCGCGTACGGCACGCTGTCCCTGGATGGCCTCGCGAGTGCCGCGGCCGGCGCCCTGGACGGCGGCGGATCCATCCCACCCGCCACCGTGCTCGCCCTGGCCGTCATGACCGTGGGGCTCTGCATCAAGGCCGCGCTCTTTCCGTTCCACGCCTGGCTGCCGCCCGCCCACGCGAGCGCGCCGGCGCCGGCCAGCGCGCTCCTCTCGGGGCTCGTCGTCAAGGCGGCGTTCTACATCCTGGTCCGGCTCTGGCTCCAGGTCCTCCCGGTCGCGGTGCCCGGCGCGGCGCTGCGGCTCATCGGCGTGCTGGGCGCGGGGGCGGTGCTGTGGGGCTCCGTCCTGGCGCTGGTGCAGCACAATCTCAAACTGCTGATCGCGTACTCGACCGTGGCGCAGCTCGGCTACCTGTTCCTGCTCTTCCCCCTGCTGACCGACGGCGGATCCCCAGCCGCCGGCGCCTGGAACGACGCGGCGTGGTCCGGCGGGATCTACCAGGCGCTGGCCCACGCGTGCGCCAAGGCCGCCATGTTCCTTGCAGCCGGGAGCATGATCCACGCGTCCGGGTCCGACGCGCTCGTCGCCCTGGACGGCATCAGCCACCGCCTCCCCCTCTCCTTCACCGCGTTCGGGCTCGGCGGGCTGACCATGGCCGGACTGCCGCCGTCCGGCGGGTTCATCGGGAAGTGGCTCCTGCTCACGGCCGCGTTCGAAACCGGACGCTGGGTCTGGGCCGGGGTCATCGCGGGCGGCGGGCTGCTCTCCGCGGCCTACGTCTACCGCGTGCTGCGCCACGCGTTCGGGCGGTCGGAAGCGCTGCCGCCCCCCGCGCCCGTGCCCCGCCGCATGGAGCTGGCCGCGCTCGGCCTCGCCCTCGTGGCCGTGGCGCTCGGCGTGGCCGCGACCCGCCCGATCGAGCTCCTGGAGGTCGGCGCCGGCCCGCTCGCCCCGATGACCGGGGCCATGAGCGAGCCCGGCGGCGCATACGCCGACCCGGCCCCGGGCGGATCCCAATCCCATGAGCCGATCTCGCCGGACTCGCCGGCCCGCGGATCGGGCCTCTCCGGAGCGCCGGCCCGACCGCCCGCTCTGCCGGGAGCAGCGGCTCGTTGTGCGCCGATCCTGACCGGAACGCTGGCACAGGCCCCGTTGCCGTCCACACCCGGCCCCTGACACCCGCCCATGGTCGCGCTCCGCTCCGCCGCCTACCTGCCGCTGCTGGTCGTGCTCTCCTCGCTGGTGCCCGGGGTCATCATCGCGTTCCTCCGGGAGGAGCAGGTCCGGACACGGACCGCGCTGAACATCGCCGGAGCGGTGCTGAAGATCCTGCTGGTCGCACTGATGCTGTGGGGCGTGGCGGAAGGGCGGCGTTACGCGTGGCGCCTCGCGATCATGCCGGGATTCGAGCTGACCCTGGTCGGAGACGCCCTCGCGCTCCTCTTCGTCACCCTCTCCGCGATCCTCTGGCTGGTCACCACCCTCTACGCCATCGGCTACCTGGAGGCCTCGCCGAACCGCAGCCGCTTCTTCGCGTTCTTCAGCCTGTGCGTGACCGCGACCGTCGGCATCGCCCTGGCCGGGGACCTCTTCACCTTCGTCCTCTTCTACGAGGCACTGACCTGGACGACGTATCCCCTCATCGTCCACCGCGGCACGCCGGCCACCATCGCGGCCGGCCGAACCTACCTCCAGTACACGGTCACCGGCGGCACCCTGCTGCTGGTCGGCACCGTGTGGCTGTGGGCCGTGGCGGGCACCCTGACCTTCCGGGACGGCGGGTTCCTGGCCGGCCTCCCCGCCGAGACGCACGGCGAGCTGACCGCCATCTTCGCGGTTCTCGTCCTCGGGCTCGGCGTCAAGGCCGCCCTCGTCCCGTTGCACGGCTGGCTCCCCGCGGCCATGGTCGCGCCCGCGCCGGTCAGCGCCCTCCTCCACGCGGTGGCCGTGGTCAAGGCCGGGGCGTTCGGGATCGTGCGCGTGCTCTACAGCGTGTACGGCATCGAACTGGCCACCGCCCTCGGCGGCGCACAGGCGCTGGCCATCGCGGCCGGCATCACGATCCTCTACGGCTCCTTCCGCGCCCTCACCCAGGACGACCTCAAGCGCCGGCTCGCCTACTCCACCGTGAGCCAGATCTCGTACATCACCCTCGGCGTGGCCACCCTCGGGCCGGTGGCCTCCCTCGGCGGGCTGGTCCACCTGGTGCACCAGGGCCTCATGAAGATCACGCTCTTCTTCTGCGCCGGGAACCTGGCCGAGACCATCGAGGTGCGACGGGTCAGCGAGATGGACGGCGTCGGCCGGCGCATGCCCTGGACCATGGCCGCGTTCGCCATCGGGGCGCTCGGCATGATCGGCCTGCCCCCGCTGCCCGGCTTCGTCACGAAGTGGTACCTCGGCCTCGGCGGCCTCGCCGCGGGCGACGTCTGGGTCGTGGCGGTGCTCGTGCTCAGCACGGTCCTCAACGCGGCGTACTTCCTGCCGATCCTCCGCCGGGCATGGTTCGCCGACGGCATACCGGCCGTCCCCCACGCCTCCGAGGCCGGCCCGCTCCTGATCTCCTCCACCGTGACCGCCGCCGCGCTCTCCCTCGCGGCCGGCCTCTTCGCGAACATGGTGATCAGCCCGCTGACCTGGACGAGGCTCGTGATCGAGCGGCTCTACGCGCCATGAGCGACGTCGTACGCTCCGCCCTCGTCGCCTCGATCCCGTTCGCCGTGCTGCCACCCGCCGGGGCGCCCGCTTCGGCTGCCTTGCTCCCCGAGCCCGGCGCTTCGGTCGTTCCGGGCGCACTGCTCGTGCTCATCGCGCTCGCCACGCCGGCCGCGCTCGCCACGGCGTGGACGATCCGCCCACTCCGCGGGACTGCCGTCACCCTCGCGCCCTTCGCCGCGCTCCCCGCCCTCGCCCTCGCGCTCTGGCCCGGCCCGCTGCCCACGGTCCGGGTGCCGGAGATCTTCCTGGGGATCGAGCTCGGGCTGGACGCCATCGGGAAGCCGTTCCTCCTCTTCAGCGCCGCGCTCTGGACCGCGGCGGGCGTCTCCGCCCGCGCCTCCATGGCCGAGGACCGCCGCAACGCCTTCTTCGGGCTCTGGCTCCTCACCCTGACCGGCAACATCGGCGCGATCCTCGCCCGCGACGCGCTCGCCTTCTACCTCTTCTTCGCGGTCCTGACCTTCGCCGCGTACGGCCTGATCGTCCACCGACGGAACCCCGGAGCGCTCTCCGCCGGCCGCGTCTACATCATCATGGCCGTGCTGGGCGAGGCCGCGATCCTGTCCGGACTGCTGCTCCTCGCCGCCACAGCCGAAGGGCTGCGCTTCGCCGACATCGGCGCGGCCTACGCCGCGTCGCCCTGCCCCACGACCCTGGCCGGGCTCTTCCTGGTCGGGTTCGGCATCAAGGTGGGCGTCGTGCCGCTCCACCTCTGGCTGCCGCTGGCGCACCCCGTGGCGCCCACGCCCGCCAGCGCGCTGCTCAGCGGGGCGCTGATCGAGGCCGGCGTGCTCGCCTGGCTGCGCTTCCTCCCGATCGGCGCCACGGCCCTGCCGGTCTGGGGCGAGATCTGCCTGGTCATGGGGTTCGTGAGCGCATTCTTCGGCGTGGCCGTCGGCCTGACCGAGACCGACCCCAAGACCGTGCTCGCCTATTCCAGCATCAGCCAGATGGGCTTCCTGCTGGCCGGCGTCGGGATCGGGCTCTACGCGCCCGCCGATCCCGGCGCCGTGCTGCTCGCCGTCGGGCTCTACGCCGTGCATCACGGGCTCGCGAAAGGCGCGCTCTTCCTCGGCGTCGAGACGCCGCCGGCCGCGGGGCGGGCACGGTGGTGGCACGCCACCTCCACGGCCCTGGCCGTGATCCCGGCCCTCGCCCTGGCCGGCGCGCCGCTGACCAGCGGGGCGCTGGCCAAGCACGCGCTGTCAGAAAGCGCTGCCGGGCTCCCGCCGGCCTGGTCCGCCGCCGTCGCCCCCCTCCTCTCCATCGCCGCGGCCGCGACCACGTTGCTCATGGCCCGCTACCTCGCCCTGCTCGGGGCCCGGCCCCGGGCCAGGCCGACGGGCCGGCGGAATCCGGCCGGGTCGCCCACGCCCCCAACGTCGCCGGCCCCCCCAGCCCGCCTCTGGCTCCCCTGGGCCGGGCTGGTCCTGGTCAGCGCGACGGGCGTGCTCTGGATCCCCCTCGCGGTCCCCGCTCCGGCCGGGACGGAGGTACCGACAGCGCCGGGTGCCCTGGCCAGCGGCATCGGGCCGGTCGCGCTCGGTGCGCTCATCGCCCTGATCGCGGCCCGGTACCACGACCGGCTCCCGTTCCTCGCCGCGGCCCGGATCCCTCCGGGCGACGTCCTGGTTCCGATCCGCTCGCTCGCCCGCCGGCTCCGCGGCGTGCTCACCGTCCCGGTCTGGTTCCAACCGATGGCGCTGGCGCAGGCGCTCTTCGGCCGCGCCAGCCGACACGTGCTCGAGCTGGGCCGGGCGCTCGGGCGGCGGGACCCGCGTTTGACCCGGGGCGTCATCGTGGGCACGCTGCTCTTCCTGCTCCTCGTCGCGCTCAGGCTCGCGCTGGGGAACGGCTGAGGCGCGGCGCGACCGAATCCGCTGCCCGGAACGGCTGGGGCACCTCCGGTCGCGCCGCAACGTGGGGACCGGACCGGCTGCGCGGCAGCGCAGGCCATGCTCCCGGCAACCTGCGCGACCGGTGCCTGCTCTCCCGGATCGGCAGCGCGAAGCAACGGTCTTGCGATACGGTTCGGAGCCGGGCGGGACGCAGGCCACGCCTTGGCCCTGCCGGCGCCTGCGCCCGCGGTGGCGCGGGATCCGGCCGCCCGATGCGCCGGCCGTACGGACCGGCCGGGGAGGCGCGTTCGGCGGCCCCTGATTCGCGCTGCTGCATTCGGGCGGACGGCGCCGGACCCATCGGCCGCGGGCGCACGTACCTGCCGCAGCACTCGCCGAATCCTTCGGGACGCGGAGACTTACCACCGACTGGTCGAGGAGCGGTCGTGCCGCCTCGAGCGATGCGGCGGCGGAGAGCGTTTCCCCGGCGAGACGTCGCCCCACCGGGACCCGACCGGCTTTCCGTGGCCGATCGGCCACCTGGGGGGCCGAGCTCGTTGGCGGGCCGTGGGACGCACCCGCTCCGCATTGTGACCCGAGGTTCTGGCGTGCCCCGGGAGCCCTCGCAGGGGTGTCGTCCGGCCCCGCCGCAGGGTGGAGGCGGATCGGGAGGCACTACGAGGCCCACAAACCGCGATCCCGTACTGGACAGCGGTCGCGCCGGCCTCTATAAAGAAGAGCCGATCCCGCCAAGGCCGGGCTGCGACACGGGCGTCCACGCCGGCGGAAGGCGATGGACCCGGACGCGCTGTGCCGCGTCCCCCGGACGAGGAACGTTGAAGCCGCGAGCAACGCAGGAGCCGAGAGATGGCGGAAGAAGGACACGTCGCCAGGGACCCGATGCCGGAAGACAACCGGAAGCCGGCCGACCGCATGGACCGGCGCTCGTTCGTGAAGTCGGCCGTGATCGGCGCCGCAGGCGCGGGCGCGCTGACCGCCTGTGGCGCGGGCGGCAGCAGTGTCGCGGGCGGAGAGGCGGTGGCGACCGGGCCCGAGGTGACCTGGCGGCTGGCGTCCAGCTTCCCCCGGAGCCTGGACATCATCTTCGGCGCCGCCGAGTCCTTCGCCCAGCGGGTGAGCGACCTGACCGGCGGCCGGTTCAGGATCCGGGTCTACCCGGCGGGTGAGCTGGTGCCGGGGCTCCAGGTGATGGACGCGGTCCAGCAGGGCACGGTCCACGCCGGCCACACGGCGTCGTACTATTACACGGGCAAGAACCCTGCGCTCGCTTTCGCGACCGGCGTGCCCTTCGGCTTCACGGCTCGCCAGCAGAACGCCTGGCTATACTACGGCGGTGGGCTCGAAGAGATGCGCCGGATCATGGCGGACTTCGGGATCATCCACTTCCCGGCCGGCAATACCGGCGTACAGATGGGAGGCTGGTTCCGCCAGCCGATCTCGTCGCTTGCGGACCTGCGCGGGCTTCGCATGCGCATCCCGGGTCTCGGCGGCCAGGTCATGAGCCGGCTGGGCGTTTCCGTGCAGGTCCTGGCCAGCAGCGAGATCTACCTGGCGCTCGATCGCGGCGCAATCGATGCCACCGAGTGGATCGGCCCGTACGATGACGAGCGGCTCGGCTTCCACGGGATCACTAAGTACTACTATTACCCGGGCTGGCACGAGCCGGGCATGACGGCGGACCTCATGATCAACCGGCGAGCGTGGGACCAGTTGCCGGAGAGCTATCAACGGATCGTGGAGCTCTGCGCGCGCGCCATGAACGACGAGATACTCGTCCATTACGACGCCGCGAACCCGCTCGCACTGCAGCGGCTCATCCATGAGCACGGGGTGCAGATCCGGCCTTTCTCCCAGGACATCATGCAGGCGGCGTGGCGGGAGAGCATGACGATGCTCGAGGAGCACGCCGCGGCGGACGCCACGTTCCGGCGCGTCTACGAGCACTGGAAGGCGTTCCGGGCGCGGGCGTTCAACTACGACGGGAGCATCGAGCAGAGCTACGCGAACTTCGCGTTTGCCCAGGCGCTCACCTGAGCGCGTGCGCAGGTCCGTCTCCGGAACGGCCGGCCCTGAGCGGCGATCCGTGTGCCGGCTCCCCGGTCCAGGGGCGTGCCGCCACAGCCGGCCGGGCCAGCCGCTCCGGTCGTGCGGCCGGGTCGCGTTCTACTGCATCTCTTCCGGCCTGCGCGTGTGGATGATGATGACGCCGGTCGCGGTCTCGGGGCCGTAGGCCGCGGACGCCGCCGCGCCGCGCAGGATCTCGATCCGCTGGACCATGCCGAGCGGCAGCTCCTGGAGGACCCGGAGCAGGCTCTCCTGCCCGCTCCCCGCGGCGTGGACGCGCACGCCGTCCACCACCACGATCGGCTCGTTGCTCAGGGTAATGCTCTTCGCGCCCCGGATCCGGAGTGCGCCCCCTGCCCCGACCTGCCCGCTGCCGACGAAGATCGAGAGCCCGGGCACGCCGCGCAGCAGCTCCGCCACGTTGGCCGCCGCGCTCCCCTCGATGTCGGCCCGCTCGATGCGAATCACACCATCGGCGACCCGCGCGGGGCCCGCGCGCTGGACCTCCGCCACCAGACCGCGGAGCACGCCGGCGAACGGAACCAGCTCGAAGTCGATCTCGAGCGCCGCGCCGGCGGGCACGTCCCAGCTCTCCACGAGCGTCGTGTAGCCGGGGAACGTGATGCGGAGCTCCGCCGTGCCGGCCGGCACCCGGGCAAGGCGATACTGGCCCCGGGCGTCGGTCCGGGTCCGGATGGAGGTGCCGACCACGACCAGCTCGACGCCGCGGAGCGGGCGCCCGGTTTCGGAGTCGAACACGCGGCCGTGGATCGCGCCGGTGTTCTGGGCGTGGGCGCCGTCCGCCCCGGCGCCCGGGACGGCCAGCACCCCCAACGAAAGGGCGAGTGCGCGGAACAGCCCGGGGAAGGATCCCATGCCGACCTCCGGGCCAGGTGTGTCGGCGCTCCCTACCCCTCCCCTACCCGCCAGCTCATGGCATCCTGGCGATCAGCGCCGCGACCGCCAACGCCTGGATAATGATGAACGGAATCGCTCCGCGATAGATCGCCGTGGTCGGGATCTCCTGCGGCGTCACGCCGCGCAGGTAGAACAGCGAGAGTCCGAACGGCGGCGTGAGGAAGGAGGTCTGCATGTTCATCGCCATCACGACCCCCAGCCAGGTGAGATCGATCCCGAGCATGGCCGCAGCCGGCCCGATGAGCGGCACGACGATGAACGCGATCTCGAAGAAATCGATGAAGAAGCCCAGCACGAAGACCAGCAGGTTCACCACGATCAGGAACCCGATCGCCCCTCCGGACAGCGACGTGAGCCACCCGTCGAGCCACAGGTCCCCGTCCAATCCGCGGAACACCAGGGCGAACGCCATGGACCCGATCAGCAGGAACAGCACCATGATGGTGAGCCGCGCGGTCTCGTTCATCGCCGCGTAGATCGACTCCCGGGAGAGCCGGCGATACGCGGCGGCCAGCGCCATGGCGCCCACCGCGCCGAGCGCGCCCGCTTCCGTCGGCGTGGCCACCCCCACGACGATGCTCCCGAGCACGACCAGGATCAGGACCAGGGGCGGCAGCAACGACTTCACCACCAGCGGCACGACGCCGCCCCGGCGTTCGAGGGCCGCCGAGGGCAGAGCGGGCATCGCGGCCGGCCTGAACGTCGCCACGCCGATCAGGTAGAGCGCGTACGCGCCCGCGAGCACCAGCCCGGGGACGAGCGCGGTACGGAACAGCGCGCCGACCGAGACCCCGAGCTGGTCGCCCAGCACGATCAGCACGATGCTCGGCGGGATGATCTGTCCGAGCGTACCCGCCGCCGCGATCGTGCCCAGCGAAAGCTCCCGCTGATACCCGTAGCGCAGCATCACGGGGAGCGAGATCAGGCCCATGGCCGTGACCGACGCGCCCACCACGCCCGTCGTCGCGGCCAGCAGCGTGCCCACCAGCACCACGCCCAGCCCCAGCCCCCCGCGGAACTTCCCGAACAACAGCCCGATCGTCTCCAGGAGCTGCTCCGCGAGCCGGGACTTCTCCAGCAGCGCGCTCATGAAGATGAAGAACGGCACCGCCAGGAGCGTGTAGTTCGACATCGTGCCGAACACTCGCTCCGGCATCGCCAGGAGCAGCGCCCCGTCGAAGTGCCCCGTGAGCGAACCGAGCGCCGCGAAGATCAGCGCCGTGCCCGCCAGCGCGAACGCGACCGGGTACCCGCTCAAGATCATCACGAGTACCGTCGCGAGCATCGCGGGCGCCCACACGCCGGCCATCAGTCGACCCCTCCACCGTCGCCCGGCGCCCCGCGACCCTCACGCAGCGCCGCGTAACCCTTGATCGCCAGCGAAATGGACTGGAGCAACAGCAGGACGAAGCAGACGAGGATCACCGTCTTGATCGGGTAGCGCGGCAGCCCGCCCGGATCCGGCGAGCCCTCCCGGATCAGCCACGAGTTCCGCACCGCCGGCCAGCAGGTGACCAGCATCAGGATCGAGAACGGAATCGCGAAGAAGACCGTCCCGAGGAAATCGACCCACTTGCGATAGCGCGGCCCGAACCTGGAATAGAGCACGTCCACCCGCACGTGCACGTCCCGGTTCAGCCCGTACGCGGCGCCGAGCAGGAAGACCAGACTGAACAGGTACCACTGGAGCTCGAAGGCGGCGTTGGACGTCAACGACACGTGCGTCCAGCGATTCAGGTAGCGCAGGAGCGCGTTGCACGCGCCCAGCACGACCATGGCCGGGATCAGCCACCTGATCCCCGCGTAGATCCAGTCGTTCAGCCGGTCGATGGCGCCGGCGACGCGCAGCAGGACCCTCAGCCGCCCGGGTTCCGGCGGCGCTCCGTCTCCACTGGTCACCTCGGCCCCCCGTGCGAGTCCACGCCCGTCGTGGTCGTTCGGATACGATGCTCGCCGATGTGCGTGAGTGTCGCGCTACGATAAGGCGCGGACGCGCCGTCGGCAACGAGTTTCGAGGCCATCGCCGCGACGCGCCGGCGCGTCGTTCCCGCATCGGGCGGCCGCCGTACGTGTACCCGTATACGCACGGACCGGCCGCCAAACCGTCCACGGGATCCGGCAGACCCACCGCTCTGAACTGCCAAATTGATCCGGAAGCCTGCAAATCTGGCGCGAATCGATTGGCATGACGGATGCATTCACGCGACTACGCCCGGCGCCGGTTGCGCAACGCTCACTGGCATCGCAGCCGGGCGTCGTCAGTCGAAAGTGATCCCGAATCAACAACGACGAACGACAAGGCCGCAGGAGGTCAAAATGCTCACGCTCAGAAACCGAGGGCTCTTCTCGCTGCCCCTGAATCGGATTTCCGCCCTGCAGGCCGAGATCGATAGGCTCTTCGATTCGCTCTGGAAGGAGCTGCCGGTGGAGTCGGGCGGCAGCTGGGTGCCTGCAATGGACGTGGAGGAGACCGACGACGAGCTCCGCTTCACCTTCGAGCTGCCGGGGATCAGCGCCGAGGACCTGGAGATCAGCGTGGATCGCGGGCTGCTCACGGTCTCGGGCGAGAAGCGGCGCCAGAGCTCGAAGGAGGAAGGCGGCTACCGGGTGTCCGAGCGGCAGTACGGCCGGTTCGTCCGCTCGTTCCAGCTCCCGGGCGAGATCGATCCGGATCGTGTCACGGCGCATTTCGACCAGGGCGTGCTCACGATCACGGTGCCGAAGCCCGAGAATTCGAAGCCGCGCCGGATCCCGGTCCAGACCGCCCGGCAGATCGAGGCGAAGGCCGGCTGATCCGGAAGTGACGGTAGTCGAGGGCTAGCCCGGCGGGGGTGTCAGCGACCAGGGTTGGCGAGGGTACCGCCGGGTCCGAGGGGTCGGGGCGTTGCTCCGGCCCCTCATTGCATCCGTGCCCCGCGACCCCAACTCGGCCCGGAGCCCGGTCGATTTCCTCTCGACTCGAGTTCGTGCCCGTTTCCCGTTCGCCGCCCGGCCTCGCCACGGCCGGGCGAATCCGGATGCGGTAGGCGGTACGCAGCCGGGGGCGGCATCGAGCGCGTCAGCGCGGTGCCGGCTGCGGCGCTCCACGCCGTGATGACGAAGCCGCGGGCGCAGCTCGCGGGCCGGGGAGGAGTCGGGATCCGGCGCATTCAGATGGGAATCGGCCGCGCACCTGCGGAGGACTCGGGCCACGTACGGGGAGCGTCGGCTTCGGTCAGCGGGGCTGCGGGGCCGTTCGCGGGCGCGAACGGCCGCATTCCACGGCATGGAGACGCTGCCGATGGCCACGCCGGTCGCCCCGCAACGTCCGAGATCCGAGGTCGGCGTCATGCGTGCGCGGCCGGGCGACCGTGGATCGTCCCCGCCGGATTCGCGCGGAAGGTGCTGTCGTCATTTGGACGGGCGGCCGGACTCCTCGAGCCACAGCGCGGTGGGCGACCCTTCGCGGCCGAGCCGGTCGACGGCGGACACGACGATCGCCTCGGCACGGGCCTCGGTGCCATTCAAGCGGTGCTCCCGGACGCGGCCGGGGAGGATCCGGATGCTCCACTCCCCTGCCCGGCGGGTACGGACCAGCCAGAGGAAGGGCGGTGGACCGGGCATCGGCTCGAGCACCAGGGTACGGCCGGCGTCCCCGCCCCGGACGATCACCATCGGCTCGCCGGGCGGCGGGCCATCCGCCAGCCAGGGAGTCGGCGGCACGAGCGCGGGCGTGCGGTACGGCCCCCGGGCGAGTCCGTCCGCGAGCCCGTCCCGGTTCTCGGCGAGCGGGCCGATGCTGAACTGGATCGTTCCGCTCACGCCGGCCTGCAGGCGTGCGAGCCGGATCTGCTCGAGGATCTCGCCCGTGCGCCAGCCCTGGCCGCCCGCCGAGCGCGGACCGACCCGGCGCGGGATGATGCCGGGCCAGAGGTGCCGGCCTCGCTCGTTCTGTTCGGCCCACCAGCGGAGCAGCGTGGCGAAGTCCTGCCCCGGCGACCCGGCCTGCCAGTAGAGCTGCGGGGCGAGGTAATCGACCCAGCCCTCGGCGAGCCAGCGGCGCGAGTCCGCGTAGAGATAGGCGTACGGGTCGAAGCCGCGCGTCCCGGGCGGGTGATCCGGCCGCCAGATCCCGAACGGGCTGATCCCCAGCCGGACGTGCGGCTTCTCCCGCCGGATCTCGCGGCCGAGCCGCTCCACGAACGCGTCCACGTTGGCGCGCCGCCAGTTCGCCCGATCGAGCCGGCCGCCGGCCCGGACGTATGCGGCGTAGGTCGCGTCGTCCGGGAACTCGACCGGCCGGCGCCGGGCATCGAACTCCGGGTACGGGTAGAAGTAGTCGTCGAGATGCACGCCATCCACGTCGTAGCGCCGCACGACGTCCAGGATCACCGCCATCACGTAGTCGTGGGCGGCCGGGTCTCCGGGGTCCAGCCAGAGGTGTCCGGCGTAACGGCGCACCAGCTCGGGCCTGGTGACGCTGATGTGGCCCGGTGCCGCGGGGGACGTGGCCGTGTTCAGCCGCACCCGGAACGGGTTGAACCAGGCGTGCAGCTCGAGGCCGCGGGCGTGTGCCTCCTCGATCGCGAAGGCGAGGGGGTCGTAGGGCGGGTCCGGGGCGCGGCCCATGGCGCCGGTCAGGTACTCGGACCAGGGCTCGTAGGGCGACTCGTAGAACACCTCCGCGGCGGGCCGGACCTGAAAGATGACGGCGTTGAACCCGAGCGCCGCCGCCCGGTCCAGCAACGCCACGAGCTCCGCGCGCTGCTCCTCGGCGGTCAGGTCGCGCCGGGACGGCCAGTCCAGGTTCGTGACCGTCGCGATCCAGACGCCCCGGAACTCGCGCTCGACCGCAGGCATCTCGGCCAGCAGGGCGGTCGTGCGCGCGTCGGCGGAGTCGGGGCGCGGGGGTGCGGTAGCCGTGGATGCCGTTGCGGGCGCAGGGGTTGCCGTGCGGGCCGTTGCCGTGCGGTCCCGCGGGCCCGCCGCATCGTCCGCCGAAGGGCTTGCCGGGCTCGGTGCCCGCGGCTGCGGTCGTGGCTCGGGCGTCGGCGCCGTTCGGGCAGCGACCGGCATCCGGGTTGAGGCCCCGCCAGGGATCTCCGACGGCCGATCGGGCCGTGCGACCGTCGGCGAGTCGGCGGGCGCCGGGGAGGAGGGTTCCGGCGTGGAGCGCGGGATCGGCGACGTCGCCTCGGGCTCGATGGCCTCCGGCTCTCGCTCCGGCGCGGTCCATGGCGCGCCGCCGGGCCGGGGGCCGGCCGGTGTGCAGCCGAGGAGCGCGACGAACACCGGGAGCAGGACACGGAGCGTACGCGCCACCCCGCGGCTCCGGGGGCCGATGCCGTACGCGCGCCCGACCCCGGTCCGGGCAACCTCCTCCCGAGCGCGCACGCGAGCCCGCCGGCCGCCGCCGGACGGCCGCCGTACGTCGACCGCGCCGCCGCCCGGGATGCCTCTCTCGCGACCCCGGCACGACCCGGCCGGTCGGTCAGCTGCCTCGCCGCCCATGGGTCCCGCCATTCTGCCGCCTGCCGACACTGGCCATGCGGAGGCCGTTCAACGCCCCCGCTCACGCCGCGAAGTATAACACCTCCACCCGGTCCACGCCCGGATCAGGAGCGCCCCGGCCGTCAGGGACTGGTGCACCGATTGCGATGCCTTCCCCTCGGGAAACGGATCCGACCGAGGATGAGCGCATGGCCGGACAGCGATCCGCGGCATTCATCGATGCCTTGCGCGCGCTCGAGGCCGAGGGCAACGTGGAGGCGATCGCGTCGCTCTTCACCGATGACGCCGAGCTCAGCACCCCGACCGACACCGCGCCTCACCGCGGCACGAGCGGCGCACGCACCTTCTGGGAGAACTACCGGCGCACGTTCGCCGAGATCGACTCCGAGTTCCGCCATGTGATCGAGACGGACGACACCGCGGTCCTCGAGTGGACGAGCCACGGCCGCACATCGAACGGCCGGGAGATCCGGTATGATGGCGTCAGCGTTCTCGAGTTCCGGGACGGCGCGATCCGGCGCTTCCGCAACTATTACAACCCCAGCCGACTCGGAGATCAGTTGGGCCCCGCCGCCTGAGCGAGCGCCCGGTCCGGGTAGTCCGTGATCACGCCCGCCACGCCGAGCGCCCGGAGCCGCTCCACCTCCTCGGGATCGTTGACCGTCCACGGGAGCACCCGCATGCCCAATGCGTGCGCCCCAGCGACCAGCGCCTCGTCCACCAACCGGTGGTGCGGGCTGTAGATGTCAGGGGTGAAGCCGAGCCGCTCCAGGTTCTCCGCCACGCTCAGGTCGTTCTCGACGAGCAACGAGAGCTCGACGGTCGGATCCAGGGCGCGCACCGCCTGGAGCGTCCGAACGTCGAACGACTGGATCGTGACCCGGGGCAGCACGCCGAGCTCCCGCAGCTCTCCGAGCAGCAGCGACACGAACTCCCCGGGCGGCGGGTGCATCACGCCGTCCCACTCCGGCCGGGACTTCGTCTCGATGTTGTAGCGCACCGGCGGGAGGCCACGGATCCGCACGTGCGCCTCCACGGCCTCGATGGCGTCCACGAGCAGCGGTTTCACGGCCACCATCGGGCGCTGCTCCGGAAAGTCCGGGTTGCCGAGCCCGCCGCAGTCGTACTGCGCGATCTCGTCGTACGGCATGGAGTACAGCAGCCGGCGCCGGGCCGGATCCGGACTGAGCCGCCCGCCGTCCGGCGCCCTGCAGATCCGGGCGTCGAACCACGGGTCGTGGGAGACGACGATCCGCCGGTCGCCCGAGACCACCACGTCCAGCTCCACGGTCGTGACGCCGAGGTCCACCGCGAGCAGGAACGCGGGGATCGTGTTTTCCGGCAGGTACCCGCGCGCCCCGCGATGCCCCTGCACATCGAACATGCGCAACTCCTGGTTTCGCTCTACGGCTCCGCCGGCCGTTCGCGGGGATGGTATCGCGCCCGCCGGTCCCCGGCCAGGGCCGCCACGAGCCCGGGCCGAACGGGCGTCCGGGGTCCAGGCAGAGCCGCGAGCCCATGGCAACGCCTGCGGCACGGCTCCCGTTCCTGCTCCTGTCGGCCGGGGAGCCCGGCGCGTCCATGGGATCGCTCGCGCTCCACGGCGCTGCGCCGTGAGGGCGCAGGCGGCTGGCCACGAAGCATCTTGCCCGCCTCCCACCCCGGTGTAGCTTTGTTCGACCACCGGGCGGGACGCGCGATCCACCTCACGCAGGAGGCGCAACCATGGCCGACATCGCGACGCTGTTCGAAGAGGCGCTCGCCACCTGGGCTGCGGCACGGAAGGGCGTCATAGCGGAGTTCGAGAACATCCCGGAAAGCGACTACGACTACCGCCCGGCGGCCGAAGCCCGGTCGATCGCCGAGCTCGCGCGCCACATCGCCGCGGCCGGCCTCGTCTTCTCCGGTGAACTGGCGCGCGAGGACGCGGATTTCTCACGCCGGCCGATCCACGCGTTGTACCAGGAGTACGCCGGTCACCTCTCCGCGACGGCGAGCAAGTCCGAGCTCCTCGCCATGCTCCAGGACACGTGGACGGAGACCGAGCGCAAGCTGCGGGCGGCGGGGCCGGGTGGGATGCTCGAGCAGATCCGCGGGGTCGGCGGCGAGACGATGACGCGGCTCTCGGTCGTGCACCTGGGGATCTCCCACGAGAACTATCACCGGGGCCAGGTCGCCGTGCACGCCCGCAGCCTCGGGCTCGTTCCGGCGCTCACGCGCATGTTCCAGACCGCGTAGCCAGCGGCCGGCGCCGGGGCCAGCACCCCCACGGACCCGGCTCACGCCGCGCAGGCGGATCATCCCACGAAGCGTGAAGGAGGCGACGTCGTCGCCTCCTTCGTTCATCTCCGTACGCACCCGCCCGGCTAGGCAAACTCCCCGATCAGCCCGATCTCCGGCTCCAGCTCGTAGCCCAGCTCGCGGTGGACGGTGTCCCGCGCCAGGTCGATCAGGTACCGGACCTCCGCCGCGGTGGCGCCGCCCAGGTTCACGATGATGTTCGCGTGCTTGTGGAAGATCCCGGCGTTGCCGTGGACGTAGCCCTTGAGCCCGCACTGGTCGATCAGCCGGCCCGCGCCGATCCCGTCGATCTTCTTGAAGATCGATCCCGCGCACGGGTAGAGCCACAGGTCGGGGTGCCGCTCGTCCCGCCACTTCAGGTTCTCGCGCATCACGTAGCGCAGCTCGTCTTCCGGCGTCGGTTCGAGGCGGAACGTCACGTGGAGCACGATGTCGTCCCGCTCGTGCAGGATCGAGTAGTCGTAGCCGAAACGCATGTAGTCCCGGCCCACGACCCGGCGCTCGCCCTCCGCGGTGAGCAGCTCGCAGCTCTCGAAGACCTCCTCGATGAACACCGTCCGCTCCCGCTCCGGCGGCGGCGAGAGGAAGTGCAGGTTCTGCCAGATGGCGCCCCCGACCGTGCTCGGGATCCCCACGAAGTGGTGCAGTCCGCCCAGGCCGCGGGAGACCGTGGCGTTGATCAGGGTGTCGTACACCAGCTCGCCGCTGGCCGCGCGCACCCGGTTCTCGTCCAGGAACTCGATGCCCCGGGCCTCGTTGCGGATCACGAGGCCGCGGAACCCCTTGTCGCCGACGAGGATGTTCGCGCCGAACCCGAGCACGAAGTACGGGATCTCCAGCTCCCGGGCGGCGAGCACCGCGGCCGCGAGCTCGTCGGCGGTGCGCGCCCGGTACAGGAGGTCGGCGGGTCCGCCGATGCGGAACGTGGTGAACGGCGCGAGCGGCACGTCCCGCTCGACCCTGCCCGGGCCGAGACGGCGGGCGAGTTCTTCGTACGGTTGCATCCTATCCGTTGTCCTCGAAGGTCGGGCGCCGGCCCCGGCGATCCGGCATCGGCGCGCCAGCACACAATATAGCCGGGCGGTGCGGCACGGGGGAGCAGCCGCTTCCGGGGTCCCGGGCCTCCCTCACGTGTTGCGTGCTCCTCCCCGATGTCCTATAATCCCCCGGGACGACAGGGGTGCTGGCGGTCCTCCGCCGGCTGAGATCATACCCTCACAACCTGATCCGGGTAATGCCGGCGCAGGGAGTCGCCAACCGCCAACGCCCTTCCTGTCGTCTTACATCCTGCTCTCGCTCACCCCACAGGAAGGGGCTCCCCATGGGATTCGCGCAGGACCAGCTCGCACGCATCGCGCCGCTCTGGCGCACGATGCTCGACCATCGATTCCTCCGGCAAACGCGGGACGGGACCATCCCGTTCGAGACGTTCGCCACCTGGATGCGGCAGGACTACCTCTTCGTCGAGGCCGCGATCCCCTTCACCGCGCTGCTCATCCCGAAGGGCCCGCGGGAGCACTGGGAGGCGCATTCGAGGGTGATCGCCATGCTCCAGAAGGAGCTGGAGCTCTTCCGGGAGCGGGCGGCGGCGGTCGGCGTGGACCTGTCGGGCGCGCGGCCGTCGTTCACCTGTGACGCGTACATCCGCTTTCTCATGGCGACGGCGTACGCCGCAAGCTACGCGGAGGCATACACCGTCCTCTACGCCGCCGAGAAAGCGTACCACGAGTCGTGGAAGGTGGTGAAGGCGGGGCTCGACCCGTCTTCTCCGTGGCAGCCGTTCGTGGAGAACTGGGCAGGCGAAGCGTTTGCGGAGTACGTGGCGTACCTGGAGTCGGAGCTGGATTGGCTCGCGGAGGCGGCCGGCCCGGCCGAGCGCGAGCGGATGGCCCGGCTGTTCGAAACCACGGTCCGCTACGAGATCGCGTTCTGGGAGATGGCCGCCACGGGCGAGAGCTGGCCGGGGGACGCAGCCGCCGCGGCCGACGGAGCCGGCGCGGCCGTCGTCGCCGGAACCATGTAACACTCGTGAGCGGCGGGGCACGGACGATCGTGTCGCGACCTGGAACGCGCTCGCCGTGATCCGGCGGCGGGCGAACACGCTCCGCCGCCCACGAGGCCGACGACTCACACGACGACATTCAAAACGGGAGTGACTGCCATGACCGTTCCGACCGACAATCGGGTGACCGCCCGCATGTACCGGGCTGCCCGGCCGATCTGGGACGCGCAGCTCGAGCACCCCTTCGTGCGGGGGATCGGGGACGGCTCGCTGGACGAGCGGCTGTTCAAGAACTGGGTGCGCCAGGACTACCGCTACCTCAAGGAGTACGCCCGAATGTTCGCGTGGGCGGTGGCGAAATCCGACCGGCTCGAGTCCATGGGCTGGTATGCGAAGGTGCTGGATCTCACGCTGAACACCGAGATGGACCTGCACCGCCAGTACGCGGCGCGGTTCGGGCTCACGGCCGCGGACCTCGAGGGCGAGCCCATGTGGCCGACGACCCGGGCGTACACGGACTTCCTGGTCCGCACCGCGGCGGACGGGGACCTGGCGGACCTGGTCGCGGCGCTGCTCCCCTGCGCCTGGGGCTACGCCTACATCGCGGACCATCTGGCGGAGACCGGCAAGCCCACGGATCAGCGCTACGCGGACTGGATCGCCACCTACACGTCGTCCGAGTTCGCCGGAGCCGTCGAGTGGCTGAAGGCGGAGATGGACCGGCTCGCCGTCGGCGCGACCGAGGAGAAGCAGCAGCGCCTGATCGACATCTTCGTGCTCTCCAGCCGCTACGAGTGGATGTTCTGGGAGATGTGCTGGAAGGGCGAGCAGTGGCCGGTGTAGGCGGAGGCGACGCCGCCCGACGGCCTCCCCGGCCGGCGGAACGAGTGACCCGTCGGGCGAGCGCCCGGCCGTAGCCGGCAGGCGGGCGAGTCCGGGGGAGATCCGGGCGGGGCTCCGGCGCGTCGGCGATCCGGCACTCGCCCGGGGCCCTGTCCGGGCGCTTCCCGGAGTCTACCCACGGTGCGGCTGGACCCGGGGCCGAACGCCTTGGGACGGGGCCGGCGCCCCGTCGGTGTAAGGCCCGGACGCCTCCCTGGCCGGCCTCCAGCCGCCGGAGGGTGGGCCTGCGTCGGAGGCGGCCCGATCGGCCGTGGCCCGGTGCGGCGCGCGACGTCGCCTCAATCCCGGGGCTCCGGGACACCGCCGGCCAGGATCGCGCGCAACGCGCCGGCGATCGCCGGCGCGATCGGAACGACCTGGACGCCCACGGCGTCCGGCTCCTGCCACTGCGCCACGCTGTCCGTCACCAGCACCCGGGCGATCCCCGCGTCCGCGAGCTTCTCCATGGCCCGGCCGACGAACAGGCCGTGGGTCGCAAGGGCGATGATCCCCGGCGCCGCGCCGGCCTCGCCCAGCACCCTCGCCGCCTCCACCATGGTGCCGCCGGTCGAGATCATGTCATCGATCAGGATGCACTGGCGATCCCGGACATCGCCGAGGAGGCCGGTGGCCTCCACTTCGGTCCCGCTCAACCGTCGCTTGTGCAGGACGACGAGCCCGGTGCCGAGCTCCTCGGCATAGCGGCCCGCCACGTGGACGCGTCCGGCGTCCGGCGAGACCACCACCGCATCGTCGGCGACCAGAGGCCGAACCGCCGCCGCGAGCACCGGCACGGCGGTCAGGGCGTACAGCGGGATGCGGAAGAACCCCTCGAGCTGGCTACTGTGCGGATCCACCGTGACCACCTCGTCCACCCCGACCGTCTGGATGAGCTCCGCGACGAGGCGGGCGAGGACCGGCTCGCGGCGACCGTGGCTGGCGTCGGAACGCGCGTACCCGAAATAGGGCACGACCGCGCTGATCCGACGTGCACCGGCGCGCCGCGCGGCGTCCGCCAACGCCAGGAGTTCCATCAGGTGCTGGTCTACGGGCGGCGATGTCGGCTGCACGATGACGACGTCCCGATCCCGCACCGGCTCCCGGATCCCGACCGACACCTCCCCGTCCGGGAAACGCTCCACCGTGCGGGCGCTCAGGCTCACCCCGAGCTCGGCCGCAATGGCCTCCGCCAGCCGCGGATTCGCGGTTCCGGTCAGGAACACCGCAGCCGTCCGGCCGCTCGCATCCGCCTGTGCCCAGGTCGCAGTCATACCGTAGCCCCCTGCCTTCCCCGCGCGCCGTTCAGCGGCCGTCGCATGGCGGACTGCCACCTCTGGCCTTACGCAGGATCTCGTGAGTCGGCACCGCACCGCGGACCCGATGGCCTCCAATCACTGCGTCCCGCTTTCCGGTCCGCGGTGATCCTCGTCGTGGCGGCGGGCGCCCCCGAACGGCTGTCGGGCCGTGCACGATGTGCGCCGGGCGGTCCGGCCGCCACCGCCCGGCCATCCACGACCGGGGCGCGGTGCACGGTCGTCATCTCATTTTCAGCGCTTTTCCCGTTTCGTGCCGCGCCGCGGGGAAACGTGTGCATTCCATTGCGCCGTCAGCGCGCCGACAAGACCATTGCGCCCCCCGAAAAAACCCGCCATCATGGCGCCATTGCGACAGTGAGAAAGGTAGACCCCGGCCGATCGGCGGCGACCACAGGGAAACGTTCGGCAGCGACCCCGCGCGGCCGGGGGCGCCAGGAGTGCTGCGCAACGCTGGGCAACACTTACCTCACAACCGGAGGACCGCGATGATGCCCACCTCGCCGAGACTCGTGGAAGTCACCCATGGCATCCTGAGGATCGCCACAGGTCTGCTGTTCATGCAGCACGGCGTCCAGAAGCTGTTCGGTTGGCTAGGCGGCACGCAGGTCGAGCTCGTCTCGCAAATGGGCGTCGCCGGGATACTCGAGACCTTCGGCGGGTTGCTCATCGTGCTCGGGCTCTTCACTCGCCCGGTCGCCCTGATCCTCTTCCTCGAGATGGTCGCCGCCTATGTGATCGCGCACATCCCGATGGGGCTCGTGCCGATCCAGAACCGCGGCGAGCTCGCGCTCCTGTACGCTTTCATCTACCTCTTCCTCGCCGCGGCCGGTCCCGGCGCCTTCGCCCTCGACGGCCGGCGGGGCAGCGGGGGCGAGCGCGGCAGGTAGTCACCGCAGCGCCTGCGCTCCGGCTCCCCGTCGGGGCGCAGGCCGCCGCGATGCCGTCCATCCCATCCCCGGCGTCAACGCCTTTTCCCCGGATCAGCCACCACCGCAGCCAACCCGCGCCGGGATCGGAACGCCGACCGGTCTCCCAGGAAAGACGGAAAGCGCCCCAGGAACGGGCCGGCGTGGGTGGTATCGCGCCGCCGCCCCAGGGCGCTGAACGTCTACATGCCCGGCAGGTCCGGGGACGAAGGAGAGCGGGGCCTCGGAACGATCCTCCAGGTTCCAAGGCCCGGCCCGTCACTACTGCCAACCCGCCGACGACGCCTCGCTGCTCACCTTCCGGCTGTCAATCAGCCGCAGGAGTTCCTGCACCGCCCGCTCGAGCTGCTGATCCCGGCCGCGGTCCACAGCGCCGGGCTCGTTGCGCACCAGGATGTCCGGCTCCGTCTGCCAGTTCTCGAGGAAACGGCCGGTCGTTGCATCCTTGACGCCCCGGGCCGGTACGCCGAAGCGGAGCCCGTCGTAGAGCTGGTTGCCCCCGCCGAACGTGCACGTCCCGGGGACGGGCATACCGATCAGCGGACCGATCCCCATCGTCTTGTACGCCCAGGCGAAGCAGTGGCCGTCGGAATAGTTCCCCTCGGCCGCGAGCGTCACGGTCGGCCGCGTCCAGCGGAAGTTCGGCTCGTAGCCGCTGCTCCGGTCGTCCGTGGTGTAGTCGAAGAAGCGCCGGCCGCTGAAGAACATCTCCAGGTCCGCCACCAGGTCCCCGCCAGGGTTGAACCTCGTGTCCACGACCAGCCCCTCCTTGTGGAAGTGCCGGCCCATCACCTCTTCGAAGGTGGAACGGTAGGCCCGGTCGTTCATCCCCTGGACGTGGACGTACCCGAGTCGGCCGCCGCTCAACCGCTCGATGTCCTGCCGGTTCCGCTCGACCCAGCGCTCGTACCGGAGTCGGCCCTCCTCCGCCAGCGTAATGGGCTTCACGACGATCTCCCGGATGCGCCCGCCCTGCTCCGCCGGGTCCCGCATCCTGAGAAGCACGTTCTTCCCGGCCTTGCGGTTGAGGAGCCGCGCCATGTCGACCGCCGGGGTCAGGGCTTCGCCATCAATGGCCAGGATCACCGCGCCGGGCCGAACATCGAGCCCGGCCTTGTCCAGCGGCCCGCCCTTCATGACCTCGACGATGCGCACGCCCTCCATCTCCGCCGCGGCTTCGGACTGGTCGTAGAAGATCCCGAGAGATGCGGTGGCATCATCGTCCGGCGACGACTGCGAATAGCTCGCGCCCGAGTGGCTGACGTTCAGCTCGCCGAGCGTCTCGCTCAACAGCTCCGCGAACTCGTGGTTGTTCCCGATGTGGGGCAGGAACTTCTCGTACATCCCGCGCACCGCGTCCCAGTCCGCGCCGTGGAAGGTGCGGGTGTAGAACGCGTCCCGCACGCGCCGCCACATCTGGTCGAACATGGCGGCCCGCTCCTCCTGGGAGCTCACCACCATCTCGCCACGGACGTTGATGTTCGTCCGGCTCCAGTTGCTCGGGTTCACGATCGACGCGTTCCCGTTCGCCACGAGGAAGATGCGGTCCTGTTTGTCGTTCCACCGCATGCTCGCGCTGTTCGCGTTGAGCGTCAGGACCTGCCGCGTCTCGCGGGTCCGGAGGTTCGTCGACCAGAGGTTCAGCCCGCGCTCGAAGCGAGCCAGGTAGTAGAGGTGCTCGCCATCCTTGCTGACCAGGTACCCACCCAGCGAGGACGAGTGGATCGTGAGACGCACCCGCCGGTCCCGGGCTCCTTCGAAGTCGAGCTCGAGCGGCTTGTCGGCAGCGGACGACTCCTTGCCGCGACCGTTCCTGTCCCCCGAGTTCTCGCCCCGGGCCTCGCGACGCAGCTCCAGTTCCTCCTTCGTGAGCTGGAATTCATCGTAGGCCTTCTGGGTGAAGAACATGGCGTAGACGTCCGCCTCGCTGTTCCCGGTGGTCTGCCAGCTCCGCAGGCCGTCCCGGTTGCTCCGCCAGATCATGGCCTCGCCGCCCAGGATCCACTGCGCGCCGCTGTCGTTGAAGCCGCTCTGGGTCAGGTTGATGATCTCGCCGGAACCGTCCGTGCGGACAACGCCGATGTCACGGGCCGCGCGCCCGGGCACCGCCCAGGTGAAGAGCATCCAGCGCCCGTCCGGACTCCACTCGAACTGGCCGCCCTCGAAGAGGTGCTCGGACGTGAGCAGCGTGACCGTACGGCCCGATTCCCGGTCCAGCACCTTGAGGGTGTGCCGATCCTCGATGTACGCCAGGCGTTTGCCGTCCGGCGACGGGAGCGGCTGGGAGTTCTGGCGGTCGTTGACCACCACGGGGCGCTCCTCGACCAACGTCGACGCGAAGAAGTACGGCTCCTCGGCGCGGACGCGGCGGGCTTCGTAGATCCCCCAGCGGCCGTCGCGCTCCGACGCGTAGACGATGGCGTTGCCACCGTCCGTGAAGTGCACGCTCGTCTCCCGGGCCGGCGTCTTCGTGATGCGCTTCGTGGTCCCCGCCTCGATGCTGGATACGAAGACCTCGCCCCGGTAGATGAACGCGAACTCCTTGCCGTTGGGCGACAGCGAATATTCGCCGATCCCGCCGCTGAACGAGATCACCCGCTCGTCGTTCGCCTTCCAGTCGGAGGCGAGCCGGATCGGCACGCGCCGCGGCTCCGTGGCGCCCGGCGCGAGGGTGTAGATCAGCCCGTCGTGGCCGAACGCGAGCGTCCCGTCGTTGGCCGCGGAGAGGAAGCGGACCGGCGCGCCGCGGAATCGGGTCACCTGCGTCGACTCCCCGCCGGAGAGGGGCATGCGATGCACGTTGAACGATCCGCTCGCCTCGCTCAGGTAGTAGACGTCGTACCCATCCTCCCCGCTGCCGCTCGTGCGCCGGACGAGGACCGGGCTGCGGTCCTCGACGTTCGGCGCGGTCAGCAGCCGGTGCGTGTCGGCCTGCCGGTCCCAGACCCAGATGTCCCGCGTGATGGAGGACTTCTGGTACTTCCTCCATTCGTTCTCCCCGCCCTTTCGGTCATGGTAGACCAGGTAGCGGCCGTCCGGGCTCACGGATACGTCCTCGGCGGGGAGCGTGGTGAGCTGCACGACCCGGCCGCCGGTCACCGGGACCATGTACAGCTCGGGGAGCGCGTTCGACGGGAACTGGCGATTCGCGGCGTCGTCGAGGCGCGCCGCGCCGAAGATCACGTACTTCCCGTCGGGCGTGAACGCATATGGGGTCTCGTTCGCGGAATGGAACGTCAGGCGCCGCGGCTCGCCGCCGCGAGCCGGCATGATGTAGATCTGGAAGTTCCCGTAGCGGTCGCTCGCGAACGCGATGTATTCGCCATCCGGGCTCCAGACCGGCCGGTAGTCGTGCGCAGGGTGCGTCGTCAGGCGGACCGCCTCGCCGCCCTCGGCCGGGACGCGCCAGAGATCACCCTGGTACGTGAAGACGATGGTCTTGCCGTCCGGCGAGATCGCCGGGTAGCGCAGCCACGCCGGCTCTCCTTCCGGGAGCGTGGCGCGGGCGGCTTCGCGCTGGGCGGCCGCGTCCTGGGCCGCGATCTCGCCGCCCGACAACGCGATGAGCAACAGAGCGAGGATCGGCGTCTTGATGTAACGCGGTGATTCCATAGTGCGAGGCTCGGGGTGTAGGTTGTGCGTGCCTGAATCTGGCCGCATGTCCGTCCCGGAGCAAGGCGAGCCCCTGCGGTTCCTGTTGGCGCGCAACATGTAACGGGGATGCCACGCGATGGGCTCCCGGCGTGATCGGCCGATCACGGCCGTCTGCATCGGCACGGGCGGGTGGTTGCCACCCGGGCTGCTCGGCGCGCGCGGACACACCACATCCGCCCGAAGGCCCAGTACACGGCTCGGGCGACGACGGCGCGGCAACCGCCCGGTGCCGACCACCCGCCGCGTCGCCCAACCCGCTATGGCGCCGCCCCGACCCCGGGTGCATCTTGGTGGCATGGACCACGAGACCCGCACCCGGTTCGAGCAGCTCGAAGCCGCGATCGCTCGCCTCGAATCCAGCTTCGACGAGAAGCTCGATCGCCTCGCCGCCATGCTGTCCCGGCAGTTCCAGGCGATCAACGAGCGCTTCGACCGCCTCGAGCAACGCATGGATGCTCAGGAACAACGCATGGACTCGCTCGAGCAGCGCATGCACACGCTCGAGCAACGCATGGACACGCTCGAGCAACGCATGGACACGCTCGGGCAGCGCATGGACCGTTTGGAACAACGGCTGGGCGGGCTCCAGCACCGGGTCGAGGCGATGCACACGGAGTTCTCCGAGAAGTTCATCTCCGTGGATCAGCGGTTCCGCACGCTGGAGCTGCGCATCGACAGGTTCGAGGCCCGACTCACGCACGAGATGGCCACCTTGCGCGGTGAGTTCGAGCAGCTCTCGGGGGAGGTCCATGCCCTGGGCGCGCAACTAGGGCTGGTGGACGAGAGGGTGGAAGGGCTCGAGCGTCGCCTGGGCGGCCGGATCGACCGATTGGACGAGCGCCTCGGTAGTCTGGAACACACGGTGGTCGGACTCAGCGGGCGCGTCGATGACCTGGGCGACGAGGTACGCCAGCGCTTCCGTGTGCTCATCGAGCGCGTCGCCGGGATCGAGCAGAAGCTGGCGGCATGAGCCGGTGACCGGTCCGGCGCGACCGCCTGACGGCCCGGCGTGCTGACGACCGATTCCTGCAACTCCCTCTGAGAACGCCTCCGCCGGTCGCGCGGACCGCTCGCGACCATGGCTATGTGCCGGCTGTGTTGGGGAGCAGCAGCGGGTGGAGGGGTGCGGACGACGCGGAATACGTCGGATGCGGAGCCCGAACGCAGGACCATGACAACCCCGGATCGGCGCGTGCCCCGCCGATCCTCCGTGGGGCCGGTCATTGGCGGCACGGGCCTCCAATGACATACATCCGACCGCGCCGCGTTGCCACCGGACCGGCTCCGCCTCTCACCTCGGGAACCGATCCCTGATCCGAATCGAGAAGTCCTCGTCCGTGAGCGAAACGCCCGTTGCGTCCACCAGGAACGCGTCCCGGGCGCTCGCCAGCGTCAGCCGCGTGTCCATCAGCCCGAGCCGGTGCAGGCGCCGGTCCGAATAGCCGGGGAGCATGACGTCGAGCCCGAAGCGGATCGGCTCGACCCGGGCCGCGTTCGCCGCGTGCAGCAGGGCGCTCAGGCAGTTGTGGATGAACGTGTTGTAGAACTCCGGCCGGTCGTGTACCTCGTCTGCCCGATCGAGCAAGGCGAGGAACACGGCGCGCACCCGGTCGGGCGTGGTCGCGATCGGGTAGAGCCGCACGGGGTCTTGCCAGACATGGGTCCGCAGCCCGATCACGTCGCGCTCATCCCCGATCACGTAGATCACTTCGAACCGGTTCAGGAGCCCCGCCAACGCCCCGTAGGATTCGCCCTTCTCCCGCCGGGCCTCGACGGAGATGACCACGAATTGCGAATCCGCGAACTCGAATGAAAGGAACGCGTGCGCCGGCCCCCGCCACCTGCCGCCGAAAGACGCGAGGCCGAACCAGACCCTCCGGATCTGCGAGAGGTCGTAACTCCGCGTCTCCCAACGCGCATCGTAATCATCGTCCGTACGCCAGCGAAAGTTGCGGACGTTCGTGATGGTGACCACGTCCCCATCCCGCTCGGTGCGGGGGAGCCTCGACTGCGCCTCGATCCAGTCCCGATCGTGGGAGGGCGCGCCCGTGGCGCGCGCCACGACGAACGCCGCGACGATCACGACCACGACGACGATCGCAATTCCGATCAAAGCGCCTGGGCGAGTTCGAGCCATACTGCCATGAACGGGTCCACGAGGCGGTAGCGAGACTTGCCGGCGGCCGGCTCCTGCCGAACGAGGTGCCGATTCTCGAGGGCATCCAGCGCTCTCTGGAGCGCCGATGGCCCGATCCCGGATCGCCGCCCGGCGTCCGCCGAGAACAATCGCTCCCCGCCGAGCTCGATCACGAGTTTCAGCGCCTTCTTCTGGTTGCGGCTCAACGACGTCCAGACCTGCGTGTACGCGGGGTCCTCCTGCCGCACCACGCGCTCGAGCACGCGATCGACGGCCGCGGCTGAGAGACTGGCGGTCTCCCCACTGCGCAGCGATTCCCAGCATGCGTATGCGAGGCGCTGCACATTGTAGGGCACATCCTCCGCCCGCTCCAGGATCCGCTCACACGCACCTGGTTCCACCCGTAACCGGCCTGACGCGAAGCCGCGCTCGAGAAACTCGAGGAAGTCCTCGCGCGGGATCTCACCGATGAACAGACGAGCGCCAAGACGATAGAACGGTCGCGCCGGGTCGGACGTCATCGCGGTCAGGAGCCGCGTGTCCGACCCCGCGAATACGTATGCGACCCGCTGATGCCGCTGCACGGTGGAGCGGAGCTGGCGCTCTGCCTCGAGTCCGTGCTCCACCACCACCTGCTGGACTTCATCGAGCATCACCACCACGTCCCGGTCCGCCTCCTCGGCGAGCCGCTCTATCGCGTCCAGTGCGTCCGCCAACAGCACGAGCTCGCCGCGGTCCGTACCGGATACCCCCAGCGCAACGGTCACCGAACCGTCGGGCGCAACCGATAGCTCCGGCCGCAGCCGTGCCGCCGCTTTCCCGACGGATCCGACGACCCTTTCCAACGGTCCCTTGAGGCCGCGCGCGGCCCCGGTGAGGAGCGCCTGCGCGAGGAGGTCCAGGGTTTCGTAACGCTCCGCGTCGTACCGCAGGACGAGAACGCCCGCCTGCCTCGCCCGCTCGGCCGCCACGGCCAGGAGCGAGGTCTTGCCGTACCTACGGGGCCCGATCAAGAAGAGTTTGCCCCGGTTCCGGATCGTGGCCGCGATCTCCGTCAGCTCGCGTTCGCGGTCGACGAGTTCCCCGGCATCCAGCTCCCGGCCGTACTGAAACGGAACACGCGGCTCGCCGGTGCTGGTCATCCTCTTCCTCGTCAATTGGGCCCTCCAGGACTTGCCGCCCGAGAGACACCTCCTCATCCGTCACACGTTGTACGTCGTAAGTCTTGCGCCACGTGTTACGCGTCATGCGTTATGCATTCTGCGTTACGCACAGTGCATAACACAAGATGCTCATGAGTCGATGCAGTCGGTACGAGACAGGGCGTGGACCGGCGCACGAACCACGCTCGCCGCCGGCGCCGCGTCGCTCGACTCGGCACTGTTACACCCGAGTCTGCGCGAGCGCGGCCACGGCCCGCAGGCGCACGATCCCGCGAATGCCGCGTGGTCAATGGTGGGTCGGCTCTCCCGACACACGAACCGGCGGAGGCCGGCCGCCCGGTCGATGGTTCGAGCGGCCGATCCCCGCCGGAGCGTGATCCCCTGCCCGGGTCGATCAGAACGGGTGGCGCGGCGCCGGTTTCCCGCCGGTACCCACCGTCACGTACTCGAATGTCGGTCGGTCCGACGGACGGCCAATGAAGTGGACGCCCACGCTCCCGAGCCCCGAGATCACGTTGTTCGTGCTCTCGAACGTCCACGCCGCGGGCTCGTCCTCCACGGAGCCCGTCCAGACCTTCCCGCGGATCACGTTCCCCGTAATGCGGATGAGCATGAAGCCACGGGTGGTCGGGGTCCAGTCGGAGATCTCGGGCGGAGCGAGGAGATCCGCGTTCCCGTTCATCGCCCAGATGTACTGGACGTTCCCTTGCAGGTTCGCGGCCGCGTCGTATACGTGTCCGACGCCGTAGTACTCGCGCGAGCTCCCGTTCTGGCGGTAGCGGCCGACCACATCGAGGATCAGGTAATCACTGCCGCCGACGCGGTCGAGGCGCACGCCGCCGAGGAGAATCTCGACGTCATAGCGGTACGGGTCCTCGTCGACCGCATCCAGGGTGATGTGCTCGGACGTACCCACGCCCTTGATGCTCTCCAGCCTCGCCACCTTTACGCCGTCCACCGTACGGACGGCCCAGCCGGCGTCGTTGAGGCGCACGGTCCAACCGGCGCTCGTGAGCGGCGTGCCGTCCGCATAGTCGGCCGCGGACCAGGAGTACTGAGCGCCCGGCGTACCCGGCGTCGTGGCCTGGGCCACATTCGTGTAGCCACTGGCGCCCTGCTCACCGATCGCGCGGACGCGGTACTCGTAGCTCCGGGCCGGGTGCACCGTCAGGTCCTGGAACGTGGTGACGTTCGGGCCCACCGTGGCGATCTGGGTGAAGTCGTCGCCGGAGCGCCGCTCGATGCTGTACCCGGACTCGTTCACCGCCACGTCGTCCCAGGAGAGGTCGATCCGGGTCTCTCCGACAGCGACTACCGCCAGATTGCGCGGCGTGGCCGGGATCAACGTGTTGATGCCCTCGAAGTACGCCGGCGTCGGGCTGGCGCCCGTCCCTCCCTGCGCCCCGGCCCCGATCTCCGCATAGAGGAGCGAGGGCGTGGAGAATTGGTTCGCCGTGCTCCAGCGCGCGGACCACGCTGCGCCGGTGGCCGAGGTCTCGAAGTAGATGGTGCCGCCATCCTCCCGGAGTCGCAGGAAGCGGTGCTCGGCCGGGCTGTACGGGACCGGCGAACCGGCCGTGCTCACCGTACCGCCGTTCCAGCGGTAGCGGGCGATCAGCTGTCCGTCCGAGACGCCGATCTGCACGTAGTCATCCCCGGCCTCGCTCGTGACGCGCAGATACGTCTCGACCGCCGCCGAGCCGCCGGCCACCTGGCTGATCTCCGTGTAAACGGAACTGCCGGTCACCGTGTGCGGCAGCACGGAGCGAACCCCTGCGAATCCGCTCGCGCCCGGCGCGGGCGTGATCGTGAGGCGGCCGTCCTGCGCGACCCAGCCCGCGGGGCCGTAGACCGTCCAGCGGCTGCCATCGATGCCCGACCCGATGAACGCGTCGGAAAGGTCGGCGATCGGCGGAGTCGTCGACGGCGGGTCCAATGTGGTGGCCGATGCGGCGGCGCTGGGCGCGCTCACACCGCTGGCGTTGTAAGCCCGCACGCGGTACTCGAAGGTCGTCGACGGCGGCAGACCGATGTCCGTGTACGACGTTGCGTTCGCGTCGATCACAGCGATCTCGGCGAACCCGCCGCCCGAGGCGGTACGCCGCTCGATGATGAAGCCCGCCTCGTTGACGGACCGGTCTTCCCACGCGATCTCGATCGTGCCCGGGGAAGCGACCGTGGCCGTGAGCCCACGGGGCGAGGCAGGGATCGTCGTATTGAAACCTTCGAAGTAGGCCGGCGTCGGGTCCTGTGGAGGCGTATCCCACGACGATACGACGATGAAGAGGTGCAGCCGCGTCGGGTCGTCGAACTGGTGCTGGACCTGCCAGCGCGTGGTCCAGGATGCGCCATCCGGCGACGTCTCGAAGTACACCGTCCCACCGCTCTCGCGCATCCGGCGGAACCGGTGGTTCGTCATGTTCAGCGTGATCTCGCTGCCGATGCGGAAGAAGTTGCTACCGTCCCACTGCTCCCACGCGGAGAGCCGGCCGCTGTAACTCGCGATCGCGACGTACTGGCCGAGATCCTTCGTGCCGATGAGCAACGTGGTCTCGAGGGTGTTCGACCCGCGGGCGACCTCGCTGACCTCGACGAACCCATAGCTCCCGGTGAAGTCGAACGCTTCCACCGACCGTATGTACGCTGCTTCGAGCGTGTTCGGTGCGACCCCGATCTCCAACCGGTTGTCCACCGTAATGCGCTCCGGACCTTCGACGATCTCCCAACGGCTCCCGTCCAGGGCGCCCCCCGCGAAGTCGTCGCTGAAGGTGTGCATCGGCGGCGCTGGCGGCGGCGGAGGCGGCACCTCCTCCTCCAACCGAATCACCACCGTCGCCCGGTCGTTGTCGGCCTCGTCATCGCTGAAGTCGTGGCTCGCCGTCAGCGTGTTCTCACCGAGCGGCGCATCCTTCGTGTCCCACGCGAAGACCCGCTCCACCGACGCGCCCGCGGCCAGCCCCTCGACCTCCGCCGTGCCGATGACCTGGTCGGCGCCGTCACGCAGCGTGATCGTCACCAAGTCTTCGACCTCGACCCCACCGAGGTTCGACAGCGTGACACGGATCTCCACCACGCCACCCCGCGTGGCTGCCTCCGGCGCATCGATCGCCGTGAGCGCCAGGTCC